>NZ_JBEPOY010000009.1:0-3355 GCF_040547045.1 Janibacter sp. UYMM211 | reverse complement strand
GTGTGTATCAAGTTATCGGCTTATTAGTACCAGTCAGCTCCATGCATTGCTGCACTTCCACATCTGGCCTATCAACCCAGTAGTCTACTGGGAGCCTCTCAGAGCTTGCGCTCCATGGAAACCTCATCTTGAGACGTGCTTCCCGCTTAGATGCTTTCAGCGGTTATCACTTCCGAACGTAGCCAATCAGCGGTGCCCTTGGCAGGACAACTGACACACCAGTGGTTCGTCCAACCCGGTCCTCTCGTACTAGGGTCAGCCTCTCTCAAGTTTCCTACGCGCACAGAGGATAGGGACCGAACTGTCTCACGACGTTCTAAACCCAGCTCGCGTGCCGCTTTAATGGGCGAACAGCCCAACCCTTGGGAGCAACTCCACCCCCAGGATGCGACGAGCCGACATCGAGGTGCCAAACCATCCCGTCGATATGGACTCTTGGGGAAGATCAGCCTGTTATCCCCGGGGTACCTTTTATCCGTTGAGCGACGGCGCTTCCACAAGCCACCGTCGGGTCACTAGTTCCGACTTTCGTCCCTGCTCGACATGTCTGTCTCGCAGTCAAGCTCCCTTGTGTACTTACACTCGAAACCTGATTGCCAACCAGGCTGAGGGAACCTTTGAGCGCCTCCGTTACATTTTAGGAGGCAACCGCCCCAGTTAAACTACCCACCAGGCAATGTCCCTGATCCGGATCACGGACCGAGGTTAGACAACCAGAACGACCAGAGTGGTATTTCAACGATGACTCCACACACACTGGCGTGCATGCTTCACAGTCTCCCACCTATCCTACACAAGCCGTCCCGATCACCAATACCAAGCTATAGTGAAGGTCCCGGGGTCTTTCCGTCCTTCTGCGCGTAACGAGCATCTTTACTCGTAGTGCAATTTCGCCGAGTTCGCGGTTGAGACAGTGGAGAAGTCGTTACGCCATTCGTGCAGGTCGGAACTTACCCGACAAGGAATTTCGCTACCTTAGGATGGTTATAGTTACCACCGCCGTTTACTGGGGCTTAAATTCTCAGCTTCGCCACACGAGGTGACTAACCGGTCCTCTTAACCTTCCAGCACCGGGCAGGCGTCAGTCCGTATACATCGTCTTGCGACTTCGCACGGACCTGTGTTTTTAGTAAACAGTCGCTTCTCCCTGGTCTCTGCGGCCCATCATCCTAGTCCGAAAGGACTTCAGAATCCGGGCCCCCCTTCTCCCGAAGTTACGGGGGCATTTTGCCGAATTCCTTAACCACGATTCACTCGATCGCCTTAGTATTCTCTACTTATCCACCTGAGTCGGTTTGGGGTACGGGCGGCTAGAACCTCGCTAGAGGATTTTCTTGGCAGCATAGGATCACCCTGCTTCCCGCTGATGCGGTCACTATCAGGTCTCAGGATATGTGTCAGACGGATTTGCCTACCTGACTCCCTACACCCTTGGACGTGGACAACCATCGCCACGCGGAGGCTACCTTCCTGCGTCTCCCCATCGCTTGACTACTACTAGATCGGGTCGAGCGTTCCACTCACCGATGGCAACCGAAGTCGCCGGTGGTGAGCTTCAGGCTCTTAGCATCACTAGATTCATCAGGGGCGGTTCTTCGCCGGTTCCGGAATATCAACCGGATGTCCATCGACTACGCCTGTCGGCCTCGCCTTAGGTCCCGACTTACCCAGGGCAGATTAGCTTGACCCTGGAACCCTTGGATATTCGGCGGACGGGTTTCTCACCCGTCTTTCGCTACTCATGCCTGCATTCTCACTCGTGTGGCATCCACGGCTGGTTCACACCGCCGCTTCACTCGCCACACGACGCTCCCCTACCCATCAACACGCTTGGACCACAAGTGGCCAGGCAGTGTGTCAATGCCACAGCTTCGGTGGTGTGCTTGAGCCCCGCTACATTGTCGGCGCGGAATCACTTGACCAGTGAGCTATTACGCACTCTTTAAAGGGTGGCTGCTTCTAAGCCAACCTCCTGGTTGTCAATGCAACTCCACATCCTTTCCCACTTAGCACACGCTTAGGGACCTTAGCTGGTGATCTGGGCTGTTTCCCTCTCGACTACGGAGCTTATCCCCCGCAGTCTCACTGCCACGCTCTCACTTACCGGCATTCGGAGTTTGGCTAACGTCAGTAACCTGGTGAGGCCCATTAGCTATCCAGTAGCTCTACCTCCGGTAAGAAACACGTGACGCTGCACCTAAATGCATTTCGGGGAGAACCAGCTATCACGGAGTTTGATTGGCCTTTCACCCCTACCCACAGCTCATCCCCTCAGTTTTCAACCTAAGTGGGTTCGGTCCTCCACGACGTCTTACCGTCGCTTCAACCTGGCCATGGGTAGATCACTCCGCTTCGGGTCTAGACCCAGCGACTCAATCGCCCTATTCGGACTCGCTTTCGCTACGGCTTCCCCACACGGGTTAACCTTGCCACTGAGCACTAACTCGCAGGCTCATTCTTCAAAAGGCACGCTGTCACCCCACAAGGAGGCTCCAACGGATTGTAGGCACACGGTTTCAGGATCTATTTCACTCCCCTCCCGGGGTACTTTTCACCTTTCCCTCACGGTACTTGTCCGCTATCGGTCACCAGGGAATATTTAGGCTTAGCGGGTGGTCCCGCCAGATTCACACGGGATTTCTCGGGCCCCGTGCTACTTGGGATATCTCTCTGAAGTGCGCATCATTTCGTCTACGGGGGTAGCACCCTCTGTGCCGGGCCGTTCAAGACCCTTCGACTATGACACGCGTTTTTGACTCCATGCCAGGATGTCAGTCCTGACCAAGAGATCCCACAACCCCGTACCTGCAACGCCTGACAGCTATCACACAGATACGGTTTGGCCTGATCCGCTTTCGCTCGCCACTACTCACGGAATCGCGGTTGCTTTCTCTTCCTGTGGGTACTGAGATGTTTCACTTCCCCACGTTCCCTCTACCCAGCCTATGTGTTCAGCTGGGAGTGACTGGACTTGCCTCCAGCCGGGTTTCCCCATTCGGAAATCCTCGGATCACAGTCTGGTTATCGACTCCCCGAGGCTTATCGCAGATTCCTACGTCCTTCTTCGGTTCCTGGTGCCAAGGCATCCACCGTGCGCCCTTAAAAACTTGAGCCACAAAGATGCTCGCGTCCACTGTTCAGTTCTCAACATACGGTCGGCACCAACCACACCCGGGCGCCTACCACGCTAGTAACAGCGTGGCGGTTCGTCCCACATGGCCGGCCCGCACCACAACCCCCACAACCGTGGGGGTCGATGGCCTCGAGGCGCTCGCGTCACCACCAGCAACCGAAATCACATGGCGGTGAGCCCGAACCCTCAGGACCCAACAACGTGTCAAGCACCCCAGCACCC
>NZ_JBEPOY010000008.1:0-69427 GCF_040547045.1 Janibacter sp. UYMM211 | reverse complement strand
TCAGGCCGGCTACCCGTCGTCGCCTTGGTGAGCCATTACCTCACCAACAAGCTGATAGGCCGCGAGTCCATCCCAGACCGAAAAACTTTCCAGACGCTAACCATGCGGTTGCGTCTCGTATCCGGTATTAGACGCCGTTTCCAGCGCTTATTCCAGAGTCCGGGGCAGGTTACTCACGTGTTACTCACCCGTTCGCCACTGATCCCCTTAGAGCAAGCTCCAAGGTTCACCGTTCGACTTGCATGTGTTAAGCACGCCGCCAGCGTTCGTCCTGAGCCAGGATCAAACTCTCCGTTGATGTTCAACTCCCACCACAACCCCAAAAGGACCGCGGTGAAATACTGATACCCACAAAGGGTTGTCATCCCAGCTGAGCAAGAACAACTAGCAAAAATACTAGATGATCATTGTCAACCAAAGGATTAAAATATCGTTTCATCAGCACCACACACCCACCAGAAGGAGGATGCGCCGCACCTTCTGAAGACGAGGTATTGGCATCGATTTTTGACACGCTGTTGAGTTCTCAAGGTTCGGACGCGCACCGATCGGTCTGCACTCTCGTGCGTCTCGCTCGGGGCTCTTGGTGAAACCTTACCGCATCCAATCTTGGGCGATTTCCGTGATCTTCCTCGTGAGGAAGCCGGTGACTCGCGCTTGGCTTTCTTGCGGTGTGTTTCCAACCGTACCAGGCCTTTCGGACCGGCTCCAACTCGCTCTTTCGCCATCAGCAGTGCTGCGACGAAGACCTTCGTGGTGGTTGATCAGCTCGCGGGACCGGCCTACTTGGTGCAACCCTGCAAGGGCTGCCGCTTGGTGTCCGTTCCTCCCTCTCGGGCTGACATCGAGAACATTAGACGACCATCCGCGGCGATGCCAAATCGCCCGCCACAGGGGGCCGGCTCACCCCTGCTCACCCCCTGCTCACCCCAGGCGCAGGGCCGCGAGGGCCTTCTTGCCACGGCGCAGCAGGGCGGTCGAGCCGTGGAGGAAGTCCTCCTGGGTGAGCACCCGCTCGGGGTCGGTGACCTTCTCGCCGTTCACCGACGCCGCCCCGTCGGCCACCGCACGACGGGCCGCGTTGCGCGACTCGACGAGACCGCTGGCGACGAGGGCGTCGACGACGGTGTCGCCGACCGCGCCCGCTCCCCCGGGCAGCTCGGCCGTCGCGTCGGCGAGCGTCTGCGCGTCGAGGACCCGGACGTCTCCCTTGCCGAAGAGCGCGGCCGACGCCGCCTGGGCCTGCGCGGTCGCCGCCTCCCCGTGCACGAGCGTCGTGACGTCTTGGGCGAGGAGCCGCTGCGCCGCGCGCCGGAAGGGCTCGTCGCGGACCTGCCGCTCGAGCTCGGCGACCTCGTCCGGTGTGCGGTCGGTGAAGATCTTCACGAGCGAGACCACCGAGGCGTCCTCGACGTTGAGCCAGTACTGGTAGAAGGCGAAGGGGCTCGTCATCGACGGGTCGAGCCACACGGCGTTGCCCTCGGACTTGCCGAACTTGCGTCCCTGCGAGTCGGTGATGAGCGGGGTGGTCAGCGCGTGCGCCGTCCCCCCCTCGACGCGGTGCACCAGGTCGGTGCCGGCGGTGATGTTGCCCCACTGGTCCTGCGCACCCGTCTGCAGGGTGCAGCCGTGCTCGCGGTAGAGGTGGAGGTAGTCCAGCGCCTGGAGGATCTGGTAGCTGAACTCCGTGTAGCTGATCCCCTGCTCGGACTCCAGCCGGGCGGCCACGGCGTCCTTCTTGATCATCTGGTTGACCCGGAAGTACTTGCCGTAGTCCCGCAGGAAGTCCAGCGCGGAGATCGGCGCGGTCCAGTCGAGGTTGTTGACGAAGAGCGGGGGCTCGCCGTCCTCCGGGGTGAGGATCCGGCGCACCTGGGCGGCGATGCGCTCGACGTCCTGCGCCGTCTGCTCCTTGGTCTTGAGCACCCGCTCGCTCGTGGGCCGCGGGTCGCCGATGAGGCCCGTCGAGCCGCCGACGAGACCGATGACCTTGTGCCCGGCTCGCTGCAGGTGCCGCAGGAGGATGAGCTGGACGAGGTTGCCGAAGTGCAGCGAGGGCGCCGTCGGGTCGAAGCCGCAGTAGACGGTGACCGGGCCGGCGGCGAGCGCGTCGCGCAGCGCCTGCTCGTCGGTGGTCTGGGCCACCAGACCACGCCAGGTCAGCTCGTCGAGGATGTCAGTCACGGTGCGTCGGGCTCCTTCGTCGTCTCGCCGCCCGCCGTAGGCGGCGCACCCAGCCTGCCACGAAGCACGACGACGCCCCGAGCCGGCGTCCGGGCATGGACGCGCGGTGATGGGATGGCCCCATGACCCTCCACGACGGCGACACCCCCGTCGACGCCGACCAGCTGCGCCGGCTGCTCGAGGAGCAGCGTCCCGACCTGGCGGACGCCCCGCTGCAGGTCGTCGAGGGCCCGGGGACCGATCACGTGCTCGTCCGGGTGGGGGACGACCTCGTCGCCCGGCTCCCCCGCAACGCCCCGGCCGCGGTGTCGCTCGGCACCGAGCTGCGCTGGCTCCCCCGCCTCGTCGACCGGCTCTCCCTGCCCCTGCCCCGGGTCGAGCACGAAGGGGTGCCCGGCGCTGGGTACCCCTTCGCCTGGGCCCTCCTGGGCTGGCTCGATGGCCACGACCTCTGCGCGGTCGTCCTCGACGGCCAGGTCCCCCGGACCTGGGCCGACGACCTCGCCGACCTCGTGACGACCCTCCGCGCGGTCGACGTCTCGCTCGACCCACCGCGGGGGGCACGTGGCGGTGATGTGGCCACCCGGGCCGCCGGTGCGGACGACGTGCTCACCGCCCTCGCCGACCGTCACCGCGTCGGCGTCCTGCGACGGGCCCTCGACCTCGGGCGGGAGGCCGCCCCCTTCGCCGGCCCGCCGGTGCTGCTCCACGCCGATCTCATCCCGGGCAACCTCCTGCACCGCGACGGTCTCCTCACCGGGCTGCTCGACCTCGGCGCGCTGACGACCGGCGACCCCGCGTGGGACCTCACGCCGGCGTGGTGGGTGCTCGACGCGCCCGGGCGCTCGCGGCTGCGCGACCTGCTCGGCGGCGACGAGGCGCTCTGGGCGCGCGCCCGTGCTCTCGCGACGGTCCAGGGCGCCCTGGCGACCTGGCACTACACCCCGCGGCGGCACCCCCTGGCCGCCCTCGGGGACCAGGCCCTCCAGCAGGTCGCCGCAGACCTCAGCCGCGCCTGACCCGGGGCCTGGCCGCGCGGTAGGGCGAGACGCTCGGCTCGCCGTCGAGCCAGTAGCGCCACGGGTAGAGCACGCCGTCGCCCCCGGCTCCGCTGACGCCCACGCGCGGGCCGCTGCGCACGCGTGCCGGGTCCACCGGTGCCGTCGGTGGCAGGACGGCGAAGGGGGCGTCGTCGCCCCCGCACACGTCGGCCCCGTCGTCCTCGCCGGTGATGCCGAGCGCCCGCGTGAGCCGGGCCGGGCCCCGGGCGAGGTCCCGGTCGCGGACGCCGGGTCGGCGCTCCAGCGCCAGCTCGAGTCCGTCGACGACCTCACCGGCCCGCACGAGGACCGCGCCGCAGACGCCGTCGGACGCGCACACGAGGTTGGCGCACCAGTGCATGCCGTAGGTGAAGTACACGTACAGGTGCCCCGGGGGACCGAACATCACCGCGGTGCGCGGCGTGCGCCCCCGGAAGCCGTGCGACCCGGGGTCGCTCTCGCCGCGGTAGGCCTCGACCTCGGTGATCCGCAGCCCGACGCCGCGCACCACGAGGGTGCAGCCGAGCAGCTCGGGCGCGACCTCGAGGGGGTCGCGCCCGAACCACGCGCGCGGCAGGGCCTGCGTCATCGGCTGGGACGGGTCAACGGACCGGCTCAGCGGGCGACGACCCGCGTCGCGGCCCACTGCGAGAGGTCGGCGTGCGTCTCGCGCACCCGCTGCAGCTGCTCGGCCACCCGGACGGGGGCGGTCCCGCCCTTCGCGTCGCGCGACGCGAGCGAGCCCTCGACCGAGAGGACCTCGCGCACGGCGGGCGTGAGGTGGGGCGAGATCTGCGCGAGGTCGTCGTCGGAGAGGTCCCACAGCTCGATGCCGCGCTCCTCGCACACCCGCACGCAGGCCCCGGCCACCTCGTGGGCGACGCGGAAGGGGACCCCTTCGCGCACGAGCCACTCGGCGACGTCCGTGGCGAGCGAGAAGCCCTGGGGCGCGAGCGAGGCCATCCGCTCGGTGTCGAAGCGCAGCGTCGCGACCATCCCCGCGACCGCGGGCAGGACGAGCTCGAGGGTGTCGACGGCGTCGAAGACCGGCTCCTTGTCCTCCTGGAGGTCGCGGTTGTACGCCAGCGGCAGCGCCTTGAGCGTCGCGAGCAGACCGGCGAGATCACCGATGAGCCGGCCGGCCTTGCCCCGGGCGAGCTCGGCGACGTCGGGGTTCTTCTTCTGCGGCATGATGCTCGACCCGGTCGAGTACGCGTCGTCGAGGGTGACGAAGCCGAACTCCTTCGTCGCCCAGAGGATGACCTCCTCAGACAGGCGCGAGATGTCGACCGCCGCCATCGCACACACGAAGGACAGCTCGGCGACGAAGTCGCGCGCCGCGGTGCCGTCGATGGAGTTCTCGACCGACCCGGCGAAGCCGAGGTCGGAGGCGACCGCCTCGGGGTCGAGACCCAGGCTGGATCCGGCGAGCGCGCCGGACCCGTAGGGCGAGAGCGAGGTCCGGGCGTCCCAGTCGCGCAGCCGCTCGACGTCGCGCAGCAGCGGCCACGCGTGGGCGAGCAGGTGGTGGGCGAGCAGGACCGGCTGGGCGTGCTGGAGGTGGGTGCGCCCGGGCATCGCGGCCTCCGGGTGGGCCGCCGACTGCTCGACGAGCGCGGCGACGACGGCGAGCAGGTGCTCGGCGACGACCCGAGCGTGGTCGCGCAGGTACATCCGGAAGAGCGTGGCCACCTGGTCGTTGCGCGAGCGGCCCGCGCGCAGCCGGCCGCCCACGTCGGCGCCGGCGCGCTCGATGAGACCCCGCTCGAGCGCGGTGTGCACGTCCTCGTCGTCCTCACCGGGCGCGAAGTCGCCCGACAGGACGTCGGCGAGCAGGGTGTCGAGCCCGGCGAGCATCGCGTCGCGCGTCGTCTCGTCGAGCAGGCCCGCCCCGTGGAGCACCCGGGTGTGGGCTCGCGAGCCGGCGATGTCGTAGGGCGCCAGGCGCCAGTCGAAGTGGGTCGACTTCGACAGGGCGGCGAGCGCGTCGCTCGGCCCGCCCGCGAAGCGTCCGCCCCACAGGCTCACCTTCTCGCTGCTCTGCTCGGTACCGCTCACTGCTCCTCCTCGTTCGTGTGGGTCAGGGCGAGCAGCCGGCGCACGAGGTCGCCCGCCGCCCCCGCCCCGGTCGTGATGATCATGATCGTGTCGTCACCGGCGATCGTGCCGAGGACGTCGGGGAGCCGGGCGTGGTCCATCGCCGAGGCGAGGTAGCCGGCGGCTCCCGGCGGTGTCCGGGCGACGACGAGCTGCTCGCTCGACGTGGCCGTGACGAGCAGCTCCTCGCACAGCCGGCGCAGCCGGTCGTCGAGCTCGTCGGGGCCGACCGCGGGACGCGGGGTCGGGTCTCCCCCTTCGCCCGGGACCGCGTAGACGAGCGCGCGTCCGACGCGCACCCGCTCGGCCCGCAGGTCGATGAGGTCCCGGCTCAGCGTCGCCTGGGTGACGGTGATGCCGTCGGCCGCGAGCAGCTCGAGCAGCTCGGCCTGCGAGCGCACCGCGTGGCTCGAGAGCAGCTCGGCGATCCGGGCCTGACGACCCGGCCGGCTGGCGACGATCACGTGCCGTCCCGGTGCTGCTCGAGGAGGAAGGCGAGCACCGCCTTCTGCGCGTGGAGCCTGTTCTCGGCCTCGTCCCACACGACCGAGCGCGGCCCGTCGATGACGTCGGCGGCGATCTCGACGCCGCGGTAGGCGGGCAGGCAGTGCAGCGCGAGCGCGTCGGGGGCGGCCTGCGCGAAGAGCTCGGTGCTCAGCGCGAAGGGGGCGAAGGGGGAGCCCTCGCCCTGCCGACCGGAGCGCTCGTCCTCCTGGCCCATCGACACCCACGTGTCGGTGGCGACGCTCCCGGCCCCGGCGACCGCCTCGACCGGGTCGGCGGTGACGAGGACCGATCCCCCGGTCTGCGCGGCGACGGCCTCGGCCCGGGCGAGGACCCCCGCGTCCGGCTGGTGGCTGGCGGGGGTGCCGATGCGCACGTGCATGCCGGCGGTCGCCCCGGCGAGCAGGTACGTGTGCGCCATGTTGTTGGCCCCGTCGCCGACATAGGCGAGGTGCTGGCCGGCGAGCTCGCCGCGGTGCTCGCGGATCGTCAGCAGGTCGGCCAGCCCCTGGCAGGGGTGGTAGTCGTCGGTGAGCGCGTTGACGACCGGCACCCCGGCGTGGCGGGCCATCTCCTCGATGCGGTCCTGGCCGTGGGTGCGCCAGACGACGGCGCTCACCTGACGACCGATGACGCGGGCGACGTCCGCGACCGACTCGCGGGTGCCGATCTGGGCGAGGTTGCCGTCGACGACCATCGGGTAGCCGCCGAGCTCGGCGACACCCGTGGTGAAGGACAGCTGGGTGCGCAGGGTCGGCTTGTCGAAGATGATCGCGACGGCCTGGGGCCCCTCGAGCGGGCGCTCGGCATGGCGGGACGCCTTGAGGGCCAGTGCGCGGTCGAGGACCGCGGTCTGCTCGGCGGGGGTGAGGTCGTCGTCGGCGAGGAGGTGGCGGGTCACGAGCTGCTCCGGGTGGCGTCGTCGAGGATGGAGGGCAGGGCGGTGACGAAGCCGTCGAGCTCCGCCGCCGTGATGACGAGCGGCGGCGCCAGACGGATCGCGTCGGGGGCGACGGGGTTGACGATGAAGCCGGCCCGTCGGGCGGCGGCGACGACGTCGGTCGAGGCGAGACCACGAAGGGGGATCGCCCGCAGCAGCCCGAGCCCGCGGACCGGGCCGAGGCGGGGGTCCTCGAGCGCGGCGACCGCGGCGACGAGGTGCTCGCCGAGCTCTCCCGCCCGGGCCACGAGCCCCTCGGACTCGATGGTGTCGAGCACGGTGAGCGCCGCCGAGCACGCGAGCGGGTTGCCGCCGAAGGTGCTGCCGTGCTGGCCGGGCGCGAGGAGCGCTGTCGTCTCCGGCCCGAAGGTGACGAGAGCGCCGATCGGCACGCCGCCGCCGAGCCCCTTCGCCAGGGTCATCGCGTCGGGGACGACGCCGTGGTGCTGGTGGGCGAACCACGCGCCGGTGCGCCCGATGCCGGTCTGGATCTCGTCGAGGACGAGGAGGGCGCCGACCTCGCGGGTGACCTCACGGGCGGCCCGCAGGTAGTCGCCGTCGAGAGGCAGCACGCCGGCCTCGCCCTGGACCGGCTCGAGGAGCACCATCGCCGTGCGCTCGTCGACGGCGGCCCGCAGCGCCGCGACGTCGCCCGGGGGCACGTGGACGACGTCGGGGATGAGCGGCTCGAAGGGCTCGCGGTAGGCGGCCTTGTGGGTGAGAGCCAGCGCCCCGGTGCTGCGCCCGTGGAAAGCGCCCTCGAGGGCGACGATGCGGCTGCGGCCCGTGCGGCGCGAGAGCTTGATCGCCGCCTCGACCGACTCGGTGCCGCTGTTGGTGAAGAAGACCCCGGACCCCGCCGGGGCGTCGGCGACCGCCAGGATGCGCTCGGCGGCACCGACCTGGGCGGTCGTCGTGAAGAAGTTCGAGACGTGGACGAGCTCGCCGGCCTGCTTGCTGATGGCCGCGACGAGCTCGGGGTGGGAGTGGCCGAGCGCGTTGACCGCGATGCCGGAGACGAGGTCGAGGTAGCGCTGCCCGTCGACGTCCCAGACCCAGCAGCCCTCGCCGCGGGAGATGACCAGGCCCGGTGCGCCGAAGACGCCGATGTGGCTCGCGCCGTAGCGCTCGAGCCACTCCGCCTGGCTCGTGGTGCGCTCCTGGCCCCCGCTCACGACGGGCTCCCGGAGACGAGCGCCTCGTCGGCCGCCGCCGCGGCCTCGGTGCCGTCGGGCACGAGCATCGTGCCGATGCCCTCGCGGGTGAAGATCTCGAGGAGCATCGAGTGCGGCTGGCGGCCGTCGACGACGTGCGCCTGCGGCACGCCGCCCTCGACGGCGCGGATGCAGGCCTCGAGCTTGGGGATCATCCCGGCGTCGACGCGCTCGAGGAGCCGGCGCGCGCCGGAGACGGAGAGCTGGCTGAGCAGGCTGTCGCGGTCGGGCCAGTCGGCGTAGATGCCCTCGACGTCGGTGAGCACGACGAGCTTGTGCGCGCCGAGGGCGACGGCGAGCGCGGCCGCGGCCGTGTCGGCGTTGACGTTGAGGACCTGGCCCTCGACGTCGAGGTCGGGGGCGATCGTCGACACGACGGGGATGCGACCGGCGTCGAGGACGTCCTGCACCGCGGAGGGCTCGACGTGCTCGACGTCGCCGACGAGACCGATGTCGACGTGCTGCCCGTCGATCTCGACCCCACGGCGGCGCCCGCCGAAGAGACCGGCGTCCTCGCCCGACAGCCCGACGGCGACGGGGCCGTGCTGGTTGAGCAGCCCGACGAGCTCGCGCCCGACCTGCCCCATGAGCACCATGCGCACGACGTCCATGACCTCGGGGGTCGTCACCCGCAGCCCGCCCTTGAACTCGCTCTCGAGCCCGAGCCGTTCGAGCATCGCCGCGATCTGCGGTCCGCCGCCGTGGACGACGACGGGGCGCAGCCCGGCGTAGCGCAGGAAGACGACGTCCTCGGCGAAGGCACGCTTGAGCGCGTCGTCGGTCATCGCGTTGCCGCCGTACTTGACGACGACGAGCGAGCCGCGGAAGCGCTCGAGCCAGGGCAGGGCCTCGACGAGCGTCGTCGCCTTGGTGCGGGCGACGCGCAGCGCGGCCGCGTCGATCGCACCGCGCAGCGTGGCGCTCGGGTCGGACGAAGGGGGCGGGGTCACGCGCATCACTTCCCGGTCAGGTGGAGTAGGCGGAGTTCTCGTGGACGTAGTCGTGGGTGAGGTCGTTGGTCCAGACCGTCACCTCGTGCTCGCCCGCGTGGAGGTCGACGACGACGCTCACCTCGCGGCCGGCGAGGCTGACGGCCGAGCGGTCCTCGCCCACTCCCCCGGCGCGGCAGACCTGCACGTCGTTCATGCTCACGTCGAGCCGGTCGGGCTCGAAGACCGCCCGGGTCGTGCCGACGGCGGCGAGCACGCGGCCCCAGTTCGGGTCCTCGCCGAAGACCGCGCACTTGAAGAGGTTGTTGCGCGCGACGGACCGGGCGACCTCGAGGCCGTCGTCCTCGCTCGCGGCGCCCCGCACGGTGATCGCGATGTCGTGCTTCGCGCCCTCGGCGTCGCCGATGAGCGCGCGGGCCAGCTCGGAGCACACCTCGCGGACGGCCTCGGTGAGCTCGTCGGGGTCGACGGGCACCCCGCTCGCGCCGGAGGCCATGAGGAGCACGGTGTCGTTCGTCGACTGGCAGCCGTCGGAGTCGACCCGGTCGAAGGTCGTGCGGGTCGCCTCGCGCAGCGCGGCGTCGAGGACCTCGGGGGTCGTCACGGCGTCGGTCGTCACGACGACGAGCATCGTGGCCAGGGCGGGCGCGAGCATCCCCGCCCCCTTCGCCATGCCGCCGACCGTCCAGCCCTCGCGGGTGGCCGTGGCGGTCTTGCTCACGGTGTCGGTCGTCATGATCGCCTCGGCGGCGTCGGCGCCGCCGTCCGCCGACAGCGCGGCCGCGGCCGCGTCGACGCCGCCGAGCAGCGCGTCCATCGGCAGCCGCTCGCCGATGAGACCGGTGGAGCACACGGCGACGTCACCGGCGGAGACCCCGAGCACCTGCGCGACGTGCTCGGCCGTGCGGTGGGTGTCGGCGAAGCCCTCGGGCCCGGTGCAGGCGTTCGCACCACCGGAGTTGAGCACGACGGCGTCGACCCTGCCGTCGGAGAGCACCTGCCGGGTCCACACGACGGGGGCCGCCTGGACGCGGTTGGAGGTGAGGACGACGGCCGCGTGGTGGTCGGGGCCGTCGTTGACGACGACGGCGACGTCGGGTCGCCCGCTCGCCTTGAGGCCGGCGGTGACGCCGGCTGCGCGAAAGCCGGCGGGGACGGTGGTGCTCATGAGCCCTCCTGGGGGTCCGGGCGCCAGCCCGACAGGGACGTCGGGGTGACGACGAAGCCGTGCTTGCGCCACAGGGTCGCGGCGTCGTCGGCCCGCGCCTCGGGGACGAGGACCCAGTCGGTGTCGTAGGTCGACATCGCGAGGATGCTGATCCGGCCGGCGACGACGGGCGTCAGCAGGTCGTGCATGACCCCGACGAGCTCGAAGTCGAGCGGTCCGGCGACCTCGAAGGGGATGTACGGCCCCTCCTGGCGGACGTCGGCGGGCACGAGGTGCGCGTCGCACATGATCGAGGTCTCGTCGGCGGTGCGGGTGATCGAGGAGAAGGCCCCGCCGAAGACGTCCCACGTCGGCTCCTCGCCGGCGGCGAGCCGGGCGACGACGAGCCGGTCGGGGTGGCGCATGAGGTGCAGCGGCATCCGGCTCACGGCGCGACCCCCGCGAGCGGCAGCCCGGTGGTCTCGGGCAGGCCGAGGGCGAGGTTCATCGACTGCACGGCGGCGCCGGCGGTCCCCTTCGTGAGGTTGTCGACCGCGGCGACGGCGACGACGCGCCCGACGCGCTCGTCGAGGGTCACCTGCACGTGGACGAGGTTGGACCCGACGACGTCGCCCGTGCGCGGCCACGTGCCCTGCGCCAGCAGGTGGACGAAGGGCTCGTCCGCGTAGGCCTGCTCGTAGGCGGCCCGCACGGCGGTGGCGTCGACGCCCTCGGCGGCCGGCGCGGTCGCGGTCGCGAGGATGCCCCGGGGCATCGGCGCGAGGGTGGGGGTGAAGGACACGCTCGCGTCCGTGCCCGCGGCGAGGGCGAGGTTCTGCTCGATCTCGGGGGTGTGGCGGTGGACCCCGCCGACGCCGTAGGGGGACATCGCCCCCATGACCTCCGAGCCGAGGAGGTGCGGCTTGAGCGAGCGACCGGCACCGGACGTGCCGGAGGCGGCGACGACGACGACGTCCTGGGCGCGCGCGACACCGGCAGACAGCGCGGGGGCGAGGGCCAGGCTCACGGCCGTCGGGTAGCACCCGGGCACCGCGATGCGGCGCGCCGAGCGCAGCTGCTCGCGGGCCTTGGTCCCGTCGTGGGCGACGAGCTCGGGCATGCCGTAGGGCCAGGTCCCGGCGAAGGGGGTGTCGTAGTACGTCGTCCACGCGGACTCGTCGCGCAGCCGGAAGTCGGCGCCGCAGTCGACGACGACGCAGTCCTGCGGCAGCTGGGCGGCGATCGCCGCCGAGTGGCCGTGCGGGAGGGCGAGGAAGACGACGTCGTGCCCGACGAGCTGCTCGACCTCGGTCGGGGCGAGCACCCGGTCGGCGAGCGGGGAGAGGTGCGGGGCGATGTCGCCCAGGCGGCTCCCGGCGTTGCCGGCTGCGGTGACCGCGCCGATCTCGACCTCGGGGTGCGCGAGGAGGAGCCGGAGGATCTCTGCCCCGGCGTACCCGCTCGCTCCTGCGACTGCTGCTGTGACCACGATGTATGAATATACGCTATCGCTAGAAGTTATGCAGACACAGGGGGTGACGGCGGTCCGCAGCACGACGGTCGCTCGCCCGGGGTCGGTCTCCCGGCCCCGGGCGAGCGACCCGTCAGCGCTGGACGGCGCCGGTGGCCCGGCCCGCCGCGGCGACCGCGCGGTCGCGCAGCGCGCTCACCTCGTCGGTCGTCAGCGTGCGGTCCGGCGCGCGGAAGGTCAGCCGGTAGGCGAGCGACTTGCGGCCCGCGTCGAGCTGGTCGCCGCGGTAGACGTCGAAGAGGGCCACCGACTCGAGCGCGTCCCCGGCGCCGGAGCGCAGGGCGAGCTCGACCCCGGATGCCGCGACGTCCTCGGCGACGACGAGGGCGACGTCCGTGCGGGCGGCCGGGTAGCCCGACAGCGTGCGCGCCTGCACGGGCACGCCGCTGGCGTCGACGAGGACGTCGACGTCGATCTCGGCGGCCACCGTGCGCTCCGGGAGGCCGAGCGCGGCGACGACCTTCGGGTGCAGCTCGCCGAGGTGGCCGACGAGGACGCCGTTGGCCGTGGTCACCCGGGCGCAGCGACCGGGGTGGTAGGGCATGACGTCGTCGGCCTCGAGCGTCAGGCGCAGCGCGAGCGCCTCGCCGAGCTGGGTGACGAGCTCGACGACGTCGGCGAGGTCGGCACGACGACCCGCACCCCACCAGCCGGCGCGGTCGCGGTCGCCGGCGAGGACGAGGGCGAGGTGCCGGGGCTGGGCGGGGACGGCCGCGCGGATCGCCGCGAGCGTCTCGGCGTCCGGGTGCACGCCGACGTCGGCGGTCGGCGCGGGCTGCTGCTCGCCCTCGCGCTGCACGACGAGCCCGGTCTCGAAGAGCGCGACGTCCTTGGCCCCGCGGGCGAGGTTGCGGCGCAGCGACTCGACGAGCGTCGTGAGCACGCGGGTGCGCATGAGCGGCAGCTCGTCGGAGAGCGGGTTGGCGACGACGAGGGTGCGCTCGCGCTCGGCGGCCGGGTCGAGCCCGAGCGCCTCGTGCTGGGCGTCTCCGACGAAGGGCGGGTTCCACACCTCGGTGAGACCCTGCGCCGCGAGCACGGTCGCGAGCAGACGGCGCACGCTCTGGCCGTGGGTCAGCCCACGGCCGCCCGGCGCGGTCGGGACCACGGACGGGATGGCGTCGTAGCCCTCCAGCCGGGCCACCTCCTCGACGAGGTCCTCCCCCGTCGTGAGGTCGGGGCGCCAGGTCGGCGGGACGACGACGTACGTCTCGTCCTCGGTGCTCACCTCGCAGCCGATCTCGCGCAGGCGGCGCTCGACGGTCGGGCCGTCGTAGGGCACGCCGACGACGCGGCCGGGCAGGTCGGCGGCCATGCGCACCGGCTCGGGGCGCAGCGGCTCGCCGACGTCGGTGACACCGGGGTCGGCCGTGCCGCCCCCGTGCTCGACGAGCAGCTCGACGGCCATTTGGGCGGCAGCAGCGGCGAGCTGCGGGTCGACGCCGCGCTCGAAGCGGCGCGACGCCTCCGAGGGCAGCCGGTGACGGCGGGCGGTCCGGGCGACCGACACCGCGTCGAAGTGGGCCGCCTCGAGCAGGACGTCCGTCGTCGACGGACCGACCTCGCTGTCCTGGCCGCCCATGACACCGGCGATGGCGAGCACGCGCTCGCCCCCCTCGGTGACGAGCAGGTCCTGCGGGCTGAGGGCGCGCTCGACGTCGTCGAGGGTCGTGAGCCGCTCGCCGTCGCGGGCGCGGCGCACGACGACCGGCCCGTCGAGGGTCGCGACGTCGAAGGCGTGCAGCGGCTGGCCGAGGTCGAGCATGACGTAGTTCGTCACGTCGACGGGCAGCGAGATCGGACGCATGCCCGCCTCGGTGAGCCGCGTCGCCATCCAGTCCGGCGTGGGCGCGGAGACGTCGATGCCGCGCACGACGCGGGCGACGTAGCGGTCGCAGCCGGGACGGCCGCGCACCGGGGAGTCGTCGCGCAGCTCGACGGGGTAGCCGCCGGCGCCGGCCGCCGGGGCGCGCTCGGCGAGCGCGAGGGCCGGATCGACGAAGGGGGCGCCCGTCGAGTGGGCGTACTCGCGGGCGACGCCGCGCACGGCGAAGCAGTAGCCGCGGTCCGGGGTGACGTTGATCTCGACGGTCTCGCGGTCGAGGCCGAGGAGCGGGATCGCGTCCTGGCCGGGCTGCAGCGAGGAGGCGTCGGGACGGTCGGTGAGCACGAGGATCCCGTCGTGGTCCTCGCCGATGCCGAGCTCGGCGACCGAGCAGATCATCCCGGCGCTCACGTGCCCGTAGGTCTTGCGCGCCGAGATCTCGAAACCGCCGGGCAGCACCCCGCCGGGGAGGATGACGACGACGAGGTCGCCCGCGTCGAAGTTGTGCGCGCCGCAGACGATGCCCTGGGGCTCACCGGTGCCGTTGGCGTCGCCGACGTCGACCGTGCACCAGTTGATCGTCTTGCCGTTCTTCTGCTCCTCCGGCTCGCGGGTGAGCACCCGGCCCACGACGAGCGGGCCGGTGACGTCACCGGTGTGCAGGCCTTCTTCCTCGAGCCCGACCTGCACGAGGGCGGCGGCCACGTCGAGGCCGCTCACCCCGTCGGGCAGGGTGACGTGCTCGCCGAGCCAGTCGACGGGTACCCGCATCAGATCTCCATCCCGAACTGGGCGTCGAATCGCACGTCGCCCTCGATCATGTCGCGCATGTCGGACACCCCGGTCCGGAACATCAGCGCCCGGTCGATGCCCATCCCGAAGGCGAAGCCGGTGTACCGGTCGGGGTCGACCCCGCTCGCCGTGAGGACGTTGCGGTTGACCATCCCGCAGCCGCCCCACTCGATCCAGCCCGTGCCCTTGCACGTACGGCAGTCGGGGTCCTCGCCGCGGCACACGAAGCAGCGCAGGTCCATCTCGGCGCTCGGCTCGGTGAAAGGGAAGTACGAGGGGCGCAGCCGCGTCGTGATGCCCTCGCCGAAGAGCGAGGTCGCGAGCCGGTCGAGCGTGCCCTTGAGGTGCGCCATCGTCAGCCCCTCGTCGACGGCGATGCCCTCGACCTGGTGGAAGGCCGGCATGTGCGTCGCGTCGAGCTCGTCGGTGCGGAAGACGCGGCCGATCGCGGCGACGTAGAGCGGCACGCCGCGCTCGATGAGCGAGCGCGCCTGGACGGGTGAGGTGTGGGTGCGCAGGACGAGACCGGCGTCGGCGGGCTCGAGGTAGAAGGTGTCCTGCATCTGGCGCGCGGGGTGGTCGGCGTCGAAGTTCAGCGCGTCGAAGTTGAACCACTCGGCCTCGACCTCCGGGCCCTCGGCGATCTCCCAGCCCATGCCGACGAAGAGGTCGGCGATGCGCTCGGACATCAGCTCGATGGGGTGCCGGCGCCCGAGCGGGCGGCGGGCCGCGCGCTGGGTGACGTCGAGGGTCTCCTCGCGCAGGATCCGCTCGTCGCGCTCGGCCTCGAGCTCGCCCTGGCGGGCCGTGAGGGCCTGGGCCACCCGGCCGCGGGCCTGCCCGACACGCTTGCCGGCCTCGGCCTTCGCGCTCGGCGGCAGGGCGCCGATCTCTCGGTTGGCCAGGGCCAGCGGGCTCTTGTCCCCCTGGTGGGCGGGGCGCACGGCCTTGAGCTCCTCGAGGGAGCTCGCGGCGGCGATCGCGGCGAGGGCGGCGTCGACGGCCTCCTCGACGGCGGCGGGCGCGAGCGCGGCCACCTCGACGGGGTCGTAGCTGGTGTTGGGTCCGGACACGCCTGAGAGTCTAGGTAATGCCCGCGAGAGATCTCACCGCGGTTTCGCTCGCGGGCGCGGGCGGCAGGGGTGACGATGGCCGGGGCCCGACGACGCAGCCGGGCCGACCTGCCCGACCGACGAAGGAGTCACCCGTGCCCGAGCCCAGCCACGCCGTGGGACGCACCGACCTGCCGATGCCCGAGCGCACGATCGGCGCCGACCTCGACGCGACCGTCGCCGCGCACGCCGACCGGGACGCGCTCGTGGAGATGGCGAGCGGGCGGCGCTGGACCTACGCGCAGCTGCGCCACGACGTCGACGAGCTGGCCCGCGGCTTCCTCGCCATGGGCGTGCAGCCCGGTGACCGCGTCGGCATCTGGGCCCCGAGCTGCGCGGAGTGGACCCTCACCCAGTACGCGACGGCGAAGATCGGCGCCGTCCTCGTCACCGTCAACCCCGCCTACCGCACCCACGAGCTGCAGTACGTCCTCGCCCAGGCCGGCACGAGCGTGCTCGTCTGCACGCAGTCCTTCAAGGGCAGCGACTACCCGCAGATGGTGACCGAGGTGCGCGACGAGCTGCCGGAGCTGCGCGAGGTCGTCGTCATCGGCACGCCGTCGTGGGACGCCCTCGTCGCCGGCGCGCGGTCCGTGGACGCCGACGAGCTCGCCCGGGTCGGCGAGGGGCTCGCCCCGGACGACCCGATCAACATCCAGTACACGTCGGGCACGACGGGCTTCCCGAAGGGGGCGACCCTCTCCCACCGCAACATCCTCGGCAACGGGTGGTTCGTCGGCGAGGGCTGCCGCTACACGCACGAGGAGCGGATCTGCATCCCCGTGCCCTTCTACCACTGCTTCGGCATGGTCATGGGCAACCTCGCGGCCACCTCGCACGGGGCCTGCATGGTCATCCCCGCCCCCGCCTTCGACCCCGCCCTCACGCTGGCCGCCGTGGCGGCCGAGCGGTGCACGAGCCTGTACGGGGTGCCGACGATGTTCATCGCCGAGTGGGCCCTGCCGGACCGCGAGAGCTACGACCTGTCCACCCTGCGCACGGGGATCATGGCCGGCTCCCCCTGCCCCGCCGAGCTCATGCGCCAGGTCCTCGACGCCGGGACCAGCGACATGACGATCTGCTACGGCATGACCGAGACCTCGCCGGTCTCGACGCAGACGAGCCCGGACGACCCCTTCTAGGCCAAGGTCGGCACCGTCGGGCGCGTCGGACCTCACCTCGAGGTCAAGGTCGTCGACCCGACCACCGGCGAGACGGTGCCCCGCGGCGAGCCCGGCGAGCTGTGCACGAAGGGGTACTCCGTGATGCTCGGCTACTGGCGCGAGCCGCAGAAGAGCGCCGAGGCGATCCGCGACGGGTGGATGCACACGGGCGACCTCGCGGTCATGGACGACGAGGGCTTCGTGCGGATCACCGGGCGGATCAAGGACGTCGTCATCCGTGGGGGCGAGAACATCTACCCCCGCGAGATCGAGGAGTTCCTCTACACCCACCCCGACGTCCTCGACGCCCAGGTCATCGGGGTCCCCGACGATCGCTACGGCGAGGAGCTCATGGCCTGGGTGCGTCTGCGCGAGGGCGCCGAGCCGATGACCGCGCAGTCGCTGCGCGACTTCTGCACCGGCCGCCTCGCCCACTACAAGATCCCGCGCTTCGTCCACGTCGTCGACGACTTCCCGATGACCGTCACCGGAAAGGTGCGCAAGGTCGAGATGCGCGAGGCGGCCGCGCAGATCCTGCGGCGGGACGGTGCCTGACGACGGGCGAAGGGGTGCGCCCCCTCAGTCGTCGAGCTCGACCTCCTGGAGGGTCCCGTCGGGCTTCACGGGGTTCTCGAGGCCGTTGGGCAGGAAGGGGTTGTCGGAGTCGAGCACGTCCTGGCGGTAGGGCTCGGCGTCGGACTCGTTGCTGATGACGAGCTGCCCGTCGCGGATGACGAGCCCCTGCGACAGCGGGCTGAGGTCGTCGCGGACGACGGTCTGCTCCCCCGTCACCGGGTCGACCTGCACGAGGTTCGACGGGTCGTCCGGGCCACGGGACTGCGTGAAGTAGTAGTGCTCGCCGTCGCTGACGAGCCCCTGGATGTTGTACGGGGCCTCGAAGGTGTGGACCGGCTCGGGCATCCAGGTGCTCGGCGGGCCGGGCGAGTACGCCGGGGTCGGCAGCTCGCCGTCCGGTCCGAGCTCGTACTCGTAGACCGTCGGGGTGTCGCCGTCCGCGTCGCCGCGGTTGAGGTACTCGGCCACGACGAGCCGCCCGTCGGCGACGGTGAGCGTCGAGCCCGTCGGCACCCGCACCGTCTCGACCGGGGCGGTCGGGTCGGCGGAGGTGTCGTCACCGCCGGCCGCGAGCAGGGTGTCGAGCGAGTAGCGCTGGACGTACGAGCCGTCGCTGCCCTCCTCGCCGTTGCCGGAGACGTAGACGTTGTCCCCGTCGACGGCCAGGCCGCCGTAGTGGTCGTTGCCCTCGACGGGCACGTAGCGCGTCTGGCCGTCCTCGGTCTGGATCGCGAGGAGCCCCTGCTCGGGGTTGTCGTGGTCGTAGAAGGCCCAGACGTAGGCGCCCTCCTCCTCGCTGTAGCCGAAGCCCTGCGGCACCCACGGGCGCCCGTCGTCGGGATAGGGGATATCGACGTCCTCGGCGCTGGGCAAGGGGCCGCGGCGACCCCCACCGGGATCGGTGCTCGTGCGGACCGGCGCGGTGCCGCCCGTCCCGGGCGCGCCGCCGCCCCCTTCGCCGCTCGCCGCGCGCTGGTCGGCCGCCTGCTGCCGGGCCCGCTCCGAGACGATGCGCAGCATCGCCGACGCGTCGCCCAGCGAGCGGTGGGCTCCCTGCCACTGCTGCCCGAAGGACTCGACGTCGGGGCCCGACCACGACTGCCCCAGGACCCCCAACCCCGAGGTGCCCGTCTGCGCGACGACGTCGACCCGGTCGGCCAGCGCCGACAGCGCCACCCCCACCTGCTCGACCCGCTCCGGGTCCTGCCCCTGCGTCACCGTCATCGGCTTCCCCCGTCTCTCGCGCACGGCCTGCTCGTCCCGGGTCAGCGTAGGGGCACCCCCGCCGCTCGCCCATGGGGACGACTCCCCGGCCGACGCCCCGCCGGGCGCCCTAAACTTGACTGGTTCCAGATCATGCGGGACTCTGGACGGATGCACCCCACCCTGTCCCCCGACGACGCCGCGCAGATGCTGCGTGCGCGGTCGCTGCGGGTGACCGCGCCGCGGGTCGCGGTCCTCACGGTGCTCGCTGCGGCACCCCACGCGACGGTCGACGTCATCACGACCTCGACCCGCGAGGTGCTCGGCTCGGTGAGCACGCAGGCCGTCTACGACGTCCTCGCCGCTCTCGCCCGCGCCGGCCTCGTGCGCCGTTTCGAGCCGGCCGGCCACCCGGCCCGCTACGAGATCGAGCTCGGCGACAACCACCACCACCTCGTCTGCCGCTCCTGCGCGACGATGGTCGACGTCGACTGCGCGACGGGCTCCGCCCCCTGCCTCGACGCCGCCGACGACAACGGCTTCGCCATCGACGAGGCCGAGGTCATCTACTGGGGCCTGTGCCCCCGGTGCCAGGCCGAGCTCGAGCCGGCGCTGAGCGTGGACGCCCGCTGAGCGCGCAGGCCCCCGGTGGGTCATGATCGAGGTGGGCCGCCGCGACGCGGACCGGCCGGCTGAGATCTCGCCCGAGGAGCACAGCGCATGTCCACCCCTTCGCACCCCGCCCCGCACGCAGGCCCTGACGGGACCGTCGACGTCTCCGGGCCGTCCACCACCGCCAGCGGTGCGCCCGTCGCCAGCGACCGCAACAGCCTCTCCGTCGGGGCGAACGGCCCGCTGCTGCTCCACGACCACCACCTCGTCGACACGCTCGCCCACTTCAACCGCGAGAACATCCCCGAGCGCAAGCCGCACGCGAAGGGTTCCGGCGCCTTCGGCCGCTTCGAGGTGACCGGGGACGTCAGCCGGTACACGAAGGCCGCGGTCTTCCAGCCCGGGACGACGACCCGGATGCTCGCCCGCTTCTCGACCGTCGCCGGCGAGCTCGGCTCGCCCGACACGTGGCGCGACGTCCGCGGCTTCTCGCTGCGCTTCTACTCCTCCGAGGGCAACTACGACCTCGTCGGCAACAACACCCCGGTCTTCTTCGTCCGCGACCCCATGAAGTTCCCCCACTTCATCCGCAGCCAGAAGCGCCTGCCGGACTCCGGGCTGCGCGACATGACGATGCAGTGGGACTTCTGGACCGCCAACCCCGAGTCGGCGCACCAGGTCACCTACCTCATGGGTGACCGCGGGCTCCCCCGCACGTGGCGTCACATGAACGGCTACGGCTCGCACACGTACATGTGGGTGGACGCGCAGGGCGAGCGCTCCTGGGTGAAGTACCACTTCCACAGCGAGCAGGGCGTCGAGGCGCTCACCGGCGAGGCCGCCGAGCGGATCGCCGGGTCGGACGCGGACTTCCACCGCCGCGACCTCTTCGAGGCGATCGAGCGCGGCGACGCCCCGCGCTGGACGATGTCGGTGCAGGTCATGCCCTACGAGGACGCGAAGGCCTACCGGTACAACCCCTTCGACCTCACGAAGGTCTGGCCGCATGAGGACTACCCGCTCATCGAGGTCGGCACGATGACCCTCGACGAGAACCCCGTAAACTTCTTCGCGCAGATCGAGCAGGCGGCCTTCGCGCCGAGCAACACCGTGCCCGGCATCGGCTTCTCCCCCGACAAGATGCTCCTCGGCCGGGTCTTCGCCTACGCTGACGCGCACCGCGCGCGGGTGGGCGTCAACGCCGACCAGCTGCCGGTCAACCGGCCCGCGGTCGAGCGCACCAACGCCGCCGTCTTCGACGGGGCGATGACCTACGAGCACTCCGGTGCCGCGCCGACCTACCTGCCGAACAGCTACGGACGCCCGCACGCGGACGAGACCGGTCCGGTGGCCGCGGGCTGGGAGGCCGACGGCGAGATGGTGCGCTCGGCCTACGAGCTGCACCCGCAGGACGACGACTTCGGCCAGGCGGGGCTGCTCGTGCGCGAGGTCTTCGACGACGCGCAGCGCGAGCGGCTCGTCGCCACCGTCGCGGGCACCCTGCCCGACGTCGTCGAGCCCGTCCTGTCACGGGTCTTCGAGTACTGGCGCAGCGTCGACGGCGACATCGGCGCGCGCATCCAGGCCGCCTACGAGGAGGCGAAGGGGGCCAGCCTCCCCGGTGGCGACGCCGACGACGCGAAGGCCGAGCAGGACGTCATCAAGGAGTGCCGCACCCACGCGGACGCCTGAGCGGCGCCGGCCCTCGGTCTGTCGAGGTCAGGCGCGGGTCGAGGCGTAGAGGCACAGGGTCGCCGCCATCGCGAGGTTGAGCGACTCGGCGCGCCCGTAGATCGGGACGCGGACGACCTCGTCGCACGCGCGCAGGAGCTCGTCGGGCAGGCCCCAGGCCTCGTTGCCCATGACCCAGGCGTGGGGGCGGGTGCGGTCGACCTCGTCGACGCTCGCGCTGCCCGAGCCGTCGGCGGCGTAGGTGCTCACGCCGGCCTCGCGCAGGCGGGCCAGGGTGGTGGGCACGTCGAGATCGGTGACGACCGGGACGTGGAAGAGGGAGCCGACGGTCGAGCGGACGACCTTCGGGGCGGTGACGTCGACCGAGGACCCCGAGACGAGGACGGCGTCGGCCCCGGCGGCGTCGGCACCGCGGACGACCGTGCCGAGGTTGCCGGGGTCACGGACGTTGGTGAGGAAGACGAGGGTGCGGGGGCCGGCGGCGAGGACGTCGTCGAGCCCGGCGGGCTGCCAGCCGACGACGGCGGCCATGCCCTGCGGGTGCTCGGCGTCGCACATCGCCGCGAGGACCTCCTCGCTCACCTCGTGCACGAAGCGGCCCGCCTCGCGCGCGTCGTGGACGACGTCGGCGTAGCGGTCGGCCGCCTCGGCGGTGACGTAGAGGTCCACCACGTCGTGGGGGGCGAAGCGCACGGCCTCGCGCACGCCCTGGGGACCCTCGACGAGGAGGCGTCCCGTGCGGCGTCGCACGGGACGACGAGAGAGCCCTCGCACCGACCGCACCCGGTCGGAACCGGGGTTGGTCAGCACGGGGCTCTCCCGGTGCTGCTCTGCGCTCAGGCGCTGGCCGTCTCGGTCTGCGCCGGGACGTTGGCCCGGGCGATCTCGACGAGCGCGGCGAAGGCGGCCTCGTCGTTGACGGCGAGCTCGGCGAGCATGCGACGGTCGACCTCGATCTCAGCGGCGCGCAGCCCCTGGATGAAGCGGTTGTACGTCATGCCGTTGGCGCGGGCGCCGGCGTTGATGCGCTGGATCCACAGGCGACGGAAGTCGCCCTTCTTGGCCCGGCGGTCGCGGTAGCTGTAGCCCAGCGAGTGGGTGACCTGCTCCTTGGCCTTCCGGTACAGGCGCGAGCGCTGACCGCGGTAACCGCTGGCCCGCTCGAGGACGACCCGGCGCTTCTTCTGGGCGTTGACCGCCCGCTTCACGCGTGCCACGTGAGTACTCCTTCGTTGTGGGGTGTGTCGACTGGCAGGTCAGAGGCCGAGGAGCCGCTTGACCTTCTTGGTCTCGGCCGGGCTCAGCTCGACGTCGTTCGCCAGGCGGCGGGCGTGCTGCGGGGTCTTCTCGTGGAACTTGTGCACGTGGTTGGCGCGCTGGCGCATGATCTTGCCCGAGCCGGTCACCCGGAAGCGCTTCTTGGCACCGCTGTGCGTCTTGTTCTTCGGCATCTCGCCGTTCTCCTTGCTGATCTGCTCTGCTGGTTGGCGGGGGACGGCGCTCAGGCCTGCGAGGTGCTCTCGCTCGCGGGGGCCTGCTCGACCTGGTCGGCCTGGACCTCGGTGCTCTCGACCTCGGTGGTCTCGGTCTGCGGGGTCTGGGCCTCGACGGCCTCGGCCTGCGCGGCCTCGTCCTTCATCCGACGCTGCTGGGCGCGTGCCTCGGACTTCTTCTTGGTCGGCCCGAGGACCATGACCATGTTGCGGCCGTCCTGCTTCGGCGAGGACTCGACGAAGCCGAGCTCGGCGACGTCCTCGGCGAGACGCTGCAGGAGACGGAAGCCCAGCTCCGGGCGCGACTGCTCGCGACCGCGGAACATGATCGTCACCTTGACCTTGTCGCCGGCGCTGAGGAAGCGCACGACGTGGCCCTTCTTCGTGCCGTAGTCGTGGGCGTCGATCTTCGGGCGGAGCTTGATCTCCTTGATGATCGTGTTGACCTGGTTCTTGCGCGCTTCGCGCGCCTTCATGGCGGCTTCGTACTTGTACTTGCCGAAGTCCATGAGCTTGGCCACGGGAGGCTTGGCCATCGGGGCGACCTCGACGAGATCGAGATCGGCCTCGGCGGCCAGACGGAGGGCGTCCTCGACCCGGACGATCCCCACCTGCTCCCCGTTAGGCCCGACAAGCCGCACCTCGGGGACACGGATGCGGTCGTTGATGCGAGGCTCGCTGATGTGATGCTCCTTCGTCGGTGGTCCTGGTCCCGGCACGACGAAGGGCTCCTCGCCGTGCGAGGAGCCCACCTGGACACGAGCACCACGACGCCGTCGGACCCCGCCGAGACGGCGAGGCCGAGGACGACCGTGACGGTCGCGACCTGAGACCCGGCCGATCGAGTCGGCCTGGGTGGAAGCGGTGAAGCCCCTCTTGCGCTGCACGCGGACGTGCAACCGGTCGAGGTCAAGACTAGCAGCGGCCCCGTGGCCGACGAAATCAGCCCGGTCAGCCCACGCGGGCGGGCGGGCGCGACGCCCGGGCCGACGCGACGGAGCGGCTGCGCCGACGCGCCTGGAGCACGACGAGCGCTGCTCCCGCGACGAGCAGACCCGCCACCGAGACCGCGACGAAGCCGGCCGGCGCACCGGCGTGGTCGATCGCGAAGCCGGCGACGGGAGCACCGAGGGCGCTGCCACCGGTGATCGCCGACCCGTGCCAGCCGAGGGCCTCGCCGCGCGAGCGCTCGGGCACGATCCGGCTCAGCTGCTCGGTCGTCGCGGTGAGCGTCGGCGCGCAGAAGAAGCCGGCGAGCAGCAGGGCCAGGCTGCTGACGAGCGTCGAGGAGGTGAGGGCGACCGGCAGGGTGGCGAGCGCGAGGGCGACGAGGAGCACGTGCGCGGGGACGCTGCGGTGCCACATGCCGTAGAGCAGACCGCCGACGAGCGAGCCGAAGGCCCACACGGCCATCGCGACCGCGACCCCCGTCTCCTCCCCCACCGCGCGCAGCAGCGCGACGACCGAGACGTCGGTGCCCGAGAGGATCACCGTCGTCGCGGCGGTCATCGCGAGCACGGCGACGGCCGCGCCGGAGAACCACGAGCGCGCCGGGGCGAGGGTCGAGGAGGACTGCGTCGAGTCCTGGGCGGGCGCGTCGCTGACGATCGTCGGGTCCATCCACCACATCGCCGCCGCGCCGAGGACCCCCAGCCACATGAGGACGAGCAGGACGTAGCGGGTGTCGAGGGCGCTCGCGGCGACGACGCCGATGGCGGGGCCGATCATGAAGGAGATCTCCGTCGCGACGGAGTCGAGCGAGAGCGCGCTGCGGCGCTGCTGCTCGGGCACGGCGTGGAGGATCATCTGGCGCAGCACCCCCCAGATCGGCACCTGGAAGAGGCCTGCGACGACGACGGCCGCGACGAGGGGCCAGTACGACAGGAAGGGCGCGACCGACCACACGAGCGGCAGCACGACGAGCGAGGGCACGAAGGTGCGGCGCAGACCCTGCCGGTCGACGAGCCGGCCGCGCCACGGGTTGCTCACGGCGAGCGCGAGGGTCAGCGCCATGCTCGCGATGCCGGCCTTGCCGTAGCTCTGCCCGAGGTGGGTGACGACGTGCAGCGTGAGCGCGATGAGGCTCGCCGCCATCGGGGTGCGCAGGATGATGCCGAAGATCAGCGCGTGGCGCACCTGCGGGATCCGCAGCACGTCACGGTAGGGGGCGATGGTCACAACCGCCTATGGTGCGGCTGCCCCGCCCTCCCCGGCAAACCGGTCCCGACGGGAGGCGAAGGGGGTGAGCGTGCTCACCGCACCCGGAAGGTGAGCCCGTCCACCCGCGCCCGCAGCTCGCCGTCGGCGGCGAGCCGCTCGCCCACCCCTTCGACGACAGCCTGCAGCTGCTCGGTCGCCAGGCCGGGCACGATCTGCAGCGACAGGACGAGCTCGCCGGGCTCGGCGCCGGCGACCAGGTCGTGCCCGAGGACCTCGGGCGCACCGGAGAGCGCGGCGGCGACGGAACGGGCGACGAAGGGGTCCTCGTGCGGCGGCAGCCAGGGCTGACGCTGGACGAGCGCCCACAGCATGCTCGAGCGCACCTCGACGGCGTGCTCGCTCGCGCAGTCGAGCACCATGAGCTGGGCCTGCTCGGAGATCGCCGCCTCGGCCGCCCGCTCGGCCGTGACCGGCACGGGGCGCAGCGAGGTGTCGAAGGCCGCGAGGTCGGCGGCGCTGGAGAAGACGGGCAGCGCGGTGCGCCCGTCGGGGTTGTCGAGCAGGACGACGGCCATGTCCGTCTCCTTCTCGGCGGTGAGGCCGCTCGTGCCCTCGGTCGTCTCTGCCGCGACGGCCGTCACCGGCACGAGCAGCCGAGCACCGCGCAGGGCCTCGACGAGCGCCGCGTCGTCGCCCGTGCCGAGCGCGGCGCCCAGGCGAGGGTCGCGCGAGCCGTCGTCGCCCTCGAAGCCCGAGTGCGGCACGGCCCGCCCGCCCCACGGGACCCCGGCCGAGTCGGCCGGGCGGGTCTGCGGGACCTGCTCGGGCTGCTCGGGCGAGGTCACTGGGGCCCGGCCGCCGCGATGGCGTCGGCCATCGTCAGGGTGCCGCGGTAGAGCGCGGAGCCGACGATCGCGCCCTCGACGCCCAGCGGCACGAGCTCGCGCAGGGCGGCGACGTCGTCCGAGGTCGTCACGCCGCCGGAGGCGACGACGGGTCGCTGCGTCGCGGCGCAGACGTCACGCAGGAGCTGCAGGTTCGGGCCGGCGAGCATGCCGTCCTTCGCGACGTCGGTGACGACGTAGCGGGCGCAGCCCTCGGAGTCCAGGCGCGCGAGGGTCTCCCAGAGGTCTCCCCCTTCGCTCGTCCACCCGCGGGCCGCGAGCGTCGTGCCGCGCACGTCGAGACCGACGGCGACCCGGTCGCCGTACGTCGCGATGGCGCTCGCGGTCCACTCCGGGTCCTCGAGCGCCGCGGTGCCGAGGTTGACCCGACGGCACCCGGTCGCGAGGGCACGGCGCAGGGTCACCTCGTCGCGGATGCCCCCGCTCATCTCGACGTCGATGTCGAGCCGGCCGACGATCTCGGCGAGCAGGTCGGCGTTGCTCCCCCGCCCGAAGGCGGCGTCGAGGTCGACGAGGTGGAGCCAGCGCGAGCCCTGCTCCTGCCACGACAGCGCCGCCTCGACGGGGTCGCCGAACTGGCCCCCGCTGCCGGCGACGCCCTGGACGAGCTGGACGGCCCGCCCCTCGGAGACGTCGACGGCCGGCAGCAGCTCCAGGCTCGGGATCGGGTCGGTCGCGCTGGTCATAGTGAGCTCACCCAGTTCTTCAAGAGGTGCAGTCCCGCGTCCCCGGACTTCTCGGGGTGGAACTGCGTGGCGGACAAGGTGCCGTCCTCGACGGCGGCGGCGAAGGGGTGGCCGTGCTCGGCGACCGAGACGACCCGCTCCCCCAGCGCTGCCGTGTCGGTGACGGCGTAGGAGTGGACGAAGTAGAAGCGCTCGCCGTCGAGCCCGTCGAGCAGCGCGCTGCCCCGGCCGGCCACGACGGGGGTCCAGCCCATGTGCGGCACGACGGGGGCGTCGACCCGGTGCACCGAGCCCGGCCACAGGCCCAGGCCCGGCTGCGGGTCGGGCGAGGGCTCGTCGGAGCCGTCGAGCATGACCTGCATGCCGACGCAGATGCCGAGGGTCGGTGCGCCGTGGGCGAGCCGGGCCCGGACGACCTCGCCGCCGCCGGCGTCGCGCAGACCGGTCATGCAGGCGTGGAAGTTGCCGACGCCGGGCACGAGCAGGCCGTCGGCCCGCTCCGCGCGGGCGAGGTCGGAGGTGAGCTCGACAGCGGCGCCGACGTGCTCGAGGGCGCGGACGACGGAGCGGACGTTGCCGCTGCCGTAGTCGAGGACGACGACGTCGGTCATGGGCGGCCGTCCTCGGCGACGCGGGCGAAGCCGGCGAGCGAGCGGGGGTCGGGCTCGACGAGCGCGCCGGGCTGGTCCTCGCCGCGCACGACCTGCGCGCCGGGCAGCTGGAGCACCTCGAGGACGTGCGCGAGCCAGTCGTGCGAGGGCAGCTGGGTCTCCTCGAGCGCGGCGGTCACCTCGGCGGTGCTCACGCCGGCCCCGGCGAAGGGGGCGAGGTCACCCGGGCGCAGCGGCGCGAGGTCGCCCTGGCGCACGAGGGAGCCCCGACGCATCCGGACGGCCCAGCGCTTCATCGTGCGCCAGCCGGTGGACTGGGCGGCGATGACGGCGCGGTCGCCGACGACGCCGAGACCGAGGGAGGGCGCCACGCGCGGCCCGACGGGTCGGGCGAGCAGCACCGACGTCGGGTCGTCGTAGGGGGCCGCGGCCGCGACCCGGCCGGGCGCCGCGGAGACGAGGGTCCAGCCGTGCTGCTCGGCGACGTGGCAGGCCACGACGCCGCGCCGGACCCACGTCGAGGCCGACGCGGCCGACGCGGAGACGAGGACGAGTGCGCTCACCGGGATCGGCTTACAGCGCGCCCTTGGCGCTGGGGATGCCCTCGACCCGGGGGTCGAGAGCCACCGCGGCGCGCAGGGCACGGGCGACGGCCTTGAACTGCGCCTCGACGATGTGGTGCGGGTCGCGGCCGGCGAGCACGCGCACGTGGAGCGCGATGCCGGCGTGGTGGCCGAGCGTCTCGAGGACGTGCCGGGTGAGGGAGCCGACGTAGGCGCCGCCGATGACGACGTACTGCTGCCCCTCGGGCTCACCGGTGTGGACGACGTAGGGGCGGCCGGCGACGTCGACGACGGCGTGCACGAGCGCCTCGTCGAGCGGCACGGTCGCGTCGCCGAAGCGAGAGATGCCGGACTTGTCGCCGAGCGCCTCGCGCAGGGCGTCGCCGAGGCAGATCGCGACGTCCTCGACGGTGTGGTGCGCGTCGACGTCCGTGTCACCGGTGGCCGTGACGTCGATGTCGATGAGGCTGTGCTTGGCCAGCGAGGCGAGCATGTGGTCGTAGAAGCGCACCCCCGTCGAGACCGAGCTGCGCCCGGTGCCGTCGAGGTCGATGCGCAGCTCGACCGAGCTCTCGGACGTGGCGCGCGAGATGGTCGCGGTCCGGTGCTGCTGGGTGGTCACGGGCGGGCCCCTTCGGCAGTGGCGGTCGTGGTGCTGGTCGGCGCGAGGTGCTGCGGGAGCAGGGAGCGCAGGGCGGTGAGGAAGGCGGTGGTCTCCTCCGGCGTGCCCGCGGTGACCCGCAGGTGGCCGGGGATGCCGACGTCGCGGACGAGCACGCCCGCGTCGAGCAGAGCCTGCCAGGTGGCGGGGGCGTCGGCGAGCCCTCCGAAGAGGACGAAGTTGGCGTCGCTGGGCACGGGTCGCAGACCCATCTCGGCGAGCTCGGTGACGAGCCGGTCGCGCTGCTCCTTGATCGCCTCGACTGTCGACAGCAGCCGCGGCGCGTGGGCCAGGGCGACCTCGGCGACGGCCTGGGTGGGCGTCGAGAGGTGGTAGGGCAGGCGCACGAGCCGCAGGGCGTCGACGAGGCTCGGGTGCGCGGCGAGGTAGCCCAGGCGCGCCCCGGCGAGGGTGAAGGCCTTGCTCATCGTGCGCGTGACGACGAGCCGCTCGTGGTGCTCGAGCAGCGCGAGGGCGCTCGGGGTGCCCGGCCGCGCGAACTCGGCGTACGCCTCGTCGACGACGACGATCGCCCGGGGCGCGGCCGCGAGGACCGCCTCGATCGACTCGAAGGGGAGCGCGGTGCCCGTCGGGTTGTTCGGGGAGCACAAGAAGACGAGGTCGGGGTCGCTCGCCCGGACCTGCTCGACCGCCGAGCCCACCTCGAGGTCGAAGCTCTCGGCGTCGCGCTGGCCGTCCACCCACCGGGTGCCGAGGGTCTCGACGATGATCGGGTGCATCGAGTACGCCGGCGTGAAGCCCAGCGCGGTGCGCCCGGCCCCGCCGAAGGCGAGCACGAGGTGCTGGAGCACCTCGTTGCTGCCGTTGCCGGCCCACACCTGCTCGGGACGCAGCCGGGTGCCGGACTGCAGCTCGAGGTAGTCGACGAGCGCCTTGCGCAGCCCGACGAACTCGCGGTCCGGGTAGCGGTTGAGCCCGGCGAGGTCCTCCCCCAGGCGCGCGAGGACGTCGGCGACGACCTCGTCGGGCACGGGGTAGCTGCTCTCGTTGGTGTTGAGCTGCACGGCGACGTCGAGCTGGGGGGCGCCGTAGGCGGTCCGGCCGCGCAGGTCGGGTCGCAGGGCGGCCTCGACCTGGGCGCCGGGGGCAGGTGCGGGCCCGCTCATCGGGCGACCGTCTGCCCGGTGCGCGCCGTGACGGCCTCGCCGTGCGCGGGCAGGTCCTCGGCCTCGGCGAGCGTGACGACGTGCTGCCCGACCTCGGTGAGGGCCTGCTCGTCGTAGTGGATGACGTGGATGCCGCGCAGGAAGGACTGCACGGACAGGCCGCTGCTGTGGCAGGCGCACCCGCCGGTGGGCAGGACGTGGTTGCTGCCGGCGGCGTAGTCGCCGAGCGAGACGGGGCTGTACGTGCCGACGAAGACCGCGCCGGCGTTGCGCACCCGGGCGGCGACGGCGGGTGAGTCGGCCGTGATGATCTCGAGGTGCTCGGCCCCGTAGGCGTTGACGACGGCGAGCCCGGCGTCGAGGTCGTCGACGAGCACGACCCCGGACTGCGGACCGGTGAGGGCGGTCCGGACGCGCTCGGAGTGCTTCGTCGCGAGGGCGCGTCGGGTCACCGCCTCCTCGACGGCGGCGGCGAGCTCGGTGCTGTCGGTGACGAGCACCGACGCGGCGAGCGGGTCGTGCTCGGCCTGGCTGACGAGGTCGGCGGCGACGTGCTCGGGGTCGGCACCCGCGTCCGCGAGCACGGCGATCTCGGTCGGGCCGGCCTCGGAGTCGATGCCGATGAGGCCCTTGAGCAGGCGCTTGGCGGCGGCGACGTAGACGTTGCCCGGGCCGGTGACGAGGCTCACCGGCTCGCAGCGCGGCACGCGCCCGTCGACCGGCTCGGCCGTCGTGTCGTCGAAGCCGTGGGCGAAGGCGGCGACGGCCTGGGCCCCGCCGGTCGCGTAGACCTCGTCGACCCCGAGGAGCGCGCAGGCGGCGAGGATCGTCGGGTGGGGATAGCCGGCGAGCTCCCCGGCGTTGTCGCGCTGGGGCGGGCTCGCCACGGCGAGCGAGGAGACCCCGGCGATCTGGGCGGGGACGACGTTCATGACGACCGAGGACGGGTAGACCGCGAGACCGCCGGGCACGTAGAGGCCGACGCGGTCGACGGGCACCCAGCGCTCGGTGACGGTGCCGCCCGGGCTCACCTGGGTCGTGGTGTCGGTGCGCACCTGGTCGGCGTGCACGAGCCGCGCCCGCTCGATCGAGACCTCGAGCGCGCGGCGCACGTCGGGGTCGAGGAGCTCGAGCGCGCGCTGCATGACCTCGGCCGGCACGCGCAGGCGCTGCGGGCGCACACCGTCGAAGCGCTCGGCGAGCTCGAGGAGAGCCTCGGCGCCGCGCTCGGCGACGTCGGCGACGATGGGGGTGACGGCATGCAGGGCGGCCTCGACGTCGTACTCCGCGCGCGGCAGCGCCGCACGCAGCTCGGTCACCGACAGGTCGGTACCACGCAGGTCAGTCGTCGAGAGCATGGCTCCATCTTAGGTACCGCTCGCGGCACCCCTTCGCCAGGTCTCACCAGGCGGGGGTGCGCTCAGACCTCGCCGTAGAAGACCCGGTCGGTGACGGAGCGGGCGTGCCGCGCCGTGCGGCGGTAGGACTCGGCGAGGGTGAGCCCGGACTGCGGCGGCATGCCGACGATCCGGCCGACCCCGTCGGCCTCGCGCAGGTTCGACGGCACCGAGTCGACGGGCCGGGCGCGCAGCAGCATCCCCGCGTTGCGCAGCCGCGAGGCCATCGACCACGCCTCGCGCATCGCGTCGGCGTCGGCGCGCTCGAGCAGACCGGCCTCGACCGCTGCCGCGATCGCCGGCAGGGTCTGCGTCGTGCGCAGGCCGGCCACCTCGTGGGCGTGCTGCATCTGGAGGAGCTGGATCGTCCACTCGACGTCCGACAGCCCGCCGTAGCCGAGCTTGAAGTGGGTGCGCCGGTCGGCGCCGCGCGGCAGGCGCTCGCCCTCCATGCGCGCCTTGAGCCGCCGCACCTGGCGCACCGCGTCGCTCGAGAGACCCCCCTTCGGCCACCGCATCGGGTCGACGAGCGCCACGAAGCGCTCCCCCAGGGCCTCGTCGCCCGCGCACGGGGCGGCGCGCAGGAGCGCCTGGGCCTCCCACGGCTCGGACCACCGCTCGTAGTACGCGCGGTAGGACGCCAGGCTGCGCACGAGCGGCCCGGCCTTGCCCTCGGGGCGAAGGTCGGCGTCGAGCCCGAGCGGGGGGTCGCTGCCGGGGGTGCCGAGCAGCGTGCGCAGACGGGAGACGACGGCGGCCGCCGCCTCCTGGGCCTCGGCGTCCGCCACCCCGTCGTGGGGGTCGTGGACGAAGAGGACGTCGGCGTCGCTCGCGTAGCCGACCTCGCGCCCGCCGAGGCGGCCCATGCCGACGACGAGCAGGTCGGTGCCGAGCGGTCGGCCGAGCTCGGCCTCGACGGCCGGCCCGACGACGCCGAGCGCGGCGTCGAGGGTGGCGCAGGTGAGCTCGGTGAGGGCCCGCCCGACGTCGTCGAGCCCGATCTGCTCGGTGAGGTCAGCGACGGCGACGCGGAAGAACTCGGCGCGTCGGATCGCCCGGATCGAGGAGATCGCGCTCTCGAGCTCGTCCTTGCGGCCGGCGGCGGCCCGCATCCGGCGCTCGATGTCCTCGCGCGAGCGCGGGACGAGCCCGCCGCTCTCGCCGAGCATCTGCACGGCCTCCGGGCTGGCGAGGAGCAGGTCGCCGGTGAAGCGGCTCGCCCCGAGCACCCGGGCGAGGGTGCGGGCCGCGGTGCCCTCGTCGCGCAGCAGACGCAGGTACCAGGGGGTCGTGCCGAGGGCGTCGCTCACCTTGCGGAAGGCGAGCAGCCCGGCGTCGGGGTCGGCCTCCTCGCCGAACCACTCGAGCATGACCGGCAGCAGCTGGCGGTGGATGGAGGCGCTGCGCGAGACGCCCCCGGTGAGCCCCTCGATGTGCCGCAGGGCGCCCGCCGGGTCGCGGTACCCCAGCGCGAGCAGGCGCTCGCGCGCCGCCTCGGGCGACAGGCGCACGTCGTCGTCGGAGAGGCGGGCCACGGCCGACAGGAGCGGGCGGTAGAAGAGCCGCTGGTGGAGGCGGCGCACCTCGAGCGAGGTCTCCGAGCGCAGCGCGGTGACGCCCTTCTCGGGCTCGGAGAAGATGCGCAGGGCACGGCCGAGGTGGCGCAGGTCGGTGGCCCCGGTGGGCATGAGATGGGTGCGTCTCATCCGGCGCAGCTGGATCCGGTGCTCGAGCGTGCGCAGGGTCCGGTACGCGTGGTCGAGCGTCGATGCGTCACGTCGCCCGACGTAGCTGCCCCGGGACAGGGCGGCGAGCGCGTCGAGAGTGGTGCCCGAGCGCAGCGTCTCGTCGGTGCGCCCGTGGACCATCTGCAGCAGCTGGACGCTGAACTCGACGTCCCGCAGCCCGCCCGGACCGAGCTTGAGCTGGCGCGCGGCCTCGCCGCTGGGGATGTGGTCCTCCACCCGGCGCCGCATGGACTGCACGTCGTCGACGAAGTCCTCTCGTGAGCTCGCCTGCCACACGAAAGGGCAGATGGCGTCGAGGTAGGCGGCGCCCACCTCGGGATCCCCGGCCATCGGGCGGGCCTTGAGCAGCGCCTGGAACTCCCAGGTCTTGGCCCACCGCTGGTAGTAGGTGCGATGGCTGGCCACCGTGCGCACGAGCGGACCCTGAGCGCCCTCGGGCCGGAGGTTGGCGTCCACGGGCCACAACGACCCGTGCGCGGTCGACGCGGCGCAGGCCGACATCAGCCGGCTGGCCAGCCGGGTCGCGGCCGCGATCGCCTCGCCCTCGTCGTGCCCCTCGGCGGCCTCGGCGACGAAGATGACGTCGACGTCGGAGATGTAGTTGAGCTCTCGGCCGCCGGCCTTGCCCATGCCGATGACCGCGAGCCGGGCCGCTGCCGCCTCGTCGGGCAGCTCGTCCTGGGCGATGACGAGCGCGGCCTCGAGCGCAGCGCCGGCGAGATCTGCGAGGGCGGCGGCGGCGACCGGCAGCTCCGAGACGGGGTCGCCGGAGGTGACGTCGAGCGCGGCGATGGCGACGAGCTGACGCCGGTACTCGACGCGCAGCGCGTCCTGGGGCTCGAGGTCACCCGGGTCGCGCACGGCGGCGATCATCGCCCCGGCTCGGGCTGCGGGGTCGAGCCCCTCGGCCTCGACGACCGCGTGCCAGTGCCCAGGGTGCGCGACGAGGTGGTCGGTGAGGGCGGTCGACGCACCGAGGACCCCGAGGACCCGACGTCGGGCCCGGTCGTCGGCGCACAGGGCGCCGAGCAGTCCGTCCTCGCCCTGCTGGGCGGCCGCCTCGACGAGGCGCACCAGGCCGAGGAGCGCGGCGTCTGGGTCGGCACAGCGAGACAGCGTGTCGACGAGCGCGTCGCGGCAGCCCTCGAGCTCGGTGAGCACGGGGTCGGCGAGCAGCTGCTCAGCACGCTCCGCGTCGACCAGGCCGCGCCGGGCCAGGCTCGACGGCTCTCGTCGCCCGGGCGCCATCACAGGCGAGGCAGCAGGCGCTCGAGCTCGAAGGGGGTGACCTGGCGCCTGTAGTCGTCCCACTCCTGCTTCTTGTTGCGCAGGACGAAGTCGAAGACGTGCTCCCCCAGGGTCTGGGCGACGAGCTCGCTGGACTCCATCGCGTCGATCGCCTCCGAGAGCGAGGCGGGCAGGGGCTTGATGCCCATGGCGCGACGCTCGCGGTCCGTGAGCTGCCAGACGTCGTCCTCGGTCTCGGCCGGCAGGTCGTAGCCCTCCTCGATCCCCTTGAGCCCCGCGGCGAGCATCACCGAGAAGGCGAGGTAGGGATTGCACGCGGCGTCGAGCGTGCGCACCTCGACCCGGCTGCTGTTGGCCTTGTTCGGCTTGTACATCGGCACGCGGACCATCGCGGAGCGGTTGTTGTGGCCCCAGGTGAGGTGCGCCGGTGCCTCGCCGCCGCCCCACAGCCGCTTGTAGCTGTTGACCCACTGGTTGGTGATGAGGGTGAACTCGCGTCCGTGGGTGAGCAGGCCGGCGATGAACTGCCGCCCGGTCTTGCTCAGCGAGTACGGCGCGCCGGGCTCGTAGAAGGCGTTGGAGTCGCCCTCGAAGAGCGACATGTGGGTGTGCATGCCCGAGCCCGGGTGGTCGGCGAAGACCTTGGGCATGAAGGTCGCGTAGATGCCCTGCTCGAGGGCGACCTCCTTGATGACGGTGCGGAAGGTCATGATGTTGTCGGCCGTCGACAGCGCGTCGGCGTAGCGCAGGTCGATCTCGTTCTGCCCCGGGGCGCCCTCGTGATGGCTGAACTCCACGGAGATGCCCACCTGCTCGAGCATGGTGATGGCCGCGCGACGGAAGTCGTGCGCCGTCCCCTTCGGCACGTGGTCGAAGTACCCGCCCTGGTCGACCGGCTCGGGGGCCCCGGAGCCGGACTTGAGCAGGAAGAACTCGATCTCGGGGTGGGTGTAGAAGGAGAAGCCCATGTCCGCGGCCCGCGAGAGCGTGCGTCGCAGGACGTAGCGCGCGTCGGCCAGCGCCGGGTTGCCGTCGGGCAGGGTGATGTCGCAGAACATCCGCGCGGTGCCGGGGCGCTCGCCGCGCCACGGCAGGACCTGGAAGGTCGAGGGGTCGGGCTTGGCCAGCATGTCCGCCTCGTACACGCGGGTGAAGCCCTCGATGGCGCTGCCGTCGAAGCCGATCCCCTCGGCGAAGGCACCCTCGAGCTCCGCGGGGGCGATGGCGACCGACTTCAGCGTCCCGAGGACGTCGGTGAACCACAGCCGCACGAAGCGGATGTCGCGCTCCTCGATGGTGCGAAGGACGAACTCCTGCTGGCGATCCATGGCCCCATCCTGCCCCATGGACGCACGGCGCCCGCCGTGACCACGCGGGTCACGGCGGGCGCCGTCGGGGGTGGCGTCAGGCACGCCGGGCCGGGCTCACTTCTTGCGCGAGACCTGGACCTGCATGTTGTCGCCGGTGCCGGAGAGCACCTCGATCGTCGTCCCGGAGCCCGCGACCTTCGTCGAGCCCTGGGGGTTCTTCGCCGACCAGTACTTGTCGACGTTCGTGTCGTCGAACTTCGGGATGGCCGCCTGCCAGCGCAGCGAGGTCGCCGTGCCGTTCTTGTGGAAGGTCACCGGGTCGGTCCGCTCGAGGCCGAAGGTGGCGTCGAAGGGCTGACGACGGTTGCCCAGGAGCGAGCCGTCCGAGAACGTGACCGGGGTGGGCCGGGCGTCGACGGGAAGGACCTGGCCGTAGCCGGGGTGCTGGCTCGTGTTGTTGTCGGTGTACTCGTTGTTGATGTACCAGACCAGCAGGCCGTTCTGGTACGGGAAGCGCTCCACCCAGTCCGGCTTGGTCGAGGACCAGCCGAAGTTGTACGGGCCCGTCTTGAGGTACTTGTCGTACCCGCTGTAGACGCGGTTCTCCGCGAGGTAGTAGCTCTGGACCGTCTCGGTCGTCGTGCCGTCCATGCGCTCGAAGCCCTTGGCGGTCCAGCCGTTGTCACCGGACTCGACGTCGTCGGAGAGCAGGGTCGCGCCGTCGGCGGTCACCGTGATGTCGTCGAGGAAGGGACCGTCCTCGTGCACGCCGCCGTCGGTGGCGTAGCGGAAGCGGAAGTCGACCTTCTGACCAGCCCACTTCGACAGGTCCCAGGTCTTCTGGGTCCACGAGCGGCTGACACCGCTGATCGGGCTGCCGGTGTCGGTCCACGTCGCGCCGCCGTCGGTGCTCACCTGGCCGTAGAGGAAGTCGTAGCCCTCCTCGATGTCGTACCAGGTCCAGGCGGAGACCGAGGCGGTCTTCTTGCCGGTGAGGTCGATGCTGCGGGTCAGCGTGCTGTTGAGGTCGTCCGCCGAGCCGCCCCACCACTGCATGGAGCCGGAGTGCGGGGTGTTGTACTCCGTCGTGTTCGTCTTCTCCGGGAGGAGGACGGACAGCGCCTGCGGCCGCTTCTTGTCGTCGCGGTCGGCCGGGCCGAGCTTGGCCGTGGTCACCCGCTTCTTCGACGGGTCGATGGTCTGGACGTCGAGCCAGCCGAGCTGCAGCTTCTCCCACGCGCCCATGTAGCCGGGCTTGGAGCCGATGTCCTCGGTGCCGTCGTTGAGCCAGCTGCCGGCGGACATGAGGGACCAGAAGCCGGTGCCGTTGTCGCCACCAGCGGTGTCGTAGAGGTCCGGCAGACCGAGGTCGTGACCGAACTCGTGGGTGAAGACACCCAGGCCGCCGTTCTCGGGCTCGGTGGTGTAGTCACCGATCCACAGGCCGGAGTCTCCGATCGGGACACCACCGAGGAGGTTGCCGGAGGGACCGGCCTTGCCCGCGAGGTTGGAGTAGGCGTACCAGCGGTGGCTCCAGATGGCGTCCTCGCCCTCGGCGCCGCCGCCGGCCTCCTCGCCCTCACCGGCGTGGATGGCCTGGAAGTGGTCGATGTAGCCGTCCGGCTCGTCGAAGTCACCGTCGCCGTCGTGGTCGTAGCGGTCCCACTGGTCGAAGGTGCGCAGGTAGGCCTTGATCTCCTCGAGGCTCTTGCCCTGGGCGACCTGGTCGTCGTACCAGGCCTGCGCGGTGTCCTTGACGTAGTTCCAGTAGCCGTCGGCCTCGGAGGTGCCGTCGCCCTTGACGGGGTTGTGCCCGTAGCGCGCCTCGTTGTAGGGCACCTTCACCCAGTCGGAGACGTCACCGGTGGTGCTGAAGCGACCGTTGGACTGCTTGAGGTAGAAGTCGCGGAAGGACTCCTTGCCCTCGGCGAACATGAGGTCCTGGTAGTGCTCCTGGTCGAAGTCGCTCTGCCAGATCGTCGAGTTGTTGTCCGTGGCGTCGTTGTTCCAGTTGCGGTCCGGCTTCGGGATCCGGTTGTGCACCGGGCCCGGGGCGCCGCCCTGGGGCGAGCTGACCCTGTCACCGAAGTCGGTGAGGACCGTGAAGACCGAGGCCTCGCGGTTGACGTCGTACTCGACGTACTTGCTCTTCTTGCGGTTGCCCTTGCCGTCCTTCGCGCCCTTGAGCTCGATGACCTTCTTGCCGCCGCGGGTGACGACGTCGGCCTCGCCCTTGACGAGCTTGTCGACGGCGTCCTCGCGCAGGCGGCGCTGCGCGTCGCCCAGCGGGTTGGGCTTGTCGTCCTGCTGGACGTTCTTGCTGGTCCCGTCCTGGGGCGGGACCTCGCTCGCACCGGCGGTCGCGGTCGCGGTCGTGGGGGCGAGGGTGAAGACCAGGGCCGAGGTGGCGATCCCGGCCAGAGCTGTGCTGTGACGTCTCTTCACTAGGGGACTTCTTTCGTGGACGAGCGGCTCAGGGGTGCCGCGTGACGGTCCTCGTAGTTGAGCAAGCCGTCCGGCCGTCCGGAAGAGATCCGAGATCTTCTTGGAGGAATCCTTACTTCTTGCAGTCCGTGCACTGACTGCCGAGCGGTCATCCTGGCCCGTCGGGGCGACCCCCTAGGCTGACGCCATGCCCTCGAGCCCGAACGCCCAGGACGCACCCGGCGAGACCACCGCCCCGTACGGCGGGGGCACCGCCCCGGCCGCCGCCGGCAAGCGCCGCGTGCGCATCCCGCACCTGCAGGCGATGACCGACCGTGGCGATCGCTGGAGCATGCTCACCGCCTACGACATGTACACGGCGGAGATCTTCGACGAGGCCGGCATCGAGGTGCTCCTCGTCGGCGACTCGGCCGGCAACAACGTCTACGGCTACGACACGACGCTGCCGGTGAGCGTCGAGGAGATGGTCTTCCTCACGCGGGCCGTCTCCCGCGCCGCGACGCGCGCGCTCGTCCTGGCCGATCTCCCCTTCGGCAGCTACCAGGCCTCCCCCGAGCAGGGCTACCTCACGGCCGCCCGCTTCATGAAGGAGGGCGGCGCGCACGCCGTCAAGCTCGAGGGCGGGGTCGAGATGGCACCGACGATCGAGCGCCTCGTGCGCGGCGGCATCCCGGTGTGCGCGCACATCGGCTTCACCCCGCAGAGCGAGCACACCCTCGGCGGCTACCGGGTCCAGGGCCGCGGCGAGGAGCAGGCCGAGCGCACGCTCGCCGACGCCCGCGCCGTCGAGGCCGCCGGGGCCTTCGCCGTCGTCCTCGAGATGGTGCCCGCGCCCGTCGCCGCCCGGGTGAGCGAGGAGCTGCGCATCCCCACCGTCGGCATCGGCGCCGGCCCGTCGTGCGACGCCCAGGTGCTCGTGTGGCAGGACATGGCCGGCCTGCACGGGGGCAAGGCGCCCCGCTTCGTCAAGAAGTACGCCGACCTGCGCGGCGAGCTCTCCCGCGCTGCGGGCGAATTCGCCCGTGAGGTCCAGGCCGGCACCTTCCCCGCCGCGGAGCACTCCTTCGATGCGTGATGCACGCATCCCGACTCGAGGGCTCCACGTCGATGCCTGACGAGCTGCCCGAGATCCGCACCCGCTGGTCCGAGGTGAGCGGCGGCATCGACGCGGCCACCGCCTACCAGCGCCGCTTCGACGCGCTCGTCGAGCGCGGCGTCGACATCCACGGCGAGGCCCGCTTCGTCCACGAGCTGCTGCCCGCCCCCATCCGGGTCCTCGACGCCGGCTGCGGCACCGGGCGCGTCGCCTCCGAGCTGACCCGCCTGGGCCACGACGTCGTCGGGGTCGACGCCGACGGCGACATGGTCGAGGTGGCGCGCGAGCGAGACGACGTCACCCGCTTCGTGCGGGCCGACCTCGCCTCGCTGGAGCTGCGCGGCCAGACCTTCGACGTCGTGCTCATGGCGGGCAACGTCGTGCCCTACCTCGCCGACGGCACGCTCGTCGACGTCCTGCGCCACCTGCGCGGCCACCTCACCCCCGAGGGCGTCCTCGTCGCCGGGTGGTCGTTGCCCGGGCACGAGCCCGCCGCGGCCGCACCGGTCTCGTGGCAGACCTACGAGCGCGCGACCTTCGCCGCCGGGCTCTCCCTCGTGCGCCGCTACGCCGGGTGGGACGCCCAGGCGTGGCCGGGTGACGGCTCCTACTGCCTCGCCCTCCACCGGCGCAGCTGAGGTCTGTTCCGAGCACGGCGAAGGGGGAGCCACCCGCTGCGGCGGGTGGCTCCCCCTTCGACGGCACGAGACGGGCCTCAGCGGCCCTCCTCGTACTCCTCGTCCTCCTGGTCCCACTGCGCGGTGCGCTCGGCGGCCGAGGCGAGGGCGTTGCGGGCCTGCTCCTCGGTGTCGTACGGGCCCATGAGGTTCTCACCCGCGGACTTGCTCTCGTCGGGCTCCACCTGGCCGGACTCGATGTTGTACCAGTAGGTCATCGACAGCTCCTTCTGCGCAGACATGGCGGCCTCGCCGTTGCGTCGCCGACGAGATGCCTAGACTCCACCGTATGCCCGGAGCAGCACCTGCCAGCCCCGCCGCGCCCGTCCGACCCGGCACGGTCTCGCCCCGCCGACCCGTCCCGGCCTCGATCGCCCGTCCCGAGTACGTCGACCGCCCCGCGCCCCAGCCGTACACCGGCCCCGAGGTCAAGGACGCCGAGACGATCGAGCGGATGCGCGTGGCCGGCCGGCTCGCCGCGCGGGCCATGGCCGCCGCCGCCGAGGTCATCGCCCCGGGCGTGACGACCGACGAGATCGACCGCGTCGGCCACGAGTACCTCCTCGACCACGGCGCCTACCCCTCGACCCTGGGCTACCGCGGCTTCCCGAAGTCGCTGTGCACCTCGGTCAACGAGGTCGTCTGCCACGGCATCCCCGACGACCGCCCGCTCCAGGACGGCGACGTCGTCAACATCGACATCACGGCCTACCTCGACGGCGTGCACGGCGACACCGACGCGACCTATCTCGTCGGCGAGGTCGACGAGGAGTCGCGCCTGCTCGTAGAGCGCACCCACGAGGCGATGATGCGCGGCATCCGCGCGGCCGTGCCCGGCCGCCAGGTCAACATCATCGGCCGGGTCATCGAGAAGTACGCGGCCCGCTTCGGCTACGGCGTCGTGCGCGACTTCACGGGCCACGGCATCGGCAGCGCCTTCCACTCCGGTCTCGTCATCCCGCACTACGACGCGGCCCCCGGCTACGACACCGTCATCGAGCCCGGCATGACCTTCACCGTGGAGCCGATGCTCAACCTCGGCACCCACGAGTGGACGATGTGGGAGGACGGCTGGACCGTCGCGACGAAGGACCTGCGTCGCTCGGCGCAGTTCGAGCACACCGTCCTCATCACCGAGGACGGCCCCGAGATCCTCACCCTGCCCTGACCCCCTGACCGCGCACGAGAAGCGAGATCACATGGCCACGACGAGCACCGCCCTCGGCATCGACGTCGGCGGCTCCGGCATCAAGGGAGCCCCCGTCGACCTGCGCAAGGGCGCCTTCGCCGACGACCGTCTGCGCATCCCGACGCCCGACGTCGCGACACCCGACGCGGTGTGCGACGTCGTCGCCGAGATCGTCTCCCAGTTCGGGCTGAAGAAGGACGCGGCGGTCGGCATCACGCTGCCCGCGGTCGTCACCCACGGCGTCGCGCGCAGCGCCGCGAACATCGACCCCTCGTGGGTGGACGTCGACGCCGAGGCGCTCTTCGAGAAGCGGCTCGGCCGCGATGTCGTCATCGTCAACGACGCCGACGCGGCCGGGGTCGCCGAGCGGCACTTCGGCGCGGCGCGCAAGCACGACGGGCTCGTCGTGCTCACGACGCTCGGCACCGGCATCGGCTCGGCCGTGCTCCTTGACGGGCAGCTCATGCCCAACTCCGAGCTCGGCCACCTCGAGATCGACGGGCACGACGCGGAGACCCGCGCCGCCGACAGCGCCCGCGAGCGCGAGGACCTCGACTGGGAGCAGTGGGCCCAGCGCCTCACCCGCTACTACCGCGTCGTCGAGGACTTGCTGTGGCCCGACCTCTTCGTCGTCGGCGGTGGCGTGAGCAAGCACGCCGACCACTTCCTGCCGCTCCTCGAGATCCGCACCGAGATCGTCCCGGCGAAGCTGCGCAACAAGGCCGGCATCATCGGCGCGGCCTACCTGGCGGCGAACGCCTGAGGCCGCCGTCGTCCCCCCGAGGGGCACGGCACCTCGAGCAGCCATGGCAGCCACCGGAGGTCACGACCAGACGCTGAGGCGCAGCCTCGGGCTCGGCGACGCGGTCGTCGTCGGGCTCGCCGCGATGCTCGGCGCAGGGGTCTTCGTCGCCTTCGCGCCGGCGGCCCGCGCGGCCGGGGACCTGCTCCTCGTCGCGCTGGCGATCGCGGTCCTCGTCGCCGGGGCGAACGCCCACAGCAGTGCTCGGCTCGCCGCGCGCTACCCGACGTCCGGCGGCGCCTACGTCTACGGCCGGGAGCGTCTCGGGGTGCCGTGGGGGCACCTGGCCGGGTGGGCCTTCATCACCGGCAAGACGGCGTCCTGCGCGGCGATGGCCCTCACCGTGGGCGCGTACCTCATGCCCGACCAGCAGGCCGTGCTCGCCGTCCTCGTCGTCCTCGCGGTGCTGGCGCTCAACCTCGCCGGCGTGCAGCGCAGCGCGAGGGTCGCGGCAGCGGTCGTCGCGCTCGTGCTCGTCGCGCTGCTCGGCTTCGTCGCCGTCATGCTCGCCTCGCCCCCGGCGATCCTGTCCGACCTGCCCGCCCGCGAGAGCGAGCCGGGGCTCCTCGGGGCGGTCCAGGGCGCGGGATTCCTCTTCTTCGCGATGGCCGGGTACGCCCGGGTCGCCACGCTCGGCGAGGAGGTGCGCGACCCCGAGCGCACGCTCCCCCGGGCGATCGCCCTGTCGCTGGGCGTCGTGACGGTCGTCTACCTGCTCGTCGCCTCGGCCTTCCTCTTCACCGTCGGTCCCGACTGGCTCAGCGCGCGGGTCTCCCCCGTCGCCGAGGCTGCCGAGATCTCCGGTCTGCCGTGGCTGGGGCCGGTGCTGCGCGTCGTCGCCGGCGTCGCCGCCGGCGGAGCCCTCCTCGCGCTCCTCCTGGGTGTCTCGCGCACCGTGCTCGCGATGGCGCGCGACCACCACCTGCCCCGTGGGCTGGCGCTCGTCGACGCGAAGGGGGTCCCCGCCCGGGCGGAGATCACCGTGGCCGTCGTCGTGCTGCTGCTCGTCGTCCTCTTCGACGTGCGCGCCGTCATCGGCTTCTCCAGCGTGTGCGTGCTCACCTACTACGCGATCGCCAACGCCAGCGCGCTGACCCTCCCGGGCTCGGCGGCCCTGCGGGTCGTCCCGGTCGGCGGCCTCGTCGGCTGCGTCGTCGTCGCGCTGTGCCTGCCGGTGCAGAGCGTCGTCGTCGGGGCGGCGGTGCTCGCCGTCGGTGCGGCGGTCGGGTGGTTCCGCCACGTGGCCCGGCACGACGTGCCCGACGGCGGCTGAGGCCGGGCAGTCCTGGTCCGGCGGCGGCCGGCGCAGTGACGCGCCGACCGCGCTTGGTCAGCGACCGAGCGGGGTCTTGCCCATGAGCACCGAGACGCAGGCACCCATGACGACGACGAGAGGCAGCACGGCGATCGCGAGTCCGAAGGTCATGGGGACAGACAAGCCGCCCCGTGGCGGGACTGGCAAAGACCTGTCCAGACTTCTGCGAGGCGTCGACGTCCGCCGACCCCGAAGGGGGATGAGTCAGCCTGTAAGCCGGGTTCTGTCCACCGCCCCGAGGGGCGGATGGGCGGCCATCCATCTGGGGCCGTCGTCACCGACGACCTCGTCGCGTCCTACCCGTGCGCTCGGGCGGGCAGCCCTCGGGCGCGCACTGTCTGGACTTGCTCCAGGTGGGGTTTACCTAGCCGGACCGGTCACCCGGCCCGCTGGTGGTCTCTTACACCACCCTTTCACCCTTACCGGTGCGAGCACCGGCGGTCTTCTCTCTGTGGCACTGTCCCGCGGGTCGCCCCGGGTGGCCGTTAGCCACCACCTCGCCCTGCGGAGCCCGGACTTTCCTCGACATCGCTGCCGCGGCCGCCCGGCTGACTCATCCGCGGGACAGCATACGGCTCCTGCGGGCTCCCCCTTCGCCCCCGGCCACGACCTCGGGAAGGAACCTTCGACCTCGGGAAGGCAATGTCCCTTCCCGAGGTCGAGCTTTCCCGCCCAGGGCGGGAAAGCTGGGGCGACCGGCGAGGTGACGGGGGTCAGACGACGACGAGGTCGACGGTGCCGGCGGCGACGTCGGCAGCGACGACCCGCACGGTCACCTGCGAGCCGAGCTCGGCGCGGCCGGAGGCCCGGGCCATCGCCGGGGGCTCGCTCAGCTGGAGCTCGACGCGCTCCTTGTCCTCGTCGACCTCGACGACGACGCCGGTGAGCTCCTCTCCCACCCGTCCGCGCAGCACGGCGGCCTCGACGGCGTCGGTGCTCGCGCGCTCGACGGCGCCAGCGAGGCGGTCGGAGGCCGCCATGACCTCCGGCAGCTGCGGGAGCGCGTCGCGGGCCCAGGCCGGCACCTCCTCGCCGGCGCTCACCGCGGCGCACACGGCGAGGCCGAAGCGGTCGACGAGCCGGCGCAGCGGCGCGGTGACGTGCGCGTAGGGTGCGGCGATGGCCGACTGCTCCGTGTGCTCGGGCAGCTCGCCGTCGAAGGCGGTGTACCCCGCCCCGCGGAAGAGCGATGTGGCCTCGTGGATGAGCGCGAGATGACGCCCGTCCGTGCGGTCCAGCGAGCGCAGCATCTCGCCGTGGGGCACGTCGTCGCGCCACTGCACGCCGAGCGCCCGGGCGGCGGCGCGCAGACGACGCAGCGCGCGCTCGTCCGGCGGGGGCATCGTGCGCAGGATCCCGACCCGGGCGTCGAGCATGAGCCGGGCGGCGCACATGCCGGTCATCAGCGAGATCTGCGCGTTCCAGTCCTCGATGGCGAGGAGCGGGCGCAGCTGGAGGCTGTACGAGCCGTCCTCGGCGCGCTCCACCTCCTGCTCGGGCATCGGCAGGGTGGCCCCGCCGCGGGCCTGCTCGAGGGCGATCCGGAGCTCTCCCACCTCGCGCAGCAGGACGAGGCGCTCGTCGGGCTCGGCGGTCTCGAGCTGCTCCTGGGCGCCCTCGTAGTCGAGGCGGTCGGCCGAGCGGACCATCGCGGGGTAGAGCTCGACAGCGGTGACCTCGCCGGTCTCGTCGAGGCGCATGTCCCACAGGTACGCCGGCGTGGCCTGACCGGGCAGCAGGCTGGCAGCCCCCTCGGAGAGCACCGGCGGGTGCAGCGGCACCCGCTCGTCCGGGGCGTAGATGGTCTGGCCCCGGCGCCGTGCCTCGGCGTCGATCGCGCCACCGGGCTCGACGAAGGAGACGAGGTGCGCGATCGCGTAGCGCACGCGGTAGCCCTGCCGGTCGCGCTCGAGGTGCATCGCCTGGTCGAGGTCCATCGAGCCGGGAGGGTCGATCGTCAGCAGCGGCAGCGCGGTCTCGTCGCGCCCGGGCAGCGACAGCGGCTGCTCCGCGACGCGCCGCGCCTCGGCGACCGCCTCGGGCGGGAAGTCCTCGGGCACCTCGAGCTCGGCGCGGATCGCCGCGAAGCGGGCGACGAGGTCGGGATCGGGCTCCCCCGTCGAGCGGTCGCGCAGGCCGAGGACGCGGTGGGTACCCATGCGGCTCACCCTAGGACGGGTCCGCTCAGGACGACGTGCTGCGCAGTGCCTGGTCGAGGTCGGCCACGAGGTCGGCGCTCGCCTCGAGACCGATCGAGACCCGCAGGGTGCCGTCGGTGATGCCGATCGCGGCGCGCGCCTCCTCGCCCATCCGCCGGTGCGTCGTCGTCGCGGGGTGGGTGATGAGGGACTTGCTGTCACCGAGGTTGTTGGAGATGTCGACGAGCCGCAGCGCGTCCATGACGGCGAAGGCGTCGTCCTTGCCCCCACCGATCTCGAAGGTCACCACCGTGCCGCCCCCGCTCATCTGCCGGCGGGCGAGGTCGTGCTGGGGGTGCGAGGGCAGCCAGGGGTAGACGGTCGAGACGACACCGGGGTGCGCGTCGAGGTGCTCCGCGACGGCGAGGGCGGAGGACGCCATCGCGCGCACCCGTAGGTCCATCGTCTCCAGGCCCTTGAGCAGCACCCAGGCGTTGAAGGGCGACAGGCTCGGGCCGGTGTGCCGCACGAGCTGCTCGACGGGCCCGTGGATGTACTCCTGCGGCCCGAGGATCGCGCCGCCGAGCACCCTGCCCTGCCCGTCGATGTGCTTCGTCGCCGAGTACACGACGACGTCGGCGCCGTGGTCGAGCGGGCGGGAGAAGACGGGGGTGCCGAAGACGTTGTCGACGACGACCTGGGCCCCCGCGGCGTGTGCGAGCTCGCACACGGCCTCGATGTCGACGAGCTCTTGCATCGGGTTGCTCGGCGTCTCGAAGAAGACGGCGGTCGTCGGCTGCGCCAGCGCCTCGCGCCACTGCTCGAGGTCGGGCCCGTCGACGAAGACGGTCTCGACGCCCCAGCGCGGGAGGATCTCGTCGAGGATGACGAAGCACGATCCGAAGAGCCCACGAGAGGCGACGACCCGGTCGCCGGCGCCGAGCAGCGCGCCCAGGGCGGTGAAGACCGCGCCCATGCCCGACCCCGTCGCGTAGCAGGCGGGGGCTCCCTCGAGGAGCCGCAGTCGCTCCTCGAACATCGCGACGGTCGGGTTGCCGTAGCGCGAGTAGACGAACTTGCTGCGCTCGCCGGAGAAGGCGGCCTCGGCCTCTCGGGCCGAGCCGTACACGAAGCCGGAGGTGAGGTACATCGCCTCGGCGGTCTCGTCGAAGGCGCTGCGGGCCTGACCACCGCGCACGGAGAGCGTGCGCGGGTCGAGACCGGCGGGGTCGAGGTAGGGCTGGGGGTTGCCGGGGCCGAGGTCGTGCGTCACGGGTCAGTCCTGGCGCCAGGGCAGCCCGGCGACCTTCCACCCGGCGAGGGTGCGGCGGCCGGCGTCGTCGACGCCGCCCTCGAAGCCGTCGAGGATGTTGTACGCCTCGTCCCACCCGGCAGCGGTGGCCTCGTCGGCCGCTGCCACGGAGCGCACCCCGGAGCGGCACAGGAAGTACACCGGCTGGTCGCGGCGCACGCCGAGCTGGTCGAGCTCGGCGACGAAGTCGGGGTTGCGCTCGCCCCCGGGGAAACGGGTCCACTCGACCGCGACGAGCGGGCGGCCGAGCTCGGCGAGGTCGGGCCGGCCGACGAAGGTCAGCTCGGCGCGGGTGCGCACGTCGACGAGGACGGCGTCGGGCTGGGAGCGCAGCGCCTCCCAGGTCTGCTCGGGCGTGACATCACCGGCGTAGGTCATGCGGCGCACCCTAGACCAGCCCCGCGGCGTCCCGCGGAGGCGTGTCAGCCCGCGGCGCGGGAGACGAGGAAGGCCGTGCCGAGGAAGCGCACGAGGCACCCGAGGGTGCCGAAGGTCGCGAAGCGGACGAGGCCGCTGCGACGCACACCGGCGGCCACCGTGATGACGGCGAAGGGAGGGATCCCGGTGAGCCCGGAGACGAAGACGACGAGCGGGCCGAGGACGGGACGCTCCAGGGTGTCGATGGCCCGGCTCGTCCAGCGCGCGAGGACCCGCTTGACCACGGCCGTCCAGCCCTCGTCCGGGGGTCGCCCCTGCGGGTCGTCGTCGGGCACGACGCTCTGCCGTCGCGCACGACGCCGGGCGAAGAGAGCCATCCCGCGGTCGGCGGCGACGTAGTGGCTCACCTTGCCCACCATGAAGCCGGCGGTCATGAGCAGGATGTGCCAGTGCCAGGTCTCGGGGAAGACGAGCGGCAGCGCGAGGGCGTACACCTCGGCGTTGAGCGGCGGGATGAAGGCCGAGAGCAGCCCGAAGGCCACGGCCCCGACGAGCCCGGAGGTCTGCAGCCAGCCGGGGACGTCGCCGGCGCCGATGAGCTCGACCACTACGTGCGGTTGGTGAAGGCGACGACGGCCTCGCCGCCGGGCCAGGCCTCGACGGCGGTGAGCGAGCCCGGGGCGCCGGCGAGACGCCAGATCCGGTCGTGCGGGATGCCGAGCACGTGCGCGAGGACGACGAGGATCGGCTTGCGGTGGCACACGACGACGACGGTGTCCCCGCGGGCCACGACGGCCTCCCAGGCGGCGAGCACGCGCGTCGTCAGCTCCTCGTGGCTCTCCCCGCCGGGCGGGGCGAAGGCGGGGTCGTCGCGCAGCGCGGCGAAGCCCGCGGCGTCCGCGGCGACGAGCTCGCCGACCGAGGCGCCGTCCCACTCGCCGAAGGACTGCTCGTCCCAGTCCGCCACCTGCACCGGCGTGACGCCGAGCGCGTCGGCGACGTGCTCGGCGGTCTCACGGGCCCGCCGCAGCGAGGAGCTGATGACGACGCTCTCGGCGTCGCCGACGAGGGCGCGCACGCCCCGGGCGGCGGCCTGCGCCTGCTCGTGGCCCCTCGGCGCGAGCGCGGGGTCGGCCCCGCCGCGACCGTCGAGGCGGGCCTCGAGGGTGAAGTCGGTGACCCCGTGCCGCACGAGGACGACGCGGGTCGGCTCGCCCTCGCGCCGGGGCGGGCGCACGGGCAGCTGGTCGGTGTCCTTCGTCGGCTCGAGGTCCTCCGGGGACAGGCCGACCCCGGCGTCGGGCGCCTGCGCGCTCGCCGAGACGTCCTCGGACGCAGCGCCGTCGTGCCAGTCGGCGACGTGGTCGCCGTCCATGCCCCGGTTCGACAGCGCGTCGGCGTCGCCGTTCTGCGCGCGCGGGATCCAGGTGAAGCGCACCGAGCCGCCGGCCTGCGTGATGTCGGCGAGCAGGTCGCGGGCGGTGAGGGCGAGCGCACGCATGTCGGCGTGCTTGATCTTCCACCGCCCGCTCATCTGCTCGACGACGAGCTTGGAGTCCATCGCGACCTCGACGTCGGCCGAGGGGTCGATGCGCAGCACCGCCTCGAGCCCGGCGATCATCCCGCGGTACTCGGCGACGTTGTTCGAGGCCTTGCCCAGCGGGGCGGCGAGCTCGACGAGCAACGCGCCGGACGCGCGGTCTCGCACGAGCGCGCCGTACCCGGCCACACCGGGGTTGCCGCGCGAGCCGCCGTCGGCCTCGACCCGGAGGCGTCGACCCATCAGGCGGGCAGACCGGACTCGTCGGTGCGCACGACGATGCGCCCGCACTCCTCGCAGCGGAGCACCTCGTCCTCCGGCGCCGCGGCCATGCGGTTGAGCTCGACGGGGTTGAGCTCGAGCTGGCAGCCGCCGCATCGTCGAGCCCGCAGCGGGGCGGCCCCGAGGCCACCGCTCTGCGCCCGGACGCGGTCGTAGAGGGCGAGCAGCGGGTCGTCGATCTCGGCAAGGATCGACGCGCGCGGTGCGCTCACCTCGCGCTCCTGGGCGTCGAGGTCGGCCCGCGCGGCGGCGAGCTCGTCGGTGAGCCGGGTGACCTCGGCCTCCGCGGCGGGCACCTGGGCGGTCGCGTCGTCGAGACGTGCGCGGACCTCCTCGGCGCGCTCCATGACCTCGAGCTCGACGTCCTCGAGCGTGGCCTGGCGGCGGGCGAGGGACTCGAGCTCGTGCTGGAGGGCCTGGAGGTCCTTCGCGCTGCCCTGGCCGGACTCGAGCCGCGAGCGGTCCCGGGTCGCCCGGTCCCGGACGAGCTGGACGTCGCCCTCGGCCCGCGCGAGCTCGCGCTCGACGTCGCTCACCTGGGTCTGCGCCATGATGACGGCGTCCTGGACCTTCCCCAGACGGGCGTGCGCGGCCTCGAGCTCGGCCTGCTGGGGGATGCGGGCCCGGGCGTGCGCGATCTGCGAGAGGCGTGTGTCGAGCTGCTGCAGGTCGAGCAGCCGCAGCTGCACGGTGGGGTCGGCCTTCACTGGGGGGCTCCTTCGGGGCCGGTGGCACCGACCGTGAAGGTCCACGGGTCGGTGCGCAGGGTGCTGACGTGGGTCTCCACGGTAGTCGTGTCGTGGCCGTGCTCCTGCAGCACCCGCAGCAGGTCGCGCGTCGCGCGCTCCAGCCACAGCGACTCCGTCGCCCAGTGGCCGGCGTCGACGAGGTAGGGCGTGCCTCCCCGCGCCTCCTCGCGCGCCTCGAGGGCGGGGTGGTGGCGCAGGTCGGCGGTGACGTAGACGTCGGCCCCGCTCGCCCGGACCGCGTCGAAGAGCCCGTCACCGGACCCGCCGAGCAGCGCGACGCGGCGCACGGCCGCGTCGGGCGGCCCGGCGACCCGGACGCCCCCGGCGGCTGCGGGTAGGCGCCCCGCGAGGTCACCGGCGAAGGTCGCGAGGTCCACGGCGTCGTCGAGGTCGCCGACGAGACCGAGGGGCTGGCCCTCCTCGACCGAGAGCGGGCCCCATCGCGTGAGGCCGCACGCCTGCGCGAGCGCGGTGTTGACCCCGGGGTCGGCGACGTCGGCGTTCGTGTGCGCCACGTAGAGCGCGACGTCGCCGACGACGAGCGAGGTGACGCTCTCCCCCTTCGCCGTCGTCGTCGCGACGGAGTGGATGCCGCGCAGGAGGAGCGGGTGGTGGGTGAGCAGGAGGTCGGCGCCGAGCTCGCGGGCCTCGGCGATGACGGCGAGGGTCGGGTCGACGGCGGCGTGGACGCGGCGCACGGGCTGCGCGAGGTCACCGGTGACGAGACCCACCTGGTCCCAGGACTGGGCCCCCGAGCTCGGGTACAGCTGCTCGAGGGCGGCGACGACGTCGCCGAGGGTGATGCTCATGTGGGCCCGGCCGGGATCGAACCGACGACATCCACGGTGTAAACGTGGCGCTCTGCCAGCTGAGCTACAGGCCCCTGCCCGCCCACGCGGTGCGGGGGACGGACGTCATTCTCGCAGGGCTGGCGCACCCCGCCGCGCACTCAGGAGCGCGCGTCCTCGATGAGGTTGATCTCGTAGAGCACGAGGTCGAGCGCGTCGGCCGCCGAGACCGGGCTGAAGCGCTGGGGCGTCTGCGGCGTGATCGTCGAGGCGACCGGGCTGAGCACGGTCCACGGGGTGGGGTGGCAGAACTGCACGACCGAGTAGCGGTCGCCGCTCTGGCCCGGCGCTGCGACGACGCGGTGGATGCCCGGCTCGACGAGGCCGTTCGTCACGACCTCGAGCATGAGCCCGGTGTTGATGATCGCCCCGCCCTCGGGGGCGACGGCGTCGATCCACTCCCCCGTGTCCTTGAGCTTGACCTGCAGCCCGGAGGCCGTGGCACGGGGCAGTGCGGTGATGAGGTTGATGTCGGCGTGCTCGGCCGCCCACACGTGCGGCTGCTCGGGTGCGGACTCCATCGCCGGGTAGTGGATCGCGCGCGAGAGCGTCGGGCCGTCGACGAGCATCCGCTCGAAGTAGTCGGCGTGCGCGCCGATGCCGGTCGCGATGATCCGCAGGATGCGCCGCTGGAGGTCGGCGACCTCGTCGTGGAAGGTGGTGAGGGCCTTCGTGATGCCCGGGACGGCTGCCTCGGGGAGGACGGCGTCGTGGTAGCGGTGCGGGTAGCGGGTGCGAAGGGGGTGCCCGGCCGGGATGTCGCGGCCCCAGTTGAGCATCTCCTTCCAGTCCGCGACGTCGGCGCTGGCCGCGGTCTCGACGAGCAGCCCGGTGTAGCCGGTCTGGCCGTGCGTGCCGGGCGCGACGAAGCGGTCCTTGCTCTCCTGCTCCTGGGTGAAGAACTCCTCGAGCATCCCGTAGGCCTCGTCGACGAGGTCCTCGGACAGGTCGTGGCGCACGAAGACGAAGCCGGTCTCCAGCGAGGTCATCATCCCCTCGACGACCGCCCGGGCGCGCTGCGCGTCCCCGGACTCGAAGGCTGCCAGGTCGACCTCGAGGATGTGCTCGCTCATGGCGGGGAGGCTACCGCGCCGCCCGACGCGCGGCGTACCGCTCAGCCGAGCACGACGAGCTCGTACCCCGGTGCGCGACGCGGCAGCAGGGCGGAGACGGCGACGGGGTCGACGTAGGCGGCCGTCGCCCACACGTCCGCCCACAGCAGGTCCGGCCCGACGACGCTCGCCGACCCGGCCGGCGAGATCGCCGTCCCCGACCTCGGGTCGTAGACGTGGTCCCCCCGGGCCGCCGCACCGGACGTCGCCACCGCGCCGCGGGCCACCTCGACGACCCGGGCCACCCGGGTGCGGTCGGCCGGGTCCTCGATGCCCACCCGCCACGGCGGGACCGGACCGGCGAGGCCGGTGCCCGTGCCGGCGACGACGTCGCCCCCGGCGTCGACGAGGTGCTGCACCCCGGGGACGAGACGCAGCTGCTCGGAGGCGGTGGCGACGGCCCACCCCTTGACCAGGCCCGTCGGGTCGAAGACCCGGCCCCCTCCAGGAGCCGGCGCCCGGGCGCTGAAGAGACCGTCCGTGACGTCCTCTGCCCGCGCGCAGAGGTCGGCCACCTCGGCGAGCCACGGGTGGGCCTCGTCGAGGCCGATCTCGCCGCGCCGCACCCGCACGAGGTCGGAGTCGTCCCGGTAGGTCGAGAAGACCCGGTCGACGCGGCGCAGCCGGGCGTAGACCTGCTCGACGTGCGGGGCGGCGCCGTCGAGCAGGTGCACGGGCCCGCGCACGGCCACCGACACGGGCATGCCCATGACCTGCTCGACCCACGAGCGACGAGCCTGTCCCGGCGGCGCCCACGGCCGCACCGGCGTGGCGGTCACAGCCCGGCCTCGTCGAGGGCCGACTGCAGGGATCCCGTGTACCCCTGCCAGGTCACCGTCGCCCCGGAGACGGCGTCGATGTCCGCGCTCTGGGCGGTGACGGTCTCGGACTCGTAGACGGGGACGGCGTAGCCGTTGATCTGCTCGTCACGCGGGTTGCCGGTGGGCACCTGGACGGCGTCGGCGGAGGTGACCCGCCCGCCGGAGACGGTGATCTGCACCTGGACCGGCCCCCACTGCGTGCTCATGACATCTCCGGTGTACGTCGTGCCTGCCCCGCTCGACCCCGCGGAGCCGGTCGTGGCGCCCGCGGCCGGGGCGGCTCCGGCCACCGCCGGCGAGTTGATGTGGGTGGCCGCCCGGCCGGTCGACGTCGAGTAGGACAGCAGGACGAGCAGCGCGCCGAGCGTGCTCGCGGACCAGATGACGATGCGTCGCATCTCGCTCCTTCGTGATGGGTGGTCGGGCCGCACGTGCGGGGCTCTACAGCTCGAAGCTCTCGCGGTGGACCGCGTCGTCGGGCACGCCGAGGGCGCGCAGCGCCGCGACGACGGCGTCGGTCCACCCCGGCGCCCCGCACAGGTAGACCTCGCGCGACGCGACGTCGGGCACGAGGTGGGCGATGGCCGCTGCGTCGTCGAGAGAGGTCGCCCCGAGCGGCAGCCAGCTGCCGGGCGCGCGACGACCGGCGAGGGTCACGTAGCGCGCGCCGACGGCCTCCGCGGTCCGTGCGCTCTGCGCGACGAGCGCGTCGTGCGGGGTGCGCACGCGGTGCACGAGGACGGCGTCCTCGACGTCGTCGCCGAGGTCGCCGAGCAGCGAGCGCAGCGGTGCGACGCCGACGCCCGACCCCATGAGGAGCACCCGCGGGCGGGTCCTGACGCCGTCGTGCAGACGGCCGTAGGGGCCCTCGAGGAGCACCCGGGCACCGGGCCGCAGGTCGGCGACCGCGGCCGACCCGTCGCCGACGTGGGCGACCGTGACCTCGAGGGTGTCGCGACCGGGGGCGGCCGACAACGAATACGGGTGCGCGCGGGTCCACCCCGGCGCACCGAGGAAGCGCCACTGGAAGAACTGACCGCCCCGTGCCTGCAGCGCCGCGACACCGGGGCCGCCGACGCGCACCGTCGTGGCGCCCGGGCCGGCCGGGACGACGTCGACGACACGAAGGGGGGCCCGCAGCGAGCGGTGCAGCGGCACGGCGACCCGCCACAGGAGCACGGCACCGGCCGTCGCTCCCCACAGCCCCCACCACACGACCGTCGCGAGCCGGGACCCGAGGAAGTCCGCGCCCGTCCACAGCTGGTGCGGCAGGACCAGGCCCGCCCCGAGGTAGCCGTAGAGGTGCAGCAGGTGCCACGACTCCCGGCGCAGCCGGCGCCGGGCGCGGGCGAGGGAGGTCACGACGACGAGGCAGAGGGCCACGGTGCCGGCGAGCGCCAGGAGCATGCCCGGGTAGTCGAGGACGAGGTCGGCAAGCGTGCCCAGGAGACCGAGCGGGGAGCGCGCGCGGCGTAGCCGGCGCTGATGAGGACGACGTGCACCCACAGCAGGACGAAGGAGGAGAAGCCGACGACGCGGTGCGCCCGGGCGAGCGCGTCCTGCCCCCACGCCCGCTCGACGACGGGCACCCGCGCCATGAGCACGACCTGGAGCAGGAGGAGCGCCGAGGCGACGAGGCCGGTGAGCCGGCCGAGGGAGACGAGGGCGCTGCCGAGGTCGCCGAGCTCGCGCAGACCGCCGCCGTACGCCCACAGGGCGCACACGGCGACGACGACCCCCCAGGCCGCCGTCGCGGTCGCAGCACGCCACCAGCGCGGCGGGCCGGACCGCCGGGCCACGGGTGCGGGCACGGGCAGAGGGGGTGCCGGGACGGGCAGGGTCGGTGCGCTCACCTCACCGAGGGTCGACGCAGACCCTGTGGCCCGGCTGTGCTCCCCCTTCGCCGCCCGTGTGGGTCTGCGTCAGGTCAGACGCGGTCGAGCGCGGCGACCTCCGCGCGCACCCGGGCGAAGTCGCGGCGCTGGCCCTGCTCGTTGACGCCGGACCACACGACGCGACCGTCCCGGCCGACGAGGAAGGTGCCGCGCACCGCCATGCCGGCCTTCTCGTCGAGGACGCCGTAGCTGCGGGCGACCTCGCCGTGGGGCCAGAAGTCGGAGAGCAGCGGGAAGAAGTAGCCCTGCTGGTCAGCCCACGCGCGCAGGCTGAACATCGGGTCGCACGAGATGGCAAGCACCTCGCTCGTGGAGGTGACGAAGGAGCCGAGGTCGTCGCGGATCTCGCTCAGCTCACCCGTGCAGATGCCGGAGAAGGCGAAGGGGTAGAAGACGAGCAGGACGTTCTTCTCGCCGGCGAACTGCGACAGGCGCACGCTCGCGCCGTTCTGGTCGCGCAGGGCGAGATCCGGGGCGAGGTCGCCGACCGCCGGCGGGTGGGCGCTCCTCGTGGGCGCGGGGACGGGCTGGTGCCGCCTCATCGCCCGCCCTTGGGCGACACGAGCCGGGTGGCCACCCAGTCCGGGCCGCACTTCGTCGTGCCCGAGGTGTGCAGACCGGCCGTGCTCGCGGCCTCCTCGATCTCCGTCGCGTCGACCTCGTCGGGCCGCCCGGAGGTGGGGGTGACGAGCACGATGCTGCCGCCCTCCTCGAGGGTGCCAAGCGTGTCGACGAGCGCGTCGGTGAGGTCGCCGTCGGAGTCACGCCACCACATGAGGACGTGGTCGACCACACCCGTGTAGTCCTCGTCCTCCAGCTCTCCCCCGACGACCTCGACGACCGAGGCCCGGAAGCCCTCGTCGATGTCCTCGTCCCAGCCGAACTCCTGGATCACCTGGTCGTGCTCCAGACCAAGTCGGCTGACGGCGCTCGTGGCGCTCTCCCCGCTCACCTCGTACCACCTCTCGTGCTTCGCGTGATGTCTGTCATCAAGTCCACCCAATCACGACCCGGATGGCAAGGGTCGGCTAGGGGCGCTCGGAGTTGGCCCGGCGCGCCGCGCGCGGGAGCGAGCGCGCATCTCCTCGGCTACCTCCTGCGCGTCCCGGGCGGCGAGGTGCTGGGCGAGCGGGCGCACCGCCCCGACGGTCGAGACGAGCCGCACGTCGGCCAGCCCGAGCCGGCGCGCGAGCGGGCCCTGCGAGACCTCGACGGACTGGATGCGCCCCCAAGGCACGACGGTGACGACGCGGGCGAGCCGCCCGCTGCGCACGACGGCGACCTCGTCGGCGAGCAGGACACCTCGCCGCCGCCAGGCCCACGGGTCGAGCAGCCGGGCCGAGGGCGGGCAGCCGACGGCCTCGGGCGGCAGCCCGTCGCGCATCACCGAGCGGGCCGGGGTCGTGTCCATCGTCGTCGAGAGCACCGCGAGCAGACGCTCGGCCTCGGCCCGGCTGGCCGCCGGGACGATGACGCCCTCCTCGACGACGGTGTCGCCGCCGACCTTGACCCCGGCGATGTTGACGGCCACCGACCACCAGTCGGGGCGACGCCACAGCAGCGGCTGGGTGAGCTCGACCGCCTGCACGCGGTGCAGCGGCACGGTCGACGTCGCGAGCTCGGTGAGCCCGTGCTGCGAGGCGAGGGTGCGACCGCTCACCCGCATCGTGAGGTTGCCCCAGGTCAGCAGGCGCCGGACCTTGCCGACGACGTAGAGCAGGAGCGGCACGACGAAGCCGGTGACCGCGACCTGCCCGAAGAGCGCCCCGACGCCCAGGCCGAGGACGACGAGCACGGTGATGACGAGGGTGTCGAGCGTGAGCACGGTTGAGGCGAGAAGCCGGCCGAAGGGCATCGAGACGACCGGGGGCGGCGGTGGTCCCGCCGGCGAAGGGGGACCCGCCGCGGGTGAGCGGTCGAGCCCGTCGGGCGAGACCTCCGTGCTCTCGTCCCGGGCGTCCCCGTCGGCCCCCGCGCCGACCGGGTCGGCGCCGGCGCGCTCGGCCAGCCCGAGGAGCTGGTCGCGCAGCACGGCGGCGGAGCGCCGGTCGAGGTAGGCGAGCGACATGTGCGAGTCTCCGCCGCCCGCGGACTCGACCCGCACCTCGGCGAGCCCGACGAGCCGGGCGAGGAGGGGCTGGGTCGTGCTCACGGCCTGGATCTGCGCGTATCGGGCCTGGCGGTGGCGGCGGAAGAGGACGCCCTGGGTGAGCTCGATGGTGCTCGGGCCGAGCCGGTAGCGGGTGAACCACCACGACGCCGCGGCCACGGCGACGACGCCGAGGACGACGAGGGCGACCGCGGCGACGGCCAGGAGGGGGTGCTCCCCCGCCGACGCCTCCCACCCGCCGCCCTCTGGTCCCCCTTCGGCCCGGCCGGTGACCCCGCCGAGGAGGTCCTCGACGAGCTGGCTGGCGAGGTAGCCGACGACGGCGAGCAGGAGCAGCCCGCCGCGCAGCAGCGGGGAGAGGGGGTGGAAGCGCTGCCAGCCCGGCTCGGGCGGGGCGCTCACAGCCCCGCCCGGCGGCTCTCGCCCAGCGAGCTGAGGCTCTCGCGCAGCCGGTGGGCGACCGGCTCGGGCAGGCCGGGGATCGACCCGGCGCTCTGGGGGTTGGCGGTGTGCACCTCGACCTCGGCGAGACCGGCACGACGCAGCAGCGGGCCCGCCTCGACGTCGACGTACTGGATGCGGCCGTAGGGGATCGTCACGAGGGTGCGGACAATCCGTCCCTTGCGGATCACCAGCTCGTCGGGCAGCTCGGCATAGCTCATCGCGCTCACCTGGCGGCCGACGAGCCACCACGCCCAGGCCCACAGGAGGAGCAGCACGACGGCCGGGACGGCAGCCCACCGCCACACCGTCGCGGCGACGACGACCGCGGCGAGCGTCAGGGGGGCGAGGACGACGGAGGTGGCGACCCGACGCACCCCCGCCAGGCCCGGGTCGACCCGCGCCCAGCGCACCGCGCCGTCGTCGTAGAGGTCCAGGGCGGGCGGCTGCTCCGTCATGCGCTCATCCAACCACCACCCCGGAATGTGACCGTGACCACCTCGGGTGGGAGACTGGTCCCAGCAACCCACCGCGTGGTGGGCCCGGTGCAGCACCCTGCACCCCGTGCACCGAAAGGACGCAGACGTGACCGTCCCTGACGACCGGCCCGACGACGGCCCGATCCTCAACGGCATCCCCACCCACCTGCCGGACATCGACCCCGACGAGACCCAGGAGTGGGTCGAGTCGCTCGAGGCCCTCGTCGACCAGGCCGGCCGCCGCCGAGCCCGCTACGTGATGCTGCGCCTGCTCGAGCGCGCCCGGGCGATGAACGTCGGCGTCCCGTCGCTGACGACGACCGACTACGTCAACACCATCCGGCCCGAGCACGAGCCCTGGTACCCCGGTGACGAGGAGGTCGAGCGGCGCTACCGCTCGTGGATCCGCTGGAACGCCGCGGTGCAGGTGCACCGCGCGCAGCGCCCCGAGATCTCCGTCGGCGGTCACATCTCGACGTACGCCTCCGCGGCGACCCTCTACGAGGTGGGCTTCAACCACTTCTGGCGCGGCAAGGACCACCCCGGCGGTGGCGACCACATCTTCTTCCAGGGCCACGCCTCCCCCGGCATGTACGCCCGCGCCTTCCTCGAGGGCCGGCTGTCCGAGGACCAGATGGACGGCTTCCGCCAGGAGAAGAGCCACGAGGTCGACGGCAAGCCCTTCGGGCTGCCGAGCTACCCGCACCCGCGCCTCATGCCCGACTTCTGGGAGTTCCCGACCGTCTCCATGGGCCTGGGCCCGATGGACGCGATCTACCAGGCGCAGTTCAACAAGTACCTGCACAACCGGGGCATCAAGGACACGAGCGAGCAGCACGTGTGGGCCTTCCTCGGCGACGGCGAGATGGACGAGGCCGAGAGCCGGGGGCTGCTGCAGACGGCGGCGACCGACGAGCTCGACAACCTCACCTTCGTCATCAACTGCAACCTCCAGCGCCTCGACGGGCCGGTGCGCGGCAACGGCAAGATCATCCAGGAGCTCGAGGCCTTCTTCCGCGGCGCCGGGTGGAACGTCATCAAGGTCGTGTGGGGCCGCGGGTGGGACCCGCTGCTCGCCGCCGACCACGACGGCGCCCTGGTCAACCTCATGAACCAGACGCCGGACGGCGACTACCAGACCTACCGCGCGAACGACGGACGGTACGTCCGCGAGCACTTCTTCGACCGCGACCCCCGCACCCGCAAGATGGTGCAGGACTGGAGCGACGAGGACGTGTGGTGGAAGCTCAAGCGCGGCGGCCACGACTACAACAAGGTCTTCGCGGCCTACAAGGCGGCGACCGAGCACACCGGCCAGCCGACCGTCATCCTCGTCAAGACCATCAAGGGCTACGGCCTGGGCACGCACTTCGCCGCCCGCAACGCCACGCACCAGATGAAGAAGCTCACGCTCGACGACCTCAAGGGTCTGCGTGACGGGCTGAAGATCCCGATCAGCGACGAGGTCCTCGAGGCCAATCCGAAGGCCCCGCCCTACTACCACCCGGGGACCGACGACGAGGCCGTGCGCTACATGCTCGAGCGTCGCGAGAAGCTCGGCGGCTCGCTGCCCTCGCGCCGGGTGAAGTACAAGGACCTCACCCTGCCCGGTGACGACGCCTACAAGCAGATGGCCAAGGGCTCGGGCAAGCAGGAGGTCGCGACGACGATGGCGTGGGTGCGCCTCGTCAAGGACCTCATGCGCGAGAAGGACTTCGGCGACCGCGTCGTGCCGATCATCCCGGACGAGGCCCGCACCTTCGGGATGGACTCCTTCTTCCCGACGAAGAAGATCTACAACCCGCACGGCCAGAACTACACCTCGGTCGACGCCGACCTCATGCTCGCCTACAAGGAGTCCGAGCAGGGTCAGATCATCCACACCGGCATCAACGAGGCCGGCTCTGTCGCGGCCTTCATCGCCGCCGGCTCGAGCTACGCCACGCACGGCCAGCCGATGATCCCGCTGTACATCTTCTACTCGATGTTCGGCTTCCAGCGCACCGGTGACGGCATCTGGGCGGCCGCCGACCAGATGACCCGAGGCTTCCTCCTCGGGGCCACCGCCGGCCGCACGACGCTCACCGGCGAGGGCCTGCAGCACGCCGACGGGCACTCGCAGATCCTCGCGGCGACCAACCCGGCCGTCGTCACGTGGGACCCCGCCTTCGGCTTCGAGATCGGGCACATCATGCGCCGCGGCCTCGAGACGATGTACGGCGGCGACGCCCCGCAGGACGACCCGTCGCGCAACAAGATCTACTACCTCACCCTCTACAACGAGCCGTACGTGCAGCCGGCCGAGCCGGAGGGCGTCGACGTCGACGGCCTGCTCAAGGGCATGTACCTCTACAAGAAGGGTGACGCCGAGGGTCTGGGCGACACCCCGCCGCGCTGCCAGCTGCTCGGCAGCGGTGTCGGCATGCCGTGGGTCCTCGAGGCCCAGGAGCTGCTGCGCAAGGACTGGGGCGTCGTCGCCGACGCGTGGTCGGTGACGTCGTGGACCGAGCTGCGCCGTGAGGCGATGGACTGCGACGAGCAGGCCTTCCTCCACCCGGAGCAGGAGAAGCGCACGCCGTACATCACGACGGCCCTCGAGCCGGCGGTCGGCCCGGTCGTCGCGGTCTCGGACTACATGAAGCAGGTCCAGGACCAGATCCGTCCCTGGGTCCCCGAGGAGTTCTCGGCGCTCGGCACGGACGGCTTCGGATTCTCCGACACCCGCGCCGCGGCCCGTCGCTTCTTCCACGTCGACGGCCCGTCCGTCGCGGTCCGCGCGCTGCAGATGCTCGCCGCCCGCGGCTGGGTGGACGCCTCGGTCCCCGAGGAGGCGGCGAGGAAGTACCAGCTGCTCGACGTGCGGGCCGGCACCTCCGGCAACGCCGGGGGCGACGCCTGAGCGCAGGCGAGGCTGCGAAGGGGGAGGCCCGCCGGCCTCCCCCTTCGTCGTGCCGGGGCCTCAACCGGGACTCGACCCGTCCGAGCTTCCGGTACTGCGCCAAGCTCCCGAAGGGGAGGTCCATATGGAGGATCAGCGAGAACAACCGGAAGTACTCAGGTGGTCTCCCTGTCGAGGGGGTAGGCCTGTCGGCCGAGGCGGACTGGACGAAGGAGACGAGGATGTACATCAACCCCAGCGCCAGCTCGACGGTGTGCGGAGATACCGACCACTACGGCGAAGCCGAACGCCTGGAGATCCACAAGGCCATGTGGTGATCCGGCGGGTCAGCGGTCTCGCGTGCCTCCTGCTCGCAGGGTGCAGCTCGACGGTCGTGGTGAGCCCGAGCCAGGTGGTCGTCACCGAGCCGTACTCCCCGGCTGAGTCCATCTTCACCGTCGCGACGCAGGACGGTTTCTGCTCCGACGACGAGGTGTCGGTCACCCGGGCACGCTGGGAGATGTCCGAGGGGCTGACCATCACGAAGGTCGGCGTCGCCCCGCGACGACCGTCGGACGACTTCACCCCGCGTCCGCTCTCAGAGCTCGGCTCACCCACGTCGAGCGTCCTGCCCCGGTGCGACGGCAGCGAGGGAGCCGTCGTCATCGAGGTCGAGATCACGACTGACGAGATGGCGTGGGGCTCGGGGTTGACGATCGAGACCTCGGCCGGCGAGGCCACGGGTCGCACGGCGATCGGCTTCTGCCCCGAGACCCCAGAGGGCATGGGGTGTACCGAGGAGCAGCATCTCGACATCCCGGTCCCGAGCCAGGAGTGATCGCCTTCCTCGCGATGCCCGCTCCGCGCGACGCAGGTCCGCGCGGGTCAGCCGCGCTCGTGGAGCATCTCGGTGCGGGCCTGCACGCACACATCAGGCTGGTCGCAGAAGATGCCGTCGACGTCGGTCTCGAGGAAGGCCCGGGCCTCGTCGATCGCGCGGCCGAAGTGCGAGGGGTCGCCGCCGACCCGGTAGTCGGTCGGCAGGAAGGAGTTCTCCGCCCGGAAGGTCCACGGCATGACCGTGAGCCCGACCGCGTGGGCGTCGCGCACGAAGGTCGTCGGCGTGCCCAGGGAGCCGTCCGCCCGGCGCGGGATGACCTGGGACTTCTCCGGGCCGTAGCCGTCGATCCAGCGCGAGAGGTCCTTCATCGCCGCCGGCGTCGTCAGCTGGGCGTAGGTGGTCCCCCGCCCGCTGAGGTCGAAGGGGCCCCCCTTCGCCGTCGTGAGGAAGGTCGTGCGCGCCCGGAAGCCATGCTGCTCGCGCAGGTCCTTCAGGGCGGTGAGCTCGAAGGACTGGACCCACAGCGGTGCTCGGCGGTGGTCGAGGTGGTGCTTGCGGGCCAGGCGGGCCACCTCGCGCTCGGGGTCGAAGCCCTCCGCGTGGAGGTAGGTCGAGTGCTTGATCTCGGGGATGACGCCGATGACCCGGCCGGTGCGCCGCGAGAGCTCCTCGCGCTGGCGCAGCACCTCCTCGAAGGTCGGCACCTCGAAGCGGCCGTCGTACATCGCCGACTCCTCGCGCAGCTCGCCGAGGCGCTCGGTCGCACGCAGCGTCTTCAGCTCGGCGAGGGTGAAGTCGTCGACGAACCACCCGGTCGTGGGCACCCCGTCGAGCAGCTTCGTCGTGCGCCGGTCGGCGAACTCGGGGCGCTGCGCGACGTCGGTCGTGCCGCCGATCTCGGGCTCGTGACGGTCGACGAGCACGCCGTCCCTCGTCATGACGAGGTCGGGCTCGATGTAGTCCGCGCCCTGGCCGACGGCCAGCTCGTAGGCGGCGAGGGTGTGCTCGGGGCGGTAGCCCGACGCGCCGCGGTGGGCCACGACGAGCGGGCGGATCATGTCCTTCTCGCGCAGACCGGGGCCGCCGGTGACGCTCTGGGTCTGGGTGTCGAGGGCGGGGGCCGGCGCGGAGACGGCGGCGGCCGCGGGGGCGGCGAGAGCCGCGGCCGCGAGCACGCCGGTGGCGATCTTCGTGGGGGTCATGGCGGCGACGCTAGGGACGCCCGGCCAGCAGGCCGCGACGCGCAGGTGGCGCGCCGGTGACGATCAGATGAGGTCGCGGGGACGGACCGGCGCGCGGTGCGCGCGCGGGAGGTCCTACGCTGACCTCGTGTCCAAGGTCCTCACCTCTCTGCCAGTCAACGAACGCGTCGGGATCGCCTTCTCCGGTGGTCTCGACACCTCTGTCGCCGTCGCGTGGATGCGCGAGAAGGGCGCGGTCCCGTGCACGTACACGGCCGACCTCGGCCAGTACGACGAGGACGACATCGAGACGATCCCCGGCCGTGCCGGGCAGTACGGCGCCGAGATCAGCCGGCTCGTCGACTGCAAGGGCCCCCTCGTCGAGGAGGGTCTTGCCGCGATCGCGACCGGCGCCTTCCACATCCGCTCGGGCGGCCGCACGTACTTCAACACCACTCCCCTCGGGCGCGCCGTCACCGGCACGATGCTCGTGCGCGCGATGGCGCAGGACGGCGTGTCGATCTGGGGCGACGGCTCGACCTTCAAGGGCAACGACATCGAGCGCTTCTACCGCTACGGCCTCATGGCCAACCCCGCGCTGCGGGTCTACAAGCCGTGGCTCGACGCCGACTTCGTCACCGAGCTCGGCGGGCGCCAGGAGATGAGCGAGTGGCTCACCGCGCGTGACCTGCCCTACCGCGCGAGCGCCGAGAAGGCGTACAGCACGGACGCGAACATCTGGGGCGCGACCCACGAGGCGAAGACCCTCGAGCACCTCGACGAGTCCATCGAGATCGTCGAGCCGATCATGGGCGTGCGCTTCTGGGACCCCGAGGTCGCCATCGAGACCGAGGACGTCACCGTGCGCTTCGAGCGCGGCCGTCCCGTGGCGATCAACGGCACCCGCTACGACGACCCGGTGGCCCTCGTCCACGAGGCCAACACCATCGGCGGTCGCCACGGCCTGGGCATGTCGGACCAGATCGAGAACCGCATCATCGAGGCGAAGTCGCGCGGCATCTACGAGGCCCCCGCGATGGCGCTGCTCCACATCACCTACGAGCGTCTCGTCGCCGCGATCCACAACGAGGACACCGTCGAGGCGTACCACACGCAGGGCCGCCGCCTCGGCCGCCTCATGTACGAGGGCCGCTGGTTCGACCCGCAGGCGCTCATGCTGCGCGAGTCGATCGAGCGCTGGGTCGCCTCGCTCGTCACCGGTGAGGTCACCCTGCGGCTGCGCCGCGGCGACGACTGGAGCATCGTGTCGACGGCGGGCGAGAACTTCAGCTACCACCCCGACAAGCTGTCGATGGAGCGCACCGAGAACGCCGCCTTCGGACCGGTCGACCGCATCGGTCAGCTGACGATGCGCAACCTCGACATCGCCGACAGCCGCGCGAAGCTCGAGATCTACGCCGGCCAGGACCAGCTCGGCGGCGGGTACGCCGACCTCATGGGCGAGCTCGAGCCCGGTGGTGCGGAGCAGATCGCCTCCAACCCCGCGGCGGCCGCCGTCGACGACGAGGACGACGCGCTCGACCGCGCCGCCATGGAGTTCGGCACCGACTGACCTCGCACCTCTCCACGCACCCGGCCCCGTCGTCCTCGACGGGGCCGGTTGTCGTCCGCCCACAAAGACAGCCCCTAGAGTGCGCTCGTGCCCACCGCGTCGCCCGTCCCCTCGCGCGCCCAGGCCGCCGTGCGCCGGCGGGCCGGCGAGCTCGCGACCGCGGCGACGAGGCAGCTCGAGGAGAGCCACTCCTGGTACGCCGACCTCAGCGCCCAGGAGCGCGCCTGGGTGGCCCAGGTCGCCCAGGCCGGCATCGCCGACTTCGTCGCGTGGCTGGCCGCCGGCACGCACGGCGGGCCGGCCCGACCGGGGGCGATCTTCGCCTCCGCACCACGCGAGCTGACCCGCTCGATCACCCTCGCCCAGACCCTGTCGTTGCTCCGCGAGGTCGTCCGCGTCGTCGAGTCACGGGTCGAGAGCGTCGTGCGCGCCGAGGACGTCGTCGTCGTGCGCGAGGCCATCCTGCGCTACAGCAGCGAGGTCGCCTTCGGGGCGGCGCTCGTCTACGCCGAGGCGGCCGAGCAGCGCGGGGCATGGGACGCCCGGCTCGAGGCGCTCGTGCTCGACGCGGTCCTGCGCGGCGAGGTCGACGAGTCGATCCGCTCGCAGGCCTCGGCCCTCGGGTGGACCGCGACGACCGGGGTGGTCGTCGTCGTCGGCCGCGCCCCGGCGCCCGACGAGAGCGGGATCGAAGGGGTCCTGTCTCACCTGCACCGGGCGGCCGCCCGCCGTCACCTCGCCGTCATCGCCGGGGTCCAGGGGCGCCGGCTCGTCGCGGTGCTCGGCCAGGTCGAGGACGTCACCGCCGAGGTGAGCGCGCTCGCCGACTGCTTCGGCGACGGCCCGCTCGTGCACGGGCTCGTCGTCGACGACCTCGTCGAGGGCGCGCTGTCGGCCGCCGCCGCGATGGCCGGCTACGACGCGTCCGGCGGCTGGCCGGCCTGCCCTCGCCCGTGCCCCGCCTCCGACCTGCTGCCCGAGCGGGCCCTCGCCGGCGACGAGTGGGCGCGCCACGAGCTCGTGACGACGGTGTGGGAGCCGCTGCGCGCGCAGCCGGCGCTGCTGCGCACCGCCGAGATCCACCTCGACACGAAGGGGGGCCTCGAGGGCACCGCGCGCGCCCTCTTCGTCCACGTCAACACGGTGCGCTACCGCCTGGGCAAGATCACCGACGCCACGGGCTACGACCTCGCTGAGCCGCACGACGCCTTCACCGTGCGCACTGCCCTGACGATCGGCCGGTTGTTGGAGGTAACCTCCAACAACTAACTGATTTTGCTGTGCCCGTCGCCGTCGCGTCGACGGCCCGATCATCGCGAAGGTGGAGACGTGCTTGCGATCACCTGCCCCGGTCAGGGCTCCCAGACCCCCGGTTTCCTCGCCCCCTGGCTCGAGCTCCCCGGGATGCGCGACCGCCTCTACTGGCTGTCCACCGTCGCCGGTCTCGACCTCGAGCAGCACGGCACCGTCTCCGACGAGGCGACGATCAAGGACACGGCCGTCGCCCAGCCCCTCATCGTCGCCGCGGGCCTGCTCGGCATGCTCGGCCTCTTCCAGCACCCGGCCGACGGCTTCCGCGTCGTCGGCGTCGGCGCGGGCCACTCCGTCGGCGAGCTCACCGCCGCTGCCGCGGCGGGCGTCATCAGCGCCGAGCAGGCGATGGTCCTCGTCGCCCAGCGCGGCCGCGCGATGGCCGCCGCCTCGGCGCAGACCCCGACCGGCATGAGCGCGGTCGTCGGCGGCGACGAGAGCGAGGTGCTCGCCGCGATCGAGCGCCACGGTCTCACCCCCGCCAACGTCAACGGCGCCGGCCAGGTCGTCGCGGCCGGTGCGCTCGACGCGCTCGCCGCCCTGGCCGACGACGCCCCCGCGAAGGCCCGGGTCATCCCGCTCTCGGTCGCCGGCGCCTTCCACACCGACTACATGTCGCCCGCCGTCGAGACCCTCTCGCGCCTCTCGCGCGCCGTCTCCACCCACGACGCGCGCGTGCCGCTGCTGTCGAACTCCGACGGCACCGTCGTCGGCTCCGGCAGCGAGGTGCTGCGGCGCATCGTGCGTCAGGTCTCCTCGCCGGTGCGCTGGGACCTGTGCATGGACACGATGCGCGACCTCGGCGTCACCGGGATCATCGAGGTGCCGCCGGCCGGCGCCCTCACCGGTCTGGCCAAGCGTGGCCTCAAGGGCGTCGAGACGCTCGCGCTGCGCACCCCGGACGACCTCGAGGCGGCCCACCGCATGGTGCGCGAGCACGGCGAGGAGCGCACCGCGTCCGACCCGGCCTGGCGCCTCGTCGTCGCCCCGGTCAAGGGCACCGTCGCCGTCGAGCCGCACGGCCCCGGCGACTCCTTGAGCCCGGGCGACCTCGTCGCCCGCGTCTCCTCCCTTCGCGACACCCACCAGGTCATCTCGGCATACGGCGGGCAGGTCGTCGAGTGGCTCGTCGAGGAGGGCGACCCCGTCTCCCCCGGCCAGCCGCTGCTGCGCCTGCACCCGACGGGAGAGCTCGCATGAGCAGCATGGTGACCCTCAGCCCCGGCCTGGGCACGACGCCGGGCGGCTACCACTCGCGGATCTCGGGCATCGGCGGGTACCGCCCCGAGCGGGTCGTGCCCAACAGCGAGATCGTCGAGCGGATCGACTCCAGCGACGAGTGGATCCGCCAGCGCTCCGGCATCGAGGCCCGCCACCGCGCGGCCCCGGAGGAGACCGTCGTCGACATGGCCGAGCAGGCCGCGCGCGCCGCGATCGCGCACGCCGGGCTCGAGGTCGACCAGGTCGACGCGGTCCTCGTCGCGACGGTGACCCACCCCTACCAGACGCCCGCCGCGGCGCCCGAGCTCGCGCACCGCCTGGGCCTGACGTGCATGGCCATCGACCTCAGCGCCGCGTGCGCCGGGTACTGCTACGGCATCGGCCTGGCCTCGGACATGGTGCGCTCGGGCTCGGCCCAGAACGTCCTCGTCCTCGGCGTCGAGAAGCTCTCGGACTTCACCGACTACGACGACCGCACCATCGCCTTCATCTTCGGCGACGGCGCCGGCGCCGCGGTCGTCTCCCGCTCCGAGACGCCGGGCATCAGCCCCACCGTCTGGGGCAGCGACGGCGAGCAGAAGGCCGTCATCGCCCAGGACGAGTCGTGGATGGAGGTCCGGGCCAACCCGGACCTGCAGTTCCCCTCGATCAAGATGCAGGGCCAGAGCGTCTTCCGCTGGGCCGTGTGGACGATCGCGAAGAAGGCCCAGGAGACCCTCGACGCGGCCGGGCTCACCGTCGCCGACGTCGACGTCTTCGTGCCGCACCAGGCGAACATGCGGATCATCGACTCGCTGGCCAAGACCCTCGGCCTGCCCGAGTCGGTCGTCATCGCCGACGACATCCGCACGACGGCCAACACCTCGGCCGCCTCCGTGCCGCTCGCGATGAGCAAGCTCGTCGAGTCCGGCCAGATCCGCAGCGGCGACGTCGTCCTGCAGATCGCCTTCGGCGCCGGCCTGGCCTACGCCGGCCAGGTCGTCATCGCACCCTGACCACCCGCACCACCAGCACCACCCACACAGAAGAAGGAGACACGCATGGCCTACACCGACCAGGAGATCCTCGAGGGCCTCGCCGAGGTCGTCGCCGAGGAGACCGGCATCGACGCTGCCGAGGTCACCGCCGACAAGAGCTTCACCGACGACCTCGATGTGGACTCGCTGTCGATGATGACCATCGCGGTCACCGCGGAGGAGAAGTTCGGGGTGAAGATCCCCGACGAGGAGGTCAAGAACCTCAAGACCGTCGGCGACGCCGTCACCTACATCAAGACCAACCAGGGCTGATCGCCCGCATCACCGCGCTGCCACGCGGCGCCGGTCGTCACCACGACCGGTGCCGCGTGGCCGCCGGGCCCACCCCCTTCGCCGACCCCACCACGGAGAACTCATGACTTCACCCACCGTCGTCGTCACCGGTCTCGGGGCGACCACCCCGCTCGGCGGGGACGTCACCTCCACCTGGGAGGCCGCGCTCGCGGGGACCCCCGGCGCCCGGCCCCTCACCCAGGAGTGGGTGAGCGAGCACGAGCTGCCCGTCACCTTCGCCGCCAGCCTCACCACCCCGGTGGCCGAGGTGCTCAAGAAGGTCGAGACCAAGCGGCTCGACCCCTTCGCCCAGTACGCGCTCGTCGCCGCCCGTGAGGCCTGGCAGCACGCCGGCGCCCCCGAGGTCGAGCCCGAGCGGCTCGGCGTCGCCGTCGGCAGCGGCATCGGCGGGGTGCAGACCCTCATCACCGCGTGGGACACCCTCGGCTCGAAGGGGGCCCGTCGGGTCTACCCGCTGTCGATCCCCATGCTCATGCCCAACAGCGCCTCCGGCACGATCTCGCTCGAGCTCGGTGCCCGTGCGGGCGCCCACACCCTCGTCTCGGCCTGCAGCTCCGGCGCGGAGTCGATCGGCTACGGCCTGCAGATGATCCGCGACGGCAAGGCCGACGTCGTCGTCTGCGGCGGCTCCGAGGCCGCGATCCACCCGCTGCCCATCGCCGGCTTCGCCGCGATGCAGGCGCTGTCGACCCGCAACGACGACCCGGCGACCGCCTCGCGCCCCTACGACACGACGCGCGACGGCTTCGTCCTCGGCGAGGGCGCCGCGATCATGGTCCTCGAGTCCGAGGAGCACGCGAAGGCCCGCGGCGCGACGATCTACGCGACGCTCGCCGGCTTCGGCGTGAGCGCCGACGCCCACCACATGGCCGCCCCAGAGCCCGAGGGCGCCGGTGCCAGCCGCGCGATGGCCGACGCCGTGACCGACGCCGGCGCCACCCCCGCCGACGTCGTCCACGTCAACGCCCACGCGACCTCGACGCCGGTCGGCGACGTCGCCGAGGTGGCCGCGATCCGTCGCGCCTTCGGCGACGAGGCCGACCACATGGCGGTGAGCGGCACGAAGTCGATGACCGGCCACCTCCTGGGTGCCGCCGGCTCGCTCGAGGCGATCTTCTCCGTCCTCGCCGTCCACCACCGTGTCGCTCCCCCGACGATCAACATCACCGAGCTCGACCCCGCGGTCACCCTTGACGTCGTGCGCGACGAGCCCCGCCCGCTCGGCGACGGCCAGATCCTCGTGCTCAACAACTCCTTCGGCTTCGGCGGTCACAACGTCGCGCTGACCTTCGGGAGCATCTGATGGCGCGCCAGCCCAGCGCCGCGAGCGCTGCCGTGAGCAAGGCCGGCAAACCCGACCGCCTGCAGGACCCGCGTCACCCGGAGAAGCGCCTGCGGGCCTTCCTCGACGAGGGCTCGGTCGAGCTCCTCGGGCCCGACGACGGCTCCGGCATGATGGCCGCGCGCGGCACGGTCGACGGCCAGCGGGTCATCACCTTCGTCTCCGACGCGACGATCATGGGCGGCGCGATGGGTGTCGACGGCTGCCGCGTCGTCGTCGACGCCTACGAGCTCGCCCTCGCCGAGCAGCTGCCGATCATCGGCCTGTGGCACAGCGGTGGCGCCCGTCTGCCCGAGGGCGTCGTCTCGCTGCACGCCGTAGGCCTGATCTTCGCGATCATGACCCGCGCGAGCGGCAAGATCCCGCAGATCTCCATCGTCATCGGCGCGGCTGCCGGCGGCGCCGCCTACGGCCCCGCGCTCACCGACGTCGTCATCCTCGCCCCCGAGGGCCGGATCTTCGTCACCGGGCCCGACGTCGTGCGCTCCGTCACCGGCGAGGCCGTCGACGCGCTGCGCCTCGGTGGGCCCGAGCCGCACGGGCGTCGCTCCGGTGTCGTCCACGTCCTCGCGAGCTCCGTCGACGACGCCTTCGCCCGGGGCCGCGCCATCGCGCGTCTCATGGACCCGGCGACGCAGGGCGAGTTCGACGTCGACGGCGTCGAGGACCGCGACCTCTCGGCCTCGCTGCCCGAGTCGGCCAAGCGCGCCTACGACGTGCACTCGCTCGTCGACGACCTCCTCGACGAGGGCACGACCGAGGAGCTCCACGCCCGGTGGGCACCGAACATTGTCACCGCGCTCGGCCGTCTCGGCGGTCGCAGCGTCGGCGTCATCGCCAACAACCCGATGCGCCTGGGCGGCTGCCTCGACTCCGCCTCGGCGGAGAAGTCGGCCCGCTTCGTGCGGATGTGCGACGCCTTCGGCATCCCGCTCGTCGTCCTCGTCGACGTGCCGGGCTACCTGCCCGGTGTCGGCCAGGAGTGGGACGGCGTCGTACGACGCGGGGCGAAGCTGCTCCACGCCTTCGCCGAGTCGGTCGTCCCGCGCGTCACCGTCGTCACCCGCAAGACCTTCGGCGGCGCCTACATCGCGATGAACTCTCGCTCGCTCGGCGCGACGAAGGTTTACGCCTGGCCCGACGCGCACGTGGCCGTCATGGGCTCGGTCGCGGCCATCCGGATCCTGCACCGCCGACGCCTGGCCGAGGTCGACGACTCAGAGCGCGCCGCCGTCGAGGAGCAGCTCGCCGCCGAGCACGACCGCCTCTCCGGTGGTCTGCCGCGGGCGGTCGAGATCGGCGTCGTCGACGAGATCGTCGAGCCGACGGGGACCCGCTCCGCGGTCGTCGCCACCCTCGCCGCCGCCCCCGCGGCCCGTGGGAAGCACACGAACATCCCGCTCTGAGGCCTCAGCTTTCCCGCCCAGGGCGGGAAAGCTCGACCTCGGGAAAGAACATTTCCTTCCCGAGGTCGAAGGTCCTTGCCCGAGGTGACTGGGGCGGGTGACTCAGGGCATGGCGAAGGGGTGGGGCCCGGGGGGGGGGGGCGGGGGCCCCCCCCCCGGGGGGGGGGGGGGGGGGGGGGCCCCCGCGGGGGGCCCCCCCCCCGGGGGGCCCCCCCCCCCGGGG
>NZ_JBEPOY010000007.1:0-95279 GCF_040547045.1 Janibacter sp. UYMM211 | reverse complement strand
TCGGTCCGCACGTCGGCGATGCCGGCACGGCGCAGCTCGGCCCCGAGGTCGTCCAGGCTCACGCTCATGCGCGCCATCCTCTCCCGGACCGCGGGGCCCGGCCCCCCCCCGCCCCCCCCCGGGGGCCCCCCCCCCCCCCCCCCCCCCCGGGGCGGGGGCCCCCCCCCCGGGGGGGGGGGGGGCCCCCCCCCCCCCCCCGCGCGCGGCTCGCGACGGGAGCGGTGGCGCGACGGATACCGTGACGCCCATGCGCCGACGCCCGCTGATCGCCCTGCTCCCGCTGGCCCTGCTCCTGCCCGCGTGCTCGGGCGGCGAGGAGGCGGCGGCGCCCGCGGACGCGATGCGCACGGCGCAGGAGCGCTTCGAGCAGGCCGGGGGAGTGCACATCGAGCTGAGCAGCTCTGGCCTGCCGCAGGGCCAGGACGGCGTCTCGAAGGCCAGCGGCGACGGCTCGGTCGACGCGAAGACCCCGGCCTTCTCGGGTGAGGTCACAGGGGTCATCGACGGCACCGCCGCGTCCGTCGAGATCATCGCCGTCGGGGCCAAGACGTGGATGTCCTTCTTCTCCTCCGACTTCAACCCCGTCGACATGAGCGACCTCGGCGCGCCCAACCCGGCGGAGTTCTTCCGCACCGGCTCCGGGGTCGGCCAGGTCGTCGCCGAGAGCACCGGCGTCACGGCCGGCGAGCGCACCCGGGACGGGGACGTCGTCCTGCAGTCCTACACCGGCAGCGTGCCCGCGAAGCCCGTCCAGGACCTCTTCCTCCTCGGCGAGGACGCCGACACCTTCGAGGTGACGTACGGCATCGAGCCGGGGTCGGGCGAGCTGCGCACCGCCGAGATCACCGGCGAGTTCTTCACGGGCGAGACCACGACGTACACCGTCGACCTCAGCGAGTACGGCAAGGACGTCGCCGTCGAGCCACCCGCGTGAGCGTCACCGCCGTGGGGCAGACCACCCGGCCCAGGGCGCTCCTCGCTCTCGCGTGCGCCGGCGTCGCCCTCGCGGCAGCCGACACCTACGTCGTCGTCCTCGCCCTCACCGACATGATGGCCGGCGTCGGCCTCACGCTCGACAGCCTGCAGCGGGCGACGCCGATCATCTCCGGCTTCCTCCTCGGCTACATCGCGGTGCTGCCGCTCATCGGACGCCTCGCCGACCTCGTGCCCCGCGGCCGGGTCCTCCTCGCCTGCCTCGTCCTCTTCGTCCTTGGCTCCGGCGTCACCGCGCTCGCCGTCGACCTCGACGTCCTCGTCGCCGGGCGGGTCGTCCAGGGGATCGGCGGCGGCGGTCTCGTCCCGGCGACCCTCGCGATCGTCGCCGACCTGTGGCCCGTGGGCCGCCGCGGCGTGCCGCTCGGGATGGTGGGCGCGGTCCAGGAGCTCGGCAGCGTCCTCGGGCCGGTCCTCGGCGCCGCCGTGCTCGCGGTCGCCGACTGGCGGGCGATCTTCTGGCTCAACGTCGTCCTCGCCCTCGTCCTCGCCGTCGCCCTGCGGGTCGTCGACCGGGAGGGGGCGAAGGGGGACCCGCTCACCCGCCCGGCCCGCCTGGGCCTCGCGCTCGGCGCGGTCGGGGTCGCCCTGCTGTGGCTGGCGCTCGCCGCGCCCCGACGGCTCGTCACCGACGTGACGCTCGGGCTCCCCTTCGTCCCCCTCGGGGATGCGGACCACCGCCTGGTCACGCCGGTGGGGGTGCTCGCGCTGGCACTCGGCGTGATCGCGCTCGCGGTCGCCCTGCGGCGGTGGTGGCCGACCCTGCGCGAGGGCGACCTCGTCGGGGCGCTGCTGCTCGGCACCGCCCTGGGCTGCGTCGTGCTCACCTTCGCCGCCGCCGACCCGGAGCGCGAGGTCGTCGGGCCGCTCGGCTACGCGCTGCTCCCGGTCGCGCTCGTCGCGGCAGGTCTCTTCGCGTGGCGTCAGCGCACCGCTCCGTCGCCGCTCGTGCCCCGCGGCACCCTCGGCGGACGGACCGGGTGGGCGCTCCTCGTCTCGGTGCTCGTCGGCGTCGCGCTCGTCTCCGTCGTCGTCGACGTGCCGCTGCTCGCGCGGCTGACGACCGACGGCGGCCAGACCCATGCGGCGATGGTGCTCCTGCGCTTCCTCGTCGCGGTGCCCGTCGGTGCGCTCGTCGGGGGCTGGCTGCTGCGCCACCTCGGAGCCGGACTTGTCGCGGGCACGGGCCTGGCGCTCATGGCCGCGGGGCTCGGGGCGATGTCGACGTGGGGGACCGGCTCGCTCGACGCGGTCGTCAGCTCGACCGCCGTCCTCGTCATGGCGGGTCTCGGCGCCGGCCTGGCCCTCGCGCCGGTCAACGACGCCGCCCTGGCCGACGCGCCGTCGTACGCCCACGGCACCGCGAGCTCGCTCGTCGTCGTCGCCCGGATGATCGGGATGGTGGTCGGCCTGGCCCTGCTGACAGGGGTCGGGCTGCACCGCTACTACGAGGCGGTCGCGGCGCTCAGCCCGGTCGACCGGACCTCGGCCGACGCGCTCGTCGGCGCGGCGATGGTGCAGGTCGAGACGGTCTTCGCCGGGGCCGCGCTGGCCGCGGGCCTGGGGGCCGTCGTCGCGGTGCTCACGCTGGGGCGCTCGCCCGAGCGGGTCAGGGCGTCGGCGAGCTCCTGAGCGGCCGGCCGAGGAGCAGGTCCTCGAGGTGCTCGACCACCCGGTCGGTGGCCTCGTAGGCGAGCATGTGCCCCGCGCGCGGCACGACGTCGAGCGCCGCCCCGGGGATGCGCTCGTGGTACATCCGGCTCCACCGCGCGGGGGTGAGCCGGTCGCGCTCACCCGCGAGGACGACGGTGGGGATGCCGGCGAAGACGCCCAGGGAGCCGATCTCGTCGTGGCCCTGCAGCGCGGAGAAGTACCGACCCGTCGCCCGCGCGCTCGTCGCCCGGCCCATGCTCACGACATGGGCGAGGTCGCGGGGGTCGGGCTCGTCCGCGCCGAAGGTGGCCCGGCGCACCATGTCGCGGGACATGGGCAGGGAGGGGACCGCCGAGGGCAGGACGGACTGCAGACCCATGACCACCCCTTCGCCCCGGATCGGGCGGCGCAGGGAGGCCAGCTCGGGGGTCGTCGCCATGAGCAGGACCCCGCGGGCGCGCTCGTGCAGCTCGTCGGGGTGCGCCCCGGCGTAGGCCATGACCGTCATGCCGCCCATCGAGTGGCCGCCGAGGACGAGAGGCCCGTCGGGGACCACCTCGCACAGGACCGCGCGCAGGGTCTCGCCGAGGTCGCGCACGGTGGCCCGACGCCCGCGCCCGAGCGTCGACAGCCCGTGGCCCGGCTGGTCGTAGGTGACGACGCGCACCGCGTGGCGCCGCTGCAGGGCGGAGACGACGCGCGCCCAGCTCGACTGGTCGAGCGTCCACCCGTGGGCGAGGACGAGCGTCGGCAGGTCGCCGTCGCCGGTCGTGCGGTGGTCGAGGACGTGGACCCGGGCGCCGTCCGGGCTGACGACCTCGCGGGTGACGACCTCGGAGGTGCCCGTCACGTCGGTCAGTCCTTCAGCTCGACGACGACGGGGGCGTGGTCGCTCGCGCCCTTGCCCTTGCGCTCCTCGCGGTCGATGGCCGCGCCGAGGACGCGGTCGGCGAGGGCGGGGGTGCCGAGGACGAAGTCGATGCGCATGCCGCGCTTCTTCGGGAAGGCGAGCTGCTGGTAGTCCCAGTAGGTGAAGGTGCCGGGGCCCGGTGCGTGCGGGCGCACGACGTCGACGAGGCCGTCGTCGAGGAAGGCCTGGAAGGCGGCCCGCTCGCGCGGGGAGACGTGGGTGCTGCCCTCGAAGGCCGACATGTCCCACACGTCCTCGTCGAAGGGGGCGATGTTGAAGTCGCCGCCGAGCGCGAGCGGCAGGTCGGGCTCGGCCGCCCGCCAGGCCGCGGTCTGGGCGCGCAGGGTCTCGAGCCACTGCAGCTTGTACTCGAGGTGCGGGTCGTCGAGGGTGCGCCCGTTGGGCACGTAGAGGCTCCACGCGCGCACGCCGCCGCACGTCGCGCCGATGGCGCGGGCCTCGGGGGCCGCGGGGTCGCCCCAGCCGGGGACGTCGGGGAAGCCGACCGAGACGTCGTCGAGCCCGACCCGCGAGGCAATGGCGACGCCGTTCCACTGGTTGAGGCCGTGGTGCGCGACCTCGTAGCCCAGCTCCTCGAAGCGGGCGAAGGGGAACTGCTCGTCCTTGGCCTTGGTCTCCTGCATGAGCAGGACGTCGGTCTCGGAGCGACCGAGCCAGTCGACCACCCGGTCGACACGAGAGCGGATGGAGTTGACGTTCCAGGTCGCGATGCGCACGGCCGCCACCCTACGCAGCCCTCCCGACAAGGGCCCGCCCCGTCGACGGTCGAGGGCGAAGGGGGAGCCGCTGCGCTGGTCGAGGTGCGACGAAGGGGCCGGTTGCTGGTCGAGGTGCGACGAAGGAGCCTCGAGACCACTGCACTCGCGCAGGTGGTCTCGAGGCTCGGGCGCTGCGCGCCCTTCGCACCTCGACCATCGAGGGCTCGACCATGACGACCTGACGTCGATCCGTGCACCTGGCACGGGACGTACCGCGTGCCAGGTGAGCACATCGCCGTCAGGCCGCCCGATCTTGCTGGTCGAGGCGCGACGAAGGAGCCTCGAGACCACTGCCCACGCGCCACTGGTCTCGAGGCTCGTGCGCTGCGCGCCCTTCGCACCTCGACCATCGAGGGCTCGACCGGCCACGACCCCTCGAGCGGAGACAGGGGCCGCCGCAGGCCGTAGCGTCGCTGTCATGCGACCCCTCATCGAGATCCCCGCCGCTGACGGCACCGCGGAGGCCGTCGTCGCCCGCCCGGACGCCGACGGCAGCTACCCGGGCGTCCTGCTGTGCATGGACGCCATCGGCCTGCGCCAGCAGATCGAGACCATGGCCGACCGCATCGCCTCCTGGGGCTACGTCGTCCTCGCGCCGAACACCTTCTACCGCTCCGGCACCGCCGCGCAGACGACGCCGACCGCTGACCTGCGCGACCCGGCCGAGCGCAAGGCCTACGGCCCGATCTCCATGGGCTACCTCGCCGAGCTGACGACCGAGCGCATCGAGGCCGACCTGCCCCACTACCTCGCCGCGCTGCGCGCCCTGCCCGGCGTCGCCGACGGCCCGGTCGGCGTCACCGGCTACTGCATGGGCGCCCGCCTGGCGACCATCGCCGCCGGCATCGACCAGGGCGTCGCGGCCGCGGCCGGCTTCCACGGCGCCCGCGTCGCCGTCGACGCGCCCGACAGCCCCCACCTGCGCCTGTCCGGTGCACGCGCCGACTTCGTCTACGGCCACGCCGACAACGACGGCGCCAACCCGCCCGAGGACGTGGCCCGTCTCGACGACGCGCTCGCCGAGCACGGCCTGTCCGCCCGCACCGCGGTCTACCCCGACGCCCCGCACGGCTTCACGATGGCCGACACGAGCAGCTATCAGGAGGCCGGCGCCGAGCGTCACTTCGACGAGCTGCGCGAGCTCTTCGCGCGCACCCTCGGCGGCCGATGAGCACCGCTCTCGTCACCGGCGCGACCGCCGGCATCGGGCACGAGTTCTGCGAGCAGCTCGCGGCGAAGGGGGACGACCTCGTCCTCGTCGCTCGCGACGCTGTCCGCCTCGAGCAGGTCGCCGACGAGCTGCGCGAGCGCCACGGCGTCGCCGTCGAGGTCCTCGTCGCGGACCTGTCCGACCGCGCCCAGCTGCAGCGGGTCGCCGACCGGCTGGGCGAGGCGGACCGGCCGGTCGACGTCCTCGTCAACAACGCGGGCTACGGGCTCGCCACCCCCTTCGCCCAGTCCGAGATCGCCGACGAGGAGCGTCTCCTCGACGTCCTCGTCCGCGCGGTCCTCGTCCTCTCGCACTCCGCCGCGCGGGCGATGACCACCCGCGGGCGCGGGCGCATCATCAACGTCTCGTCCGTCGCCGGCTACCTCGCCGGCGGGCCGTACTCCGCGGCCAAGGCGTACGTCACGACCCTCACCGAGTCGCTCTCGGGGCAGCTGCGCGGGACCGGTGTCACGGCTACGGCGGTGTGCCCGGGCTACGTCGTCACCGAGTTCCACGAGCGGGCCGGCATCGACCACGGCGCGCGGTCGGGGCCGTTGTGGCTGGACGCCGCCGACCTCGTGCGCGAGGCGCTCGCCGACGCCGAGCGCGGCCGCGCCGTGAGCGTCCCGAGCGTGCAGTACAAGGCGATCGCCACCGCGCTGCGCCACCTGCCGCGCGGCGTCGTGCGTCGCGCGACGACCCGCAGCCCGCGCGGCGGTCGCTGACGAAGGGGGACCCATCCCCCTTCGCCACCCCTCCTACAAAACCCTGCTGGCTGGGTCTTGACGAGCCACGACCCCTTCGAGAGGGTCCTGGCTCGTCGAAAGGCTGCTGGCAGGGTCTTGTAGGGGCGCCGCGGACCGGGCGACCCGGCCGGAGCGCGATCCCTAAACTCGACGACCATGACCGACATCGCTGCCGACCGCGCCCGCCTGCTCGAGATCGTCCGCGAGAAGGCGATCGTCCACGGACGGGTCACCCTCTCCTCGGGCAAGGAGGCCGACTACTACGTCGACCTGCGGCGGATCACCCTCGACGGCGAGGCCAGCCCGCTCGTCGGCCGGGTCATGCGTGACCTCGTCGCCGACCTCGACGTCGTCGCCGTCGGCGGCCTCACCCTCGGCGCCGACCCGGTCGCGACCTCGATGCTCCACGCCGCCGCGGCGGCGGGGGAGCGGCTCGACGCCTTCGTCGTTCGCAAGCAGGGCAAGGCGCACGGTCTCCAGCAGCGCATCGAGGGTCCCTCGGTCGCCGGCCGACGCGTCCTCGTCGTCGAGGACACGACGACGACGGGCGGCTCGCCCCTCGACGCCGTCGCCGCCGTGCGCGAGGCCGGCGGCGAGGTCGTCGCCGTCGCGACGATCGCCGATCGCGACACCGGGGCGGGGGCGCGCATCGAGGACGAGGCGGGCGTGCCCTACCGCTTCGTCTACTCGCTGGCGGACCTCGGTCTGGCCTGAGGGCGGGGCGCGGCGGGGACCAGCACGGTCCCGCTCCGCGGAACATCGGCGGACGAGACTTGCCTCGAGGGGTTAGGTCCTCCTAAGTTAGGCCTGCCTCACTGAGGCAGCGCTGACCTCGGCGCCCCGTCGTTCGTGAAGGAACCTCGCATGACCCGCCTCTCCCGCCGATCCTTCGTCGGTGCCGTCGCCCTCGCCCCCGTCGTCGCCCTCGGAGCCTGCTCGACCGGTCCGGGCGAGGACACCGCCGCTGCCGGCTCCGGCGCGAGCACCTCGGCCGCGGCCGACGCCTTCCCCGTGACCATCGAGCACGCCCTCGGCGAGACGACGATCGAGAAGGCCCCGACGAAGATCGCGACCGTCGGCTGGTCCGACCAGGACGTCGTCGCCTCCTTCGGCGTCGTGCCCGTCGGCGCGCCGGCCATCACCTGGGGCGGCAACAAGGACAAGTCGACCGACTGGTTCGACGCCGCCGTCGACGAGATCGACCCCGACGCCGAGATCGTGCGCTACGACGACGCGGACGGCGTCCCCGTCGACGAGATCGCCAAGCTCGCCCCCGACCTCGTCCTCGGCGTCAACTCCGGGATGTCGCAGGACGAGTACGACAAGCTGACGAAGATCGCCCCGACCGTCGCCTACCCGGGCGCCCCGTGGGGCACCTCGTGGGAGGACTCGGTCGAGCTCGTCGGCAAGGCCCTCGGCCAGGAGGACAAGGCGACGCAGATCACCGACGACCTCAACGCCGACATCGACGAGGCCGTCGCGAAGTACCCCGAGATCAAGGGCAAGTCCGCCGCCTGGATCTGGTTCACCCCCACCGACCTGTCGACGATCGGCGTCTACGCCAGCACCGACCTGCGCCCGCAGATGCTCGAGCGCTTCGGCATGACCGAGCCCGACTTCGTGGCGAAGGGGAGCAAGGACGGCGCCTTCAGCTTCGAGCTGTCCTCGGAGCGCTCGACCGACGTCGACGCCGACCTCGTCGTCTTCTACGTCGAGGAGGACGGCCAGGTCGAGAAGCTCAAGAAGGACCCGCTCCTCGGCAAGATCCCGGCCCTCAAGGACGACCACTACGTCGGCTCCGCCGACAACGCCACGGCGCTGTCGATGTCCTCGCCGACCCCGCTGTCGCTGCCGGTCGCGCTCGAGGACTTCCTGCCCAAGCTCGCGTCCGCGGCCGAGGGCAAGCCCGCGTCGTGACCTCGTCCGCGAAGACGACCGTCGTCGCGGCGAGCGGCCTCGTGCTGCTCGCCGCGACGGCGGCGCTCTCGCTGCTCGTCGGCTCCCAGGGGATCTCCCCGGCCGCCGTGCTCGGCGCCCTGCGCGGCGCCGGTGACGACCTCGCGAGCGGCATCGTCGCCGCCCGGGTCGACCGCACGCTCATCGCCGTCGTCGTCGGGGCGTGCATCGCCCTGGCCGGCGTCGTCCTGCAGGGCCTGACCCGCAACCCCATCGCCGAGCCCGGCATCCTCGGGCTCAACTCCGGCGCCGCCCTGCTCGTCGTCATCGGCATCCGGCTGGGCCTGCTCGACGACGTCGTCGACTACCTGTGGACCGCGCTCGTCGGCGTCGTCATCACCGGTCTCGTCGTGCACCTCATCACCCTCAGCGTGCCGGTGCAGCGTCAGCCGATGACGACCGCGCTCGCTGGCGCCGCGATCCTCGCGGCGACCTCGAGCATCATGGTCGGGCTGCTCGTCAGCGACGACGGGGCGCTCGACGTCTTCCGCTACTGGCAGGTGGGCTCGGTCGCCGGCAAGGACGCCTCGATCATCGGGCAGGTCCTGCCCTTCCTCCTCGTCGGCCTCGTGCTGACGCTCGCCTCGGGCCGCACGCTCAACACCATGGCCCTCGGCGACGACGTCGCCCGCGCGCTCGGCCAGCGGGTGCTGCTCGCCCGCGGCTCGGCCCTGGTCGGCGCGCTCCTGCTCACCGCCACCGCGTGCGCGCTCGCCGGCCCCATCGCCTTCGTCGGGCTCGCCGTGCCGCACGTCGTGCGCCTCCTCGGCGGCTCGGACAACCGCCGGGTGCTCCTCGGCTCCCTCCTGCTCGGCCCGAGCCTGCTCCTGCTCGCCGACAGCCTCGGCCGGGTCGTCAGCCCGCCCTCGGAGGTCCAGGTCGGCGTCATGACGGCGGTCATCGGCGCGCCGGCGCTCATCATCGTCGCCCGCCGGGCGGTGCGCGGATGAGCACCGCCCTCGCCCCCGCCGAGCAGGTCCGTCAGGTCCGCCGCTCGCGCTCGCGGCGGGCGCTGCGTCGCACCCTCGTGCTCCTCGTCCTCGTCGTCGCCGCCTTCGTCGTGCGCGTCACCCTCGGCGACTACACGGTGACGATCCCCGACACGCTGCGCATCATCGGCGGCGAGAGCATCCCCGGCGCGTCCTTCATCGTCATGGAGTCGAAGCTGCCGCGCGCGGTCCTCGCCCTCCTCGCCGGCGGCGCTCTCGCCGTCGCGGGCGCGCTCATGCAGGACCTCGTGCGCAACCCCCTCGCCAGCCCCGACATCCTCGGCGTGAGCGGCGGCGCGTCGACCGGCGCCCTCTTCGCGCTCGTCGTCCTCGGCTGGCAGGGCGGGGCGGTCAGCGCCGCAGGCTTCGCCGGGGCGGTCGTCGTCACCGCCCTCCTCCTCGTCCTCGGGCGGGGGGCGAAGGGGGGAGAGCAGGCGGTCATCGTCGTCGGCGTCGGCTGCGCCGCCCTCCTCGTCGCGCTCACCCACTGGGTGCTGCTCAAGGCCGACATCTACCGACTCACCGAGGCGATGTCGTGGCTGTCCGGCTCGGTGGCCCAGGGCACGTGGACCGACATCGGCCGTCTCGCCGTGGTCGTCGCGGTGCTGCTGCCCACCGTGCTGGTGCTCCACCGCGAGCTGCGCGTCGTCATGCTCGGCGACGACCTCGCCGCCGGGCTCGGCGTCCCGGTGGCCCGCCGCCGCGCCCTGGCCCTGCTGTGCATCGTGCTGCTCGTCGCGACGACGTGCGCGATCTGCGGGCCGATCGCCTTCGTCGCCCTGCTCGCCGGGCCGATCGGGCGGCGGCTGCACGGCGGCCGCACCCGGCTCGTCGACATCGCCCTCGTCGGCGCGCTCATGACGATCGTCGCCGACTACGTCGCCGCGTACCTCGTGCCCGGCGGCGCGAACCTGCCCGTGGGCGTCGTCACCGGTCTGGCCGGTGCGCCCTTCCTCCTGTGGCTCATCGCCACCCGATCCCGAGTGGAGCTGAGATGACGGTGACCGCTGCGCGACCGATCACGACCGAGCAGGCGGCCCCGACCGCCTCTCGTCTGCGTGCCGAAGGGGTGAGCCTGGGCTACCGCGACCGCACCGTGGTGCAGGGGCTCGACTTGTCGGTGCCCGACGGCCGGGTGAGCGCCATCGTCGGCCCCAACGGCTGCGGCAAGTCCACGCTGCTGCGCGGGCTCGTGCGTCTGCTCGCCCCGAGCGCGGGCCAGGTCGTGCTCGACGGCGAGGACATCTCTTCGATCCCGACGAAGGAGGTGGCGCGCCGCATCGGCCTGCTGCCGCAGGCGCCGCTGGCCCCGGAGGGCCTGAGCGTCGCCGAGCTCGTCGCCCACGGCCGGCACCCCCACCACTCGCTGCTGCGCCGCCCCGGCCCGCAGGACGACGCGATCGTCGCCGAGGCCCTCGAGCTCACCGACACCCTCTCGCTCGCCGACCGTGCGGTCGACGAGCTGAGCGGCGGCCAGCGCCAGCGCGTGTGGATCGCGCTCGCGCTCGCGCAGCAGCCGGGCATCCTCCTGCTCGACGAGCCGACGTCCTTCCTCGACATCGCCCACCAGGTCGAGGTGCTCGAGCTCGTGCGCCGGCTCAACGCCGAGCGCGGCACGACGTGCGTCATGGTCCTGCACGACCTCGCGATGGCCGCCCGCTACGCCGACCACGTCGTCGCCATGCGCGACGGCGAGGTCGTGGCGCAGGGCTCGCCGGTCGAGGTCGTCACCGAAGAGCTCGTCTCGAGCGTCTTCGACATCCGCTGCCGCATCCTCACCGACCCCGACACGGGGACCCCCGTCGTGCTCCCGCGCGGCATGCCGACCCCGACCGCGAAGGACCAGGAGATCTCATGACCGCGATCGTCACCAAGGCCGGCGCGAAGGTCCGCGACGCCCTGCTCGAGGGCGCCTCGAAGGCCTACGGCTCGGCGATGGCCCCGACCCGTGACCGGGACGGCCACGAGCAGCTCGAGATGACGGTGAGCCGGGTCGTCGACCTCAGCGCGTCGGTGCGGCGCCTGACCTTCACCTCCGAGGACCTGCGCCACTTCGAGCGGGTGGGTGCCGACGAGTACTTCGGGCTGCTCATGCCGCGCCGGGGCGTCCCGCTCGTCATGCCCGACCCGGAGCGCCGCGACTGCCGGGCCGCCGTCGCCGACATCGACGAGGACGTCCGCCCCGACCTGCGCTGGTACACGATCCGCGCCCACCGCCCCGAGCTCGGCGAGATCGACGTCGACGTCGTGACCCACGGCGACTCGGGCCCCGGGTCCTCCTGGGTGCGTCGGGCGACCGTCGGCGACCCGGCCGGCCTGCGCTCGGGTGGTGCCCTCTACCGCGGTGACGACGTCGCCGGGCCCCAGCTGCTCGTCGCCGACGAGACGGCGATCCCGGCCCTGCTCGCGATCCTCGACGATCGAGCCGCACGGGGGCTGACCGGCGAGGTCCGCATCCACGTCGAGGTGCCCGACGCCGAGACGGCGACCGCCATGGGCGTCCCCGCGGGGGTACACGTGCACGCGCGCGGCGAGGCGGCCCCCGGCACCGTCGTCCTCGAGGCGATCCGTGGCGAGCACGCCCGCGACACCCTCGACCTCGACTACGCCTGGCTGTGCGGCGAGTCCGGTCTCGTCACCTGCCTGCGTCGCCACCTCGTCAAGGAGCTCGGCGCCGAGCGACGCCGCGTCCTCTTCAGCGGCTACTGGAAGCTCGGGGCCGCCCGCCCCTGACCCGGGCTCGCCCCCCTTCGTGCCACCACTACCTCGAGCTACGGCGCAGTAGTGGTCGTGATCGCGACCAGTACTGCGCCGTAGCCGGAGGGGTAGCGGGGTGGGGGCACGAAGGGGGGTCAGCGCGCGGCGAGCGTGACGGCCGTCGCGAGCGCGGCGGTCACCGCCTCGTAGCCCTTGTCCTCGCTCGACCCCGGCAGGCCCGCGCGGTCGAGCGCCTGCTCGTCGGTGTCGCACGTGAGCACGCCGAAGCCGACGGGCACGCCGGTGCGCACGCTCACCTCGGTGAGCCCGACGGTCGCGGCCTGGCACACGTACTCGAAGTGGGGCGTGCCACCGCGCACGACGACCCCGAGCGCCACGAGCGCGTCGTGGTCCTGCGCCAGCCGCGCCGCGGCGACCGGCAGCTCGAAGGTCCCCGGCACCCGGACGACCTCGATCTCGGGCAGGCCGCAGTCGGCGGCACCGCGACGGGCCCCGTCGATCAGCCCGTCCATGACCTCCTCGTGCCAGCTCGCGGCGACGACGACGGCACGCAGGCCGCTCGCGTCGCAGGTGGTGCTGCTCGGTGCTCCGTGGCCGCTCATGCGGGCCTCCTGCTCGTCGTGCCGGCGGTGGGGTTGGTGCGGGGGGTCGCGGCGACCGGGCCGGCCCCGTCGGGTGGGGCGGTGTGCCCGAGCCGGTCCCGCTTCGTCGCGAGGTACCCGGCGTTGTCCGGGCCCTCGCCGACGTGGATCGGCACCCGGCGCACGGTGATCTCGCCGCGCTCGAGCGCCTCGACCTTCGCCGGGTTGTTCGTCATGAGCTCGACGTCGGTGAGCCCGAGGTCGTGCAGCACGGCGACGGCGGCGCCGTACTCACGGGCGTCGACGGGCAGGCCGAGCGCGATCTGCGCCTCGACCGTGTCGGCGCCGGCGTCCTGCTCGGCGTAGGCGCGCAGCTTGTCGAGCAGCCCGACGCCGCGGCCCTCGTGCCCGCGCAGGTAGACGACAGCACCGCCGTGCTCGGCGACCTCGGCGAGCGCGGCGTCGAGCTGGGGCCCGCAGTCGCAGCGTCGCGAGCCGAAGGCATCGCCGGTGAGGCACTCGGAGTGCACCCGGACCCGGGAGCCGCCCGGCCGCGTGAGCGCGACGTGCTCGGCGCCGGTGACGAGGTCGCGGTAGCCGTGGGCGACGAGCCGGCCGTGCCGGGTGGGCAGGGTCGTCGTCGTCACCCGCTCGACGCGGTCGTGCAGGTGGCGCCACGCGACGAGGTCGGCGATGGTGACGACCAGCAGGTCGTGCTCCGCGCCGAGCGCGAGCACCTCGGGGGTGCGCAGCATCGTCCCGTCGTCGGCCGTGAGCTCGCCGATGGCGCCGACCGGCTCGAGACCGGCGAGCCGGCACAGGTCGACCGTCGCCTCGGTGTGGCCACGGCGCACGAGGACGCCTCCGTCACGGGCGCGAAGGGGGACGACGTGCCCCGGGCGCACGAGGTCGCCGGGGGTGGCCGTGGGGTCGGCGAGCACGTGGAGGGTGCGGGTGCGGTCGGCGGCGCTGATGCCGGTCGTCACCTGGGCCGCGGCGTCGACGGTGATCGTGTACGCGGTGCGCAGCGAGTCCTCGTTGCGCGTCACCATGAGCGGCAGCTCGAGCCGGTCGGCGCGCTCCTCGGTCATCGGCGCGCAGATGTAGCCCGACGTGTACCGGATCGTCCACGCGAGCCACTCGGCGGTGGCCGTCTGCGCGGCGAGGACGACGTCGCCCTCGTCCTCGCGGTCGGCGTCGTCGAGCACGAGCACCGGGCGCCCGGCGCGCAGGGCCTCGAGGGCGTCGGGGATCGTCGCGAAGCCGCTCATGACGCGGCCTGACGGTCGCCGAGCAGCCCGGCCACGTACTTCGCGAGCACGTCGGTCTCGAGGTTGACCCGGTCGCCGACCGCCCGCCGGCCCAGCGTCGTCTCCGCGAGCGTCGTCGGTATGAGCGAGACCTCGAAGCCCGCGTCGGTCAGCCCGCTCACGGTGAGCGAGGTGCCGTCGACGGCGACCGAGCCCTTGCGCACGAGGTGGGGGCGCAGCTCCTCGGGCACGCTCACCTCGAGCACCTCCCAGCGCTCGTGCACGGTGCGCGCGACGACCTCGCCGACGCCGTCGACGTGGCCCTGGACGACGTGCCCGTCGAGCCGGCCGTCGGCGCGCAGCGCGCGCTCGAGGTTGACCGGGTCGCCCGGGGCGAGCCCGCCGAGGGTGGTCCAGCGCAGGGTCTCGCCCATGACGTCGGCGGTGAAGCGCTCGCCGTCGTGCTCGACGACGGTGAGGCACACCCCGCCGACGGCGATGGAGCACCCGGGACGGGCGTCGACGAGCACGCCCGGGCCCTCGATCGTCATCCGGGCGCTGCCGACGTCGGCCTCGCCCCCGTCACCGGGCTGCTCGTGCTCGACGGCGAGCACGGTCCCGACCTCCTCGATGATGCCGGTGAACATCAGTCCTCCTCGTGGTGCTGGTCGGAGCCGGCGGTGCCGACGCTCAGGTCGATGCGCACGTCGTCGCCGACGAGGCGCACGCCCTCGGTGCGCAGACGACGTGCCTGGGTGATGGTCGTGACGCCGAGATCGCCGAGCGCGGACGGGCCGGCGCCGAGCAGCGCGGGGGCGAGGTAGGCGATGACGTCGTCCACGCAGCCCGCGCGCCAGAAGGCCGCGGCGACGGTCGGCCCGCCCTCGAGCCACACCGAGCGCACGCCTCGGGCGTGCAGCTCGGCCAGCGCCGCCCGCACGTCATGGGTCGGCAGGTGCAGGGTCGGCGCGTCACCGTCGAGCACCCGCGCGCCGCGGGGGACGAGACGGTGCCCGAGCACGACCCGCAGCGGCTGCCGGGGGAGGAGCTCGCCGTCGGCGTCGCGCGCGGTGAGCTGGGGGTCGTCGGCGAGCACGGTGCCGACGCCGACGAGGACGGCGCCGTGCTGGGCCCGGGCCCGACCCACGTCGACCCGGGCCTCCCGCCCGGTGATCCACCGGCTCGTGCCGTCGGCGGCGGCCACGCGACCGTCGAGGGTCGACGCGTACTTCCACGTGACGCGGGGGCGGCCGTGCACGATCGCGAAGCGCCAGTCGCGCACGAGCGCGTCGGCCTCGTCGGCGAGCACGCCGCCGCGGACCTCGACCCCGGCGTCGCGCAGCACCTGCGCCCCGCCGCCGGACCGGGCCCCCGGGTCGCTGCTCGCGTGGACGACCCGCCCGACCCCGGCCGCCAACAGCGCCTCGGTGCACGGGCCGGTCCGGCCGGTGTGCGCGCACGGCTCGAGGCTCACGTAGGCGGTCGCGCCCCGTGCTCGCTCGCCGGCGGCCTCGAGCGCGACGACCTCGGCATGCGCGGTGCCCGCGCCGTGGTGCCAGCCCTCGCCGACCACCTGCGGGCCGTCGGGCCGGTCGGCCACGAGGACCGCGCCGACCCGGGGGTTGGGGTCGACGGCGGGGCCGCGCTCCGCCAGCTCGAGGGCGCGCCGCACCCACCGCTCGTCATCATCAGGCCCGGTCACCCTGGGTCCTCCTGCCGTCGCCGTCTCCAGGCTCCGGGGGGTCGCGCGAGGGTGCGCAGGCCACGGGTGCGCACAGCGCACCCGCCACCACGTGCTGCCTCCCATCCGGACTTTCACCGTCGGTCGAGGAATCTCACCTCGTCAACCGCTCGCTGGCTGCGAGCGGGTCGCGGACTGTCACCGCCGGCTCGGAATTGCACCGACCCCGGAGCACGTACCCCTCCACGGTAGCCCCCGCCGGGCGGGCCGGTCGAGACGTGTCAACGCCCGAGGGCGGTGAGCGGCGTCACGGCGGATAGGTTGCGGGCGTGGACGCGCACATGATCTGCCTCGACCTCGACGGCACGACGATCACGCACGAGGGGGTCCTGCGCCCCGCCGTCCGCGAGGCGGTGCGGGCGGTCCTCGCTGCCGGTCACCACGTCGTCGTCGCCACCGGTCGCGGCATCGTCGCGACGACCCCGATCCTCGACGCGCTCGGCCTGACGAAGGGGTGGGCGGTCTGCTCCAACGGCGCGGTGACGGTCCGTCTGGACCCCCGTGCCCCGCAGGGCTGGACGCTCGACGAGGACGACGTCGTCACCTTCGACCCCGCCCCGGTCCTCACCCGCCTGCGTCCCGTGCTGCCCGACGCGCTCGTCGCGGTCGAGGACCTCGGCGTCGGCTTTCGCCTCAGCGCCCCCTACCCGCCCGACGAGCTCGTCGGCGAGCAGACGGTCGTGCCGTGGGAGGAGCTCCTCGCGCACCCGACGACCCGTGTGACCCTGCGGATGCCGGAGGCGACGAGCGAGGAGTTCGCCGAGGCGGTCGACCGCGCCGGTCTGCACGGCGTCGCCTACTCGGTCGGCTTCTCGGCCTGGCTCGACATCAACCCCGAGGGCGTCTCGAAGGGGTCGGCGCTGGAGATCGTGCGCCGTCGCCTCCACGTCGAGCCGGGTCTGACCGTCGCCGTCGGCGACCAGCGCAACGACGTCGAGATGCTGCGCTGGGCCGCCCGGGGCGTCGCGATGGGCAACGCCCCCGCCGAGGTGCAGGATGTGGCCGACGAGGTCACCGGAGTCGTCGACGACGACGGGCTCGTCCCCGTCCTGAGGAGCCTGCTGTGAGCACGTCCGAGCACCGTCCCCGCCGCGCCTCCAGCCGCGCGGCCGACGCCGCCGACGAGGCCGTCGACGACGCGGTCGACGCGGTCGACGACGCGAGCTCGCACCCCGTCGTCATCGCGCTCGCCCGGGTCGGTCACGCCGTCAACGGCGTCCTCCACCTCGTCATCGCCGGCATCGCGCTCCAGCTCGCGTGGGGCGCGGCGGGCGGCGAGCAGGCCGACCAGTCCGGGGCTCTCGCCGCGCTCGCCGGCCAGCCCCTCGGGGCCGTGCTCCTGTGGGTCTTCGTCGTCGGCGGCACGGCGCTCGGCCTGTGGTACCTCGCCGAGGTCGTCGCGCCCTCGCCCGGCGACGGCGGCGCGTCCGAGCGCGCCAAGTCGGGTGCGAAGGGGGTCGTCTACCTCGCCATCGCGTGGTCGGCCTTCCGCTTCGCCACCGGGTCGGGCGAGTCCGGCTCGAGCGAGGACCAGACGCAGACCCTCACCCAGACGCTCATGCGCCAGCCCGCCGGTCAGTGGCTCGTCGCGGTCGTCGGCCTCGTCGTCGTCGCGGTCGGTGCGTACTACGTGCAGAAGGGCGTGCGTCAGCGCTTCATGAAGGACCTCACCCGTCACCCGGGGGTGTGGGCGGTGACCGCCGGCACCATCGGCTACCCGGCGAAGGGGGCCGTCCTCGCCCTCGTCGGCATCTTCTTCGTCGTCGCCGCCTGGCAGCACGACGCCGACGAGGCGCAGGGCCTCGACGGGGCGCTCAAGGCGGTTAAGGGCGCCGAGTACGGCCCCTACCTGCTCACCGCGATGGCGCTGGGCATCATCGCCTTCGGCATCTACTGCATCGCCCGCGCGCGCTACGCCCGGTTGGACTGAGGCGGGGCGGTCGGCCCCGGTCGGGGCCGCAGACCGATCGTCAGCGCGGCCGCGGTCATCGCGCTCCCCACGAGCACGCCGGCGAGGACGTCGGTCGGGTAGTGGACCCCGAGGTAGACGCGGTCGAGGCAGGTGAGCACGACGAGGGTCGCCGCGGCCACGACGAGCACCGTACGCGTCCACGTGCGGCGCGCGAGGGGCCACAGCAGGACGACGAGCAGGATCATCGCGATCGTGCTGCCCGTCGCGTGGCCGGAGGGGTAGCTGTAGCCGTCGGCGACGGTGATCGCCTCCGGCGGCACCGGGCGCGGGCGCCCGACGATGTACTTGCACGTGATCGACAGCCCCCAGCCGACGAGCCCCACGGGCACGACCCACAGGGCGCGGCGCCGAACGAGACCGCGCCAGTGCAGCACCCCCGCGAGCAGCGCGAGGACGAGGAAGAGCACCCACGGCTCGGTGAGATGGGCCCACAGCAGCAGGGCGTCGACGAGCCCGGGCCGCTCCAGTGCGTACCCGGTCGTCGCGTCGATGACCGAGGCGTCGCTGCGGCGGACCGAGCTCGACGCGAGGACGACCTGACGCCCGACGAAGGCGGTGACGAGCATCGCCGCCGCCATGACGAGCAGCGCGAGGAGCAGCCGCCCGGGCTCGGGCCTCCTGGGCTCGAGGTGCTGCGACGTCGACGTGTCCTCCAGCTGGCCGGGCATCGGCCCAGTGTGCGGCATCCTGGGTGGGCCATGGCTGATCTGCACATCACCTCCCCGTCCAACCCGCGCCTCAAGGAGCTCGTCGCGCTGCGCCGTCGGCGGGCTCGCGACGAGAGCGGCACGACCCTGCTCGAGGGCACCGAGGAGCTCCTCCTCGCGCTCGAGGCGGGGGTGACCCCCTTCGCCGTCTACCACTGCCCCGAGCTCATGCACGAGGCCGGACCGGGGGCCGTCGAGGCGGCCCGCGCCGCCGGCGCGGAGGTCGTCGAGCTCTCGCGGACCGCCTTCGACAAGGTCTCCTACCGCGAGGGGCCGGACGGCGTCCTCGCGAAGGTGCCCGCCCCCGGGCTGTCGTGGGACGACGTCGAGCTGGGGGACCACCCCTTCGTCCTGCTCGTCGAAGGGGTGGAGAAGCCGGGCAACCTCGGCGCGATGCTGCGCACGGCCGACGCCGCGGGTGTCGACCTCGTCGTCGCCGCCGACTGCGTCACCGACTGGGGCAACCCCAACGTCATCCGCGGGAGCAAGGGCACGGTCTTCTCGGTGCCGGTCGTCTCGACGACCCGCGCGCAGGCCTGGGCCCGTCTGACCGGGCACGGCGTGGCCGTCGTCGCGACGACGCCGGACACCGACGTCGTGCACACCGACGTCGACTACACCGGGGGCGTCGCGGTCGCCGTCGGCTCGGAGAAGTACGGGCTCACCGACGAGGCGCTCGCCGCCTCGACCCATCGCGTGCGCATCCCCATGGTCGGCCGGGCGAACTCGCTCAACGTCTCGACCTCCGCCGCGGTCGTCCTCTACGAGGCGGTGCGGCAGCGTACGCGGTGACCGGTCGGTACGCGACCGCTCGTCGGGGGTCGATTACGTCGTGAGACGCACCCCGTGCCACGATGCCCCTATGCGCGTCGACCACGTCTCTTTCGCCGCAGAGCCTGCAGGGCTGCAGGCCACCGCCAAGCGCCTCGCGGAGGCCATCGGGGTGGAACCGCTCGACGGCGGCATCCATCCTCGCTTCGGCACGCGCAACATGATCCTGCCGCTGGCTCACGAGCGCTACATCGAGGTCGTCGAGGTCCTCGACCACCCGAGCGCCGACAAGGCCCCCTTCGGCCAGGCCGTGCGCGCCCGCTCCGAGCAGGGCGGCGGCTGGATGGGCTGGGTCGTCGCGGTCGACGACCTCGGCGTCGTCGAGCAGCGCCTCGAGCGCGAGTCGGTCCCCGGGTCGCGCCGCATGCCCGACGGGCGTGAGTTCAGCTGGCGCCAGATCGGCGTCAAGGGCCTGATGTCGGACCCGCAGCTGCCCTTCTTCATCAAGTGGGACGAGGGCTCGGACCACCCGAGCGCCGACAACCACAGCGACGTCGTCATCGAGTCGCTCATGGTCGCGGGCGACCCCGAGCGGGTCCACGACTGGCTGGGCCTGCCCGCCACCGAGACCTCGTCGGTCATCACCTTCGAGTTCGTCGCCCCCCACGGTCAGCCGGGTCTGCTCTCGGTCACCCTGAGCACCCCCAAGGGCACCGTCACCATCTGAGGCATCACCCGCGACGACCTGCTGCCAGGTCGCACGACGAAGGGGGAGGGACCGGGTCACCCGGTCCCTCCCCCTTCGTCATGCCCGGGGCGAGCGCTACGCCCGGCGCAGCCGCAGGCTGCTGAGGACGACGCACACCGAGCTGAAGGCCATCGCCGCGCCCGCGATCATGGGGTTGAGCAGGCCCGCCATGGCGAGCGGGATCGCGAGCGTGTTGTAGCCGAAGGCCCACACGAGGTTCTGCTTGATGACCTGCAGCGTGCGTGCCGACAGCGCCATCGCCTCGGGCACGGAGGCGAGGTCGTCACGCACGAGGACGATGTCGGCGGACTCCATGGCGACGTCCGTGCCCGCCCCCATCGCCATGCCGAGATCTGCCTGCACCAGGGCGGCGGCGTCGTTGACGCCGTCGCCGACCATCGCGACGACCCGCCCGGACTCCTGCAGCTCGGCGATGCGGGCGTGCTTCTCGTGCGGCTTGACGCCGGCGACGACGTGCTCGGGCTCGATGCCGACCTTCGCCGCGACCGCCCGCGCGTTGATCTCGGTGTCGCCGCTGAGCAGCCAGGCCTCGAGCCCGGCGGCCCGCAGGTCGCGCACCGCCTGGGCGGAGGTCTCGCGGACGTCGTCGGCCACGGTGAGCGCGCCGCGGGCGCGGCCGTCCCACCCGACGAAGACGGTGGTCCCCGGCCGGTCCAGGGTCGCGAGCTCGGCGGGCACCTCGTCGAAGAGCTCGGGCAGGCCGACGGTCACCTCGGTGCCCCCGACGACGGCGCGGGCGCCTGAGCCGGGCAAGGCGACGAAGTCGCGGGCGTCGGGGATCTTCAGCCCCTTCTCCTCGGCGCGCGCGACGACCGCCCGGGCGACCGGGTGCTCGCTCCCGCGCTCGACGGCGGCCGCGGCGACGAGAGCGGCGAAGGGGTGCAGCCCGGGCTCGGCGGCCAGACCGGTGAGCCGGGTCCGGCCGGTCGTGATCGTGCCCGTCTTGTCCATGACGACGGTGTCGATGCTGCGGGTGTCCTCGAGGACCTGGGGGCCCTTGATGAGGATGCCCTTCTGCGCACCGCGCGAGGTGCCGACGAGCAGGGCGGTCGGCGTGGCGAGGCCGAGCGCGCAGGGGCAGGCGATGATGAGCACGGTGATGGCGACGCCGATCGCCGTCGTCGCGCTGCCGGACCCGATCCACCAGCCGACGAAGGTGAGCGCCGCCAGAGCGAGCACCACGGGCACGAAGACCGCGGAGACGCGGTCGGCGAGACGCTGAACGTCGGCCTTGCCGGTCTGGGCCTGCTCGACGAGCCGGGTGATCGCGGCGAGCGTCGTGTGCGCGCCGACCGCCGTCGCCTCGACGACGAGCCGGCCCGAGGTGTTGATCGTCCCCGCGTCGACCGTGCTGCCCGCTTCGACGTCGACGGGCACGGACTCGCCGGTGACGACGGAGGTGTCGATGGCCGAGACGCCGTCGACGACGATGCCGTCGGTCGCGACCTTCTCACCGGGTCGCACGACGAAGTGGTCGCCGACGCGCAGGTCGTCCACGGGGATGACGACCTCGGTCGTCGCTCGGGTGGTCGCCGAGATGCGCTGGACGGCGACCTCCTTGGCCCCGAGGTCCATGAGGGCGGTGAGCGCGGAGCGGCCCTGCGCCTTGGCCCGCGACTCGAGCCACCGGCCGAGGAGGAGGAAGGCGGTGACGACCGCTGCCGTCTCGAAGTAGTAGTGCCCCTCCTCGCGGGGGTGGTGGCCGGGGCCGACGACGAGCGCGACGCTCGACCACACGAAGGCGGCGGTGACGCCGAGGCTGACGAGCGTGTCCATCGTCGAGGTGCGGTGCCGGGCAGCGGCGACCGCCGCGCGGTGGAAGGGCCAGGCGCACCACACGACGACGGGGGCGGTGAGGACGAGCTGCAGCCACGGGTTGGCGGCGAAGGTCCACGGGCCCATGGCGAGCAGGACGACGACGAGCGCGAGCGGCCCGGCGACGAGCAGGCGGCGACGCAGGTCGTCCTCGCGCACGTGGGTGTGCTCGGGCGGCGTGAGCCGGGTGCCGGGGTCGAGGACGGTCGCGCCGTAGCCGCTGGCCTCGACGGCCCCGACGATCTCGTCGTGGGTGACGTGCCCCGGGTAGGTGACGTGCGCGCGCTCGGTCGCGAGGTTGACGCTCGCGCTCACGCCGTCGAGACGGCCCAGGCGCTTCTCGACGCGGGCGACGCACGACGCGCACGTCATGCCGGTGATGGCCAGGTCGACCTCGTGGACGTCTGCTGCGTCCGCCGTCGAGGGGTCGGCGTCGGTGGGGTGGGTGGTGCTCATCGCGGGGCGACCGTGTACCCGGCCTCGTCGACCGCGGCGGCGATGTCCTGCGGGCTCACGGGCCCCTCGCTCGTGAGGGTGACCGGCGAGCTGCCGCCGGCGACGAGCTCGACGGCCACGGCCGAGACCCCGGAGATCTCGCCGAGCTCCTCGGACACGTGCCGGACGCAGTTCTCGCAGGTCATGCCGTCGACGTAGATGGTGGTCTGCTCGCTCATGGTGGTGCTCCTTCGTCGATGGTGGGTGGTCTGGGGGAGGGGCGTCAGGAGCGCACGAGGCGCGCGATCGCCGCGCTGGCCTCGCGCACCTTCTCCTGGGCGGCCTCGTCGCTCTCGCGGGCGGCGTCGACGACGCAGTGCCCGACGTGGTCCTCGAGCAGGCCGAGGCTCACGGCCTGCAACGCCTTCGTCGCGGCGCTCACCTGGGTGAGGATGTCGATGCAGTACTCGTCGTCGTCGACCATGCGGGCGATGCCGCGCACCTGCCCCTCGATCCGCTTGAGACGCTTGAGGTAGGCGTCCTTGTCGGCGGCGTATCCGGCCACGGCGGTCTCCCTTCGTCCCCTCGAAGATACCCCCAAGGGGTATGAAGGGACAAGCCCCGGGCGGCTACTGGATGAAGCGGAAGAGCGGGCTCGAGGGGCGGATGCGCTCGATGCGCACCGGCGAGGCCTCCATCCGGCGCAGGAGGGGGTCGAGGTCCTCCGGGGCGCCGAGCTCGACGCCGACGAGGGCCGGCCCGGTCTCGCGGTTGCTGCGCTTGACGTACTCGAAGAGCGCGATGTCGTCGTCGGGCCCGAGGACCTCGTCGAGGAAGCGGCGCAGCGCCCCGGGCTCCTGAGGGAAGTCGACGAGGAAGTAGTGCTTGCGCCCCTGGTGCACGAGCGCCTTCTCGACGACCTCGGCGTAGCGGGAGACGTCGTTGTTGCCCCCGGAGACGACGGCGACGACGGTGCTGCCCGGCGTGACCCCGAGCTCGTCGAGGTCGATCGCGGCGAGGGCCGCGGTGGCCAGCGACCCCGCGGGCTCGGTGACGATGCCCTCGGTCTGGTAGAGCGCGAGCATCTCGACGGCGACCGCGCCCTCGGCGATCGAGTGCACGGGCGCGTCCGTGGCCGACACGGCTGCGTAGGTGAGCGCGCCGACCTCGCGCACCGCGGCGCCGTCGACGAAGGGGTCGACGTCACCGATCGCGACCGGTCGGCCCGCCTCGAGGGCGGCCGACATCGACGCCGCCCCGGAGGGCTCGATGCCGACGACCCTCGTCGCGGGGTGGTGCGCGGCGAACCACGTCGCCATCCCGCCGAGCAGCCCGCCCCCGCCGACGGGGACGAGGACGACGTCGGGGGCCCTGCCGAGCTGCTCGACGACCTCGAGGGCGACCGTGCCCTGACCGGCCATCGTGTCGACGTGGTCGAAGGCGGGCACGACCGTCGCCCCGCTCTCGCGGGCATGACGAAGGGCGGAGGCCGCCGCGTCGTCGTAGACGTCGCCGCCGACGACGACCTCGACGTGCTCGCCACCGAGGGCGGCGACGCGGTCGCGCTTCTGGCGGGGGGTGGTGCGCGGCAGGTAGATCCGGGCCTGCACGCCGAGGCGGGCGCAGGCGTACGCGACGCCCTGGGCGTGGTTGCCCGCGGAGGCTGCGACGACCCCCTTCGTCCGCTGCTCGGGGGAGAGGCGCGCGATGAGGGTGTAGGCGCCGCGGAGCTTGTAGCTGCGCACCGGCTGGAGGTCCTCGCGCTTGAGGAGCACGTGCGCGCCGGTGGCGGCGCTGTGTCGGGCGGAGGGCTGGAGGGGGGTGGGGTCGAGGAGGTCGTGCAGCAGGCCCGCGGCCGCCTCGACGTCCTCCGCGCGGATCGGAGAGCTCACGCTCGCAGGCTAGACCTCGTCGCCGGCGCCGTGCTGCGAGGTCCGCGCTGCGTCGCGTAGTGTCGGCACCGAGTCAGACGCACACCAGTGCAGAGGGAATCCGGTGAGAGTCCGGAGCTGTCGCGCAGCGGTATGGGTGACTGACGGGGTGAGATCCACTGGGCCACGAGGCCTGGGAAGGGACCCCGTCGGGACGACCCCGAGTCCGAAGACCTGCTGACTCGCTGGACCCCGACAGGGCCTCGCGATCCGGGCCCCCGACGCACCTGGAGACCCCCGTGTCCCACGACCGCCCCGGCGGCCGGCGGCTGCCCGTCGTGCCGCTGCTGCTCGTCCTGCTCGTCCTCACCGTCGTCAGCGGCGTCGTCTCGCTCGGCCTGGGCTCCGAGCCGCTGCCGCTGCGCGGGGTCGTCGACGTCCTGCGCGCCCGGGTCGGCGGCGCTGCGGGCCCGGACCCCGCCCTCGACACCATCGTGTGGGAGCTGCGCGCACCGCGTGCCGTCATGGCGATGGTCGTCGGCGCCGGCCTGGCCGTCGCCGGCGCGTGCATGCAGACCCTCGTGCGCAACCCGCTCGCCGACCCCTACCTCCTCGGGGTCTCGGCCGGGGCCGGCGTCGGCGCCACCCTCGTCATCCTCCTCGGCGCGCTCGCCGGGCTCGGGGTGTGGGCGCTCTCCCTCGGCGCCCTCGGCGGGGCTCTCGTCGCGACCGCCCTCGTCCTCGGCATCTCGCTGGCCCAGGGCGGGATCACCCCCCTTCGCCTCGTGCTCACCGGTGTCGTCATGTCGGCGGCCTTCTCCTCCGTCTCGAGCCTGCTCGTCTTCCTCAGCGCCGACCCGCGGGCGACGCAGTCGGTGCTCTTCTGGCTGCTCGGCAGCCTCTCCGGGTCGGTGTGGCAGCAGGTGCTCCCGCCCGTGCTCGTCGTCGTCGTGTCCGGCGTCGTCCTCCTCGCGCTGCACCGCTGGCTCGACGCGCTGGCGGCCGGCCCCGACGTCGCGGGCGGTCTCGGCGTCCCGGTCCGCGAGCTGCGGCTCGCGCTCTTCGTCCTCGTCTCGGTCCTCGTGGGGGTGCTCGTCGCGGTCTCCGGCGGCATCGGCTTCGTCGGGCTCGTCGTCCCGCACATCGCCCGCATCCTCGTCGGCGCACGGCACCGCTACGTGCTGCCCGTCGCGGCCGTCGGCGGCGCGCTCTTCCTGCTGTGGGTCGACGTCGCGGCGCGGACCGTCGTGCGCCCGCAGGAGATCCCGCTGAGCGTCGTCACCGGGCTCGTCGGGGCGCCGATCTTCCTCGTCCTGCTCGGCAGACGGCACTACTCGTACTCGGGGGGCGCCGGATGACCCACCTGTCCACGACCGGGCTCGCCGTCGAGATCGGCGGGCGCACGATCGTCTCCGGTGTCGACCTCGACGTCCCGCCCGGGTCGATGCTCGCCCTCGTCGGCCGCAACGGCAGCGGCAAGTCCACCCTCATCAGGTCGCTCGTCGGCCTGCGACCCCCGGCCGCCGGCAGGGTGCGCGTCGACGGGGTCGACCTCGCGCGCCTGTCGTCGCGGCGGCGGGCCACCCGGGTGGCCTACGTCGCACAGGAGGACGGGCCGCCCGAGGACCTCCTCGTCGGCGAGATGGTCGCGATGGGGCGCACCCCGCACCGACCGCCGTGGGCCGTCGACGAGCGCTCCGAGCGCGAGCTCGTGCTCGAGGCGCTGCGTCATGTCGGCATGGCCGCGAAGGTCGACCGCCCCTGCCAGCACCTCTCCGGGGGCGAGCGCCGCCGGGTGATGCTCGCCCGTGGCATCGCCCAGGGGTGCGACCTGCTCGTCCTCGACGAACCGACGAACCACCTCGACGTGCACCACCAGGACCAGCTGCTCCAGACGGTGCGTCGCCTCGGGTGCACGGTCGTCGCCGCGGTCCACGACCTCTCGCTCGCGGCCGCCCACTTCGACGCCGTCGCCGTGCTCCACGACGGCGCCGTCCACGCCCTCGGTCGTCCCCGCGACGTCCTCACCCCCGAGCTCGTGCGCGACGTCTTCGACGTCGGCGCCCGTCATCTCACCGACCCGGTCACCGGCCGGGTCCACCTCGTCCTCGGTGCCGGCGCCCCGCCGGTGCCCGCTCCTCGAGAGGCAGTCCTGTGACCCCCCTTCGCCCCGCCCGAGCCGCCCAGGCCCTATCCGCTGCCGTCCTGCTCGGCTCTCTCCTCGTCGGGTGCGGATCCGCGACGTCGACGGCCCGCAGCAGCGCGGACGACGCCGGCGAGGTGACGGTGTCGACGTGCGGTGAGGACGTGCGCTTCCCCTCGCCCGCGCAGCGGATGTACGTCGCCGGCGACGGCAACCTGCTCGCGATGGTGCTCGCCGTCGGGGCACAGGACCAGGTCGCCGGGGCGAGCGGCACGACGGACACGGCGCAGGCCCTCTCGCGGGTCTACGGGTCCGACGTCGTCGACAGCATCCCCGTCGCCACCCGCGACCAGCCGACGATGGAGAACGTCCTCGCCCAGCGGCCCGACGTCATGCTCGCCGGGTGGAGCTACGGCTACACCGAGGAGCGCCGGCTCACGCCCGAGCTGCTGAGCGGCCGGGGGATCGCGCCGTACGTGCTGTCGGAGAGCTGCCGGCAGGAGGACGGCGCGCGCGGCACGATGCCGCCGTGGGAGGCCCTGTCGGCCGACATCGAGGCGGTCGGGGCGATCACCGGGCACGTCGACGAGGCGGCCGAGGTCGACGCCGACATCACGCGCCGCCGGGAGGCGCTGGAGGCGGCGCCCCAGGCGGCCGAGCGCCCCACGGTCTTCCTCTTCGACTCGGGCACGAAGGAGATCTTCACCTCAGGAGCCTTCGGCGGGCCGCAGGCGATCATCGAGGCAGCGGGGGCGAAGAACGCCACGGCCGACGTCGACGACACGTGGACGACGGTGTCGTGGGAGCGGCTCGTGCGCTCGTCGCCGGACTTCATCGCCTTCGTCGACTACGACGGGCAGACCTTCGAGCAGAAGGTCGAGGTGCTGCGGACCAACCCGGCGACGAAGGACCTCCCCGCGGTGCGCGAGGAGCGCTTCCTCAACCTGCCGATCCCGGCGTGGACGAGCAGCCCGCTCAACATCGACGCGGCGGAGGCGCTGCGCGCCGAGCTCGAGGAGCACGACCTCGTGCCGGCGAGCGGGATCACGCCCGAGCACGACCTCGAGCCGTGACGCGTCCGACGCCCCGTGACCACGTGGTCCACGGGGCGTCGGCCGCCTGGGGGGAGGTTCTTACAGCAGGCCGTGCTCGACGAGCTCTTCTTGCGACATCAGCCGGGAGCGGATGAGGAAGCGCACCCCCTCGGGGGCCTCGACGGAGAAGCCGGACCCCCGTCCCGGCACGACGTCTACGGTGAGATGGGTGTGCTTCCAGTACTCGTACTGGCTCACGCTCATCCAGAACTCGACCGGTGTCGCCGACCCCACCTCGAGCGTGCCGAGGAGGATGTCGGCCTCGCTGGTGATGAAGTCACCCGCGGGGTAGCACATCGGCGATGACCCGTCGCAGCAGCCGCCGGACTGGTGGAACATCAGCGGCCCGTGGGTGCGCTCGAGGCGCTCGATGAGCTCGACCGCGGCGGGCGTGATGTCGACCTTGTCCGAGGGCATGGCTTAGAAGAAGCCGAGCTTGTCGGGGCTGTAGCTGACGAGGAGGTTCTTCGTCTGCTGGTAGTGGTCGAGCATCATCTTGTGGTTCTCGCGCCCGATGCCGGACTGCTTGTAGCCACCGAAGGCGGCGTGCGCCGGGTACTGGTGGTAGCAGTTCGTCCACACGCGGCCGGCCTTGATCGCCCGGCCCATCTCGAAGGTCGTGTGCGCGCTGCGCGACCACACCCCGGCGCCGAGGCCGTAGAGGGTGTCGTTGGCGATCTGCAGCGCCTCGGCCTGGTCGGCGAAGGAGGTGAGCGAGACGACGGGGCCGAAGATCTCCTCCTGGAAGACGCGCATCGAGTTCTTGCCCTCGAAGACGGTCGGCTGGATGTAGTAGCCGCCCGCGAGATCGCCCTCGAGCTCGAGCTTGTCGCCACCGGTGAGGACCTTCGCGCCCTCCTGCTTGCCGATGTCGAGATAGCTCATGATCTTCTCGAACTGGTCGTTGCTCGCCTGGGCGCCCATCATCGTGTCGGTGTCGAGCGGGTTGCCCTGCTTGACCGCCTTGACCCGCTCGAGGGCGTCGCCGACGAACTGGTCGTAGATCGAGCCCTGGACGAGCGCGCGCGACGGGCAGGTGCAGACCTCGCCCTGGTTGAGGGCGAACATCGCGAAGCCCTCGAGCGCCTTGTCGTAGAAGGCGTCCTTGCTGCTCGCGACGTCCTCGAAGAAGACGTTGGGGCTCTTGCCGCCGAGCTCGAGGGTCACCGGGATGATGTTCTGGCTCGCGTACTGCATGATCAGGCGGCCGGTCGTCGTCTCGCCGGTGAAGGCGATCTTGGCGATGCGGGGGCTGGAGGCCAGCGGCTTGCCGGCCTCGACGCCGAAGCCGTTGACGATGTTGAGCACGCCCTCGGGCAGCAGGTCGCCGATGAGCTCGGCGAGCTTGAGGATCGACCAGGGCGTCTGCTCGGCCGGCTTGAGGACGACGCAGTTGCCCGCGGCGAGGGCCGGCGCGAGCTTCCACACCGCCATGAGGATGGGGAAGTTCCACGGGATGATCTGCCCGACGACGCCGAGCGGCTCGTGGAAGTGGTAGGCCATCGTCGTCTCGTCGATCTCCGAGATGCCGCCCTCCTGGGCGCGGATCGCGCCGGCGAAGTAGCGGAAGTGGTCGACGGCGAGCGGGAGGTCGGCGGCGAGGGTCTCGCGGACCGCCTTGCCGTTGTCCCACGTCTCGATGACCGCGAGGTCCTCGAGGTTGTCCTCCATGCGCTGGGCGATCTTCAGCAGGATGTTCGAGCGCTCGGTGGTGCTCGTGCGGCCCCAGGCGCCCGCGGCGGAGTGCGCGGCGTCGAGGGCGGCGTCGATGTCCTCCGCGGTGCCGCGGGCGATGGACGTGAAGACCTGGCCGGTGACCGGCGTCGGGTTCTCGAAGTACTGACCACCCTTGGGTGCGACCCACGTGCCGCAGATGTAGTGGTCGTACTTCTCCTTGACCTCGATCGCGCTGTCGGCGCTCCCGGGCTGTGCGTAGACGGTCATGCGTGCCTCCGGCAACTCGTCGGCAGTGCCTCGTCGCGCTGCCGTTGCCCGGACCGTAGGTCGCCCCGGGTTGGTCGAAGGTTGGTCGGCTTGGTCCCCCTTCGCCCGGCGATGACCGGTAAACCCGACGCTGACCGGGCAACTCGCTGCTGACGCAGACATAACCCGGTCCGTCCTGGGTCTCTCGGACCGCCCGAGGCAACTCGGCCCACAGGCCGAGGCCGCGCGGACGCCCCCTTCGCCAGGTGACGAAGGGGGCGTCGTGGGCGCTGCACAGGTCAGTAGCGGATGACCACGCGCCCGTCGATCGCGCCGGCGCGCATCTCCTCGAAGACCGTGTTGATCTCGTCGAGCTCGCGCGCCTGCCAGGTGGGCTTGACGAGCCCCCGCGCGTAGAAGTCGATCGCCTCGACCATGTCCTGGCGGGTGCCGACGATGGAGCCGCGCACGGTGAGCGCCTTGAGGACGATGTCGAAGATCGGGGCGGGGAAGTCACCCGGCGGGAGCCCGTTGAAGACGATCGTGCCGCCGCGGCGCGTCATGCCGATGGCCTGCCCGAAGGCGGAGGGGTGCACGGCGGTGACGAGCACGCCGTGGGCGCCACCGGTGGCCTCCTGGATCGCCTCGACCGGGTCGGTGGTGCTGGCGTCGACGACGACCTCGGCGCCCAGGCGGGTGGCGAGGTCGAGCTTCGCCTGGGAGACGTCGACGGCGGCGACGCGCAGGCCCATCGCCACGGCGTACTGCACGGCGACGTGACCGAGCCCGCCGATGCCGGAGATGACGACCCACTGGCCGGGACGGGTGTCGGTGACCTTGAGGCCCTTGTAGACGGTGACGCCGGCGCACAGGATCGGCGCGACCTCGAGCGGGTCGACACCGGCGGGGATCCGCGCGGCGAAGCGCTCGTCGACGAGCATGTACTGCCCGAAGCTGCCGTCGACGGAGTAGCCGCCGTTGGTCTGCTCCTCGCACAGCGTCTCCCAGCCGGTGCGGCAGTGCTCGCACGTGCCGCACGCCGACCACAGCCAGGCGTTGCCGACCATGTCACCGACGGCGAGCGTGGTCACCCCGTCGCCGAGCTCGACGACCTCACCCACACCCTCGTGGCCCGGGACGAAGGGGGGCTGCGGCTTGACCGGCCAGTCGCCCTCGGCCGCGTGGAGGTCGGTGTGGCACACCCCGCTCGCGACGAGCCGGACGAGCGCCTGGCCCGGCCCGGGCCGGGGGACGTCGATCTGCGACACATCGAGCTTCTCGCCGAACTCACGGACCACTGCTGCCTGCATCGTGCTCATGCTGCGTCTCCTCATCTGGGTGAGGGGACTGACGGCTGCGGCCGGTGGCCGGACGCACCGTCGCGCCCCTGTCGTGGCGCAGACGCTAGGGAGCAGCGGGTAGGTCAGTGGTTGGGCGGTGCGTCACCGGTCGAGGGTGGTCTCGAGGCTTCGCTGGTCGAGGTGGTCTCGAGGCACCTGCGTCGCACCTCGACCATCCCGTGTCGCTGGTCGAGGTGCGAACGCCCGCCAGGGCGCGAGCCTCGAGACCACGTCGTCAAGATCGGACAGGCCGCCCCCGACGATGCCCCACCGCCAGCGAGACCACCTCGAACCTCGTGCTCACGTCAGGAGCGATCGCGCCCTGCCGCGTCGTTGCCTCCAGGCGCGCCCGGTCGCGCGACGCGTGCGCAGCCATGCCGTGCACCTCGCCGGCCGAGACCTGCAGCACGAGGTGCACCCGGCCGTCATCGGTGGTGTCGTCCGAGGACGCGGGCCGGAGCGGGTGGTGCTCGACCCGCGCCGTGCCGACGCCGGCTGTCGCGTCCTCGGCCTCCCGGTCGGACCCGACGACGGCGACGACATGTCCTGCCGCACGCCCGCCCCCGGCTCCGTCCAGCACGAGACGCACGACACCGTCGGGGAGGTCCCGATCAGGTCTGCCCGGCCAGGGCGCGAAGGGCCACCCGGCTCGGCGGTAGCCGATCTGCAGCGAGACGACGCTGAGGTCGCCCGAGGACGTGCCCCGGTCGCGCACGACGCGCTCGGCCGCCCCGCGGGTCGATCGCACGGCGATCCCGATCGGGCCCGCCAGCTCGTCCGGTGCGTCGGGCATCCCCAGCTCTGGAGCACCCAGGAGCACGACGTGCACGACGCCCTCGGTGGGCACGGGCCCGTCGGTGTCGTGCGTCTCCCACGACATCGAGGACGTGGGGTGCCGGGCGACGACGGAGCGCTCGAGGCCTGCTGCCTCGCTCTCGTCGGTGACGACAGCGACGAGAGGCTCCACGACGTCCTCGCCGTCGCCGGGCCCGGAACGGGCGAAGACGAGGTAGACCGTCGTGACCGGCGGTGCCTGGGAGGGCCGCCTCACCCCCCGAGCACGTCGTCCACGAGCGCCTTCGCGTCCGCCTGCACCTGCGCGAGGTGCTCAGGCCCGCGGAAGGACTCGGCGTAGATCTTGTAGACGTCCTCGGTGCCGCTCGGGCGGGCGGCGAACCACGCCGACTCCGTCGTCACCTTGAGCCCGCCGACGGCGGCTCCGTTGCCCGGGGCCTCGGTGAGCTTGGCGGTGATCGGCTCGCCGGCGACGGAGTCAGCGGTCACGGCGTCCGGGCTGAGCGAGGACAGCCGCGCCTTCTGCTCGCGGTCGGCGGGTGCGTCGATGCGGGCGTACGCCGGGTCGCCGTGCGCCGCGACGAGGTCGGCGTAGTGCTCCGACGGCGAGCGCCCCGTCTTCGCCTGGATCTCCGAGGCGAGGAGGGCGAGGATGATGCCGTCCTTGTCGGTCGTCCACACCGTGCCGTCGGTGCGCAGGAAGGACGCACCGGCCGACTCCTCGCCGCCGAAGCCGACGGACCCGTCGAGCAGCCCGGGGACGAACCACTTGAAGCCGACGGGCACCTCCCACAGCTCCTTGCCGAGGTCGGCGGCGACGCGGTCGATCATCGAGCTCGACACGAGCGTCTTGCCGATCCGCTCGCTGCGCCAGCCCGGTCGGGCCCCGCCGTAGAGGTACTGGATCGCCACCGCGAGGTAGTGGTTGGGGTTCATCAGCCCGCCGTCGGGCGTGACGATGCCGTGCCGGTCGGAGTCGGCGTCGTTGCCCGTCGCGATGTCGTACTCGTCCTTGCGCGCGACGAGCGAGGCCATCGCCGACGGCGAGGAGCAGTCCATCCGGATCTTGCCGTCCCAGTCGAGCGTCATGAAGCGCCACGTCGGGTCGACGACCGGGTTGACGACGGTGAGGTCGAGGCGGTGCCGCTCGGCGATCGCCTCCCAGTAGTGCACAGCAGCGCCACCGAGCGGGTCGGCGCCGATGCGCACCCCCGCGTCACGGATCGCGTCGATGTCGAGCACCGACGGCAGGTCGTCGACGTACGTGCCGAGGAAGTCGTAACGACCCACCTGCGTGATCGCCCGGGCGAAGGGGGTGCGCCCCACCCCGTCGAGACCCCGCCGGAGGTAGTCGTTGGCCGCGGCCGCGATGACCTTCGTCGCGTCCGAGTCGGCCGGCCCGCCGTGCGGAGGGTTGTACTTGAAGCCGCCGTCTCCCGGCGGGTTGTGCGACGGGGTGACGACGATCCCGTCGGCGAGACCCGCCCCCTTCGCGCCGAGGTCCTTGCCACGGTTCGCCCGGAGGATCGCGTGCGAGACGGCCGGGGTGGGTACGACCCCGTCCTGGCTGTCGACGAGCACGGTGACCCCGGCGGCGACGAGGACCTCGATCGCCGTCGTCCAGGCCGGCCCGGACAGCGCGTGCGTGTCGGCGCCGAGGAAGAGCGGTCCGTCGACCCCCTGCTCACGGCGGTAGTCGACGATCGCCTGCGTCGTCGCGAGGATGTGCTGCTCGTTGAAGGAGGTCTTCAGCGAGCTGCCGCGGTGCCCGGAGGTGCCGAAGGCGACCTGCTGGTCGACGTCCTCGGGGTCAGGGGTGAGCACGTAGTACGACGACACCAGCTGCGGCACGTCGACGAGGTCGGAGAGCTGCGCCGGCTGACCGGCCCGATCGGAGGTCATGGCCCGACGCTACCGAAGCTCACCCCGCCGCGGGCCCTCGACCCGAGCTCAGGCGACCGGGGCCGACGCCGCTCAGTGAGCCATCGGCAGGGGCGCGCTCTCGTCGGTCTCGGGCCGGCGCACGAGCAGGCTCGCCGCGACCCCGACGAGGCTGATGCTCGCGCCGACGAGGAAGGCGAGGTGCACGCCGGCGGCCGTCGTGGCCCGCTCGTCGGCACCGCCCGCCGCGGCGGTGTGCTCCGCCGCCGCCATGACGGTGATGAAGAGCGCCGTGCCCACCGCACCCATGACCTGCTGCACCGTGTTGAGCACCGCGCTGCCGTGCGAGTACAGCGCCGGCTCGAGCGAGCCGAGGCTCGCGCTGAAGAGCGGGGTGAAGGTGAAGGACAGCCCGATGTTGAGCAGCACGTGCACGACGACGATCATCGCGATGCTCGTGTCCTCGTGCAGCAGCAGCGACATCAGCCAGAGGGCCACGCTGATGAGTGTCGCGCCGACGGGCAGCAGAGGTCGCGGGCCGAGGGCGTCGTACAGGCGCCCGACGACGGGGGAGAGCAGACCCATCGCGAGACCGCCCGGCAGGAGCAGCAGCCCGGTCTCCAGGGTGCCGAGACCGAGGACGTTCTGCGTGTAGATGGGCAGCAGGACGAGGCTGCCGAAGAGGACGAGGCTGGCCAGCGCGATGAGCACGATCGAGAAGGTGAAGTTCTTCGTCGCGAAGGTGCGCAGGTCGAGCAGGGGGCTGCCCGTGCGCGCCAGGCGCACCTGGCGCAGGACGAAGAGGACGAGCGCGACGACGCCGACGCCGGCCGGGAGCGCGGGGTCGACGGCCTGACCCTCCGACGCGCCCTCGCCGAGGGCCGACAGCCCGTAGACGAGCCCGCCGAAGCCGAGCACGGACAGGACCACGGACGGGACGTCGAGGTCGACCTCGCGCGGGGTGGTGACGTCGACCATCTTCTTCGCCCCGACGACCAGCGCCACCACCGCGACGGGCAGGACGACGACGAACATGAAGCGCCAGCTGAGCACGCTGAGCACGAGCCCGGAGATCGTCGGGCCGATGGCGGGCGCGACGGCGATGACGACGGAGATCGTGCCCATCGTGCGGCCGCGGGAGTGCGCCGGCACGAGGCTCATCGCGGTCGTCATGAGCAGCGGGATCATGATCGCGGTCCCGCTGGCCTGCACCACACGGGCGAGCAGCAGCACCCCGAAGCCCGGGGCGAGGGCCGCGAGCAGCGTGCCGGCGGTGAAGAGCGACATCGCGAGCAGGTAGATCGGCCGGGTGTGGAAGCGCTGCATGAGGTAGCCGGTCACCGGGATGACGACCGCCATCGTCAGCAGGAAGCCCGTGGTGAGCCACTGGGCCGTGGCCGCGGTGATGCCGAGGTCGACCATGAGGGTCGGCAGGGCGACGCTCATGACCGTCTCGTTGAGCACGACGACGAAGGTCGACACCACGAGGATGCCGATGACGAGGCGGTTGCGTGCGGTGTCGTCGGCGTCGAGCCGAGGGGGCGCCGCGGGGTCGTGCGGCGAGATCGCCACGGAGTCGGTCACTGGTGCTCCTCGTGAGGTCTGGCGGGGCCAGGGGTGGGGCCGGGCGGGCTCGGCTCTGAGCGCCGCGGCGGTGTGCGCGCCGGTCGGGGGCGATCGGCGAAGGGGTGTCGTGCGGGGGTGGTGCGGGGCCGGCCTAGCGCCGGCTGATCGCCGCGGCCGCCGAGGAGACCGCGGCCACCGTGGCCGGGTCCTCCAGGCACGTGCGCAGCGCTGCGTCGTGCACCGGGCGGGCGGCGGCGAGCAGGTCCCGCCCGTCGTCGGTGAGCTCGGTGTAGATGCCCCGGCGGTCGGACGCGCAGATGACCCGTCGCAGCAGACCGCGCGACTCGAGCCGCCCGACGAGACGCGTCGCCGCCCCGGTGGTGAGCGCGGCGACGCAGGCGACGTCCTGCATCCGCAGGTGGGCGTCGACCTGCTCCTCGAGGATGTCGAGGACGGTGAACTCGACGAGCGAGAGCCCGACCTGCGCGACTGCCGTCGACAGCGCGTGGTCGACATGGCAGTGCGCCGACCTCATCGCGCGCCAGTCGGCGACGAGGTCACGGCGCGGGTCGGCCCCGGCGGACCAGCGCAGGGCCGCCGCGGCGTCGTCCACGGGGCGCTGGGTGATCTCGGTCGTCACCGGGCGAGCATACATCTGCAGGCGTCGATAGACGTCGCGTGCAGATATCCGCTCGTGCAGAGACCCCGGGAGGCGGGCAGGACTGCATTCACTCGCCGCGTGCGGCGCGCAGCGCGAGCAGCTCGGCGCGAAGGGGGTGCCCCCCGGGCGTCGCGTCGACCCGGTCGAGGGCGAGGTCGACGACCTCGGTGTCATAGGGCGCGGCCTCGGCGTAGCGCACGACGGCGGCCGGGTCGGGGTCGGCGATGAGGCTCTCGCGCACCGCGACCGCGAGGTACTCGGCCGTCTCGGTGAGGCCGGGGGAGTCGGTGCCCGGCACGAGGTCCCCGCCATACGCCTCGACGGCCGCGCGCACGTCACCCCGGCGCACGGCCTCGCGCACCGTCGCGACGTCGGAGGTGACGGGCAGGTCGAGACGGTAGGGCCGCGAGGCGAGGCGACCGCCCAGCGCCGACCGCAGGTGCGAGACCTCCGCCTTGAGGGTGCCGAGCGAGACGGCCCGGTCGCCGTAGAGCTGGGCGTGCAGCTGATCGAGCGAGAGGCCGTCGGGGTGCAGGACGAGCAGCGCGAGGATCTCGCCCTGCCGCCGGGTGAGGAGCAGGCGGCTGCCGTCGAGCCAGCCCTCGACCCGGCCGAGCAGACGCAGGTGCAGGCCGTCGAGCGGCGTCTCCTGCCGGTAGGCACCCGGCTCGGTGCCGAGCCGCAGCCGGCTCTCGACGAGCCGGGCGAGGGCCTGCGCCGTCGTGCCGCCGAGCGGGTGCGCGCGGTCCCACGTCGTCGACAGGTCGAGCACGCCGAGCTGCGCGCCGGTCACCGGGTCGTGGACCGGGGCGGCCCAGCACACCCACGAGTGGACGATCGGGGCGTAGTGCTCGGCGGAGAAGACCGTCGTCGTGCGGTCGGTGCGCAGCGCGAGGTTGAGCGCGTTGGTGCCGATGCTCTCCTCGTCCCACCGGCCGCCGGCGACGAAGTTCACCGACTCGGCCCGGCGCCGCATGACCCGCCCGCCGTAGGTCCACAGGATGCGGGTCTGCGGGTCTGTCACCGCGACGACGAGGTCGCCGTCGTCGGCGACCGACCGCAGCTCCGCCTCGAGGTCGGACACGGCTCGTCCGAGCGTCGACTGGGTGAGGTAGGCCGAGGTCTCCGCCTCGTCGGACATCGGCGCGCTGCTCGGCGCGCTGCTCAAGGTGGCCTCGCTGCGACGCCACGAGTCGAGGATCTCCGGGCGCACCGGGGCCGGCTCGTCGGGGCGGTCGTCGTCCGTGCGCTCGACCCAGCCCTCCCACGCGCGCTCGACCGCGCGGCGCTGCCCGTGCAGGCCGTCGCCGGTGGATCGGGTCATGGCTCCCCCTTCGCGTCGTCGCGGGGCACCTAACCTATCGCCAACTCCGGGGCGGCGGGAGTGCTTCGGTCAGCGGCGGGCGGGCCGCAGACGCACGCCCTGGCCGGGCACGAGCTGCGCGAGCAACGGCAACGAGGCCGGGACGACCACGGCGCACACCGGGTAGCCCCCGGTCGTGGGGTGGTCGGCGAGGAAGACGACCGGCTCGCCGGACGGGGGGACCTGCACGGCTCCGGGGACGACCCCTTCGCTCGGCAGCTCCGCGTGCACCGCGCGCTCGACGGCCGGCCCGCTGAGGCGCACCCCGACCCGGTCGCTGCGGCTGCTCACCTCGTAGACGGCGCTCGTCAGGGTGCGCCACGCCTCGTCGCTCACCCAGTCGCGCCGCGGCCCGGGATCGATCTCGAGCACCGGGTCGCCCGACCACGTGCGCACGGGTGCGACGTCGACCGGCACGACGGGCACCTCGTCCACCCTCCCGAGCGCCACCCTCGTGCCCGCGCCGAGCGGCAGCGGGGCGATGCCCGAGAGCACGTCCTGGCTGGCCGAGCCGAGCACCGGCGCGACTGCCAGCCCACCCCGGACGGCGAGGTAGGAGCGCAGGCCGTGCGCCGGAGACCCCAGGCGCAGCTGCGCGCCCGCCCTCAGGGCGAAGGGGGAGCCCACCCCGACCGGGGTGCCGTCGACCTCGACGGGGGCGTCGGCGCCCGTGACGACGCACCACCGCGTCGCCGTGAGCCCCACCTCGAGCCCGCCGAGGGTCGCCTCGACCACCGGGGCCCCCTCGGGGTTGCCGAGCAGGCGGTTGGCCAGGCGCAGCGAGGCCCGGTCGGCGCCACCGGACCGGGGCACGCCGAGACCGGCCAGACCCGGCCGGCCGAGGTCCTGCACGGTGCTCAGCAGGCCGGTCGCGTGCACGACGAGCTCGGCGGGGCGCTCGCTCACGACACCTCCACGAAGCGCACCCGGTCGCCGGCCCGCAGCAGCGCGGGCTCCTCCCGGTCGAGGTCCCACAGGACGAGGTCGGTGGAGCCGATGAGCTGCCAGCCGCCGGGCGATGACCGCGGGTAGACCGCGGTGAGCCCTCCGGCCAGCGCCACCGCGCCCGGCGGCACGGCCGTGCGGGCCTCGTCCCGGCGGGGCACGTGGAGGCGCTCGTCGACGCCGCGCAGGTAGGCGAAGCCGGGCGCGAAGCCGACGAAGCCGACCGTGCACTCGACGCCGGTGTGGGCCGCGACGACCTCCTCTCGGCTCAGCCCGGTGAGCCGCGCGACGTCGTCGAGGTCGGGGCCGTCGTAGCGGGTCGGCACCTCGACGAGCCGACCGGCGACCTCGTCCCCGTCGACGGGGACGAGCGTGCGCAGCCGCTCCTGGGCGGCCGCCCGGCTCACCTCGTCGACGAAGGTCACGAGCACCGTCCGGGCTGCAGGGACGGCCTCGAGGACTCCCGGCAGCGCGGCGGCGACCACGGCGCGGTGCAGCGCGAGGGTCTGCGCGTCGTCGGCCGCCTCGAGCAGGGTCGCGCGGCGGCCGTAGGGCAGGAGGCTCGTCATCGGCTCAGGCGAAGGGGGCGACGCGCACCCCGGCGTCGACGAGGGTGTCGCGGACCCGGCGCGCGATGTCGACGGCGCCGGGGGTGTCGCCGTGCACGCACACCGAGGCGGCGTCGACGGCGACGCTCGAGCCGTCGACCGCGACGACGCTGCCCTCGAGCACCATCTGCAGCGCCCGCCGGACGACCTCGCCGGTGTCGTGGACGACGGCGCCGGGCTCGTCGCGGGGCACGAGGGTGCCCTCGGCCGTGTACGCGCGGTCGGCGAAGACCTCGTGCACCGGGCGCAGCCCGGCCGCCGCGGCCTGCTCTAGCCAGACCGCCCCGGGCAGCCCGAGGACGGCGGTGCCGGGGGCGCCCGCGACGACGGCGGCGACGACGGCGGCCGCCTGCGCCTCGTGGGTGACGACGGCGTTGTAGAGCGCCCCGTGCGGCTTGACGTAGCGCACCTGCGTCCCCTCCGCCCGGGCGACGCCCTGCAGCGCGGACAGCTGGTAGAGGACGCTGTCCTCGAGCTCGGCGGGGTCGATGTCGACGAAGCGACGCCCGAAGCCCAGCAGGTCCGGGTAGGAGACCTGGGCGCCGACCGCGACCCCCCGCTCCGCGGCGCGGCGGCACACCCGCCGCATGTGCGTGGGGTCGCCGGCGTGGGCCCCGCACGCGACGTTCGCGCTGCTCACGACCTCGAGCAGGCCGTCGTCGTCGGTGAGCCGCCAGACGCCGAGCCCCTCGCCGAGGTCGGCGTTGAGGTCGACCGTGCGGCCGGCGGGCTGCGCCGGGGTCGCGGTGCTCATCGCCCGAGGTGCTCTCGCACGAGCCGGGCCGGTGCCCGGCTGGCCCAGGCGTCGGTGAGGACCTCCTCGAGCTCGGCGCGGGTCAGCCGGGGCAGGTCACGCTCGCGGAGCAGGACGGTGCGCGGGCTGCGGTCGAAGTGGGGCGTGGTGAAGAAGGGGGAGCCGTCGGCGACGAGCGCCTCCTTGTCCTCCGGCCCGGGCACCGAGATGGCCATGACGTCGTCCATGAGCGCGCCGGTGTCGGGGTCGACGGCGTCGCGCTGCTCACCGCGCCAGATGACGAAGCCCTTGTCGCGCACCTTGTACGTCGGCTTGTCGCCCCACGACGTGCCGAGGGTGACCTCGGGCAGCGCGCTCGCGATGTCGTGCACGTCCTGCACGCCGGCCGGCTCGTCCCCGCTCATGCGCTCGACGCTACCGCTCGGGACCGACGCCCTCACCGCGGCAGACGGACCCGCACGAAGTGCGGGCGGTAGCGCAGCGGGTCGGCGAGCACGCGCTCGCTGTCGGTGTCGTTCGTGCTGTACGACGCGACGGCGCTGCCCGGCGCGGGGAAGAGCGTCGGGTGGGCCAGCGGCATGTAGCGCACCTGGCCGGTCTCGCCCTGCGCGACCGGGGCGACCGCGGTGCCCGACGACCACGGGCCGGTGGGCGCGTCGGCGGTCCACACGGTGATGTCGCTGCCGAGCAGGTCGTTGCGCTTGCTCAGCGCGTACCAGCGCTCGTCCTGGGTGAAGACGCTCAGCGTCTGCGAGACGCCGTCGCGCGCCGGGATCATCTCGCGGGCGTCGTCCTCGCGTGCCGACCACCCCGAGCCGTCCCAGTAGCGCCAGCGCGCCTGGTGGAGCAGGTCGTCGGGTCGGACCCGGGCGACGCGGAGGGAGTACCCCCAGGCCTGCTCGGCGCCCGGGTTCGCCGTGCCGAAGACGTAGAGCCACCGGTCGTCACCGCTGCCCACGAGCGTCGTGGCGGCGCCCCACGTCGGGTGCTCGCGGCCGGCGCGGTCCGGCCCGATGTCGCGCTGCTCGAGCAGCTGCGGGGTCCCGCCGAGCGGCACGACGAAGACGGCGACGGACAGGCCGAGGTTCTCGAAGTCGAAGGCATCCGATCCCGTCGTGCGCACCCGCTGGGTCGTCACGTAGAGCAGGTCGTACCCGGTGCGATGGTCCACGACCGTCGACATCGGCCAGTAGCCGACCGGGCTCTCGCCGGGTCGGGCGCGGTCGGGGACGAGCGCGCCGCCGGCCTCGGGCACGATCGCCCGGATGCAGCGCTCGTCGGTGACGAGCATCGAGTTGCGTACGTACCTCGGCCCCGCCGGGCCCTCGCGCAGCGTGTCGCCGAAGAGCCACGCCCGTCGGCCGTCCTGCAGCAGCGCGTCGGCCCCGACGTCCCCGCCGCGGAAGTCGTCGGTGCCGCGCAGCCCGGCGATCCGGTTGAGGTCGGCCACCGACGTCACCGGTCCCGAGCGCACGCAGTCCGCGCTCGCGGCGAGCGAGGCGAGGCGGGGCGCGGCGGCGACCTCGGAGGGCGGCACGACGACGGCGAGCGCGAGCATCGCGGCGGTGAGCGGCACGACGACGCCGAGGACGCGCACCCGCCACCCGCGGACCCCGCCGACCTGGCGCAGCCCCTCACCGCCGACCGGCGCCGGCACGTCATGACGTCGCCGGACCACCCGGGCGAGGGTGATGACGAGCAGCGACGCGACGAGCCAGACGAAGACGACCGTCACGGGGACGACCGCGAGCTCGCGGTGCAGGCTCACCGCGGTCGCCGCCTCGACCCCGGCCCCGGGCACGCCGAGGGCGGCGAGGTCCGACCACGGCCGGCCGACGAGGGTCGGGTCGACACGGGCGAGCACCGGGGCGCCGGTGGCGAAGAAGGCGACGACGGCCAGCCCGAGCCCCGCCCACCCGAAGAGCGCCTCGAGGGCAAAGGTGAAGGCCGCACCCGTCCCGGCGACCGCGGCCGGCACGAGGACCTCGGCCCACGTCCCGCCGCGCAGCGTGAGCAGGCCGATGACCGCGCCGCCGACGACGGACAGCGCCCCGACGAGGAGCGTGCGCCGCAGCCCGTGCCGCAGGTCGCGGGCGACGGGCCCGTCGCGCAGGCTGGTGCCGACCGCGAGCAGGAAGCCCAGGAGCAGGGCGAGCGCCACGGCCAGGCGCGCGGCCCCCTGGCGCTCGTCCGCGTCGGCGGGGCCGACGACGTCGACGACGACGAGGCGGTCGATGCGCCGCTCGACCTCCTCGACCCGGTCGCGGATCGCGGCGTCGAGGAGGTCGTCGTTGCTCGACGCGAGGAGCAGGCGGTCGGTCGACCCGTCGAGGTCGACGACGAGGGCCGCGCGGGCGGACCCGTCGGCCAGGGCCGCCCGGGCGCTCTCCTCGTCGGCCACGGCGCGCAGGTCGAAGGGGTCGCCCGGCAGGTCGTCGTACTGGCGGGCGACGCTCTCGGCGACGACCGGGTCGCCGACGACGACGGCGGGCACGGCGTGGGGGACGAGGTCGTCGGACCCGGCGAGGACGAGCGCGGCCCAGGCCACCTCGGCGACGACGACGAGCGCGAGGAGCGCGGAGACGACGGGCGGCGAGATCTGCCGCCAGCGCGGGCGGTCAGGTGCCGTGCTCGCGATCGTCGTCACCCCCTTCGCCCTCGTCCGGTCCCGCGAAGCCTAGGCGGGACACGGCTTTGACCAGGCCCCCGCTGCTGGGGGAGGCTCGCGCCATGACGCAGACCCCCCTGGCAGCATCGAGCGACCCCACCCCGATGATCGCCAGGGTCGGTGCGAAGTTCGCCTACGCGACGACGTCCGTCGACGCCGCGCTCATGTCCTTCGCCGTCTCCGACGCCCACGTCGTGCTCGACGAGACGATCCTCGTCCACGCGGCCGGCGAGCAGGTCGAGCCGGTCGAGCTGCGCGGCGACCACGGCACACGCCTGCACCTCGTCGAGGGCGTGGGCACCGGCTGGCTCGAGGTCACCTACGAGGCGACCGTCGACATCACCCGTCCGACCGACGCGCCCACCGGCCTCGGTGTCGAGCAGGACCGCTGGCTGTACACGCGGCCGAGCCGGTACGCCGAGTCCGACCGCCTCGGGGCGGTCGCCGCCCGGAGCTTCACCGGTGTGCGGGGTCGTGACCTCGTCGATGCCGTCGCGGCGTACGTCTACGACAACTTCGCCTACGTGTCGGGCAGCTCGCGGGGCACCGACGGCGCGGTCGACACCCTCCTCGCCGGTCGCGGTGTGTGCCGCGACTTCGCCCACGTCGTCGTCGCCCTGCTGCGCGCCCGCGGCGTGCCCGCCCGCCTGGTCTCGGTCTACGCACCGGGACTGGAGCCGATGGACTTCCACGCGGTGGCCGAGGCCTGGGTCGAGGGCGCGTGGCACGTCGTCGACGCGACCCGCCTCGCCCCCCGTCAGTCGCTCGTGCGCATCGCGACCGGTCGCGACGCCGCGGACACGGCCTTCCTCACGACGAGCAACGGCACGATGCGCTTCAACCGCCAGGAGGTCACCGCCGCGCTCGTCGAGGGTGAGCTGCCCACGGACGACCACACCACGGGCGTGCGCCTGGCCTGAGCCGCGCCCGCCGGGAGCGCCCGGTGGCCCGGTCAGACCCAGATCGCCGCGGCGATCCCGTCGCTCGCCGTCTCCGGCGGGTCCGGCAGGCTGTGCGCCGCGCCGGTCGCGTACCGGTGGGCGGTCCAGGCGACGGCGACCGCGTCGAGGACGTCGTCGGTGCCGTACCCGCTGCCCGAGAGCACGCTCGGGGGGAGCAGACCGACCTGGCGGAGCACGTCGAGCCGGGCGGCGACGCCCTCCTCGGTGCGCTTGCCCGGCTGCACGGGCGCGCCCGCCATCGCCGCGAAGCTCACCTCGGGGTGCACCTCGAGCACGCGCACGGTGGGGCGCGAGCGCACGTAGCGGTCGGCCTCGAGCACCTTGGGTGCGAGGGCGAAGGACTGGGCCGAGACGCCCTGCCCGGTGAGCGGGCGGTTGATCGCGTCGGCGGCGGCCCGGTCCGGCGCCGACCAGGCGGGCCGGGTCATCGTCGTGAAGACGCTCGACGCCTTGCCCGGCAGCGCCTGGCGCGCGAGGCGGTCGGCGGCGCGCAGCCCGGAGTCCGGCAGCCCGATGGGGATGTCGACACCGACGACGACGAGCTCGGGGTGCTGCTCGCGGACGGTCTCGACGAGCGCCTCGAGCGAGCCCGCGACGACGACGGAGGGCCGGGGGCGGCCCGGTGCGAGGACGGCGCCGACCCACCCCGTGCGGCAGCCGTCGATGCCGAGGACCGCCGTCGTCACCTCGAGCGGGGCGAAGGGGGGCTCGACGTCGGCGTCCTCGAGGGCCGCAACGGCCCCGGCGTCGCCCCCGTCGTCCGGCGCGTCCGCGAAGACCGGGCGCAGGTCGACGCCCAGGGCGTCGGCGAGCCGGCGCAGGGCGCGGGCGGCCTCGACGAGCTCGGCCGCCGGGTCGCCCGCCGCCATCAGCGCAGGTGGTCGACGAGCTCGGGGGCCAGGCCGACGTAGGTCGCCGGGGTCATCGCCGCGATGCGCTCCTCGACCTCGGGCGGCAGGCCGAGCCCGCGGACGAAGGTCACGAGGTCCTCCTGGCCGATCCGACGGCCGCGCGTCAGCTCCTTGAGGCGCTCGTACGGCTCGTCCATGCCGGGCACGCCCTGGGCGCCGAGGGCCCGCATCGCCGACTGGACCGGCTCGCCGAGCACCTCCCAGTTCGCGTCGAGGTCGGCGGCCATCGCCTCGGGCACGGCGTCGAGCCCGGCGAGCCCGCGGGCGACGTTGTCGAGGGCGAGGATCGAGTGGCCGAGCGCGGTGCCGATGTTGCGCTGCATCGAGGAGTCGGTGAGGTCGCGCTGGAGGCGGCTCTGCACGAGCGTCGTCGCGAGGACGTCGAGCAGGGCGTTGCTCACCTCGAGGTTGGCCTCGGCGTTCTCGAAGCGGATGGGGTTGACCTTGTGCGGCATCGTCGAGGAGCCGACCGTGCCCTGGCCGCGCACCTGGGCGAAGTAGCCCATGGAGATGTAGGTCCAGACGTCGGTGCAGAGGTTGTGCAGGATGCGGTTGAAGCGGGCGATGTCGGCGTAGAGCTCGGCCTGCCAGTCGTGGCTCTCGATCTGCGTCGTCAGCGGGTTCCACGTCAGGCCCAGGCCCTCGACGAAGGTCCGGCTGATGTCCTGCCAGTCGGCCTCGGGCACGGCTGCGAGGTGCGCGCCGTAGGTGCCCGTCGCGCCGTTGATCTTGCCGAGGTGCTCGGCGCCGGCGACCCGGGTGACCTGACGGCGCAGGCGGTGGGCGAGGACGGCGAGCTCCTTGCCCATCGTCGTCGGGGTCGCGGGCTGGCCGTGGGTGTGCGCGAGCAGCGGCACGTCGCGCAGGTCCTGGGCCATCGTCGTCAGCGCAGCGAGGAGCGACTCGGCGCGGGGGAGCCAGACCTGCTCGACGGCGCCCTTGACCATGAGGGCGTAGGAGAGGTTGTTGACGTCCTCGCTCGTGCAGCAGAAGTGGATGAGCTCGGCAAGGCCGCGGTCGGCCTCGGCGGGCGTGATCTGACGCAGCCGTGCCTTGAGGAAGTACTCGACGGCCTTGACGTCGTGCTGCGTGACCTTCTCGGTCGCGGCCATCTCGTCGATCTCGTCGGGCCCGAAGGTCTGCACGACCTCGCGCAGCGCCGTGACCTCGTCGTCGGTCAGGCGGCGCACGCCGGGCACGACCTGGCGCTCGGTGAGGTGGATGAGCCACTCGACCTCGACGTGCGTGCGCATCCGGTTGAGCGCGGGCTCCGAGAGGTGGTCGACGAGGGGGGCGACGACGGGGCGGTAGCGCCCGTCGAGGGCTCCGAGGGCGATCGGCGGGGTCGCTGCGGCGAGGCTCTGCATGGGGTCATCCTCCCAGGACGTCGCGGTGGGGGCGACGCGGTGTCCGCGCTAGCGGTCGAGCTCGCGGCGCACGTGCTCGACGACGCCGCGCGCGGCCGGGACGACCTCGGCGTACGTCCGCTCGAAGCCGGCGTCGTCGCCGTACCAGGGGTCGGCCATCTCCTGCTCGGCCTCGGCGAGCCCGGCGGCGTCGAAGGAGCGCAGCATCCTCACCTTCGCCTTGTCCCGGGGCGTCGGCGCGAGGCGGCGCAGCGTCGAGTAGTGGCCGTGGTCGGCGGCGAGGACGAGGTCGAGCTCGGCGAACCACCGCCGCTCGAAGGCCCGGGCGCGGTGCAGCGCGTGGCTCGGGTGGTCGTGGCCGTTGCGGCGCAGCACCTCCAGGGTGCGGGGGTCGGCGGGGTTGCCGACCTCCCAGGCGGTCGTGCCGGCGGAGTCGACGACGACCGCCTCGCCCAGGCCCTCGTCCTCGAGCAGCTCGCGCAGCACGAGCTCGGCCATCGGCGAGCGGCAGATGTTGCCGGTGCACACGACGCAGATGCGGTAGGCCCGGCTCACAGCCCGACCGCCGCGCGCAGCTCGCCACCGGTGTACGTGCGGTGATCGCCGTCGGAGATCGACTGGCCCTCCGCGGCGACGACGAGCTCGACGAGCCGCTCGCTCACGGGGGTGGCGATCCCGTAGCGCTCGCCGAGCGCGACGACCATGCCCTGCAGCTCGTCGATCTCTGTGCGCCGGTGGCGGCCGAGGTCGTCGGCCATCGAGCTGCGCGCCTGCGGCGTCACGGCGAGCGAGGTGCGGGCCAGCCCGGCGAAGACGGGGGTCGGGCTGCGCAGCACCGCGGGCATGAGGGCGGCGGGCAGGGGCCCCATCCGTGAGGGGGTCACCCCGGCGGCCTTGCTCACGGCGAGCGCCTCGGCCTGGCAGGCGGCGAGCACGCGGCGGTAGTCGGGGTCGCGCAGCTCGTCGCGCAGGGGCCGTCCGGACAGGGCGTTGACCGCGTTGTTGAGGTTGAGCAGCAGCTTGTTCATGAGCACCGGGCGCATGTCCGGCTCGACGGCGACGGACAGCCCGCCGCGTCGCGCGGTCCGCACGAAGGGGTCGACCCTCGGGTGGTCCTTGACGGTGATGCCGCCGCTCGTCGTCGCGAGGTAGACGGCGTCGTCCGTCGCGACGACGTTGTGGTGCACGACCGCCGAGAGCACGAGCGGACGGCTGGCCCGCGAGGGGAAGGCGCGCTGCAGGCCCTCGTCGAGGACCTGGGCGTTGCGCACGCCGTTCTGCAGCGAGATGACGACCGTGTCGGTCGTGAGGTACGGCCCGATCTGGGCCGCGATGTCGTGGTTGGTCACCGTCTTCGTCGTCACGAGGACGACCTCGGCGCCGGAGACGGCGCTCACCTCGGTGTCGAGGTGCAGCCGGTCGGCGGGCACGTGCCAGGCGGTGCCGCGCATCGTCGTCGCCGTGAGCCCCTGCTCGCAGATCGCGTCGACGACCCGGGCCCGGCCGACGAGGGTGACGTCGGCGACCGACGCCAGGTGGGCCCCGATGTAGCAGCCGATGCTGCCGGCGCCGACGACCGCGATGCGCACCCGCGCTCACCCCCTGCCGTCGGCGTCATGACGCCGTGCGGCGCCGCGGCCGATCCTAGCCGCGGCGCCGCACCGCACCGGTGAGGCGGGGTCTCAGCGCGTGCGCTGCAGCCCGCGCTGCCCGTCGTGCAGCTCGAAGGACGCCTGCGTGTACGCGGCGGCGTCCGTCGTCGTCACGCTCGGCAGCGAGCGGTAGTCGACGCTCATCTTCTCCTTGGTGATGGCGGTGCGCACGTACCCGCGCTGGTCGGCGGAGAAGCGCAGGTGCGGGTTGAGCGCCATGTTCGGGCTCTGCCACGTCGGGCTGCCGTTTCCCGTCGAGGTGATCGAGCTGCACACGAGCTCGGAGCCGACGACCGGCGAGTCGGTGTCCTGGTAGTCCAGGCGCAGGTCGTTGGCCCAGTGCTTGTGCACGTCACCGGTGAGCACGACGGGGTTGCGCACCCCGGCGTCGACCCAGCCCTGGGTGATCCGCCGGCGGGAGGGCACGTAGCCGTCCCACCCGTCCATCGAGGTGCGGTACGACGGGCCGGCGAGAGCGTCCTGCTCGGCGAAGAAGACCTGCTGGCCGAGCACGTCCCAGCGGGCCCGCGAGCGCTCGAAGCCGTCGAGCAGCCAGCGCTCCTGCGCCATGCCGGGCAGCGACCGGGTCTCGTCGAGGCGCTCGTCGCAGTCGATCTTCCAGCCGTCGCCGCAGGCCTGGTCGTCGCGGTACTGGCGCGTGTCCATCATGTGGAAGGTCGCCAGACGGCCCCAGTGCAGCCGGCGGTAGATCTTCATGTCCGCGCCGCGCGGCACGGAGGCCCGGCGCAGCGGCATGTTCTCGTAGTACGCCTGGAAGGCCTGGGCGCGGCGCCGCACGAAGCGGGCGGTCGTGTCGTTCCACTGCGCGGCGTCGGAGTTCTCCGGCACGTCGTCGGCCCAGTTGTTGTCGACCTCGTGGTCGTCCCACACGACGAGCCACGGCGCGGTGGCGTGGGCGAGCTGCAGGTCGGGGTCGGACTTGTACTGGGCGTGGCGCTGGCGGTAGCTCGCGAGGTCGACCGTCTCGGGGCCGTCGTGGTCACGGACGTTGCCCGTGGGGGAGAGGTAGGACTGCTTCGTGTACTCGTACTGGTAGTCGCCGAGGTGGAGCACGAGGTCGGGCTGGTCCTGCGCCAGACGGCGGTACGCGGTGAAGTACCCGTGCTCGTACTGGCTGCAGCTGGCGAAGGACATCGCGAGCACGGCCGGCATCTCGTGCCGGGCGGGCGCGGTCATGGTGCGCCCGACGGGGCTGAGGTGGCCGCCGACCCGGAAGCGGTACCAGTACTCGCGACCGGCCTGCAGCCCCCGCGGCTCGACGTGCACCGCGTAGCCGCTCTCGGCGCGCGCCTCGACGACGCCGCGCTCGACGACGCGGCGCATCTGCGGGTCGCGGGCGATCTCCCACCGCACCGCGTACGGGCGGCGGGCCATCCCGCCCAGCCCGTCCTCGGCGGTCGGGTCGACGGCGAGCCGGGTCCACAGGACGACGCTGTCGGGGAGGGGGTCGCCGGAGGCGACGCCGAGCTCGAAGGGGGACACCCGCGGGCTCGCCGAGCGGGTGAGCGGGCGGGTGCCGGGGGCGCCGACGGCGCTGCCGGGGGCGGCGAGGACGGTGAGGGCTCCGGCGGCGGCGCCACCGGACAGGACGGTGCGGCGGGTGATCTCCATGACCGCGATGCTCGTGCGCCGGGGTGCACCCCCGGCGCCCTGCTGATGACCACCGCGTGAGCGGCTGGTCAGGGTTTCGTCAACCGCGGCTCAGGCCGCGACGCTCCCGCTGCTCTCGCCGTGCTTCTTGCACGTGGCGGTCCACTGCTGCCCCTCGCTGGTCACCGCGAGCTCGCGGCGGCAGGTCGTGCAGTACGTGGGCGGTGTGGTGGCCAGGGCCTGGGTGCAGGCGGCGTGGCCGGACTTGTTCGCGCTGCGGCCGCAGTGGGCGCAGTACGTGGCGGCGACGACCGGGGGGATGGCCCCGAGGGTGTCGGGGTCGGAGTAGCCGGAGTCGGCCGCGTACGGGATGTCGGACATCTCGTCCTCTCGTGTGTCGGTAGGGCCCGGCCAGGGTACGTCGCGCCTCGGGCGGCGCCTACCCGCGTGCTGCGGGGGCGCCGCCCGGGGCGGCCCGACCAGGTCAGCCGCCGAGGATGTCCCCGAGCGAGCTGCTGCTGCTCTTGTGCCCGCCGTCGACGACGGACTCGGCCGGCTGCACGAGGACGTAGCCCTGGCCGCCGAAGGCCATCTGGAAGGTCTCCCCGGTGCCGCCGCGCACCATCGACTTGAAGCCGCCGGTGTCGACGCGGATGTCCATCGACACCCCGGCCGTCCACAGGACGACCGCCTGGGCGTCGCCGAAGGTCGGCGCCGTCGCGACGTCGAGGGCGACGGGCTCCCCCTTCGTCGTGATCGCGACGTACCCGGTGCCGCGCAGGGTGACGTTGTACAGACCGCCCGTCATCGCCGCGCCGCGGGCCTGGATGCGGTGGATGTCCCACTGGATCGAGTCGGAGAAGGCGAGGATGTTCGAGCCGTTGACGGAGATCATGTCGTTCTCGAGGTACATGACCTGGACCTCGGAGGCGGTGTCGGCGACGAAGAGCTCGCCGGCGCCGGTGGCCCGCATCATCTTCACGCCCTCGCCGGTGGCGGCGGCCTTGAACATCTTGCCCAGCCCGCCGGAGCCGGTGTTCTCGAAGCGGATGTCGCCCTGGTAGGCGACCATCGAGCCGGTCTTGGCCCAGACCGGCCCGTAGCCCATCTGGATCTTCAGCAGCTTCTTGTTCTGCAGCGAGAACTGGTCCTGCGTCTTCTGCTCTTCGAAGTCCGTGAAGAGCGAGCCGTGGATGGGCATGAGGGCGACCCCTTGTGTGCGTGCGAGAGGCGGCCCCTGCGGCCGCCGGAGGTCAGCCTAGGACCCCCTTCGGTCCCCCGGTAGGGGGAGCGCTGCCCGGTCGAAGGGGTGGCTGCCCCCACCCCTTCGACCGGTCGGCTCAGTCGCCGTGGCGGGGGGTGTAGCCCACGCCCGCGGTCTCCGGCTCGTTCTCGTCCTCGGCGGCCACCGGGCCGGCGTGCCGACCGCCCTCACGGGCGAGCGACTCGCCCTCGACGTCGACGTTCGGCAGGACCTTGTCGAGCCAGCGCGGCAGCCACCACGCCTTGTCGCCGAGGATGAACATCGTCGCGGGGATGAGGACCTGGCGCACGAGGAAGGCGTCGAGCAGGACCGCGACCGCGAGCGCGAAGCCGATGGACTTCACGAGGGTGTCGTCCTGCAGGACGAAGGCCGCGAAGACCGAGATCATGATCGCCGCCGCGGCGGTGACCACCCGGGCGCCGAAGCGGAAGCCCTCGACGACCGCGGCCGGGGCCGTCTCGCCGTGCACGTAGGCCTCGCGCATCCGGGTGACGAGGAAGACCTGGTAGTCCATCGCCAGCCCGAAGACGATGCCGACGACGAGCATCGGCAAGAAGCTCATGAGCGGCGCCGGGTCGACGAGCCCGAAGAGGCCCTCCTGGAAGACGAGGACGGTCGCGCCGAGGGTGCCGAGCACCGAGAGCAGGAAGCCCAGCGTCGCGGTGAGCGGCACGAGGACCGAGCGGAAGACCATCATGAGCAGGACGAAGGCGAGGCCGACGACGACCGCGAGGTAGGGCACGAGCGCGTCGAGCAGGCGCTCGGAGACGTCGACCTGGATCGCGGTGAGGCCGGTGACGCCGACGGTCGCGCCCGTCTGGTCCTCGATGCCGCCCTGGCCGTCGCGCAGCGAGTGCAGCAGGTCCTCGGTGGCGACGTCGTCGCCGCTCGTCGTCGGGGTGACGAGCACCATCGCGCCGGTGCCGTCCTCGTTGACCTGGGCGACCTGGGCGTTCTCGACGCCCTCCTGGCCGGCGGCCCACTGGGTGACGGCGCCGAAGGACTCCTGCGCCGCCTTCGGGTCGGCGACGTCACGCGCGTCGACGACGACGAGCAGCGGCGACTGGCGACCGGCGCCGAAGCCCTCGGTGACGAGGTCGGCGGCCTTGCGCTGGGTCGTGTCCGTCGGGGCCGTCGAGTCGGTCGGTAGGCCGAGGTGGATGTCCTTCATCGGCACCGCGAGGGCGACGAGGAGGGCGACGACGGCCAGCGCCATGACGACCGGCTTGCGCTGGACGACGTGCGCCCAGCGGGTGCCGTTGTTGATGATCTCGCCCTCGGTGACCATGTGGTCCTGGCGGACGCGGCCGGCGAAGGCCTTGCCCTTGAGGGCGCCCATGAGGGCGGGGATGAAGGTCAGCGAGACGAGCACGGCGACGAGCACGGTCCCGGCCGCGGCCAGACCCATCGAGGTGAGGAAGGGGATGCCGACGACCGAGAAGGCGGCCAGCGCGATGATCACCGTGAGACCGGCGAAGACGACGGCGGAGCCGGCGCGGCCGACGGCCAGGCCGATGGCCTCCTCGCGGTCGGCGTGCCGCAGCTCGGCGCGGTAGCGCGAGAGGATGAAGAGCGAGTAGTCGATGCCGACGGCCAGGCCGAGCATCGTGGCCAGGATCGGGGTCGTCGTGCCGATCTCGGTGAAGACCGTGGCGATCGAGACGCCGAGGACGCCGATGCCGACGCCGACGAGGGCCGAGAGGATCGGCATGCCCGCGGCGACGATCGAGCCGAAGGTCAGCACGAGGACGACGAGCGCGAAGGCGATGCCGATGAGCTCGCTCGTGCCGCCGGTCTCGGGGATGCCCTGCATCGCCGAGCCGTTGACCTCGGCCTGCAGGCCCGCGTCGCGGGCGGTCTGCAGGTCGGCCTCGATGGCGTCGCGGGTGGACTGCTCGACGTCGCCGACGGAGTCGACGTCGAGGTCCCACGACAGGGTGCCGATCCGGCCGTCCTCGCTGAGCGGCGAGACCGCCTTGAGGTTGGCGTCGGTGACGGCCTGCGGGGTCTGGTTCTGCTTGCCGGCGTCGGTGAGCTGCTTCTCGATGCCCGCGGCGGCGTCGACGGGGGAGACGATCGCCTCCTTCGCGGTCTGCGCGTCGGTCTGCGGGGTCTCGCGCAGGTCGGCGAGGAGGGCGTCGAGCGCCTTCGCGTTCGCCGGGTCGGTGAGCTTCTCGCCCTCCGGGGCGGCGACGACGACGGTGACCGTGGCCTCGTCCAGGGCGTCCCCGGAGCCGGGGAAGAGCTCGTTCTGCAGGTCCATGGCCTGCTCGGAGGGGATGCCGGGGATCGAGAAGGTGTCGACCATCGGCTTGCTCTGGGTCGCGGCGACGGCGCCGAGGGCGACGACGAGCGCGATCCAGATCGCGAAGACGGCGGGCCAGCGGCGATAGGCCGCCTTGCCGAGCCGGTAGAGGGCGTGGGCCATGGGTGGGTCTCCTGATGTCGGGCGGTGGACTGAGGTCCGTGGCGGCGACGTCGGCGCTACGGCGGGGGGCGAAGGGGGTTACGAGCCCGCGGTCTGCGGGTGCGGGGCGACGATCTCGTCGACGAGGGGGAGCAGCTCGCGCAGGCGGGTGTTGAGCGTCGTCGTCGAGCTCTCGCCCGTCGTCTCCTCACCGGCGTGCCGGACGAGGCCGAGGGTGAGGTCGAAGGCGAGGCGGGCGGTCTCGGGGGTGATCCCCGGACGGTCGGCGCTGCGCAGGACGAGGTCTTCGAGGACCTCGACGAGACCGCGCATGGCGGCCTCGGCGAGAGCCGGGTCCGAGAGCAGGACGCGCTGGAAGCGACGCAGGTCGGCCGGGCCGGGCTCGTTGGCGGAGATGAGCGACATGGCGAGGTGCACCGCGTCGTGGAGGAGGCGGCCGGTGGGACCGCCCTGGCGGAAGAGGACGAGCGCGTCCTCGTCGACGACCGGGCGCGGGCCGAGGACGGCCTGCTCCTTGGACTCGACGTGGTTGAAGAGGGTGCGTCGCGAGACGCCGACCCGTTCGGCGAGGTCGGCGAGCGTCCACCCGTGGTACCCGTGCTCGAGGGTCAGCTCCTGCGCCACGTCGTGGATCTGACGCGCCCGTGCCGACCGCCGGCTGCTTGCACTCTCACTCACAAGGTGCAATTTTGCACCCTCACCCCCGAAGTGCAAAATCCTGTCCACCCCCCTCTTGCTGGTCGAGGCGCGAAGGGCGCCCCGCGCCCGAGCCTCGAGACCACCCCCTGTCGCTGGTCGAGGCGCGAAGGGCGCCCCCGCGCCCGAGCCTCGAGACCACCACCCCGAGACGTTGGCAGCTGCCCTGGTTGCAACCCACGCGCCCGTCGAGATCTCGGGCGAAGGGGGAAGCCTCCTGTTGCTGGTCGAGGCGCGAAGGGGGACCCGCGCCCGAGCCTCGAGACCGCCGACCGGACGTTCAGAGCGTCGTGACGAGCACCACGAGCGGCAGCAGGTACACGAGCGTGACCAGCGCGTAGACCCCGGCGGCGTGCCACTGCGGGGCGGGGTCGTCAGCGAGCAGCTCCATCCGGGCCTGCACGAGCCCGTGCTCGGCGACCCCGAGCATCGCCTCGGGGGTGCGCGACCCGGCGAGGCGCACGAGCGCCCGGGCGAGCGGCACGTCTCCGACGTGCTGACGGGCGGCGCGGTCGGCGAGCACCTCGACGAGCAGCCGCACCTCGGTGAGCGCCCGGCTCGAGCGCAGCCAGCGAGGGGCCGTGCTGTGGGTGACGGTGAAGTACTCCAGCAGCAGGTCGTGCCGCTCGGCGAGGTGCGCCCGCTCGTGCGCGAGCACCGCCTCGAGCTCGTCCTGGGGCAGCTCGCGCAGGGTCGCGCTCGACAGCACGACGCGGCGGTGGCGGCCGGGCACGCAGTAGGCCGTCGGCGTGTGGTGCTCGACGACCGTCACCCGGCGGTCGAGCTCGTCGCCGACGAGGTCGAGCAGGTCCTCGTGCCGGCGTCGCGCGGCACGCAGCGTCGTGCCCACGACGTGGCCGTTGACGAGGAGCATGCTCAGGGTCAGCGCGCTCGCGACGAGCGCCAGCAGGGCGGCCGCCGTGTCCAGGCCGTGCCGGGTGAGCGGCCACAGCGTGACCGCGGCGATCGGCCCGGCGGCGACGACGCAGATGACACCGGCGAGCGCGGTGGCCTGCCACAGCATGAGGGCCGGCCGAGGCGAGCGGCGCAGCCCGGGGTGGGCGCTGAGCACCCGGGGGGCGGCGGTGACGAGCAGCACCCCCAGCGCGACGAGCAGGATCGCGGTCATCGCCCTCGTCGAGGCCCCTTCGTCGCCCGCTCCTCGACGGCGTCGAGCGCGGCCCGCAGGCTCGCGAGCTCGCCCGGCGAGGCCTCCTCGATGAAGTGCAGGATCGCGGTCGTCCGCTCCTCGTGGGGCAGCCCGTCGAGCGGGCCGCGCATCGCGTCGGCGGTCATCTGCTCGCGGCTCGACGCCGCGCGGTAGCGCCAGGCGCGGCCGTCCTGCTCGCGCTCGAGCGCCCCCTTCTCGGTGAGCCGGGTGAGCACGGTCATCACGGTCGTGTACGCGAGGGTCTTGCCGGTCTCGACCCGGTCGAGGACCTCTCGCACGGTGAGCCCGTGCTCGCCGTCGTGCGCCCAGAGGACGTCCATGACCGATCGCTCCAGCGATCCCAACGAGCTGCGCGAGCTAGGCATGTGCAGCCACCTTCTCTCTCGTCGTGGGGCGGTCGAGCTCGACCACCCGGCCGGCGAGGTCGACGCCGGTCCCGTGGTGCGAGACGAGCACCACGGTACGTCCTGCGGCTGCGCTCATGAGATCGGCCAGGACCGCCCGGGCCGTGGGGTGGTCGAGGTGAGCGCCGGGCTCGTCGAGGAGCAGCACGGGCCGCTCGGACAGCAGGGCCCGCGCGATCGCCAGGCGGGTGCGCTCGCCGCCGGAGATCCCGTGCCCGGAGGTGCCGAGGCGGGTGTCGAGCCCGTCGGTCAGGGCGGCGACCCAGTCGCCGAGACCGGCGGAGCGAAGGGCGAGCAGCAGCTCCTCGTCGTCGGAGGCGGGCTCGTCGGGGCGGCGGGCCAGCCGCAGGTTCTCGCGCAGCGTCGTCGCGAAGACGTGGGGCTCGTCGTCGACGACCGCGACGAGCGAGCGCACGGCGGCCGCGGGCAGCTCGGCGACGTCGCGGCCGTCGACGAGGTAGCGCCCCTGCACCGGGTCGAGGTGCCGGGCGAGGACGGCGAGGAGCGTGGACTTGCCGCTGCCGTTGGCGCCGACGAGGGCGACGTGCTCGCCGGGCTCGACGACGAGGTCGACCGGCCCGAGATGGGTCCGGCCCGCCGCCCACGACGCCGCGACGCCGCGCAGCTCGAGACGGGGTGCCCGTCCTGCGTCGGCGAGCGCGGCGCCCGCGGCGGCGTCTGCGTCGTCGGCGTCGCGCACGGCGGGGGCCTGGTCGAGCACCGCGTCGAGCCGGCGCTCGGCGGCGCGCGAGCGGGCCAGCGCGCGGACGGCGTCCGCGAGCACGCCGAGCGCCTCCCCGGTCGCGATGGGGGTGAGCACGAGCAGCGCCTGCACCGGCGGGGGGACGTCGCTCGCCGCGGCGACGAGCGCGCAGCCCACGGTGCCCGCGGCCGTGACGAGCAGGACGGCTCCCGTGACGAGACCGCGCCCCCGCGCCTGGCGCACGACGACCCGTCGCAGGGTGCCGTGCGCGTCGCGCAGCCACTGCGCGGCGTCGCCCTCGCCCCCGACGGCACGCAGCTCGTCGGCATGCCGGGTCGCGAGGTGCGCAACCCGAGCCACCTCGGCGCGGGCCTGCAGCACCTCGTCCTGCGAGGCGGCCTCGAGGCGGTGCCCGAGGGGCACGAGGGCGGCGCACGCGAGCAGCATGGCGACGAGGACGAGCCCTGCGGCCGGCTCCAGCGCGGCGGTGAGCACGCTCGCGAGCCCGCCCGCGGCCAGCGCCCCGAGCAGGGGCACGGTGACCCGGACCGGGGCCTCCGTGACGTCGGTGAGGTCGTCGACGACCCCGGTGAGCAGGTCGGCTCGTCCTCGGCGGCCGAGCCGGGCGGGGGTGAGCGGCACGAGCCGCGCGTACGTCTCGGCGCGCCTGCGCGCGAGGTCGTCGAGGGCGGCGTCGTGGCTGCGCAGCCGCTCGAGGTAGCGGAAGACGGGTCGCCCCAGCCCGAAGGTGCGCACGGCGACGACGGCGGTGAGCAGCAGCATGATCTGCGGCCGCTCGTCGGCCCGCACGACGAGCCAGCCCGACGTCGCGGTGAGGGCGACCCCGCAGGCGGAGGCCGCGCCGCCGAGCAGCCCGGCGACGACGAGTCGCCGGTCGACACGGACGCTGCGGTTGGTGCGGTTGGTGCGGATGATGCCGCTCACGTGAGCGCACCCCCCTTCGCCGAGGTATGGGCATCTGTCTCCCGAGCCCCCTCCTGGGGCACCGATTGCCATACCTCGGCGGGAGGGCGAAGGGGGGAGAGCTCGACGTGGTGGTCGGCGAGGGCCAGCAGCTCGGGTCGGTGGGTCACGGCGACGACGGTGCGCTCCTGCGCGAGGACGGTGATCGCGGCGTGCACCGCGGCGGTCGCCTCGTCGTCGAGGTGGGCGGTCGGCTCGTCGAGCAGGACGACGCCGGCGGGAGAGAGCAGCGCCCGGGCGAGGACGAGCCGGGCCCGCTGGCCCGCCGACAGCCCGAAGCCGTCGTCGCCCACGGGGGTGTCGAGCCCGTCGGGCAGCGCGGCTACGACACCCTCCATCCCGACGGCCCGCAGCGCCGCCCATGCCTCGGCATCGCTCGCGTCGCTGCCGAGCACGAGGTTGCCGCGCACCGTCGGGGCCGCGAAGAACGGCCGTTGGGTGACGAGGTGGCTCGAGAGCGCGTCCACGGAGCCCGAGGTCGGGGTGCGCAGCCCGGCGAGCAGCTCGAGCAGGGTCGTCTTGCCCGTGCCCGACGGGCCGGTGACCACCGTGAGCCCGCGGCCCGCGTCGAGATCCAGGCCCCGCAGCACGTCGCGCTCGCTGCCGGGGTAGCGGTAGCCGAGCCCACGGGCCCGTACGTCGCCCCCGGTCGTGAGCGCCGGCGTGGCGGTGGTGGCCGACCCGCCCTCGAGCTGGTCGACGACGTCGCGCAGCGCCTCGGCCCCGTCGGCCGCGCTGTGGTACTCCGTGCCGACGCGGCGCACCGGCCAGTACGCCTCGGGCGCGAGGAGGATCGCGAGCAGGCCGGCGGACAGCTCGATGCTGCCGTGCGTGAGCCTCAGCCCGACGAGGACGGCGACGATCGCCACGGAGATCGTCGCGAGGAGCTCGAGCGCGGCGGAGGAGAGGAAGGCGAGCCGCAGGGTCTGCATCGTCGCCAGGCGGTGGCGTCGGCTCACCTGCTCGATGCTCGCGACCTGGCGCTCGCCGCGTCCGTATCCCACGAGGGTCGGCAGGCCCGACATGACGTCGAGGAAGTGGCCCGACAGGTCGCTCAGCGCCCGCCACCGGCGCTGCGTGTCCTCGGCGGTCGTCATCCCGATGAGGGCGGCGAAGAGCGGGAGCAGCGGGAGCGTGAGCACGACGACGAGGGCGCTCGGCCAGTCGGTGAGGACGAGCGCGACGAGCGCCATCGGCGGCACGACCGCGGCGCTCACGAGCGTCGGCAGGTACCTCGCGACGTACGGCTCGACGCTCGCCGCCCCCTGCGCGGCGAGCGTGAGCGCGGTGCCCGGGGCCGGGCGCTGCTCGGCCGGACGGGTCAGCCAGACCTCGACGAGCTGCTCGCGCAGCGCGGTGCTCACCGTGGCCCCTGCCCGGGCGGCGACCCGCTCGCCGACGGCGGCCAGCCCCGCGCGGGTCGCCAGGGTCACCCCCACGGCGAGGGTCGGCGCACCGAGCGGCTGGTCGCGCACGACGGCGACGACGAGCGCGGTGACCGCCCAGGCCGTCCCGATCGTCGCGAGCCCGGTGAGCACGCCGATGCCCGCGAGCAGGGCGACCGGGCCGCGTGCCCGGGGCACGAGACGCAGGAGACGGGGGTCGAAGGGGGCCATCGTCGCCTCAGTGCACCGACGCCGCGGCGGCCGGGATGTGGTGGGTGCTGATCCGCTTGCGGAAGACCCAGTACGTCCATGCCGTGTACGCGAGGACGACGGGGGTGAAGATCAGTGCCGCCCACGTCATGATCTGCAGCGTCAGCGGCGAGCTGGCGGCTGCGTCGAGCGTCAGGGCCGGGTCGTCGCCGCGGCCGTTGATGGCGTTGGGGAAGAGCATGAGGAAGTACGTCGCGACCGTGAGCACGATCGTCGTGGCGGTCCCGACGAAGGCCCAGCCCTCCCGGCCGCGGGCGTTGGCGGCCAGGGCCGCGAGCAGCGCGACCGCGGCGACCACGGTCGTCACCCATGAGACGGTCGAGCCGCGCTCGGCGCCGAGCCAGCCGAGCAGCACGACCGCGAGCACCGCGGCGAGGACCCCGGCGCGAGCGGCGACGGCGCGGGCGCCCTCGCGCACCTCTCCCTGCGTCTTCAGCGCGAGGAAGTGCGCGCCGTGGGTGAGGCAGAGGACGGTGATGGTGATGCCGCCGAGGAGGCTGACGGGGTTGAGCAGGCTGAGGAGGGTGCCCGAGAACTCGGTGTAGGTCGTCGAGCCGGCCAGGTGGGCGGTCATCGGCAGGCCGTGGACGAGGTTCGTCAGGCCGGTGCCCAGGAGCAGCGGCGCGGCCACCGAGCCGCCGACGATGCAGGCGTCCCACCCCCTTCGCCAGGCCTCCGAGTCCCGCTTGTGCCGGTACTCGAAGCCCATGTTGCGCACGATGAGGCCGACGAGGACGAGGAGGAGGGCGAGGTACATGCCCGAGAACATCGTCGCGTACCAGTGGGGGAAGGCGGCGAAGGTGGCGCCGCCGGCGGTGAGCAGCCACACCTCGTTGCCGTCCCAGAAGGGGCCGATCGAGGTGAGCAGGACGCGGCGGCGCTTCTCCTGCTCGGGGGCGCCCGGCGCGTCGCCGCGCGCGGTCCCGCCGAGGACGGGCACGAGCATGCCGACGCCGAAGTCGAAGCCCTCGAGGACGAAGTAGCCCGTCCACAGGACGCCGAGGAGGATGAACCAGAAGGTCGTGAGTTCCATGGTGAGAGTCCCTGGGTGCGATCAGTAGGCGAAGGCGAGCTCGTCGTCGTCCTCGAGCTGTCGTGGCTCCTCGAAGGGCTCGGCGCCCTTCGCGATGTAGGCGAGGAGGAGCTTGACCTCGATGACGGCGAGGGCGCCGTAGAGGAGGGTGAAGACGGTCATCGAGATCCACACGTCCGCGGTCCCGACGGAGGGCGAGACGCCCTGGGCGGTCGTCATCTCGCCGTGGACGACCCACGGCTGCCGGCCGACCTCGGTGAAGATCCAGCCGAAGCTGTGCCCGACGACGGTGGCGACCGGGGCGAGCACGAGGAGCGGCTTCCACCAGCGCTGCATCGGCACGCCGGGCGCCCGCCGACGGGTCGCGACGAGGACGAGCGCGGCGACCCCGGCGGCGAAGAGCCCGGCGCCGATCATGAGGCGGAAGTTCCAGTAGGACATGGCGATCGGCGGGATGTAGGTGTCGGCCTGGGTGAGCTCGCCGTCGGCGAAACGGGCCCGGTACTCCTGCTCGAGCTCGGTCATGCCCTGCACCTGGCCGTCCCAGCTGCCCGTGCCGAGGTAGGACAGCAGGCAGGGGATCTCGATGACGTGCTTCGGGTTCTCACCGCCGAGCCCGGCGATCGTCAGCACCGAGAAGGGGGCGCACTGACCGTCCGGCGGGGTCTCGTAGAGCGCTTCCGCGGCGGCCATCTTCATCGGCTGCACCTCGGTCATCACCTTGCCCTGGAGGTCGCCGGACACGGCGACGCCGAGACCGGCGACGAGGGTGACGATCGCGCCGAGACGGGTGGCGCGGCGCCACATCGGGATCTCGCCGGGGCCGCCGACGCCGGGCAGGGTCGAGGCCTCGCCGCGGTGCGCCTGGCGCATCTTGTGCAGCGCGACGGCCATGACGACGGCGCCGCCGACCATGTAGCTGGCCGCGATGACGTGGGGGAATGTGACGAGCTGCACCTCGTTGGTGAGCACCGCGACGAAGTCGGCCATCTCGGCCCGCCCGGTCTGCGGGTTGTAGCGGTAGCCCACGGGGTTCTGCATGAAGGAGTTCGCCGCGAGGATGAAGTACGCGGAGAGCAGCGTGCCGATGTGCACGAGCCAGACGCACGCGACGTGGAGGCGCTCGGGGATCTTGCCCCAGCCGAAGATCCACAGCCCGAGGAAGGTCGACTCGAGGAAGAAGGCGAGCAGCGCCTCGAGCGCGAGCGGGGCGCCGAAGATGTCGCCGACGAAGCGGCTGTAGCTGCTCCAGTTCATCCCGAACTGGAACTCCTGGACGATGCCGGTGACCAGACCGAGCGCGAAGTTGATGGTGAAGAGCTTGCCGAAGAACTTCGCCAGTCTCATGTCGTCCTCGTCGCGCCTGCGCAGCCATCGGCTGTGGAACCACGCGACGAGTGCGGAGAGACCGATGGTGATCGGCACGAAGAAGAAGTGGTAGACGGTCGTGATGGCGAACTGCCACCGCGCGAGGTCCACGGTGTCCACGGGCTCCCCTTGTCCTACGACGAAGTAGTACTACATGTCGTCGTACACACTACGACATCGCGTAGTAGTCACCCAATCGACCCGGCTACCACGCCGTACGTGGGGTGATCACGACCCGTACGGCGTGGTAGCCCGCGGCGAAGGGGGAGGGGCAGCCGGGTCGGCCGGGTCGAGGTGCGAAGGGGGCTGCGACGGTCGAGGTGCGACGCGCCCTCAGGGCGCGAGCCTCGAGACCACCACCCCCCACGCCCCTACGCCCGAGGCGCGACGTACCGCACGAAGGCCGAGCCCGGCCGCGCGAGCACCATCGTCAGCACGACGACGAGCCCGCCGCCGAGCGCGGTCGTCGCACCCGCCCCCAGCGCCGGCGACACCGCCCCGTGCAGCACGTCGGCGACCCGCGGCCCGCCCGCGACGACGACGAGGAAGACCCCCTGGATCCGGCCGCGCATCGCGTCCGTCGCCGCGCTCTGCATCATCGCGGTGCGGAAGGCCGCCGAGACGACATCCGCAGCACCGCCGAGCGCGAAGAACCCCGCGGCGACCCACAGCATCGGCCCCAGGCTCCCGCCGGCGGCCATGACCGCCACCCCCATCCCGACCATGGCGCCGCCCCACACGACGACCGCGGCCGCGACCGCCACGCCGTGCCGCTCGACCCGCGAGACCCATCCGGAGAAGACCCCGCCGAGGAAGGCCCCGACGGGCATCGCGGCGAAGAGGACGGCGAAGGCGAGCCCCCCTTCGCTCGGTCCGCCGAAGTCGAGGTGCGCCATCTCGGGCACGAGCGCGCGGGGCATCCCGAAGACCATCGCGACGAGGTCGAGGACGAAGGACATGAGCAGCACCGGGTGCCCGCGCAGGTAGACCAGGCCGTCCCACACAGAGCGCAGCCCCGGGCTGGACGGCAGCGCGTCGGCCTCGCGCTCGACCGGCAGCGGCGGCAGCCCGACGACCGCCCACAGCGTCGCGAAGAGTGTGATCGTGTCGAGCAGGTAGAGCCACGCGTAGCCGATGAGGGGGATGAGCGCGCCGCCCATGAGCGGCCCGGCGATGGCCCCGGCCATGAAGACCGTCATCGACAGCGAGCTGGCGGCCGGGCGAAGGGGGGCCGGCACGAGCCGCGCAATCGCGGCCCCGCGGGTCGGCTGGTTGACGGCGAAGAAGGACTGCTGCAGCGCGTAGATCGTGAGGAGCAGCCACACGTTCGTGCTCCCCGCGAGCGCCTGGAGCCACAGCGCGGCGGAGGTGAGGATGAGCCCCCACGTCGTGATCGTCAGCAGCAGCCGGCGGTCCATGTGGTCGGCGAGCGAGCCGCCCCAGAGCCCGAAGACCAGCAGCGGGACGAGCCCGAAGAGGCCGGTGAGCCCGACGTAGGCCGAGCTGCCGGTCATCCCGTAGATCTGCGCCGGCACCGCGACGACGGTCAGCTGGGCCCCCACGACGGTGACCGCCTGCCCGACGAAGAGCCGCCGGTACTCCGGGATCTGCAACGGCCGCGTGTCCGCCAGCAGCCCCCGCACCCGTCGCACCGCAGCACCCTACGTCCGCCCTCTCGGTGGTCGAGGTGCGAAGGGCGCACAGCGCCCGAGCCTCGAGGCCACGGACTGCGCAGGAGAGGGTCTGGTGAGCGCGAATCGCCGTCACCCCCGTCGCGTAGCGGCGATTCGCGCTCACGGCCGCGGCAGACGCGAGTCGCCGCCACCCACGGCGGGGTGACGGCGACTCGGGTCGGTGGGTGACAGGTCAGACGACGAGGTCGCGGGCGGCTGCCGCCACCTGCTCGTGCTCGCTGCGCAGCCGGGACAAGAAGGCCTTGGTCCGGTTGTGCTGGGGGTTGTTGATGACCGTCTTCGGGTCGCCCTGCTCGACGACGACGCCACCGTCCATGAAGACGACGCGGTCGGCGACGTCGCGCGCGAAGGCCATCTCGTGGGTGACGACGATCATCGTCATGCCCTGGGCGGCGAGGTCGCGCATGACCTGCAGCACCTCACCGACGAGCTCGGGGTCGAGCGCCGAGGTCGGCTCGTCGAAGAGCATGAGCTTGGGCTTCATCGCGAGCGCCCGGGCGATGGCGACGCGCTGCTGCTGGCCGCCGGAGAGCTGGGCGGGGTAGGCCGACTCCTTGTCGGAGAGGCCGACCTTGTCGAGCAGCTCGATCGCCTCGGCCCGCACCTCCGCCTTCTTGCGGCCCTGCACCTTGACCGGCGCCTCCATGACGTTCTCGATCGCCGTCATGTGCGGGAAGAGGTTGAAGCGCTGGAAGACCATGCCGATCTCCCGGCGCTGCGCCGCGATCTGCTTGTCCTTGAGCCGGTGGAGCTTCTCGCCCTTCTGCACGTATCCCGCGAGGTCCCCGTCGACCCAGATGCGACCGGCCTGGATGTCCTCGAGCTGGTTGATGCACCGCAGGAAGGTCGTCTTGCCCGAGCCGGACGGTCCGAGCAGGCAGACGACCTCGCCCTCGTCGACGTCGATGTCGATGCCCTTGAGCACCTCGTTGCGACCGAAGGCCTTGTGCACGTTCACCGCGTGGACGAGAGGCATGGTGCGTGCGCTGCTGGTCATCAGGCGCCCTTCCCGAGGATCCGGTTCTTCTTCGTGTGGGCCGTGGACTGCTCGCGCGTCGCGCCGTAGCCGCGGCCGAAGTGCCGCTCGAGGTAGTACTGGCCGATCATGAGCACGGTCGTGATGACGAGGTACCACATGGTCGCGGCCATGAGCGAGGGCATGATCTTGTACGTCCGGTTGCTCACCGCCTGGGCCTGGAAGAACAGCTCGGTGCCCAGTGGCAGGTAGGCGAGCAGCGAGGTGTCCTTGACCATGGCGATCGTCTCGTTGCCGGTCGGGGGGATGATGACGCGCATCGCCTGCGGGAGGACGACGCGACGCATCGACAGGCTCGGGCCCATGCCGAGCGCGGCCGCGGCCTCTCGCTGCCCGTCGTCGACGGAGAGGATGCCCGCGCGGGCGATCTCGGCCATGTAGGCCGCCTCGGACAGGCCCATCGCGATGATGCCCCAGATGAGGGTCGAGGAGATCTCGTTGACGTTGAGCGTGAGGATCGTCAGGTCGCTCGACAGCCCGAGCCAGCCCGCGATCTGCTGGCTGAAGGGGAAGGGCCCGATGTCGAAGCGCGGGTAGAGGTAGCCGATGCCCGCGCCGAAGAGGAAGACGAGCACCAGGCGTGGGACGCCGCGGAAGAACCACGTGTACGCGAGCCCGACGACGCGCAGGACCGGGTTGCTCGACAGCCGCATGATGCCGACGACGACGCCGAGCGAGATGCCGATGATCATCGAGCCGACCGTCGCGATGATCGTGCCCTTCAGCAGACCCTCGAGGATCGGGTTGAAGTTCATCACCTGGAAGGCGAAGGGCCAGTCCCAGCGTGCGTTGGTGACGAAGCTCGAGACGATCATCGCCGCGACGACCGCGAGCAGGACGATGGCGACCCAGCGGCCCGGGTGCCGCACGGGCACCGCGTCGATCGTGCCAGGCCGACCGTCGTCGCTCGCGGCGACGCCGCCCCCTTCGGGCGAAGGGGGCGGCGTGCTGCTCGAGGTCGTGGTCATCAGGGGTTGACGGCGAAGTCGTCGATGGCGCCGGACTCGTTGCCCCAGTTCTTGAGGATCGTCTCGTAGGTGCCGTCCTCGTCGATGGCCTTGAGCGCCTCGGCGATGGCGTCGGCGAGCTCGGTCTGGTCCTTCGGGACGACGATGCCGTAGGGGGCGGAGTCGTAGACGTCGCCGAGCGCCTCGAAGGTGTCGCCCTGCTGCTTGACCGCGTAGAGCGCGATCGGCGAGTCGGCGAGCATGGCCTCGACCTTGCCCGAGGCCAGGCTCGTCGTGACCTTGCTCTGCTCCTGCTCGACGACGGCCTTGATCGCGTCCTTGCCGTCGGCCTCGCACTTCTTGCTGCGCGCCTCGAGGTCGTCGACCTGCACGGTGCCCTTCTGGACGCCGATGCTCTTGCCGCAGGCGTCCTCGGGGTCGATGCCGTTGGGGTTGCCCTTCGTCGTCACCCACTGGGTGCCGGCGTCGAAGTAGCTGATCATGTTGACCTCCTTCTTGCGCTCGTCGTTGATCGTGAAGGAGCTCACCGAGACGTCGTACTTGCCCGACCCGATGCCGGCGATGAGGCCGTCGAAGCCGCCGTTGGTCCACTTCGTCTTCAGCCCGAGCTTGGCGGCGACGGCGTCGAAGAGGTCGACGTCCATGCCCTCGATCGTCTTGCCGTCGTCGGCGAGGAACTCGTTGGGCGCGTAGGACGCGTCGGAGCCGACGGAGATCGTGCCCTTCTCCTTGATCTCTGCGGGGACCATGGCGGCGAGCTCGTCGTCGGTCTTGACGTCCACGGACTCGGTGGCCGAGCTCGACGAGCCGCTGGCGCCCGGGTCCTCGAGGGAGTCCGACCCGCACGCGGCGAGCGAGGTGGTCAGGGCGAAGCAGGCCGCCAGGGCGAGGGGGGCACGACGCATGAGGGTTCCTCCGTGTATCCGAGGGCGCGGGTGGCGCCCGGTGGGGTCATGGTGCCACCAGCGGGCACGGGGGGTCAGGCATGCTCCCGCGGTCGAGACCCATCCGCAACCTGTGGCGGCCCACCCGTGCGGACGGTAGGTCGTGGACCGGCTCGCACGACGTCGGCGTGTCGACGACCCACGACCGGGTGATCCCCCCTTCGCTCACTGCCACACTGACCCCATGGCCAACTTCCTCATCAAGGTCGTCGTCAACGGCATCGCGCTGTGGGTCGCGGCGTTCCTCGTCGACGGCATCACGCTCGGCGAGGACGGCTCGACCTTCGCCTCGAAGTTCACGACGGTCCTGCTCGTCGCCCTCCTCTTCGGCGTCATCAACGCCGTCGTCAAGCCGATCGCGAAGGTCCTGTCCTTCCCGGCGATCGTCCTCACGCTCGGGCTCTTCACCTTCGTCGTCAACGCCTTCATGCTGCAGATCACCGAGTGGATCAGCGAGCCGCTCGGCCTGTCCTTCGCCATCCGCGACTTCTGGTGGGACGCCGTGCTCGGCGCGGTCATCATCACCGTCGTCTCGATGGTCCTCGGCTGGGTCCTGCCCGACGGGGACGACGACCGATGACCGACACCCCGGTGCGCCTGCGCGGCGCGCTCGACGCCGTGCCCGCGTACGTCGCCGGCAAGCCCCCGGTGGCCCGTGAGGGCCTCACGGTCTACAAGGTCTCGTCGAACGAGAACCCCTACCCGCCGCTGCCGTCGGTCCTCGACGTCGTGCGCGACGCCGCCGCGACGATGAACCGCTACCCCGACATGGGTGTCAGCGCGCTCACCGACGCCCTCGCCGCCCATCTCGACGTGCCCCGCGAGCGCATCGCGACCGGCACCGGGTCGGTCGGCGTGCTCGGCCAGATCATGCAGGCGACGTGCGACGCCGGCGACGAGGTCGTCTACGCGTGGCGCTCCTTCGAGGCCTACCCGATCGTCGTCGCGCTCTCCGGCGCCACCTCGGTGCAGGTGCCGCTCACCGCCGAGCACCGCCACGACCTCCCGGCGATGCTCGCCGCGATCACCGAGCGCACCAAGGTCGTCATGGTGTGCACGCCCAACAACCCGACCGGGCCGAGCGTCGGGCACGACGAGCTCGTCGGCTTCGTCGACGCCGTGCCCTCCGACGTCCTCGTCGTCGTCGACGAGGCCTACCTGGAGTTCGTGCAGGACGAGGACCCGGTGCGAGCGCTCGAGATCCTGCGCGACCGGCCGAACGTCGTCGTGCTGCGCACCTTCTCCAAGGCGTACGGCCTCGCCGGTCTGCGGGTCGGCTACGCCGTGGCGCACGAACCGGTCGCCGAGGCGCTGCGCAAGACCGCAACCCCCTTCGGCGTCAACACCCTCGCCCAGGTCGCCGCCGTCGCCTCCCTCCAGGCCGCCGACGAGCTCGAGGTGCGCGTCGAGGAGCTCGTCGCCGAGCGCTCGCGCGTCGTCGCCGGTCTCGTCGAGGCCGGGTGGGACGTGCCGCAGAGCGGGGCGAACTTCGTGTGGTTCCCGGTCGGGGAGCGCACGCCCGAGCTCGTCGCGGCGTGCACCGAGGCCGGGCTGTCCGTGCGGCCCTACGGCACCGACGGCGTGCGGGTGACGATCGGCGAGACCGAGGCCAACGACCGTCTGCTGCAGGTGGCCCGGGACTTCCGGGCCTGACCCGCACGGCGGCGTTGGGCCCCCTGCCGGGGAGGCGCTAGCGTGTGGCCCGCACCTACGTGCGCCACCGCTCACCCCGCGGTGGCCACGCCCGTCGCGCGCCATGGCGGCGCGTCAGCAGCCCCGGTGGGTCACCCCCAGCGCCAGGGCCGAAGGAGTAGCAGATGAGCGACAACGACGTCGTGCCGGAGCGCAGCGCCGGCGCCGACATGGCCGGGGCCTTCGAGCCCTCGCCGGAGCACGGGCCGACCCCGCCGTCGATGATCACCGGGCACTTCTCGGACGACAACCCCGAGATGGTCCAGTTCGTCGACGCGAACGGCACCCGGCTGGGCATCACCCCCGCCAACGAGCCGTACGCCTCGATCGTCGAGGAGATGACGAGCGAGGACGCGCGGATGATCTACCGCGACCTCGTCCTCGTGCGCCGCATCGACGCCGAGGGCCACGCGCTCCAGCGCCAGGGCGAGCTCGGGCTGTGGCCCTCGCTCCTCGGCCAGGAGGCCGCGCAGGTCGGCGCCGGTCGCGCGCTGCGCGACCAGGACTACGCCTTCCCCGGCTACCGCGAGCACGGCGTCGCCTGGTGCCGCGGGGTCCCGCCGGAGAACCTCCTCGGCATGTTCCGCGGGGTCAACAACGGCGGCTGGGACTCCAACGCCAACAACTTCCACCTCTACACGATCGTCATCGGCAACCAGATGCTCCACGCGGCGGGCTACGCCATGGGCGTCAAGGCCGACGGCGCGGTCGGCACCGGTGACCCGGAGCGGGACACCGCGGTCATGGCCTTCACCGGCGACGGCGGCACCGCCCAGGGCGACTACAACGAGGCGCTCGTCTTCGCCTCGGTCACCTCCGCCCCCCTCGTGTTCTTCATCCAGAACAACCAGTGGGCGATCTCGGAGCCGAACGACAAGCAGTTCACCATCCCGCCCTACCAGCGCTCGCGCGGCTTCGGCATCCCCGGTGTGCTCGTCGACGGCAACGACCCGCTCGCGACCTACGCCGTGTGCCGCAAGGCGCTCGACGACGCCCGCTCGGGCCAGGGCCCGACGCTCATCGAGGCCTACACCTACCGGATGGGCGCGCACACGACGTCTGACGACCCGACGAAGTACCGCAGCTCGGCTGAGGTCGAGATCTGGCGCGACAAGGACCCGATCAAGCGCATGCGCGGCTTCATGGAGGAGCACGGGCACGGCGACGACGAGTTCTTCGCGGCCGTCGACGCGGAGGCCGACGAGGTCGCCGCCCGCATCCGCCACGCCTGCCAGACGATGCCCGACCCGGAGCTGCCCACGATGTTCGACGACATCTACGTCGACGACCACCCGGTCGTCGCCGCCGAGAAGGCGGAGTTCGTCGCCTACCACAAGTCCTTCGTCGGGGAGGGTGGTCACTGATGGCCGGCACCAAGCTCACCCTCGCGAAGGGGCTCAACGCGGGCCTGCGCAAGGCGATGGAGGACGACCCGAAGGTCGTTCTCATGGGAGAGGACGTCGGCAAGCTCGGCGGCGTCTTCCGCATCACCGAGGGCCTGCAGAAGGACTTCGGCGAGGACCGGGTCATCGACACCCCGCTCGCCGAGTCCGGCATCGTCGGCTCCGCGATCGGCCTGGCCCTGCGCGGCTACCGCCCGGTCGTCGAGATCCAGTTCGACGGCTTCGTCTACCCGGCCTTCGACCAGATCGTCAGCCAGGTCGCGAAGATGCACGCCCGCTCGCTGGGCCACCTGCGCCTGCCGATGGTCATCCGCATCCCCTGCGGCGGCGGCATCGGCGCGGTCGAGCACCACAGCGAGTCCAACGAGGCCTACTTCGCGCACACCGCAGGTCTGCGCGTCGTCACCTGCTCCGACGCCGCCGACGGCTACTGGATGATGCAGCAGGCCATCGCCAGCGACGACCCGGTGATCTTCTTCGAGCCCAAGCGGCGCTACCACGAGCGCGGCGCCGTCGAGATCGACGAGGCCGCCGGTCCCGTCCTCGGCCTGCACGACGCCCGCGTCCTGCGCGAGGGCACCGACGCGACGCTGCTCTGCTACGGCCCGATGGTCAAGGTCTGCCTGGCCGCGGCCGAGGCCGCCGAGCAGGAGGGGCGCAGCCTCGAGGTGCTCGACCTGCGCAGCCTCAGCCCGCTGGACCTGCCGCGCATCCTCGAGTCGGTGCGCAAGACCGGCCGGGCCGTCGTCGTCCACGAGGCGTCGACCTTCCTCGGGCTCGGCGCGGAGATCGCCGCGCTCGTGCAGCAGGAGGCCTTCTACCACCTCGAGGCGCCCGTCCTGCGGGTCGGCGGTTACAACATCCCCTACCCGCCGAGCCGCTTCGAGGAGCACTTCCTGCCCGACCTCGACCGCGTCCTCGACGCCGTCGACCGATCGCTGGGGTACTGACATGGCGCTGCAGCAGTTCATCCTCCCCGACCCCGGCGAGGGCCTGACCGAGGCCGACCTCGTCACCTGGCGGGTCTCCGTCGGCGACGTCGTCAAGGTCAACGACATGGTCGTCGAGGTCGAGACCGCGAAGTCGCTCGTCGAGCTGCCCATCCCCTTCGCCGGCACCGTCGTCGAGCTGCTCGCCGCCGAGGGCGACACCGTCGACGTCGGCGCGCCGATCATCGTCGTCGACACCGGCGGCGAGGCGGCCCCGGCCGCCGCGCCCTCGGCCGGTGCGGCCACGGCCGACGAGCCGGACGAGGCGAGCGGCCCCAACCTCGTCGGCTACGGCGCGAAGGCGGGGTCCACCCGTCGTCGGGCGCGCCGCGGGGAGCCCGCCCAGGCCTTGCTGCCGACCGAGCAGCCGGTCGCCTACTCACTGGCACCGCCGGTCGAGGCGACCCCGCAGCCCGAGCCCGCCCCGGCGGCCCCGGCCGCCCCGGTCACCGGTGAGCGCGCCCGCGCGCTCGCCAAGCCGCCGGTGCGCAAGATGGCCAAGGACCTCGGCATCGACCTCGCGTCCCTGACCCCGAGCGGTCCCGGGGGCGTCGTCACCCGTGAGGACGTCCAGGCCGCGGCCTCGGGTGCCTCCACCTCGGGTGCCTCGGCCTCCTCGGACCGTGGTCTCGAGGCTCGTGCCTCGCACCTCGACCAGCAGGCCGGCCCCGCCGAGCGTCGCGTCCCCATCAGGGGTGTGCGCAAGGTGACCGCCCAGGCGATGGTCGACTCGGCCTTCACCGCGCCGCACGTCACCGAGTTCGTGACGATCGATGTCACGGCGACGATGGACCTCGTCGACCGGCTCAAGAAGGACCGGGCCTTCCGCGACGTCAAGGTCACCCCGCTGCTCGTCGTCGCCAAGGCGCTGTGCCTGGCGATCCGGCGCAACCCCGACGTCAACGCCAGCTGGGACGAGGCCGCGCAGGAGATCGTCTACCGGCGCGACGTCAACCTCGGCATCGCCGCGGCGACCCCCCGCGGGCTCGTCGTGCCGAACATCAAGGGCGCGGACTCGATGCCGATGCGCGAGCTCGCCGACGCGATGGCCCAGCTCGTCGCGACGGCGCGCGAGGGCCGCACCCAGCCGGCGGACTTCGCCGGCGGTACGGTGACGATCACCAACGTCGGCGTCTTCGGCGTCGACACCGGCACCCCGATCCTCAACCCCGGCGAGGCGGCGATCCTCGCCTTCGGCGCGGTGCGGCGGATGCCGTGGGTCGTCGAGCGCGACGGCGTCGAGAGCATCGAGCCGCGCTGGGTCACCCAGCTCGCGCTCTCCTTCGACCACCGCATGGTCGACGGCGAGCTCGGCAGCAAGGTCCTCGCCGACGTCGCCGCCCTCCTGCACGACCCCGGCCAGGCCCTCGTCTGGGCCTAGGTCACCGACGCGAAGGGGGAGCCCGCGGGCTCCCCCTTCGCTCGTCCTCACGGCGGAGAGCGGGTCATCCGGCAGAGGGAGGTGCGCCTCCCTGCCCCCTCGCTAACGTCGAGGTCATGAGGACGACAGACGAGCTCTTCTTGCTGCTCACCACCGACGACGGCCGTCTCGAGGGCATGTCCCAGCGCGGCTTCGGTCTCACCGCCTCCCTCCTCGCCGATCTCGTCGAGGCGGGCCGGCTCCACCTCAGCGACGACCGCGACCCGAAGGCGCACCTCGTCGACTCCGCTCCGACGGGCGACCCGGTCCTCGACCACGGGGTCCTGCGGCTCGTCCAGAAGCGGCCCGGGACCCGGCTGTCCAGCCTCGTCGCCGACCGCAAGCTCAACCCCGAGCCCCTCGTCGTCGTCCGCCTGCAGGGAGCCGGAGTCATCGGCCACGAGCCGAAGCGGATGCTCGGCCTCGTCCCGGACCGCTACCCGACCCTCGACCCCGGTCCCGAGGCGCACGTGCGCAGCCGGCTGGCTGCGGTGCTCGCCGGCGCGCAGGCGCCCTCGCGTGGTGACGCGACGATCCTCTCCGTGCTCCAGGGCCTCGGGGTCGCCCACCGCGTGCTGAAGGCCGAGGCGGCCGGGCGCAGCTCGCGCGAGCTGAAGAAGCGCGTCGAGGAGGTCGTCGCCAGCACCCCGGCCGGCGACGCCGTCGGCCGGGCCGTGAGCGCGCTCAACACCGCGATGATCACCGCGGTCGTCATCCCCGTCGTCGTCGCCGGCGGGTCGAGCTGACCTCGACGGCACGACGAAGGGGGAGGGACCGGCGAGCCGGCCCTCCCCCTTCGCGGTGGTGGTGCTGTGCGACGGCGATCAGAAGCCGCGGGCCCCGTCGAGCAGCTCGCGCAGCTCGCGGTTCTTGATCCCGACGGACTTCTCGGTCGGCTGACCGCTCTTGCGGGCGGCCGCGGTGACGCTCGGCTCGGGAGCCGGGACGGGCGCGCACTTGACGTCGGACAGGACGCCCGAGCGACGCGTCGGCAGCGTGCCCGACTTCAGGTACGCGGCGATCTTGTCGTCGGTGCAGGCGACACCGGACAGCGAGCCCGAGTGGGTGCTGCCGCCGACGCCCTCGATGAGGACCGACTTCGGGAAGCGACGACGGACCTCGATGGCGCCGGAGAAGGGCGTCGCCGCGTCGTTGGTCTCGCCGATGAGGAGCATCGCCGGGGCCTTGCTGCCGTTGATGTACGGGTCCTGCTGGGACTGCGCCGGCCACCAGTGGCACGGGGCGTTGAACCACGTGTTGCCCCACGTCTCGAAGGGCGCGGACTTGTTGAGCTGCCACGCGTCCTCACGCCATGTCGACCACTTCGCGGGCCAGATGGCGTCGGTGCACTGCACCGCCGCGTAGACCGCGTAGCCGTTGTCGGCGCCCGGACCGGTCGGGTTGCCCTCGACGTAGGTCTGCTCGGCGGGGGAGAAGTTGCCCTCCTGCGCCGCGGCGAAGACCTGGGCGAGGTAGTCCCAGTCGTAGACGTAGTAGCCCGCGGAGAGGAAGACGTCGGTGAACTCCGACGGCCCGAGCTTGCCCTGCGGGTTGTAGTAGAGCTTCGAGCGCAGCTTGTACCACGTCGCGCGGACGTCCTGGCCGTCCGTGCCGAGGCCGTACGAGGCGTCGTTGTCGGCCACCCAGTTGAAGAACTGGCGCATCGACTTCTCGAAGGCGATGTTCTGGTCGAGGTTGGCCTTGTACCAGACGCGACGCGGGTCGACGACGCCGTCGAGCACGAAGCGGCGCACCTGGTTCGGGTACTTGCTGGCGTACATCTGGCCGAGGTAGGTGCCGTAGGAGAAGCCGTAGAGGTTGATCTGGTGCCGGCCGAGGGCACGGCGCAGCGACTCCATGTCGGCCACCGTCGCCGACGTGCGCATGTGCTTGAGGATCGACCCGTTCTTCGCGCACTTGTTGGCGTAGTCCTTCGAGCGGTTGATCCACTGCGTGTAGATCGTGCTCTTGAAGGGCGTGTAGTACGGGCGCGGGGCGGCCGTGACGTTGCCGTCGCAGGTGAGGGCGGGCTGGGAGCTGCCGACCCCACGGGGGTCGAAGCCGATCCAGTCGTACCCGGCACCGGCGCCGTCGGGGACGAACTCGCCGAGGACCGCGAGGCCGAGACCGGAGCCGCCGGGGCCGCCGGGGTTGACGAGCATGGCCCCCTGGTAGCGCACGGACGGGTCGGCCTTGACCCGCGAGACGGCGAGCTTGATCTTCGTCCCGGTGGGGCGGGTGTAGTCCATGGGGACGGTGAGCATGCCGCACTGAGCACCGGCACCCTGGAGGCGCTCGCTCTCGCACGAGCCCCAGCGGATCGGCGGCGGGGTGTAGCGGTGGACCTGCGTGGCGGTTGCGTCCGGCACGACCGGCGCGGTGGCGACGGACGGTGCGGCGACGGTCGACGGCGCTGCCGCGACCTCAGGCGTGGCGTTCGCCGCACCCGTGGCGTACGACCCGAGTCCGGCGGCCAGGGCCACCGTCGTCAGTGCCGTGAGAGTTCTCCTCATGCGAAATGTCCTCCCTCGGGGATGCGCCTCGGGCGAGGCGCAGGAGACACCTTCCTCCTCCGGGGCGGATTGCGCACCCCCTTGGGGTGACCACTTCGCGGCGATCTGGGGAAGGGGGGTCGCCCCAGGTCAGCCCCCCAGCTCGGCGCCGGAGGGGGCCGGTCGGCGCAGGGGGTGCACGGCGGTGCGTGCGATGACGCCGATCGCGGTGTCGACCCGCGGCTGGTGGGACTCCGGTCGCAGCGACCGGGTGAGCACGCCGACGGCGACGGGCACCTCGCCCGGGATCTCCACGACGGCGATCTCGTGACGCAGCCGGCCGAGAGTGCCGGTCTTGCCCGCGACGACGACGTCGTCGTGCGGGAAGCCCGAGGCCACCCGGTGACGCCACACCTGCCGGCGCATCGCCTCGCGGACCGGCAGCGCCGACTCCTCGCGCCACAGGTGGGCGAGCATCGTCGTGAGGTCGCGTGCCGTCGAGCTGCTCGTGAGGGCGGGGTCGTACTCGCTCGTCGTCCGGTCCGCGGCCGGGTCGGCGAGCAGGGCGAGGGCCTGGCCGAGGTCGCGGCCTCCGGTCTCGGCGACGACCGCCCGCATGGCGTCGGCGGTCCCGCGTCGCGCGTCGGTGGAGCGGCACCCGGCCCCCACGAGCCAGGTCTGGACCGCGTCGGCACCGACGAGCGACAGGACGGCCGCGGCGCAGGCGTTGTCCGACGCCGCCAGGGCGAGGCGCACGCAGTCGCGCTGCGTGAGCACGACGCGGTCCTGCAGCGCGCTGACCCCCGTCGGGCCGGCGGTGCGGTCCGTGGGGTCGAGGACGACCTCCGCGAGGGGGTCGAGCTCTCCCGCGGTGACGAGCGCCGCCCACGTCCCGGCGACCGCCACCTTGTACAGCGAGGCCATCGGCACGGCGACGTCGGCCCCGACGGCGATCTCGTCCTCGACGTCGTCGACCCGACGGGCATGGACGTGCGCGGTGATGCCGGCGTCCTCGGCCGTCCGCTCGACGGCCCGGGCGGCCTGGGTGAGACGAGTCATCGCAGGGCCTCGTGCAGGGCCGAGACGACCGCTGCGTGGTCGAGGTCGGGCCGCTGCTCGGAGATCACCGGCACCGCGGCGCGGTACCTCAGCGGCACCATGTCTGCGCTCCCGTCCTGGACGTCCTGCTCCTGCGTCGGCCGCAGCCCGGAGGCCAGACCGGCCTCGACCCGGACGGACCGCTCCTGCGCGGAGGCGATCTCGTGCACCGGAGCCAGGCGACCGAGCCTGAGCAGTGCGTCGACGACCTGGTCGTGGGCCGCCGGGTGGTGGCTGCGTGGCGGGAGCACGAGCGGCAGGTCGTCATGGTCGGGGACGACGGCGGCCGAGACGGTGATGACGTCTCCGGTGAGCAGGCCGTCGAGGGCCACGGGGTGCCGCACGAGGACGACGTCGAGGTCGCCGTCGCGCAGCCGCCCGACGAGCTCGGTGCTGCCGGTGAGCACGGGCTCGACGTCGATGCCGGTGCCGACGAGGTGCGCGAGGACCGGCCCGGCGAGGGTGTCGAGGTCGGCCGCGAGCCCAAGGCGGACGCAGCGCCGCTCGGACCACCGGCGTGAGCTCTCGACGAGGGCGTCGGCGTCGGCGAGCAGCTGGCGGGCCGCGGGGAGCAGGGCGGACCCGGGAGCGGTGAGCGCGACCCGACGGGCATCTCGGTCGAAGAGCCGCTGGCCGAGGTGGCGCTCGAGGCGCTGGACCCCCTGCGAGAGCGGGGGCTGGGCCATCGACAGGCTGGCGGCCGCACGACCGAAGTGGCGGTGCTCCGCGACGGCGACGAAGAGCCGGAGGTGGCGCACGAGGTCCATGAGGGCACCGTAGCCCCCGCCCGATATCTGTCCGATATCGAATGCCGCCTTCCATAGTCTTTGACTCTCGACCGCCGTCAGGTGACGGTGGACCCATGCGCAGGGGCGAGGACGAGACGACGACCGGTCGCACCGGTCACGGGCGGCACCGACGGGGCACGGCGGTGGCCGTCGTGCTGGCTCTGGTCCTCGCCGCCGGGACGGGGTGGTGGTGGCAGGACAGGCGCCGCAGCGCTGCAGCCGTCGGCGCGGCCCAGGAGCACGCCGAGCAGGTCGCGCAGGACCTCGCCGCCGGGCGACCCCCGTCGCTCGACGGCGCACCGTCCGAGGACGAGATGGGCGAGGTGCTCGAGGGGATGGGCGAGATCGCCCACACCGTGACCGCGGGCGAGGTCAGCCTCGACGACGACGCCCGACGAGGCACCGTCACCATCGAGCACACGTGGCGCATCCACGAGGACAAGCAGCCGTGGACCTACGAGACGACGCTGGCCGTGCGGCGTGACGGCGAGCGCTGGTCGGGCACCTGGGAGCCGGGTCTCCTCGCACCGGACCTCGAAGCAGGAGAGGGGCTGCAGGCGCGCCGGCTGAGCGCCGAGCGGGGCGAGGTCCTCGGCGACGGCGGACGGGCCCTGGTCGCCGACCGTGCGGTCGTACGCGTGGGTGTCGACCGCTCGCAGACGTCGTCCCTCGGCCAGGCGCGGCGCAGCGCACGCGAGGTCGCCGAGCTCGTCGACGTCGAGGTCGGACCCTTCGTCGACGCCGTCGAGGCCGCCGGACCGCAGGCCTTCGTCGAGGCGATCGTCCTGCGCGCCCAGGCTCCCGAGCTCGACGAGGTCTCGCGCGGCATCGCCGAGATCCCGGGCGCGCGGGGCGTCGAGGACACGATGCCGCTCGCGCCGACGAGCACCTTCGCCCGTGCGGTGCTCGGCAGCGTCGGTCCGGCGACGGCGGAGCAGGTGGAGGGGTCGAAGGGGGCGATCCGCGCCGGTGACGTCGTCGGCACGAGCGGGCTGCAGCTCGCCCAGGACGACCGCCTGCGCGGGACGGCCGGCTACGTCGTCGAGGCGGTCGACCTCGAGGGGTCGGCGGAGCCGCGCGAGCTGCGCTCGGTGCCGGCCGTCGACGGCCGGTCCGTGCGCACGACGCTGAGCCAGACCCATCAGGGGCAGGCCGAGGCGGTGCTCGAGGACATCGGGCCGCCGAGCGCGGTCGTCGCGATCCGTCCGTCGGACGGCCATGTCCTCGCCGCGGCGAGCGGGCCGGGCAGCGAGGGGACCTCGACGGCGACCCTCGGCCAGTACGCGCCCGGCTCGACCTTCAAGACCGTCACCGCGCTCGCGCTCCTGCGCAGCGGGATCACCCCGCAGACCCGCGTGCCCTGCACGACGACCACGACGGTCGAGGGGCGCTCCTTCACCAACTACGACGACTACCCGAGCAGCGCGACGGGTGACGTCCCCTTGGCCACGGCCTTCGCCAGCTCGTGCAACACGGCGCTCATCTCGCAGCGCGACCGTCTCGGCGACGGAGCGCTCGACGAGGCCGCCGAGGCGCTGGGTCTCACCCTCGACCCCTCCCTCGGCGTGCCGGCGGAGCTCGGTGACGTGCCCGACCCGAAGGCCGACGTCGACCTGGCTGCCGCGACCATCGGGCAGGGCACGGTCCTGGCGACCCCCACGGGCATGGCGACCGTCGCCGCCAGCGTGGCGAAGGGGGCAGCGGTCTCGCCGGTCCTCGTGCTCGACGGCGGGTCGCGCCGGCCCGCGAGTCCCGCGCGACCGCTCACGGCGGCCGAGAGCAAGCAGCTGAGGAGCCTCATGCGGGGCGTGGTCACGGACGGGTCGGCGCGCTTCCTCGCCGACGTGCCGGGCGGGCCCGTGCGAGCGAAGACCGGCACGGCCGAGTACGGCAGCGACGAGCCCCCGCGCACCCACGCGTGGATGATCGGCACCCAGGGCGACCTCGCGGTCGCGGTCTTCGTCGCGGACGGCCCCGGTGGCGCGTCGACAGCCGGCCCGGTCCTCGAGGACTACCTGCGCCGCCTCCAGCGGTGAGCGGGCGGCGGAGCGGTCTCCTCGCGCTGGCCGCCCCGGTGCTCGGCGTCGCGCTCGTCGCCGGGTGCTCGGCCCGGCAGGCCGAGGCGGACGCGAGGGCCGAGGAGGGTGTGGCCCAGGTCGTCGCGCTGCTCGAGAGGGTGCCGAGGCAGCAGTGGGCGCGCCCGTCGGCGACGGTCCGCGAACAGCTCGCCGCGAACGCTGTCTCCTACCGGGTGCTGGAGCTGGAGGCCGACGGGACGGTCGACCTCGCCGTGTGGCGCTTCGACTCCGGGGCGGACCCCTTCACGGACGACACCGTGCGCACGGGGGTGGCCTGCGCGCAGGTCGAGCCGGACGGCGTCTCCCGCACCACCGCCTGCCCGCCGCGCCTGGCGCCCGAGGCACCGGCGACCTCCGTCGACTGGTCCGACGCCTCGGCTGCGCACGACGCAGCGCTCGTCGACATCTCTGGTGCGCTGGACCGCACCCAGGAGGAGGTCCGGCGGGGGCGGGTCGTGGACCGCCGTCAGGCGGAGGAAGAGCTCACGCGCAGAGGTCTCGTCGTGCGGGTCCTGCCGAGCGACGACCCGACGACCCTGCGCGCGACGGTGCAGCGCACCGCGCGCTCCGAGCGGATGGGCGACACGAGCCGCTCGGTCTCGGCGACGTCCTGCACGACCGTCACCGTGTCCGTCGACCCGGCGGCGCCGTACTACAGCAGCGTCGACGGGCGGGCGTGCTCGCCCCGCTGAGGGGCACGCCCGTCCGCCGAGCCGTCGCGTCAGAAGAGGTGGACCATCCCGTAGCCGCTCGGGCCGAGGCGGACGGGCCCGGAGGTGTCGCCGTCGGAGGTGCCCCACCACGCGTGCAGCTCGCGACCCTCGAGACCGATGACGTCGGCCTGCCCGGTGGACGAGCCGTTGACGTCGCCCGGTGACGCGACGACCGAGTAGCGCTCCCAGCCCAGCGAGGTCCCCGAGAGCTGGCTCCACGTCGAGCCGGTCGAGCGCCACGCGCGCATCCGACCGCCGGTGGCGACCCCACGGATGTCGCCGCGTCCGTCGCCGTCGAGATCGGTCGTCGCGAGGATCGTCGGGTACCAGACGAAGGGCTTGCCCATCGTGCGGACCGTCGTGAGCCGACCGGAGTCGCTGATCGAGTGCAGGGTCGCACCGCCCCCGACGCTGCGCGTCACGACGTCGAGCGAGCCGTTGCCGTCGACGTCGGTGCCGCTCGCGATGCTCGTGTACGAGCCCCAGGACGTCGCGATCGTGCGGGGCGAGGCGTACCCGGTGCTGCCCGAGCTCATCGACAGCTGGAGGCGGCCGTCGCTGCGGCGCACGAGCAGGTCGGCGCGCTTGTCGCGGTTGAGGTCGCCCGCGCTGCCGTACCAGGTGGCGTCCTTCGGCCCGGTCTTGAGCCGGACCTTGTCGGCGAACGAGCCCCGCCCGTCGCCCCGGTAGAGGTACATCGTGCCGCTGGCGCTCGTGCCGACGAGATCGGCCCGCCCGTCGCCGTCGACGTCGCCGAAGGTCCCGCGGGCCGGGGGAGCCGGCGGCGGGGTCGAGGGGACGAGCCGGTCCTTGTACCTGTGGATGATCCGCGACACCCCCTCGATCGTCGTGATCTGGGTACCGAAGGCTCCCGGGTCGTCGTGCGTGAGCACGCCGATCGTGTAGTCCTGCCCGCTCGTGCTGTAGCCGATGCTGTTCACGTGCCAGCCGTCGGTGCGCGGGAGCCAGCCGTTCTTCAGCGCGACCGTCCCGGCCGGCGCGCCGGCGGTGACGCCCCAGTCCTGGTCGGAGGAGATGCTGCGCATCTGGGTCAGCCCGTAGTCGCGGTTGGTCTGCGACAGCACACCCGTCGCCCGGGCGAAGTGCTCCATGAGCCGGGCCTGGTCCTGCGGCACGGTCGAGGTCAGGCCCCACCGGCCGCCCGAGTCGGCGTAGGTCGCCGTCATCCCGAGCCGGGCCGAGGCGCGGTCGAGGGCGGCGCGGCCGCCGATGCTGTTGAAAAGATCCGTCGTCGCGCCGTTGTCGCTGTAGCGGATCATCGGGACGATCTTGCTCTTCTCCCAGTCGGTGAGGCCCCGCCCGGCGTCCTGCGCGCGCATCATCACCGCCGCCATGATCTCGGTCTTGACGATGCTCGCCGTGACGTTGCGGGCGTTCGTCTTCGTGTACGTGTAGACGCGCGACGTGCCGGGGATGCGCACGGCGACGCCGACCGCGCCCGGACGTCCCGCGAGGTAGGTGCGCAGCGTGTACTCGAAGGGGAAGTCGCCCGCCGCGGCCGTCGTCGTCTCGCCCGAGGCCTCGGCGCGGCGCGCCGCCGCCGTGTTCACCGAGTCCGCGTCGACGGTCACGGTGAAGGTCAGCCGGCCGGTCACGGAGGAGGAGGTCGCCCCCTTCGCCGCCTGGGTGGAGGGCAGGACCTGGCGAAGGGAGCCCGCGCTCACCGTCGAGCGGGCGGTGCAGGTGACCCCGTCGCCTGTGGGGGCGACGCTCACGGCGCGACCCGCGGCGTCGGTGCCGGTGAAGCCGGGACGACCGACGACGGTCAGCGGGCCCGAGGCGATCGCCGCGGTACCGCCGGAGGCGAGGTCACCGGTCACGGTGACCGTGTCCTCGCCGACGCCGTCGCAGACGACCTGGACGTCGACGGGGCCGGAGTCGGCGGCGCTCGCCGGTCCGGCGGTGCTCAGCGCGGTGGCGGCGACGGCCGCCCCCGCCACGGTCAGGCCGGCGCGGGACCGCCAGGTGCTTCGGACGGACATGGCGGATCTCCCTGCGCTCGCGACGTGGTCGGGCCCATCCTGGCACCGTCGTCGATCCCCGTCTCGGCGACCGCCCAGCCGCGCTCATTACAGTTGAGCCCATGTCCACCGCCCCGGGGCGCTCCCTCGCCCGGACGACGCTGACCCTCGGTCCCGCCCTCGTCCTCGCGCTCGCCGTCGTCGTGACGACCGTCATCGGCGTCCTCGTCGGCCGGGCCGCCGTGCCCTACGCCGCCGGCGACCCCGGTGCGCTGGTGCGCTGGGGGCTCCCGGTGCTCCAGGGCGTGCACGACCTCGCCGCCGCCGTCACCGTCGGCTTCCTGCTCCTCGGGGCCTTCGTGCTGCCCGAGACGACGCGCACCCGGCGCCGGTGGACCGCCGGCCGGGTCGCCGCGACCTCCGGCACGCTGTGGCTCGTCAGCCTCCTGCTGCTCATCGTCCTCACCTTCGCCGACCTCGCCGGGGTGCCGGTGGGCCAGCCCGGTTTCGCCACCCAGCTCGCGGCCGTCCTGTGGGACCTGCCCACGCTGCGGATGAACCTCATCAGCGCCGTCGTCGTGCTCGTCGTCGTCATGGCGTGCGCCGGGTCGGAGAGCAAGGCGGTCCTCGCGTGGGGCTGGGCCGGGTCGCTGCTCGCCCTGCTGCCGCTCGCGCTCACCGGCCACTCCTCGGCGGCGCTCGACCACATGAGCGGGGTCAACGCCCTGGCGATCCACCTCGTCTCGGCTACCGTGTGGGTCGGCGGGCTCGTCGCCCTCGCCTGCTTCCAGCGCGGGCTCGGAGCCCACCTCGGGCCGACCATCCGGCGCTACTCCGTCGTCGCCGGGTGGGGCTTCGCGGGGGTCATGGCCTCGGGCCTGCTCCTCGCGTGGACCAACATCGGGGCGCTGGAGAACCTCCTCAGCCGCTACGGCGCGCTCCTCGGGGTCAAGCTCGCGCTCGGCGTCGTCCTCGGCGGGTTCGGCTGGTGGCACCGACGGCGCTTCGTCCAGCAGCTCGACGAGGGCGGCACCCCGTCCTTCGCGCGCTTCGTGCTCGCCGAGCTCGTCGTCATGGGCTCCGCCTTCGGCATCGGTGCGGCGATCAGCCGCACCCCGTCGCCGACCAACGTCATCGTCACCCCGCCCGACACCGTCGTCTACGCGCTGTCGGGCTACCCCGACCCCGGCGCGCCGACGTCGTCGAGCTGGTTCACCGCGTGGCAGACCGAGTGGCTCTGGCTCACCGTCGCGCTCGTCGCGTGCGTCGTCTACGTGCGGTGGGTGCTGAGGCTGCGTCGTCGCGGCGACAGCTGGTCGCTGCTGCGCACGCTCTCGTGGGTCCTCGGCTGGGCGGTCTTCGTCTACGCGACGAGCGGGGCGCCCGGCGTCTACGGACGCGTCTCCTTCAGCTGGCACATGATCGAGCACATGACGGTGGCGATGGTCGTGCCGCTGCTCCTCGTGCCGGCCGCCCCGATCACCCTCGCCCTGCGGGCCCTGCCCGCCCGGCGGGACCGCACGCTCGGGCCGCGCGAGCTCGTCCTCGCGTCCGTGCACACGCCCTACCTGCGCGTCGTCGCCAACCCCGCCGTCGCCGCCGCGATCTTCTTCTTCAGCCTGGCGATCTTCTACTACAGCCCGCTCTTCGGGCTGTCGATGAGCACCCACACCGGGCACGTGCTGATGATGGTGCACTTCCTGCTCAGCGGGTACCTCTTCGTCTGGGTCCTCATCGGCGTCGACCCGGGCCCGACGCGCTGGTCGCCCCTCGCGCTGCTCGTCATCCTCTTCACGACGATCAGCTTCCACGCGTTCTTCGGCGTCATCCTCACCCAGAGCACGACGCTGCTCGCTCCGGACTTCTTCGGGGTGCTCGACCTGCCGTGGGTGCCCGACCCGGTCGCCGACCAGCGCACCGGCGGCGAGATCGCGTGGGGCGTCGGCGAGGCCCCGACCCTCGTCCTCGCCGTGGCGGTCGCCGTGCAGTGGATGCGCTCGGACGAGCGGGAGTCCCGTCGCCGCGACCGCTCGGCGGAGCGCGACGGTGACCGCGAGCTCGAGGCCTACAACGCCCACCTCGCCTCGCTCGGGCAGGGCGGCGCCGCGTCGGGTGCGGACCGCGAGCAGGTCCGCACCACGACGGAGCGCTAGGCGCCGATCAGGTGCAGCTGCTCCAGCTCGCGAGCGTGCTCTTGGGCGCCCACGTGCTGTTGCCCTTGTAGATCGCGCGGTAGCGGTAGCACTGCTTCGGCGAGACCGAGGTCTTCCACGTGTAGTACCCGTGGCGGTTGGTCTTCGCGGTGCCGGCCGGGGCGAAGGAGTTCGAGTAGGCCTTCGCCGACTCGATGGTGATGTTGGCCCCCCACAGCGGGCGGGTCGTGCTGCTCCACAGCTTCGTCGCACGCCCGTTGACCCGGGCCCCGGTGCCGTCGGCCTTGAGCGTCGCGCTGACCCGGACCTTCGTGCCGGCCTTCGCGGTCTGGCCGACCCAGTTGCTCTGGTCGGGGTAGTACCAGGAGTTGCCGGCGTACACGGCCCGGTAGGTCCGCGAGCGGTCGGCGGTGCGCACGAGGCGGAAGCTGCCCGACGAGCCGGTCTCGACGTTGGCCAGTCGGGTCCACGTCGTGGTGCCGGCCGGCTTGGACTCGAGCCGGATGACGCGGTTGGGCAGCGCGCGGTAGGTGTCGCGGTCGTACGCCTCCCCGCTCAGCTCGATCTGCTCGCCGGTGCCGGACCACAGGGGTTCGGCCCGCAGGATGACCTCGGAGTACTTCTTCGCGGCGGCGGGCGCGCTCGGCCCGCCGGGTGCAGCGCTCGCGGGGGCGGCGAGCGGCAGGGCGAGGGCCGAGGTGACGAGGGCGGTCAGGGGGAGTGCGGCGGTGCGTCGCATGATCGCGTCCATCTGCTCAGGGGGTGTGACGGGTGGGTCCAGTGTGACGTAGACCGATCGGCGCCTCAACGTCCGCCGCGGTGCGTCGGCGCGTCGGTAGAGTCGTCGCCGAAGACCTGAGTCGAAGGGGGAGCCATGCTCCAGGAGTCGTTGAGCACCACCGAGCTCGTCGTGTGGGGGCTCGTCATCCTCGCCCTCGCCGTGGTCATCCTCGTCGCCTTCGTCCTCGTCGAGCGCCCGCCCCGTCGGGGTCAGGTGCGGGTGCACCGCCGTCCCGAGGGCGACGTCCGCGACCCCCGTGGACGCTGGGACCGGGCCGAGCGCGTCGACCGCGAGCGCGACCGCACACGGCGCTGACCAGCCACGACGAAGGGGTACCCCGTAGCCCCCGCTGGACCTCGCGCAGCCCTACTGTCTGACTCCGAGACGCGGACCCTGCCGCGTCAGCACAGGAGGTACGCCATGTACATCGGACTCGGCATCGCGCTGCTCGTCATCGGGGCGATCCTCTCCTTCGCCATCGGGCCGGACGCCGTCGAGGGAGTCAACCTCGAGATGATCGGCTACATCTTCATGGCCGGTGGCGTCCTCGCCATCCTGCTCAGCCTCGTCCTGGGTCGTCCCCGCGGCCCGCGGGGCTACACCTCGCGTCGCGTGAGCCACACCGACCCGCGTACCGGCGAGGCCTACGACGAGGTCCAGGTGGACCCCGACCGCCGCTGAGCGACGGCACGGCGAAGGGGGCGTGGCCGGGCACCGGCCACGCCCCCTTCGCCGTGCCTGGGCTGGGCTGGGCTGACAAAACCCTGCCAGCAGGGTCTTGACGAGCCAGGACCCTCTCGAGACCCGGCTGGCTCGTCGAAGGGCAGCCAGCAGGGTTTTGTCGGCGATCGGTCAGGGGGTGCCGAGCAGGGCGCCGATCTGCGGGCTGCGGCGGCGGAAGCCGTCGAGCATCTCGCGGGCGGTCGTGACCGACGGCACGAGGGGGTGCAGGGCGAGCGCCTCGAGGGCGAGGGCGGGGGAGCGCTCGAGCGAGGCCCGGATCGTCAGCTGCTCGACCTCCTTGACCTGGGCCATGAGGCCGAGGCGGTGGCCGGTCGGCGCGGTGACGCGAAGGGGGTGCGGCCCGTCCGCGTCGACGCGGCAGGGGATCTCGACGACGGCCCCGACGGGCAGGCCGGGCACGGTGCCGTCGTTGCGCACGCCGAGGATGAGGTCGGCCGCCTCGCCGCGGCTGATCGCGGCCATGATCGCCAGGGCCACCCCTTCGTACCCGCCGCCCTCGATGTCGGCGGCGTCGCGGGCCTCGTCCTCCTCTCGGGCCTCGCGCATGTACGTCGCGTCGCGCTCCTCGCGCACCCGCCGCCACGTCGCGAGCGCGTCGTCGGGTCGCGCCGCGAGCTCGGCGTAGAAGGCGTCCTGCTGCTGCAGGAGGAACTCGCCGCGGGTCTGCTCGGCGTCGAGGATCGAGGCCACCGCGTCCCGGGTGAAGTAGTAGTAGTAGAGGTACTCGTTGGGGATCGTGCCGAGCGCGCCGAGCCACTCCGGCCCGAAGAGCCGGCCCTCCTCGATGGTCGCGAGCCGCTGCGGGTCGGCGACGAGGTCGGGCAGCAGGTCGGTGCCGTCGGTGCGCAGGCCCTGCAGCCAGCCGAGGTGGTTGAGCCCGACGTAGTCGACGTCGAGCGCCGTCGTCGTCGGGTCGACGCCGCACGCGCGGGCGGCGCGACGGGCGAGGGCGATGGGCGAGTCGCAGATGCCGACGACCCGGTCGCCGAGCACCGCCGACATCGCCTCGGTGACGATGCCAGCGGGGTTGGTGAAGTTGATCGTCCACGCGTCGGGCGCGAGCTCGCGGATGCGCTCGGCGATGTGCACGGCGACGGGGACGGTGCGCAGCGCGTAGGCGAGACCGCCCGGTCCGGTCGTCTCCTGGCCGAGCACCCCGCACGACAGCGGCACCCGCTCGTCGACAGTGCGCCCCTGCGTGCCCCCGACCCGGATCGCGGAGAAGACGAAGTCGGCCCCCGCGACCGCCTCGTCGAGGTCGGTGCTCGCCCGCACGCGCGGCGGGTCGTCGTGGTCGGCGCCCATCTGCTGCAGCACGCGCTCGATGCTCGCCAGCCGGGTCGCGTCGGTGTCGTGGAGGACGACCTCGCGCACCCGGTCGGGGTGGTCGTCGGTGAGGAGCGCCCCGTAGACGAGAGGGACGCGGAAGCCACCACCCCCGAGGATCGTCAGCTGCATGCCTGGCACCTTCCTCGCACGGACGTCACGACGAGCAGGCTAGTCGCGCCCCCTCGCGCGCCGGGCGGGGCCCGGCCCGGGGGCGCCGGTGCACAATGCACGGGTGACCGCACCTCCCTTCGACCCGCTCTCGCACCTGCGCGAGCCCGCCGACGCCCCGGCGGTCGAGCCCGAGGCCGACGTCCTGCTCTACGGGACCGTCTTCCTCGACCTCGTCCTCACCGGCATCGACGGGGGCGTGACGCCGGGTACCGAGGTGTGGGCGTCGGGGATGGGCTCCTCTCCCGGCGGCATCGCCAACCTCGCCGTCGCGACGTCACGGCTCGGCCTGCGCACGACGCTGGCCGCGGCCTTCGGCGACGACGCGTACGGCGACTTCTGCTGGCGCACCCTCGAGGAGCAGGAGGGCGTGGCCCTCACCCGCTCCCGCCGCTACCCGGACTGGCACACCCCGGTGACCGTCTCGCTCGCCGTCGACGGCGACCGCTCGATGATCAGCCATGGCCACCCGAGCCCCGAGCCCGCGAGCGCGCTCATCGGTGACCCGCCACGCACCCGGATCGCGCTGCTCGACCTGCACGCCGACGACCTCACCTGGACGACGAAGGCCCGTCAGCAGGGGGCGCTCCTCTTCGCCGACGCCGGGTGGGACGCGACCGGTGAGTGGTCGACCGAGCTGCTCGACCGGCTCGACGGCATCCACGCCTTCACCCCCAACGCCGTCGAGGCGATGGCGTACACGCGCTCGCGGACCCCGCACGAGGCGATGTACGCGCTCGCCGACCGCGTGCCGCTCGTCGTCGTCACGAACGGCGCCGAGGGCGCGCTGGCGATCGACTCCTCGACGGGCGAGGAGGAGCACGTCCCGGCGCTGCACGTCGAGGCCGTCGACGCGACCGGTGCGGGCGACGTCTTCCACGCCGCGATCGCCCTCGGCACCCTCGCCGGCTGGCCGCTGCGCGACCGGCTCGCCTTCGCCACGCTGTGCTCCGGGCTGGCCGTCCAGCACGTCGGCGGCTCGCTCGCCGCTCCCGGCTGGGGCGACATCGTCGACTGGTGGCGCCGGGTCAAGGCCGACCCCTCCGGCACCGCACGGTGCGCCTCGGTGCGCCGTCGCTTCGCCTTCCTCGACGAGATCGTCCCCGACGTCCCGCAGCACGCCGTGCGTCGCGCGCAGGCAACGATCGCGCGACAGTCCGATGTCTGAGGCACTCCGCCGGCCCGCACGAGGCAGGCTCCAGCTCAGCAGCACCGCACTCATCGAGGAGACACCATGACCCGCAGGTACACCACGGTCGCCGTCCTGGTCGGCGCCAGCCTGACCGCCGTCGCGTGCGCCCCTGGCGGCGGCTCCGGCGGCGAGGAGTCGGCGACGAGCAAGGCCGCCTCGGAGGTCGAGACCGACCCCGCCGCGATGGGCGACATCACCCTCACCGTCTGGGACCAGGAGGTCCGCGGCGGTCAGGACAAGCAGATGAAGGCGCTCAACGCAGCCTTCGAGAAGAAGTACCCGAACATCACCATCAAGCGGGTCTCGCGCTCCTTCGACGACCTGACGAAGACGCTGCGCCTGGCCCTCACCGGTGACGACGCCCCCGACGTCGTCCAGGCCAACAACACGCGCTCGCAGATGGGCCAGTTCGTGGGGGCCAAGCAGATCATCAACCTCGACCCCTACGCCGAGGCGTACGGCTGGCGCGACCGCTACCCGGAGTCGGTGCAGTCCGTCGTCTCCTACTCCCCGGACGCGAAGACCTTCGGCGAGGGCAGCATCTTCGGCCTGCCGCAGGTCGGCGAGGTCGTCGGCATCTTCTACGACAAGAAGATGATGGAGGACCTCGGCATCGAGCAGCCGAAGACCTGGGCGCAGTTCGAGGAGGCGCTCGCGACGGCCAAGGAGGCCGGCGAGACCCCGCTCGTGCTCGGCAACATCGAGAAGTGGCCGGCGGTGCACGTCTTCGGCGCGCTCCAGGGTCGCTACACCGACGCCGAGACCATCCGCACGCTCGGCTACGGCCGGCCCGGCGCGAGCTGGACCGACGAGGGCAACGAGCAGACCGGCGCCACGCTCGTCGACTGGGTCGACAAGGGCTACTTCAACGAGGGCTTCAACGGCGAGGGCTACGACGCCGCCTGGCAGTCCTTCAGCAAGGGCGACGGCCTCTTCCTCATCGCCGGCTCCTGGCTGCAGTCCGACCTCTACGCCGCGATGAAGGACGACGTCGGCTTCATGCTCCCGCCGGTGGAGAAGGAGGGCGACACCCCCGTGACGACCGGTGGCTCCGGGCTCCCCTTCGCCGTCACCTCGAAGGCCGAGAACCCCGACGCCGCTGCCGCGTACATCGACTTCATCACCAACGACGACGCGATGGACGTCCTCGCCGAGAACGGCAACATGCCGGTCGTCGGGACCGCCGAGCGCAAGGCGGCCGACCCTCTCGGCGACGAGATCTTCGCCGCCTTCGGCGAGGTCAGCGAGAAGGACGGGCTCACCCCCTACCTCGACTGGGCCACCCCGACGATGGGCGACACCATGGGCGCCGGGCTGCAGGACATGCTCGCCGGCAAGAAGGACCCCAAGGCCGCGATGGAGACCATCGAGGCCGACTACGCCGAGTTCACCAAGGAGTAGGCGGCAGGTGGCGGCGCAGAAGGTACGGCAGCACGGCCCTCCCGGTGAGCCCCGGAGGGTGGCCTGGCTGTACCTCCTGCCCGCCCTGCTCGTCTACGGGGCCTTCGCCCTCTACCCGCTGCTGCGGGCCGGCTGGATCTCGCTCTACGACTGGGACGGGCTGTCCGTCGGGTCGTGGGCGGGCCTGTCGAACTACACCGAGGTCCTCACCGACGAGCGGCTGCGCGCGGCTCTGCTCCACGCGCTCGTGCTCATGGTCTTCTACGCCGTGCTGCCGCTGCTCATCGGCCTCGTGCTCGCGGGCATCATGCACCGCTCGCGGGTGCGGGGGCTGGGCTTCTTCCGCACCGTGGTCTTCCTGCCGCAGGTCGTCGCGATGGTCGTCATCGCGGTCGCGTGGCGCCGGGTCTACGCCTCCGAGGGCTCGCTGAACTCGTTGCTCTCGGCGATCGGCCTGGACTCGCTGACCCGCGGCTGGCTCGGCGACTACACCTTCGCCCTGCCCTCGGTCGGCGTCATCGGCACGTGGTTCGAGACGGGTCTGGTCACCGTGCTCCTCCTCGCGGGGCTGAGCCAGGTGCCCAAGGACCTCTACGAGGCCGCGCGCCTCGACGGCGCCGGCCCGATCCGCGAGTTCCTGGCGGTGTCGCTGCCCTCGATCCGCGGCGAGATCGCCGTCGCCCTCACCCTCACCGTCATCGCGTCGCTGAAGACCTTCGACCTCATCTTCATGACGACGAAGGGGGGACCGGGCCACTCGACGACGGTGCCGAGCTACGAGGTCTACCGGCAGGGCTTCGAGCAGGGGGCGGTCGGGCTGGCGAGCGCGGTCGGCGTCGTGCTCACCCTCATCATCTTCGCCATCAGCTTCGTCATCACCCGGCTCGGTGACCGCGCATGAGGGTGCGGGCCCGCGAGACCCTCGGCAGCTACGTCGTCCTCGTCGTCTTCGCGCTCTTCGCGATCGCGCCGCTCGCCGGCATCGTCGGGGCGGCGCTGCAGACCGACTCCGGGGCGCCGGGCGGTCTGGCCAACTTCGGCGAGGCGTGGCGGGTGGGGCGCTTCGGCACCTACCTGCGCAACTCGGTGCTCGTCTCGGTCTTCGTCGTCTCCGTGAGCACGGTCCTGTCGATCCTCGCCGGGTACGCGCTGGGGACGATGCGCTTCCGCGGCTCGACAGTGATCTTCTACGTCATGCTCGTCGGCATCATGATGCCGGCGGAGGCGATCGTCGTGCCGCTCTTCTACGACCTGCGCACGATCGGTCTCACCGACACCTTCTGGGCCGTGACCCTGCCCCAGGTCGCGCAGTCGGTGGCCTTCGGCACCTTCTGGATGCGCTCGTTCTTCCGCTCCACCAACCGCTCGCTCATCGAGGCGGCCCGCCTCGACGGGGCGGGGCACATGCGCATCCTGTGGCAGGTGCTGGTGCCGCTCGCCCGTCCGGCGATCATCACCCTCGTCGTGCTCACCTTCATGTGGACGTGGAACGAGTTCCTCATCCCGCTCGTCATGGCCCCGACGAACGAGGCGATCCGAACCGCACCGCTGGGCCTGGGCTTCTTCTCCGGGCAGTACACGCAGGGCTTCGCGCTGCTCGCGGCGGGCGCGACGATCATCGCCGTGCCGGTCGTCGTCGTGTACCTCTTCCTGCAGCGGCACTTCATCGCCGGGATGCTCGAGGGCGCCGTCAAGGACTGAGGGGTCGAGGACGCAGCAGAGCCCGGCGGCCAGGCCGCCGGGCTCGTGTCTTCCCCGGACCGAAGGGGGCCGGGGTCCCCCTTCGCTCAGTCCTGCGGTCGCAGCGCCCGGTGCACGGCCTCGACGCGGAGCAGCTCGATGCGCTCCTCCTGGTCGAGCGCCCGCTCGAGTAGCGTCGTGACGTGCCGCTGGTCGAGGCGGGGGTCGGAGAGCTCCTGCAGCGTGCGGAAGCCGAGGATGCGGGCGTTCGTCGCGGCCTTCATCGCCTCGAGCTCGATGACGTCGGTGAGCGGCGAGCGTCTGAGCAGGGTGCCGGCGGGGTGGAGCCGGCCGAGCTGCTGACCGATGCGGGTGATCGTCTCCTGCACCTGCGGCTGGGTGACGCCGACACTCTTGGCGATGTCGAGCAGGCCGCGGCGGTCGGCGGCGACGTCGTCGGCGAGGCGGACGACCTCGTCTCGGGCGAAGGCGGGGATGCTGCCGGCGACGCGGCGGAAGAGGTCGACACCGCCGGCCGACGCGGCGAGGTGCCGGCGCAGGTAGACCTTCAGCAGCTCGTCGGGGTCGGGACGGGCCTCGGACGTGTCGTCGGTGCTCATCGCCCCACTCTGCCGCGCGCACCTGCGCCCGTCACCACCCCCGAGGGTGCGCTCAGCCGGTGACGTCGTCCCCGGCGAGGATGGGACGGGCGATATGCGGGTCGGCGAGCAGCTCGCCCATCGTGCGCGCCGGGCCGGACTCGACGGCGGCGTCCAGCCGGTCGGGGTCGACGAGGTGGGCCCGCAGGAGCTGGTCGTCGAAGAGCTGGACCATCGTCCCGACGGGCAGCGCGAGGTAGGGCGCGAGCCACCGGGCGTAGGAGTGCACCTCTCCGGCGTCGACGTTCAGCACTGCTCGCTGGTCTTCGGTGAGCTCCGTGCTGGCGTTGGCCCACACGAACCACCCCGAGCGCCGGGTGCCGTCGTCGAGCCGGTCGGCGTCGCCGAGGGCCATGCGGTCGAGGACGACCCCGATGCGCTGCCCGTCGGCGAGGGCGTCGACGACCGCACGCTGGATGCCGATGGTGTCGTCGACGTGGGTGGGCTCTGCCGCGACGCCCGCCCGGCCGACGAGGGTCTGCTGCTGCACGTGGGCGAAGACGGCCTCGGTGAGGTCGACGGTCGTGCCGGAGCGATAGGCCAGCGGGTGCGAGAAGTCCGGTGACGTCACGTCGAGCACGTCCGGCTCGGCCTGCTCGAGCCGGTAGGTGACGTAGTCGGTCTGCAGGGCGGCGCCAGGCACGAGACGCTCGCGGCCGCCCGCGGCCGCGGTCCTCAGCAGGGTGCGGGCGACCTCGACGAGAGCAGGGGCGATGGTGGCCCGCACCGTGAGCCCGTCGACGTGCTCCTCGACGGTCACCCGCTCGCCGGCGGCGAAGGGGGTGCCCCCCGTCGTCGTGCGACGCGGAGCCTCTCCGGCGGTGACCTCGAGGACGCGGGTGGTCGTGAGGCGGGCGGTGGTGCCGACGGGCAGGGGGAGGAGGGCGACGACCGCGGGGGCTCCACGGACGAGGAGCCCGGCGAGGACGTCGCTCTCGCGCCGGCCGATGAGGCCGGCCTTCGTGGCGGTGCTCAGGTGCCAGCCCGAGCTGCTCTTCGAGGTCGGCGCGCGACGGGTGAGGACGAGCTCGTCGTCGCCGCCGGACTCGACGACCTTGAGCGCGGCACGGGTGCACATGACGCCTGAGGAGAGGTCGACGACGTCGCCGTCGACGTCGAGCTGGCGCAGGACGTCGTCGTGCATGGCCTCGACCCACAGCGCGGTGGTGAGGTCGTCGGTCGTGTCCTCGGTGAGGTCGGGGTCAGGGCTGAGATAGCTCGGGGCCTGGATCGTCATCCGGCCGGGGGAGGACTGCCGCAGCTGCCACATGCTGAAGCCCACCATCGTGCGCAGGCCGTCGTGGTGCTGGCCGTCCTCGTGGTAGCGCATGAAGCGCTCGACGACCGGGGCCGCGTACGACGCGACGCTCGGCGCGCAGCAGAGGTCGAGGGCGAAGCCCCCGAGGTCGACCGGTGCCTGCAGGACGGGAGCGTCGACGGGGTGGGGCGGCAGCTCGAGCTCAGTCATGCGGCGACGCTAGTGACGGGTCCGACGCCGGCGACACCCACGGAATCCGTGGAATCGACCGGTGCCGAAGGGGGATCCGCTCACCCCGCCGGGTCGGCCTGCAGCCTGTTCTTCGCCTCGACGACCTCGTAGGTCGCGGCCGGCTCGTCCTGGAGGTCGGCGACGGTCTCGATGTCCTGCCAGGCCCCGCCGTCGACCCGGTAGCTGCCGGTGAGCCGGGCGTCGACCCTCACGTCGACCGACCCGGTGTCGCGGTAGGCGTGGGTGATGTCGCCGTCGGGGTAGCCACCCCCGGTCGACGTCGTCCACCCGCTCGACGCGCCGTCGCCGTAGCTGAAGCGGTAGTCGCGAGCCTCGACCGCGAACTCGACGCTCCACGACAGGAGCTGGACCTTCGCGCTCGTCTCGCCGGGGGAGAGGCAGGCGCCATCGGGCCAGCCGGCCTCGTAGTAGGTGGCGAGGTTGACCACCGTCTTGCCCCCGACGGGCTGCATGCTCGGGCTGGGCTTGCAGAAGGGCAGCTCGCGGAAGGCCTGCTGGATCTGCCCGAAGGTGGGCACGGGTGGAGCGGCTGGCGCGGCAGCAGGCGCGGGCCCAACTCCTGCAGAGGGAGGACCTCCCCCGCACACGTAACCCACGAAAGCGCCACCGTTATCGGTAATCACCGCAGCCGTGGCGCCTGAGCAGGCTGCTTGCGCCACTCTGCAGCGCTCGTCGCTGGCACTCGACGAACACGACGTTGTTTGAGATTTTCGTTCTGTCGCGCCTGTCCCAACTGGCGATGTGTCAGATGTCGTCGCCGAGTCCCGTCCCTTAGCCGTCCCCGGACTGGTGTTTGGTCCCCGCGAGATCTCGGCTCCGGCCCCGAAGAAGTCCTCGGTGAACTCAGGAATGACCGGGTCGGGTGGCCCCGACTCGGTGTGCGCGCTCGTGACCCCTGTCGCACTTCCGGGTGACCCCAGCGCCGCTCCGCGAGTAGGGGAGACGGAGGCGTCAGCCTCCGCAACTGTTGCAAGCGTCAGGAGCGCAGCGACGACTAGTGACCAGATCGTCCGCGCACGCACCCGCTTCATCATCGGAGCAGCGTCCACTTCTGGGCTTTCCACGTTTCGCCGTCATGGCGAACTTCCAAGATCAGTTTCGAGGCGTCGCCCTTGATGCGTGCCCGTGGCTCGCCATTCTTCTCAAGTGTGTAGTCGTCGAAGGCAACATCGAGCTTGACGAAACTTCTGCCCTTAGCGAACTCTGAGCTCTCCATCTTGACGGTGTAGGGATTGCTGGCTGGCACTCCGTATTTGTCTGCCTTCGCCTGGACGGCGTCCAACGAGTCGCGGCACATAGAACAAGCTCTCGTCGAGTACTTCCGGGGTACCGTGGTGTCACCGACGGTGACCGATTCAGCCAGTGCCTCCCAGTACCACTTGGCGAATGCCTCAGCGCCGGCCTGCGAGTCTGGGCGCGCTTGTACGGGGGGTGCAGTCGACTGCACCGTGCGGGCCGTGGGTCTCCCCGAGCTCGTCGTCGACCCGCCGCTGCTCGAGGGAGTCGACGGGGTCGAGGACGACGCGCTCGTCGGGGTGGCGATGCTCGTCGACGACGTCTCGGGGTCATTCCCGCCCCCGGTGCAACCGGCGAGCGTGACGGCCCCCGCCGCCAGCAGTCCCAGGGTGCGTGTGCCCATGCGTCCGAGCCCCTCCCTCGCGGCGACCGACCCGCCCGGACGCCTCATCGCTGCCGTCCAAGTTAGCGAAGCAGCGGCCCGGCGCCACCGGACGATCCACAGGCGGCTCAGCCGACGAGGTCGCGCAGGATCCGCTCGAGGTGAGCTCGGTCCCCCTTCGACAGGCCGGCGAAGATCTCCCGGCTGGCCGCCCGCCTCACCTGCTCGACCTCGGCGGCCATCGTCCGACCCGCGGCGGTGACGTCGATGACGGTGGCGCGGCGGTCTGCGGGGTCGGGGGAGCGCTCGACCCAGCCGGACTCCGTGAGGTGGTCGACGACGTCGGTCACCGTGCGCGGCGCGACGTGCAAGGCCTCGGCGAGCTGACCGAGCCGCATGGGGCCGTCCCGCTCGACGACCCTCAGCGCTCGTGCGTGGTGAGGCGTGATGCCCAGCGGTGTGAGCGCATGAGCCGTGCCCCTGCGCAGCCGCCGGGTGACGGCGAGCATGAGCTCGCCGAGCCCGTCCGCCGCGGGGGGTGTCATCGCCATGCGGGAATGCTATCGACACCCCTGTGGTTACCTCATACTGAGTCAACCTCAGCAATCGAAGGAGGGCGCCCATGACAGACGCACCCACCCCCCACGTCGGCGGCCGCGGCCCCGGCGGTCCGCGCCGCATCTCGAAGGAAGACCGCGCTCAGCTCGAGGCGCGCCCCGTCCCCTTCGCCCGGGTCGCCGCGCTCTTCGGCCCCCACCGACGCACGCTCGGCGTCGTCGTCGCGATCATCGTCGCGACCTCCGTCGTCTCCATGGCCTCGCCCTTCCTCGTGCGCGAGGTCGTCGACGTCGCCATCCCGCAGCAGGACGTCTCGCTCCTGCTCTGGGTCGTCGGCGGCATGGTCGCCGTCGCCGTCGTCACCTCGCTGCTCGGTGTCGTCCAGACGTGGATGTCGGCCCAGGTGGGCCAACGCGTCATGCACGGGCTGCGCACCCAGCTCTTCGGCCATCTCCAGCGCCAGTCGCTCGGCTTCTTCACGCGCTCTCGGGCCGGCGAGGTCCAGTCGCGCCTCATCAACGACGTCGGGGGCATGCAGGGCGTCGTCACGACGACGGCCACCTCGATCGCCAGCAACCTCACGACAGCCGTGGCGACCGCGGTGGCGATGGTCGCCCTGTCGTGGCGGCTCTCCCTCATCTCGCTCGTCGTCGTCCCACCGGCCATCTGGCTCACGCGCAAGGTCGCGCTGCTGCGCCGCGAGATCACGGCCCGCCAGCAGTCCGCGCTGGCGGACCTGCACGTGCGCATCGAGGAAGGGCTGTCGATCAGCGGCATCCGTCTCGCGAAGACGATGGGGACGACCCGTCGCGACTCGCAGCGCTTCGCCCAGGTGAGCCACGACCTCATCGACCTCGAGCTGCGCAGCCAGCTCGCCGGACGCTGGCGGATGGCGACGACGCAGGTCGTCTTCGCTGCGGTCCCGGCCGCCATCTACCTCGCCGCCGGCCTCCCGGCCACCTCCGGGGGGATGACGATCGGCACCCTCATCGCCTTCACCACGCTGCAGGCCGGGATCTTCCGTCCGCTCATGGGTCTGCTCAACGTGGGCGCCCAGTGGGTCAGCTCGATGGCGCTCTTCAGCCGGGTCTTCGAGTACCTCGACCTCGAGCCGGAGATCACGGCACCGGAGCACCCGGTTCGCCTCGACCTCGAGGCGGTCCGTGGTGAGGTCCGGCTCGAAGGGGTGAGCTTCCGCTACACGGGGGCGGAGAGGGACGCGCTGCACGAGGTGTCTCTCGACGTGCCGGCCGGCACCTCGCTCGCCCTCGTCGGGCACACCGGGTCGGGCAAGTCCACGCTCGCCGCGCTCGTCTCGCGTCTGTACGACCCCACGCAGGGGCGGGTGACCGTCGACGGGGTGGACATCAGGGACCTCGACCCCGAGGACCTCGCGTCGGTGGTCGGGGTCGTCAGCCAGGAGACCTACCTCGTCCACGCGTCGATCCGCGAGAACCTCCTGCTCGCCCGACCCGACGCCGACGAGGCCTGGCTGTGGCAGTCGCTCGCTGCGGCCCAGGTGGCCGACCTCGTCGCGAGCCTCCCCGACGGGCTGGACACCGTGGTGGGCTCACGGGGCTACCGCTTCTCCGGGGGAGAGCAGCAGCGCATCGCCATCGCACGCACTCTCCTGCGCGACCCGAGGGTCCTCGTGCTCGACGAGGCGACCAGTGCGCTCGACAACGAGACCGAGCGCGAGCTGCAGGCGGCGATCGAGACCCTGGCGAAGGGGCGCACGACGATCACCATCGCCCACAGGCTCTCGACGGTCGAGGGAGCCGACCAGATCGTCGTCCTCGACGGCGGGGTGGTGGCCGAGCAGGGGACGCACGACGAGCTCCTCCAGCAGGCCGGCGCCTACGCAGGACTGGCCCTCGCGGCCTGACCTGGCGGGGCCGAAGGGGGCGGGCGGCCCTGCGCCGCAGCCGAGTTGGAGGTTGCCCAGATCGGGTGCTACCTTTGCGGAGCACACCGCAGAGATCCAAGCGCGATGCAGTTCGGCCGCTCCAAGAGCGGATCACGGATTTGTCGCCCAAGCTGAGATGCGGTAGGCTGGAGAAGTTGCCCCGGAGCTTCGCACGAGAGTGTTGAGTGATGGTGCGCGTCCGAACCTTGAGAACTCAACAGCGTGTCAAAAATCGATGCCAATACCTCGTCTTCTGAGGTGCGGCACATCCTCCTTCTGTTGGGTGTGTGGTGCTGATGAAACGATATTTTAATCCTTTGGTTGACAATGATCATCTAGTATTTTTGCTAGTTGTTCTTGCTCAGCTGGGACGACAACCCTTTGTGGGTATCAGTATTTCACCGCGGTCCTTTTGGGGTTGTGGTGGGAGTTGAACATCAACGGAGAGTTTGATCCTGGCTCAGGAC
>NZ_JBEPOY010000006.1:0-184306 GCF_040547045.1 Janibacter sp. UYMM211 | reverse complement strand
GCCTGGGGCTCGGGGCCGCGGGGGGGCGGGGGGGGCGGGGGGCCCTGGCCCCCGCCCCCCCCCCCGCCCCGCGCCCCCCCCGGGGGGGGGGCGGGGCCCCCCCCCCCCCCCCGGCGGGGGGGCACCCCCTCGACCGGTCGGCGCGGGCATGATGTCCCCCGACATGACCCCTCCTGAGCCCCCGCGCGCACCCGCCCTCGAGCACGACCCCGCCACCGTCCAGCGACGGGTCCTGCGCGTCGTCGTCCTCGCGCAGGTGCTCGGCGGGGCCGGGCTCGCCGCGGGCGTGACCGTCGGCGCGCTGCTCGCCGAGCAGATGCTCGGCAGCGCCGGTCTCGCCGGGCTGCCGACCGCGCTCTTCACCCTCGGCTCGGCTCTCACCGCCTACCTCGTCGGCCGGGTGAGCCAGCGTCGCGGGCGCCGGGCGGGTCTCGGGGCGGGCTTCGTCGCCGGTGGCGTGGGCGCCGCCGGGGTCGTCGTCGCCGCGGCGCTCGACGCCGTGCCGCTGCTCCTCGTGGCCCTCTTCGTCTACGGGGCCGGCACGGCGACCAACCTCCAGGCCCGGTACGCCGGCACCGACCTCGCCGGGCCGCACGAGCGGGGCAAGGCCATCAGCGTCGCCCTCGTCTCGACGACGCTCGGCGCGGTGGCCGGGCCCAACCTCGTCTCCCCGCTCGGCGACCTCGCCGAGGGCCTCGGGCTGCCGGCGCTCGCGGGCCCCTTCCTCCTCGCGTGCGTCGCCTACGTCGCCGCCGGGGTCGCCGTGCTCGTCCTGCTGCGCCCGGACCCCCTGCTGCTCGCCCGCCAGCTCGAGAGCCGTGCCGCCACCGATGCCACGGCTGCCGACGCCGGCGCGGTCGCCGCACCGGTCGTCCGCGGCGCCGTCGTCGGCGGGGCGATCATGGTGCTCACGCAGCTGGCGATGGTCGCCGTCATGACGATGACCCCGGTCCACATGCGCGCGCACGACCACGACCTCTCCGCGGTCGGTCTCGTCATCGGGCTGCACATCGCCGCGATGTACCTGCCCTCACCCGTCACCGGGATGCTCGTCGACCGGCTCGGCCGGGTGCCCGTCGCGACCGGCGCAGCCGTGGTCCTCCTCGCCGCCGGGGTGACCGCGGCCGTCGCACCGGCCGACTCGCTCCCCGTCCTCGTCCTGGCTCTCGTCCTGCTCGGCCTCGGGTGGAACCTCGGCCTCGTCTCGGGCACCGCCCTCGTCGTCGACTCGACGACACCGGCGCAGCGCTCGCGCGTGCAGGGCAACCTCGACGTCCTCGTCGCCCTGTCGGGGGCGTCGGCCGGCGTCATGTCCGGTGTGGTCGTCGCGACGACGAGCTACCCCGCGCTCGGCCTCGGGTCCGGCCTGCTCGCCGTGTGCCTCGTGCCCGTCCTGCTCTGGTGGCGCCTCGAGCGACCCCGGACGCAGTCGAGGTGATCCACGCCGACCTCGTCGGCGCGGATCACCTCGACCCGGGCGAAGGGGGAGCCCCACCCGTCAGCGCAGGGTGAGGGACACCCCTTCGTCATCGGTGTCGACGACCACCGTCTGCCCGTCGCGGATGTCTCCGCCGAGCAGGCCGGTCGCCAGCCGGTCGCCGATCTCCTTCTGCACGAGGCGGCGCAGTGGCCGGGCGCCGTACGCCGGGTCGTAGCCCTTCTCCGCCAGCCAGGCCCGCGCGTCGTCGGTGACGTCGAGGTCGATGCGACGGTCGGCGAGGCGGGTCGCCAGCTCGCGCACCTGCAGCTCGACGATGTGACCGAGCTCGTCGCGGCTCAGCGGGTCGAAGATGACGACCTCGTCGAGCCGGTTGAGGAACTCGGGCTTGAAGGCCGTCCGCACCGCACCCATGACCGCCTCGCGCGCCGTCGCCGGGTCGACGAGCGGGTCGACGAGGTACTGGCTGCCGAGGTTGCTCGTGAGCACGAGGATGACGTTGCGGAAGTCCACCGTGCGGCCCTGGCCGTCGGTGAGCCGCCCGTCGTCGAGCACCTGGAGCAGGATGTCGAAGGTCTCCGGGTGCGCCTTCTCGACCTCGTCGAGCAGGACGACGCTGTACGGCCGACGACGCACCGCCTCGGTGAGTTGACCGCCCTCCTCGTACCCGACGTACCCGGGGGGCGCGCCGATGAGACGGGCCACCGAGTGCCGCTCGGCGTACTCCGACATGTCGATGCGCACCATCGCGCGCTCGTCGTCGAAGAGGAAGTCGGCGAGCGACTTCGCGAGCTCGGTCTTGCCGACACCCGTGGGCCCGAGGAAGAGGAAGGACCCGGTCGGCCGGTCGGGGTCGGCGATGCCGGCCCGGCTGCGGCGCACGGCGTCGCTCACGGCCTGGACCGCGCTGGTCTGCCCGATGAGGCGCGAGCCGATGATCGACTCCATCGACAGCAGCTTCTCGCTCTCGCCCTGGAGCAGGCGACCGGCGGGGATGCCCGTCCACGCCGAGATGACCTCGGCGATGTCGTCGGCGCCGACCCGCTCCTTGACCATGAGGTCCTCGTCGCCGCTGCGGGCGCTCTCGGCCGCGTCGGCCCGGGCGAGCTCGGCCTCGAGAGCCGGGATCTCGCCGTAGAGGACCCGCGAGGCCCCCTCGTAGTCGCCGTCGCGCTGCATCCGCTCGGCGGAGGTGCGCAGGTCGTCGAGGCGGGCGCGCAGCTCGCCGACCTGGTTCAGGCCCGACTTCTCCTGCTCCCAGCGGGCGGTGAGGGCGGCGAGCTCCTCACGACGCTCGGCGAGCTCGGTCTCGAGCCGGTCGAGACGCTCACGGCTCGCGTCGTCGGTCTCGCGGGCGAGGTGGAGCTTCTCCATCTCCATCCGCGCGACGGCGCGCTGCAGCTCGTCGATCTCGACGGGGCTCGAGTCGATCTCCATGCGCAGCCGCGAGGCGGCCTCGTCGACGAGGTCGATCGCCTTGTCGGGGAGCTGGCGGCCGCTGATGTAGCGGTCCGAGAGGGCGGCCGCGGCGACGAGCGCCGAGTCCTCGATCTCGACCTTGTGGTGCGCCTCGTAGCGCTCCTTGAGACCGCGCAAGATCGCGACGGTGTCGGGGACGCTCGGCTCGCCGACGTAGACCTGCTGGAAGCGGCGCTCGAGGGCAGGGTCCTTCTCGACGTGCTGGCGGAACTCGTCGAGCGTCGTCGCACCGACGAGCCGCAGCTCACCGCGCGCGAGCATCGGCTTGAGCATGTTGCCCGCGTCCATCGCACCCTCGCCGGTCGCGCCGGCGCCGACGACGGTGTGCAGCTCGTCGATGAAGGTGATGATCTCGCCGTCGCTGGCCCTGATCTCCTCGAGGACGGACTTCAGCCGCTCCTCGAACTCGCCGCGGTACTTCGCACCGGCGACCATCGCCCCGAGGTCGAGGCTGACGAGCCGCTTGTCGCGCAGGCTCTCGGGCACGTCGCCGTCGACGACGCGCTGCGCCAGGCCCTCGACGACGGCGGTCTTGCCGACGCCGGGCTCGCCGATGAGGACGGGGTTGTTCTTCGTGCGGCGCGAGAGCACCTGGACGACGCGGCGGATCTCGGAGTCCCGGCCGATGACCGGGTCGAGCTTGCCGTCACGCGCCATCTGGGTGAGGTCGGTGCCGTACTCGGCGAGGGCGTCACCGCCCTCGGCCGGGGTCTCCGAGGTCACCTTGCGACCCGCGCGCAGCTCGTCGACCTTCGCCTCGAGGTCGGCGGCGCCGCGCTTCTCGACGGCGGCGAGGTGACCGGTCTCGGCGAGCGCGAGCAGCAGGAGGTCGAAGGCGAGGAAGGTGTCCCCCTTCGCCCGCATGAGGGTGTCGCCCTGCTGGAGGACGGCCATCGCCTCACGGCCGAAGGTGGGTGCCTGGGTCGTCGACCCGGCGACCGACGGCAGGGCGGCGACCGCCCGGTCGGCCATGGCGAGCACATGGCTCGCCCCGGTGCCGGCGGCCTGCAGCAGCGCGTCGGCCTGCGCGGTGTCGACGCGCAGCAGCGCGCTGGTGATGTGGGCCGGGGTGATCTCGGCGTGCCCCTCGGTCTGGGCGGACCGCTGGGCGAGGGCGAGGGCCTCGGCGACCTTGGTCGTCGGCTTGAGCTCCATGTGACTCCTTGTCTTCACGAGCAGGGAAGATGATCTGCCAGGTGCAACGCCGGCGAAGTTGAGTCTATTTCGCTCAACTTCGTCGGCGTCACCGTCCGGGGCGTACGGTCTACCTGCACATCGTTCGCAGGACGAACCCCGACCCGAGGAGCCGTCGTGCCCCAGCCCGCCCCGCCCACGGCCGGGCCGGCGATCCCTTCGCCCGCCCGCAGCACGACGCTCCTCGCGCAGGACGACCTCGGCGTCGCGGGCCGCCGTCGCCGCACGACGGCCTGGCTGCTCGGCCTCGGCGCAGGCCTGCTCGCCACCCTCGTCCTCGCCGTCGGCATCGGCGCGGTCACGGTGCCCGCCGGCACCACCCTGCGCGTCGTCGGCCACCACGCTCTCGGCCTCGGCGAGCGGACGTGGAGCCTGTCGCGAGACGCGATCATCTGGGACGTCCGCCTCCCCCGCGTCGTCCTCGGCGCCGCGGTCGGCGCCGGCCTCGCGGTGTGCGGCGTCGCGCTCCAGGCGATGGTGCGCAACGTCCTCGCCGACCCCTACCTGCTCGGCGTGAGCTCGGGAGCCTCGAGCGGGGCGGCCGCCGCCATCCTCTTCGGCGTCGGCGCGGGCCTGGGCCAGCACGCCCTCCCGGTGAGCGCCTTCGCCGGGGCGCTCGCCGCCTCCCTCCTCGTGCTCGTCGTCGCCCGCTCCGGCGGGCGCGTCACCTCGATCCGGCTGCTGCTCGCCGGCGTCGCGGTCGGGTACGCCCTCTACGCCCTGACGAGCTTCCTCATCTTCGCCGCCGACTCCGCCGAGGGGTCGCGCTCGGTGCTCTTCTGGCTCCTCGGGTCGCTCGGCCTCGCGTCGTGGACCGCCCCGCTCGCCGTCGTGTGCGTCGTCGCCCTCGGCACCGTCCTCGTGCTCACCCACGCCGGGCGCCGGCTCGACGTCCTCGCCATCGGCGACGAGACCGCGCAGACCCTCGGGCTCACGCCCGACCGGCTGCGCGTGCGCCTGCTCGTACTCGTCTCGCTGTGCATCGGCGTCGTCGTCTCGGCCGCCGGGAGCATCGGCTTCGTCGGCCTCGTCGTCCCGCACCTCGCCCGGCGGGCAGTCGGCTCGTCGCACCGCGCCGTCGTCCCCGTCGCCGCGCTCATGGGCGCGATCCTGCTCGTCTGGGCCGATGTCGTCGCGCGCACCCTGCTCCAGCCGCAGGAGATCCCGATCGGCATCCTCACCAGCCTCGTCGGCGCGCCCTTCCTGCTCGTCCTCATCCGCCGCATGCACGTCTCGTCCACCTGATCCCGGAAGGCCCTCGATGCCCCTTCGCCCCCTGCGCGCCGCGTCCCTCGCCGCCGCCGTCGCCCTGCTCGCCTCGTGCGGCACAGACGAGCCGTCGGGCACCGCCGCGACGGCGCCCGACGACGGGCACTACCCGCTGACGACGACGAGCTGCGGCGAGGATGTGACGATCGAGGCCGAGCCCACCGACGTCGTGCTGCTCAAGAGCGCGTGGGTGCCCTACCTCGACACCCTCGGCGTCCTCGACCACGTGACGGCGAAGGCCGGCGCCTACCCCCAGGGCTACTACGACGACGAGACGAACGCCGCGGTCGAGGGCATCGACTCGCTCACCGACCGGATGGACTCGAGCGGCCACCTGCTCATCTCCAAGGAGGCTGTCGTCGCCCGTGAGCCCGACCTCGTCCTCGGTCAGGTCGAGAACCTCGACCGCGCCTCGCTCGCCGAGCTCGGCATCCCCCTGCTCGAGGTCGGGGGCCTGTGCCCGACCGGGGGCCCCGACCCCTCCTTCGAGGCGATCGGCACCGAGCTCGAGGAGCTCGGGCGGGTCTTCCACCGCGAGGACGAGGCGGCGAAGGCTGCCCGCGACCTCGAGGAGCGCGTCGAGACGATCACCGCCTCCGTGCCCTCGGACGAGGACCGCACGGCCGCCGTGCTCTACCCGACGGTCGGCGGCGGCACCACCTACGCCTACGGCAGCCGCTCGATGGCCGACCCGCAGCTCGAGGCGGCCGGGCTGACCAACGTCTACGCGGACGTCGACGAGCGGGTCTTCGAGGTGACCACCGAGAGCCTGCTCGAGGAGGACCCGGACGTCGTCGTCCTGCTCTACTCCGACGGCGACCCTGCGAAGGTCGAGGACGCCCTCACGGCGCTGCCGGGCGCCGAGCGCCTCACGGCCGTGCGCGACGACGCCGTCATCACCCAGCTCTTCAACTTCACCGAGCCGGCCAGCCCGCTCGCCGTCGACGGGCTCGAGCGGATGGTCGAGGAGCTGGCGACGGGGGACGCCCGGTGATCGAGGCGCGCGGGCTGAGCTTCGCCTACGGCGCGAGCACGGTCCTCGACGACGTCGACCTCACCGTGCGGCCCGGCCGGGTCCTCGGACTCATCGGGCCCAACGGCTCGGGCAAGACGACGCTGCTGCGCTGCCTCCACGGCGGCCTGCGCCCGCGGGCCGGCTCGGTGGCGGTCGACGGCACCCCGGTGAGCGCGATGTCGCCGGCCCAGCTCGCCCGCGAGATCTCCGTCGTCGTGCAGGAGGCCGGCGGCGAGAGCACGCTGAGCGTCGCCGAGCTCGTCCTGCTCGGGCGCACCGCTCACCTCGGCGGCTTCGTGCGGGCCCGGCCGCAGGACGAGGCCGCCGCCCGGGCCGCCCTCGTGCGGGTCGGCGCGCTGCACCTCGCCCGCCGCGACATCTCCGAGCTCTCCGGCGGCGAGCGCCAGCGGGTCCTCGTCGCTCGCGGCCTGGCCCAGCAGGCCGGCCATCTCCTCCTCGACGAGCCGACCAACCACCTCGACATCCGCTACCAGCACGAGGTGCTCACCCTGCTGCGCGGGCTCGAGCAGACCGTCGTCGTCGTGCTCCACGACCTCAACCTCGCCGCGGCCTACTGCGACGACCTCGTCCTGCTCGACCGCGGCCGGGTCGCCGGGCGCGGCACGACCTCCGAGGTCCTCGACCCCGACCTGCTGCGCCAGGTCTACGAGATCGACGTCGACCGGCTCGACCGGGACGGCCGCGTCCACCTGCTCTTCACCCCCCTGGCCCGCCACGAGGAGATCTCCGCATGAGCATCCAGCCCCGCATCGACGACTACTGGACCCACCGGGCCCCCGCCTACGACTCCGGCCAGCGCCGCCCCGAGCGCTGGGACGACGACGCGGCGATGTGGTCGTCCATCTGGTCGCGGGCGCTGCCGAGCACCCCCTCGAGAGTGCTCGACCTCGGCACCGGCACCGGGCACGCCGCGCTGCTCGTCGCCGGGCTCGGCCACGACGTCACCGGCGTCGACAGCTCGCCGGGAATGCTCGAGATCGCGCAGGAGCACGCCGACCGCGCCCGGGCGGACGGCCGCCCCGCACCCACCTTCGCCCTCGGCGACGCCGTGGATCCCCCCTTCGCCGACGGCTCGCTCGACGCCGTCATCTGCCGCTACGTCACGTGGACCCTGCGCGAGCCGGTGGCCGCGCTCTCGCGGTGGCGCGGGCTGCTGCGGCCGGGAGGGGTGCTCGCCGTCGTCGACAGCACGTGGTTCACCGACGGCCTCGAGGGCTCGCCGCCCGAGTTCGTCGACGCGTACGGACCGGTGCTCGCCGACCTGCCGCTGGCCCTCGCGTCGAGCATCGAGCCGACGGTGGCGGCGATCCGCGAGGCCGGGTTCACCGATGTCTTCGTGCGCGACCTCACCGAGGTCCTCGAGGCCGACGAGCGCCACGGTGCGGCGCCCGGCCATCGCCCGCGGATGCAGCACCTCGTGACCGCGCGCACCTGCCCCTTCTAGGTGAGCGCTTGCTCAGCTAGGGTCCAGACATGCACCGACGCCTGAGTCCTGAGGACGCCGCCCACCAGCAGCGGATGCGCGAGTACTTCACCACGGAGTTCCCCCAGGAGCTGCGCGGTCTGCTCGCCCGATCCGACGACTTCGACCCCGCGGACCTGCGCCGCAGCCAGGCCGCGCTGGCCGATGCCGGGCTCGCCGCCCCGGGCTGGCCGAGCGAGTGGGGCGGCCAGGACTGGACGAGCCTGCAGAAGTTCATCTGGGACAGCGAGCTGCAGCGCGCCTCCGTCGCGCCGCCGCTGGCCTTCAACACCTCGATGGTCGGCCCGGTCATCGCGACCTTCGGCTCGCAGGAGCAGAAGGAGCGCTTCCTGCCCAAGACCGCGAGCTGCGAGATCTGGTGGTGCCAGGGCTTCTCCGAGCCCGACGCCGGCTCCGACCTCGCCTCGCTGCGCACGACCGCTGTGCGCGAGGGCGACGAGTACATCGTCAACGGGCAGAAGATCTGGACCACGCTCGGCCAGCACGCCGACTGGATCTTCGCGCTGGTGCGCACCGACCCGACCGCGAAGAAGCAGCAGGGCATCTCCTTCCTGCTCATCGACATGCAGACCCCGGGCATCACCGTGCGCCCGATCCGTCTGCTCGACGGCGGTGTCGAGGTCAACGAGGTCTTCTTCGAGGACGTCCGTGTGCCCGCCGACCAGCTCGTCGGCGAGGAGAACAAGGGCTGGGACTACGCGAAGTTCCTCCTCGGCAACGAGCGCGTCGGCGTGGCGAACGTCGGGCTCATCAAGCGCTGGCTCTCCGAGGTCAAGGAGCACGCCGCGCAGGTCCGCGAGGGCGAGGGCAGCCTGCTCGACGACCCCGCGATCGCCGCCCGCTTCGCCGAGCTCGAGGCCGAGCTCATGGCCCTCGAGCTCACCGTCGTGCGCGTCAGCGGCGGCAGCAAGGACGGCCGGCCCGACCCGGCCTCGTCGATCCTCAAGCTGCGCGGCTCGGAGCTGCAGCAGGAGGTCCTCGAGCTGGCGATCGACGTCGCCGGCCCGATGGCCCACGTCTGGGACGACGACGAGCTGCCCGACTGGGCGACCGGCTCGGTCCCGGAGTACCTCAACTTCCGCAAGGCGACCATCTACGGCGGCTCGAGCGAGGTCCAGCGGGGCATCATCGCGGCCACGATCCTGAAGCTGAAGGGCTGACACATGGACTTCACGACGACCGACGAGCAGCGCGCCCTTGCCGACGCGACCCGGGGCGTGCTCTCGCGCCACGGCTCTCCCGCCGCCGAGTCCGGCTCCTCCGCCCAGCCCCCCGCCCATGACAGCGCGCTGTGGCAGGCGCTCGTCGAGCTCGGCATCCCGGCCATGCCGTGGTCCGAGGAGGACGGTGGCGTCGGTGCCGGGATCACCGATCTCGCGGCGGCCGCGACCGAGCTCGGCCGGGGCCGCATCCAGGCCCCGCTGGCCGAGACCGTCCTCGCCGGCACCCTCGTCGCCCGCCTCGCGCCGGCCGAGCTGCGCCAGCAGGTCCTCGGCGCGGTGAGCGAGGGCGAGGCCCTGCTCGTGCCGGCGCTCGACGAGCCGATGCGCACCTTCGACCCGACACCGCACGACGTGCGGGCCGAGGAGGGCGTCGACGGCTGGCAGGTCACCGGCGTCAAGGCGCCGGTGCGCTACGCCCCGGCCGCCACCCACGTCGTCCTCACCGCCCGCACCGCGAGCGGCACCGGCGTCTTCCTCCTCACCGACCCGGGCGCCACCGCCGAGCGGCTCGACCTCGACGGCGCGTCGGTCACCCTCCTCGCCGAGGGCGAGGCCGCCGAGGAGGCGCTGCGCGACGCGCTCGCCGTCGCCGGCGCGCTGCTGTGCGCCGAGGCGCTGGGCGCGATGGAGGAGGCGCTGCGGATGACGACCGACTACCTGCGCACGCGCAAGCAGTTCGGCGTCCCGCTCGCCGCCTTCCAGGCGCTCACCCACCGCGCCGCGGACATGTACGCCCAGCTCGAGCTGGCGCGCAGCGCGACCCTCTTCGCCGCGATGTCGGCGGAGGAGTCGCCGGTCGACGTCGACGCGGTCCTGCGGGCCCGGGTCGTCGTCGACAAGGCCGCCCGGCTCATCGGCCAGGAGGCCATCCAGCTGCACGGCGGCATCGGCGTCACCGCGGAGTACCCGGTGGGCCACCTCAGCGCGCGGCTGACGATGATCTCGCGCACGTGGGGCAGCACCCGCAGCCACCTCGCGACCCTGGGCAGCCGGGTCGCCGAGCACCGCTCGGTCGACGTCCTCGGCTAGACCCGCGCTACCACGCAGTACTGGTCGCGATCGCGACCAGTACTGCGTGGTAGCCCGCAGCGGACGTGCGAAGGGGGACGAGGCCAGGCTTCGTCCCCCTCCGTCGTCCCCGGAGGGTGGGGCCCTTTCAGCCGGTGACGAGGGTGATCTGCCGCGCGACGCAGGCCGGTCGCTCGACACCCTCGATCTCGACGACGTAGCGGGTGACGACCTGGGTCCCCTTCGGCAGGTCGTTGACCTCCTCGAAGGTCGCGGTCCCCCGGATCCGCGAGCCGACCCGCACGGGGTTGGTGAAGCGCACGCCCTCCAGGCCGTAGTTGAGCCGGGCGCTGCCGAGCTCGAGCGCGAAGAGCTCGGCACCGAAGGAGGGCAGCAGCGACAGGGTGAGGAAGCCGTGCGCGATCGTGCCGCCGAAGGGGCCGGCCGCGGCGCGCTCGACGTCGACGTGGATCCACTGGTGGTCGCCGGTGGCGTTGGCGAAGAGGTCGACCCGCTCCTGGGTGATCTCGACCCACTCGGTGCTGCCGAGCTCGTGCCCGACGAGCGCCCGCAGGTCCTCGATGGTGGCGATGGTGCGCGGGGTGCTCATGCGTCTGCCCTCTCGAAGATCGCGGCCAGGCCCTGTCCGCCGCCGATGCACATCGTGGCCAGGCCGTACCGGCCGTCGCGGCGGTGCAGCTCGCGGGCCAGCGCGCCGGTCATCCGGCCGCCGGTGGCCCCGACGGGGTGACCCAGGGAGATGCCCGAGCCGTGGACGTTGGTGCGCTCGTGGTCGGCCTCGGTGAAGCCCCACTCGCGCATCACCGCCAGGGCCTGCGCGGCGAAGGCCTCGTTGAGCTCGATGACGTCGATGTCGGCCAGGGACAGACCGGCGACGTCCAGCGCCTTCGCCGTCGCCGGGACCGGGCCGATGCCCATCGTCTTCGGTGGTGTGCCCGCCACGGCCCACGACCGCAGGCTCATCAGCGGGGCCAGGCCCTGCGCGGCCGCGGTCGCACGGTCAGCGATCACGACGAAGGCGGCCGCGTCGTTCTGCCCCGAGGCGTTGCCCGCGGTCACGGTCGCCTCGGGATCACCCGCGCCCAGGATCGGGCGCAGCCGCGCCAGGGACTCCATCGAGGTCTCGGGGCGGATGTGCTCGTCGACCTCGACGACGAGGTCCTCGCCCCGGCGCTGCGGCACGCGCACCGGCACGATCTCCTGCGCGAGCAGCCCCTCGCGCTGCGCCGCCGCGGCGCGCTGGTGGGACTGCACCGCCAGCGCGTCCTGCTCCTCGCGGCTGATGGAGTACTCGCGGCGCACGTTCTCCGCCGTCTCGATCATCCCGCCCGGCACCGGGTAGTTCACCCCGCCCGCGGTCTCGCGGCCGCGGCTCATCATGTCGTGCACGCGCACGCCGGTCCCCTTCGCGCCCCAGCGCATGTCCATGGAGTAGAAGGGCGCGTTGCTCATCGACTCCACCCCACCGGCCACGACGCAGTCGTTGGCGCCGGTCAGGACCTGCATCACGCCCTGGATGATCGCCTGCAGACCCGAGCCGCAGCGCCGGTCGAGCTGCATGCCGGTCGTCGTGACCGGCAGACCGGCATCCAGCGCGACGACCCGGCCGATGGCCGGGGCCTCGCCGTTGGCGTAGCAGTGGCCGAGGATCACGTCCTCGACCACGGCCGGGTCGATGCCCGTGCGCTCGATCAGACCGGTCATCAGCTGGGTGCCGATCTGGGCGGGCAGCAACGGCCGCATCGAGCCGCCGAACGCACCGACCGCGGTGCGGTACGGGGCGCAGACGACGACGTCCTGGGGGTCACGCATGAGAGATCTCCCGAGCTGGTGGGACGGTCCGGCTGACGAAGGGGGCGGTGACGCTCATCGGGTCGACGCCCCGCGGATCATCTGCTTGGCGATGATCGTGCGCTGGATCTCGCTCGTGCCCTCGTAGAGGCGGAAGAGACGGGCGTCGCGGTAGAAGCGCGACACCTTCGAGTCCTGCATGTAGCCCATGCCCCCGTGGACCTGGACCGCCCGGTCGGCGACCCGGTCGACCATCTCGCTGCAGTAGAGCTTCGCCGCGGACGGGCCGAGGCGCCGGTCGCTGCCGTCGTCGTAGGCGCGGGCCGCCTCGATGACGAGCGCCCGGCCGGCCATCGCCTCGGTGCGGCAGTCCGCGAGCATCCCCTGCACGAGCTGGAAGTCGGCGATGCGGGTGCCCCCCTGGGTCTGGTCGAGGGAGTGCCGGAGGGCCTCGTCGGTGAGCCGCTCGGCGAGACCGACGCAGGTCGCGCCGATGTGGAGGCGGCCCTTCGCCAGCGAGCGCATCGCGGCGACGAAGCCCTCGCCCTGGACCCCGACGAGGCACTCGGCCCCGACCCGCACCCCCTCGAGGGAGACCTCGGCGGTGTGCGCGCCGCGCTGGCCCATCTTCGCGTCCTTCGGGCCGACCGTCACGCCCTCGAGCGAGGTGTCGACGACGAAGACCGAGATCCCCTTCGTGCCCTCGGAGACGTCGCCGGTGCGGGCGAAGACCATGAGGAGATCGGCCTGCGGCGCGTTGGTGATGTACCGCTTCTGCCCGGTGATGACGTAGTCGTCACCGTCGCGCACCGCCTTCGTGCGCAGCCCGGAGGGGTCCGAGCCGGCGTCGGGCTCGGTGAGCGCGAAGGACGCGACGAGCTCACCCGCCGCCAGGCCCGGCAGGTAAGTCTGCTTCTGCTCGTCGGTGCCGAAGTTGACGAGCACCTGACCGGCGATGCCGTTGTTCGTGCCGAACATCGAGCGGAAGGCAGGGGTCGTGCGCCCGACGACCATCGCCAGGCGCACCTCTTCGCTCATCGTCAGCCCCAGCCCGCCGTACTCCTCGGGCAGGGCGTACCCGAAGAGACCCATGTCGGCCGCGGCGCGGCGGACACGCTCCGGGATCGCGTCGGTGCTCTCGATCTCGTCCTCGGCGGGCACGACCACCTCCTCCACGAGCGCTGCCACGGTCGCCAGGACCTCGTCGAACTCGGTGCTCTCCACGTCGATCGGACTCCTTCGTCGGTGGCGCCAGACTGCCCACGAGGATTATGTCGATCAAGGGCATAGTGGGTATGACACTGATATTCCAGGAGCAACAGTCGGTCCCGCCGATGCCGCTCGGAGGAGCACCATGGACCTGCACCACGTCACCGCCTTCCTCGCGGTCGCGGAGGAGCTGCACTTCGGGCGAGCGGCCGCGAGGCTGCACATGGCGCAGCCGCCGCTGAGCCGCACCATCCAGCAGCTGGAGCGTCAGCTCGGGGCTCCCCTCTTCGAGCGGACGACCCGCTCGGTGCGGCTGACAGCGCAGGGCGCGGCGCTCGTCGACCCGGCCCGCGAGATCGTGCGCTCCTTCGCGACGGCCGAGCGCACCGTCGCACATGCCGGTCGCGGCGAGATCGGCGAGGTCCGGGTCGGCTTCGCCGGCCCGTCCTCGCATCGCCCGATCAGCCACCTGGCCCGCCGTGTCCGACGTGACCTGCCCGGGGTCGAGCTGACCCTCACGAGCACCACGTACGGCAGCGGCGCGATCGAGCGGATCCAGGAGGGCTCGCTCGACCTCGCGATCGTCATGTACCCGAGCGTCCCCGTCGGTCTCGACTCTCGCGTCGTCGCGGTCAACCGCCTCGTCGTCGCCCTGCCCGAGGACCACCCCCTCGCCGGCCGCGACACCGTGACAATGGCCGACCTCGCCGACGAGTCGTGGGTCATGCTCCAGCCCACCAGTGGGTCGAGCCTGCGCGAGCTCACGCTGCGCGCGGCCCAGGAGGCGGGCTTCTTGCCCAGGATCGCCCAGCACGCGCCCGACTCGTGGACGATCTTCGCGCTCGTCGCGGCGGGGGTCGGCGTCACGCTCACCGTCGACACCGCCTTCGGCGGCAGTCCCGGCCCGGACGGTCTCGTCGTCATCGCGCTGGACGGCAGCGCGGAGCAGGTGCACGCCCGCCTCGTGTGGCGCGCGGACGACGCCAGCCCGGTGCTGCGTCGGGTGCTCGCGCTCGGCGAGGACGCCCTGCCGACACCACCGGGGGCCGGGGGCTGAGCCGGTCGCAGACGCGCGAAGGGGGACGAGGCCGCACCTCGTCCCCCTTCGCCGGTCCCGACCCAGGTCGTCAGCAGGTGGCGGTGATGTCCGCCAGCTCGTCGGTGGGCTCGGTCGTCGAGCTGCCGCTCGGCGTCGCGCTGGGGCTCGCGCTCGAGGTGGGCTTCTTCGTCGCGCTGCGACGCGGCGGGTCGATCGCGTCACGCACCTTCGTGTGGATGACGCCGTAGTCCGGGTTGGTCACGTCGATGACCTTGTTCGTCAGGGGCAGCGACTTGATCGAGCCGCCGTCCTGGATCCGCTCGACGAGGACCGCCCAGGCCGACAGGTCGTCCTGGGGGATGTCGACCGCGACGTTCTTCTTGAGCACCGCGGCGAGCTCGGGGTAGCGCCGCAGCATGCTCACGGGGTTCACCTGGTTGATGAGCGCGCCCACCATGCAGCGCTGCCGCCGCATCCGGCTGAAGTCGCCGTCCCGGCTGTCGGCGCGCGAGCGCGAGTACCACAGCGCCCGGTAGCCGTCGAGCCGCTGGACGCCGGGCTCGATGTAGCCGGTCGTGCCGACGACGACGCCGCCCTCGACCTTGCACCCGATGCAGACCCGCTCCTTGACGTCGATCTGCACCCCGCCCATGGCGTCGACGAGCTCGGTGAAGCCCTTGAGGTCGATGATCGTCGTGTAGTCGATGTCGAGCCCGAGGATCTGGCTCACCGCGTCCTTGGTGACGGTCAGACCGGGGCTGGGGTCACCGGGGAAGAGCGCCGCGTTGTCCTCGCCGAGCGTCCACACGTACTCGAAGAGGCACTGGTCGCCACAGCTGTAGCCGTCCGGGTACTGCGCGCGCAGCGGGCTGTCGGGCGAGAGCGGGATGTTCTGCAGGTTGCGCGGGATGCCGAAGAGCACGGTCTTGCCGGTCGTCGTGTCGATGCTCGCGACCATCGTCGAGTCGGGACGCACGCCGGTCCGGTCGGGCCCGGCGTCGGAGCCGACGAGCAGGATGTTGACCCGGTCGGTGCCCTCCCACGGGTCCTCCGCGTCGACCGGTGCGGCCGCGCCCTCGGGCCGGATCGAGGAGAAGACCTCGCCGATGACCGAGCGCTGGATGAGCGCGTAGCGCGCGGCCTGGGCCGCGGGGGCGATGACGAGCAGGGCGGCGAAGGACGCGAAGAGCAGCATCGCGACGCGGGGCCGGCCCGACACCTCTGCGGGCATGTTGTCGCGGGCGGTGGCGACGATGCCGAAGAGCCAGACGAGCGCGCCGACGACGAGCACGGGGATGAGCACGGCGAGCGCCCGGCGGCTCACCCCGACCTCGAGGACCGAGGTCGTCACCCCCTTCGACAGCAGGTAGGCGACACCCGCGACGAGCGCGACGACGAAGGCGGCGACCATGACCTGCCCGGTGCGCCGACGACTGGGGATGAGCCCGAGCCCGGGCACGACGGTGCTCGCGGCGGTGAGCACGTAGAAGCGGCGGCTCAGCCGTGACCGCGCGCGCTCGGAGAGCATCGGGGTCGCAGGCTTGTCGCGCCGGTGTCGGCCGATCTCGCTCATACGGGCAGTCCTGGGGTCGTTCGGGAGCTGGCTGCCGGGCACGGTCAGCCGCCTGATCCTGGCACACCGGGCTGGAGGTCGGCTGGATGCGAAGGGAGATGCGCACCGCGCCGTGCCGGGTCCCGCACGTCGTGCGGCCGGGCGAGGGTCAGGCCGGCCCGCCCGCGCGGTCGTCGTACCAGCCGTCATGCTCCTCGGCGAGAGCGCTGAAGCGCTCCTTCAGCCCCTGGCCGACGGCGCTCGCCTCGTCGGTGACGGTCTCGACGCGCACGTAGATGGCCCACTCGTGGTCCTCGCCGTCGTCCTCCCCCGCGAGCGCCTCGCGCACGACCCGGACCTCGCCGAGCCCCTCCTCGCGCAGGTCGTCGGCGACGCGCTCGGCGTCGTCGCGGTCGGGCAGGACGATGAGGTGCTCGCTCATGACCGCCATGCTCGCACCCTCGACAGGGTGTGGACATGACCGGCGCGCCTGGGCACGCTCGTCAGATGAGCGATCAGAAGATCACCGTCCAGCGCACCGTCGACGCGTCCGCGAAGGACCTCTTCGAGGTGCTCACCAACCCCAAGCGCCACACCGAGCTCGACGGCTCCGGCTTCGTGCGCTCGGACGAGAGGTCCAACCGCATCCAGGGCGTCGGCGACGTCTTCACGATGAACATGGAGGGCGACCACATGGGCGGCGAGTACCAGACCGACAACCACGTGACCGCCTACGCCGAGAACACGATGGTCGGCTGGCAGACCGCCCCCGCCGGCACCGACCCCAAGGGCTGGGAGTGGCTCTGGGAGCTTGACGCGCAGGGCCCCGACAGCACGCTCGTCAGCCTCACCTACGACTGGAGCAAGGTCACCGACAAGGAGCTGCTGCAGCAGGTGAGCTTCCCGCTCGTCAGCAAGGGCCAGCTCGAGGACAGCCTCGGCAACCTCGCGGCGGCCGTCTCCTCCTGACCTCCCCCTGACCCGCCACCCCCCACCTCGGCCGGGGCGCCCCTACCGGGCGTCCCGGCCGAAGCGTGCGAGGACCCGCACCGGGCGCGGCTCGTCGGCGCCAACCTCGAGCGGGCCCGAGCAGATGCCGTCGCCGTAGAGGCGCTCGCCCCAGCCGTCGGCCGCGGCGTCGAGCACGTCCAGCTCGGCGTCCGGGATCGAGGTGTCGCCCCCGGTGGCGCGGGCGACGTCCCACCGGTGGACGACCATGTCGAAGCCGTAGAAGTCGTCGAGGACCTGGCCGACGGTCGAGACGCCGAAGGGGGTCTCGTACGGCGCCTCGCCCACCCGCGGGTCGGCGAGGGCGCGGGCCACCGCCTCGGAGTGCGTCCGCCAGGCGAGTGCCGGGCCCTGCGCGACGACCGGCGCCGGGTCGGGCAGGCTCGCGCCGTTCGTCAGCAAGAAGGTGCGCTGCGTGTCGACGAGGTGCTGGAGCACGTCGGCCGCGCTCCACCCCTCGCATGGGGAGGGCGCGTCCCACGCGTCGTCGGGCACGGCGTCGACGACCCGCACGAGCGGGGTGTTGCGGCGGTCGTAGCGAGAGGCGGGGTCCTGGGGCATCGGCATGGCCCCACCCTGGCAGCGACCACCGACGACGACCACCCCTTCGCTCCCCCCTCGCTCCCCCTTCGCTCCCTCTTCGGGCGGTCACCCGTCGAGAGGTGAACGCACGACGGCCGCCCGGCGACCCCCGATGACGGCTCGGACAACCCTTCGTCGCCACCCCGCGCGTGGCTTGCGACCCGGCCGCCCGGGCGGGTGGCATGGGGCGCGAGATGACTGGCCTGCTCGTCGCCGTGGGCGACTCCTTCACCGAGGGCATCGGCGACCCCCACCTGCACTACCCGAACTCCGTGCGCGGCTGGGCCGACCGGCTGGCCCGCCAGCTGGGCCGCGCCGACCCGACGTGGCGCTACGCGAACCTCGCGATCCGCAGCAAGTTCCTCGACCAGGTGGTCGCCGACCAGCTCGACGCGGCGCTCGCCCTCGGGCCCACCCACGTCACCTTCTACGCCGGGGGCAACGACCTGCTCTCGCTGCGGGCCGACCTCACCTCGCTGCTGGGGCGCTACGAGGCGGCCCTGGACCGGCTCGTCGGCTCCGGTGCGCAGGTCGTCCTCTTCACCGCGTACGACGTGCGCACGACCCGGCTGCTCGACCCGCTCGTGCGCCGGGTCCACCTCTTCAACGACGGGGTGCGCGAGCTCGCCGACCGGCACGGGACGCTGCTCGTCGACCACGCCCGCGTCCGCGACTTCGACCACCCGGCGCTGTGGGCGCCGGACCGGATCCACATGTCCCGGCAGGGCCACAAGCGGATGGCGGCGCTCGTCGCCGAGACGATGGGCGTGCCCCACACGTTGAAGATCGGCGACCTCGTCCCGCACGAGCCCCGCGGCTGGCGGCACGTGGCCCGCCAGGAGGCGGCCTTCGTGCGCCAGGAGGTCGTGCCGCTCGTGCGGCGGCGACTGCGCCGCGAGTACGAGGGCGACCGCATCGCCGCGCGGTGGCCCGAGCCGATCCGCCCCGCGGAGGGGATGAAGAGGCTCGCCGCGGCGCGGGCGCTCGAGGCAGCCACCCTGGACAGCGCGGGCGCCCGAGGCCGGTGAGAGGCGGCCCGGCTCCTATCGTCGAAGGATGAGCGAGCAGCCCACCCGCGCGGACCGCACCCGTCAGGTCGTCGTCGTCGTCAGCCACCTCGTCGGCGTCCTCGGTGTGCTCACCGGGGTCGGTGTCATCGGCACCGAGGTCTCGGAGTCGAGCAGCGGTGCGCTGTCCGCCGACGCCACCCTCCTCGCGCCCGCGGGCACCGCCTTCTCGATCTGGTCGCTGATCTACGCGCTGCTCACGGCGTACGCGATCTACCAGCTCTTCCCGAGCACGGCGACCGACCCCCGGCACCGGCGCACGGGCTACCTCGCGGCCGCGTCGATGCTCCTCAACGCGGCGTGGATCTTCGTCACCCAGTGGGGCCTGCTGTGGCTGAGCGTCGTCGTCATCGTCGCTCTGCTCCTCGTGCTCGGCATGCTCGTCGCGCGGCTGCACGACCGGCCCGCGGTCGGTGCCGCGGAGGCGCTGCTCGTCGACGGCACCTTCGGGCTCTACCTCGGCTGGGTGTGCGTCGCGACCTGCGCCAACGTCGCCGCGGCGCTCGTGGGCTACGGCGTCGAGACGAGCCAGGGCGTCGGCGAGGTCGTCGCGGTCGCCGTCATCGTCGTCGTCGTCGGGGTGGCCGCCGTGCTCGCCCGGCGGGTCGGACCTCGCCTCGGCATCACCGCCGCCATCACCTGGGGCCTGGCGTGGATCGCGGCCGGGCGGCTCGGCGACGAGCCGAGCTCGCAGGTCGTCGGTCTCGCCGCCGTCGTGGCGGCCCTCGCGGTCGTCGGCGTCTACGTCGCAGCCCGCGGGCGCGTCGCTCAGTCCTCGGCGGTGTCGGGGTAGAAGACGTCCTCCACCCGACAGCCGAAGGTCCGGGCCACCCGGAAGGCCAGCGGCAGGCTCGGGTCGAAGCGCCCGCGCTCGATGGAGATCACCGTCTGACGCGAGACGCCGAGCTCCTCGGCCAGGCGCGCCTGCGACCAGCCGCGCTCGGCGCGCCGGGCCGCGAGGTCGTTGTCCATCCGATGCCCCCTCAGGCGCCGCGGCGCGAGACGACCGCGTAGCGCACAGCGGAGTCGGCGAGGGCGAGCACCACGAGGAGGGTGAGGACGCCGGTCGCGGAGATGCCGACGTCGAGCACGGAGAGCAGGGTGAGCGTGACGCCCGAGGCGATGACGACGTCGAGGAAGGCGCCGGCCCCGGCCTGCTCGGCCCAGCGCCGCTCGACGCTGTCCTCGGCGTGCGCGTCCTGGGGCACCGTGTGGTCGCTGACGAAGAGCAGCCAGCCGAGGGCGAGGGCCGGGCCGAGCGCGGCGGCCCCGAAGACCCCTGCGGCGAGCCAGAAGTCCTCGCCCCGCACGAGGCCGGCCCCGATGCCCGCGGCGGCGGTGATGCCCGCGGCGAGCAGCCCGGCGCGGAGGTAGGCCGAGGTCGGCGCGGTGGTGGTCGTGCGGGTCATGGCGGTCCCCCTTCGCCCGCGGCCGGTCCCTCCGGTGCGGTGTCAAGCAGACTTTACAGAGGGGAGACCAGTCGTTGTCAAGTGTCCTTGACACGCCTCGCCGAAACCCGCTCCTGGTCCGTGAGCCCCGCTCGTCGCGGTCCCGCGAGGAGCGGGTGTCACGGACGACGAGCGGGGCTCGGCGCAGAAGGGGTGGGCGAAGGGGGGCAGAAGGGGTTGGTGAAGGGGGGTGGGCGAAGGGGTGGGGCGGGGGCGCGTCAGCGGCGCGGGTCCCACAGGACGAGCGCCTGCGAGGCCGTGCGCGGTCGGGGTCGCTGGCCGTGGCGCAGCGCGACGATGTCACCGCTGGAGCCCACGGCGAAGAAGCGGGAGCCCTGGCCCAGCGCGACGCGGGCCGACTCGAGCTCCTCGGTGAGCTCGCCGACGCGGGCGCGCAGCGCGTCGACCTGGTGCTCGAGCTCGAAGATGCGCTGGATCGCGCTCAGCGAGACGCCCTCGTCCTGCGAGAGCCGCTGGACCTCGCGCAGACGCGCGACGTCGGCCGCCGAGTACCGGCGACCGCCGCCGCGCGTGCGCGAGGGGGTGACGAGACCGATGCGGTCGTACTGCCGCAGGGTCTGGGCGTGCATGCCCGCGAGCTCGGCCGCGACCGAGATGACGAAGACCGGGGTCTCGTCATCGGGGCTGAAGGCGGAGCGGGCCACGGGTCAGTCCCCCGCCCTCGCGAGCAGGTCGGCACGCAGGGAGTCGGCGTCCTGCGCGAGGGCCTCGACCGCCGCGCGCTGCTCATCCGTGAGGTCGGTCGGGACGACGACCTCGACGCGCACGAGGAGGTCACCGGATCCCCCCTTCGTCGGCACGCCGCGGCCCTTGACCCGCAGGACGCGCCCGCTCGGGGTGCCCGGGGCGACCTTGACCTTGACCGGGCGGCCGTCGAGCGTCGGGACGCTCACCGTCGCGCCGAGCGTGGCCTCGGCGAAGGTCACCGGCAGCTCGATCGTCAGGTTGTCGCCGTCCCGGCCGAAGACCGGGTGCGGCTCGACCGCGACGGTGAGCATGAGGTCTCCGCGCTCGCCGCCGGTGCGGCTCTGACCGCCCTTGCCGCGCAGCCGGATCCGCTGGCCGTCCTTGACGCCCGCGGGGATCTTCGCGGTGATCCGCTCGCCGTCGGCGCTCAGCTGCACCGTCGACCCCTCGACCGCGTCGCGGAAGGACAGGGTCGTGCGGGCGGTGAGGTCGGGGCCCTTCTGCGGGCCGCGGGGCGCGCGGAAGCCCGCACCACCACCGCCACCGCCGAAGGGCGATCCCCCACCCTGCCCGAACATCGCCATGATGTCCTCGAGGTCGGGCTCACCGCCGCCCCCGCCGGGGAAGCCCTGCGAGGAGTAGCGCACCCGGGAGCCGCCACCGCCCCCGCCGCCGAACATCGAGGAGAAGACGTCCTCGAAGCCGGCGCCCCCGGCCCCGCCGGGGCCGCCCGCGGTGAAGCGGGCGCCCCCGCGCGCCATCTGGCGCACGGCGTCGTACTCACGACGCTGCTCGGGGTCGGAGAGGACGGCGTGCGCCTCGCCGACGTCCTTGAAGCGCTGCTCCGCCGCGGCGTCCCCGGGGTTGCGATCGGGGTGGTGCTGCTTGGCGAGCTTGCGGTACGCCTTCTTGATCTCCGCGTCGTCGGCGCCCTGCGAGACGCCGAGGATGTTGTAGAAGTCCTTCTCGAACCAGTCCTGACTAGCCATGCCGTCCTCCTCTCAGGGGGTGTGCGGGTGGGTCACTCGGGGTCGGCGACGGCGACGCGCGCCGCGCGCAGCACGCGCTCGCCGGCCTTGTACCCGGGCTGGAGCACGGTGACGACCGTGGTCGTCGTCGCGTCGCTCGGCAGCTCGCTGTCGCTCGAGTCCCACGCGGCGTGCATGAGGGCCTCGTGGACCGCCGGGTCGAAGGGCTCGCCCTTCGCGCCGACCTGGACCAGGCCGTACCGGCCGAGCGCCTGCTCGAGCTTGTCGGCGATGGCCCGGAAGGGGCCCTCGTCGAGGTCGCCGTGCTGGCGCGCGAGGTGGATCTCGTCGAGCACCGGCAGCAGGGTCTCGAGCACGTCGTGCGCCGCCCGGATCTGGATGTCGGCGCGGTCGCGGTCGACGCGGCGCTTGTAGTTGACGTACTCGGCCTGCAGGCGCTGCAGGTCGCCGAGCCGCTCGGCCGCGAGCGCGGTGTCGGGGTGGGCGTCAGAGCCCGCGCCGGGGGCGGCGTCCGCCCCCGGTGCAGCCTCGGCCGCAGGCGTCCCGTCCGCGTCGGCGGCCGGGGTGCCGGCCCCCTGCGCGGGGGCCGGCACGCCGTCGTTGACGGCCTCGACGTTCACCGCGTCGCCGTCGGCGTCGTGGACGACGTCCTCGGGCTCGTGGTTGCTCGTCGAGTCGCTCACTTGCGCTCCTCGTCCTCGTCCTCGACGACCTCGGCGTCGACGACGTCGTCGTCGGCCGGGGTGCTGCCCGCGTCGGCGCCGGGCTGGTCACCGGCGGCGCCGGCACCCTCGCCCTGCTCGGCGGAGGCCGCGTAGAGGGCGGCGCCCATCTTCTGCGACTCCTCGTTGAGGGTGTCGACCTTCTTCGACAGGTCGGCAGCGCTCACGCCCGACTCCGGCTTGAGGGCGTCCTTGAGGTCGGCGAGCGCGTCGTCGACCGGCTTGCGCTGGTCGTCGCTCAGCTTGTCGCCGCTGTCGGAGAGGAACTTCTCGGTCGAGTAGACGAGGTTCTCCGCGGTGTTGCGGGCCTCGGTCTCCTCGCGCCGCTGCTTGTCCTCCTCGGCGTGGGCCTCGGCCTCCTGCACCATGCGCTCGATCTCCTCCTTGGACAGCGCGCTGCCGCCCGAGATGGTGATCTTCTGCTCCTGGCCGGTGCCACGGTCCTTCGCGGAGACGTTGACGATGCCGTTGGCGTCGATGTCGAAGGTCACCTCGACCTGCGGCACGCCGCGGGGCGCCGGGGCGATGCCCGAGAGCTCGAAGGTGCCCAGCGGCTTGTTCTGCTGCGCGATCTCGCGCTCGCCCTGGAAGACCTGGATGAGCACGGAGGGCTGGTTGTCCTCCGCCGTCGAGAAGACCTCGCTGCGCTTGGTCGGGATCGCGGTGTTGCGCTCGATGAGCTTGGTGAAGAGACCGCCCTTGGTCTCGATGCCCAGGGAGAGCGGGGTGACGTCGATGAGCAGGACGTCCTTGCGCTCGCCCTTGAGGACACCGGCCTGCAGGGCCGCGCCGGCGGCGACGACCTCGTCGGGGTTGACGCCCTTGTTGGGCTCCTTGCCGCCGGTGAGCTGCTTGACGAGCTCGGAGACGGCGGGCATGCGGGTGGAGCCACCGACGAGGACGACGTGGTCGATGTCGCCGAGCTTGATGCCGGCGTCCTTGATGACGTTCTCGAAGGGGGTCTTCGTGCGGTCGAGGAGGTCCTTGGTCATCTGCTCGAACTGCGCCCGGGTGAGCGTCTCGTCGAGGTGGATCGGGCCGTTCTCGCCCATCGAGAGGTACTGGAGGTTGATCGACGTGGAGCTGCTCGAGGAGAGCTCCTTCTTCGCCTGCTCCGCGGCGTCGCGCAGACGCTGCATGGCGATCTTGTCGCCGGCGAGGTCGACACCGGTGCTGCTCTTGACGCTCTGCAGGAGGTGCTTGACGACGCGGTCGTCCCAGTCGTCACCACCGAGCTGGTTGTCACCGGAGGTGGCGCGGACCTGGATGGTCGCGAAGCCGTCCTCGGCGTCCTTGCCCACCTCGAGCAGGGAGACGTCGAAGGTGCCGCCACCGAGGTCGAAGACGAGGATGAGCTCGTCCTCCTTGCCCTTGTCGAGGCCGTAGGCCAGGGCCGCCGCGGTCGGCTCGTTGACGATGCGCAGGACGTTGAGGCCCGCGATCTCGCCGGCCTCCTTCGTCGCCTGGCGCTCGGCGTCGTCGAAGTACGCCGGCACGGTGATGACCGCGTCGGTGACGTCCTCGCCGAGGTAGGCCTCGGCGTCGCGCTTGAGCTTCATCAGCGTGCGGGCGCTGATCTCCTGCGCGGTGTACTTCTTGCCGTCGACGTCCTCGCTCGTCCACTCGGTGCCCATGTGGCGCTTGACGGAGCGGATGGTGCGGTCGGCGTTCGTCACGGCCTGACGCTTGGCGATCTCGCCGACGAGGACCTCGCCGCCCTTGGAGAAGGCGACGACGGACGGTGTGGTGCGACCGCCCTCGGCGTTCGCGATGATCTCGGGCTCGCCGGCGTCGAGGTACGCGACGGCCGAGTTGGTGGTACCGAGGTCGATGCCGACGGCACGTCCCATGGGGGTTCTCCTTCGTCCGGGTCGAAGGGGGCGGGCGCCCCCTTCGGGAGGGGTTGGTCTCTGCGGCTCAACCTACGAAGCCCTTGCGGGCCTGCGCAAATCCGGAGCCGAAAAGTTGAGTACGTCTGACTCAACTACCGACCGGTGCAGATGATTCCCGCTCCTTTCCCCCGCCCCCTGCCGGTTCGAAGAAGGGCCGTCATCTCGACATGACGATCCTTCGTCGACCCAGTGACAGGCTCGGCGAAGGGGCGGCAGAGGGCGGGTGGGAGAGGAGAGCCGGGCGTCTCGCGAGGCAGCGCGAACAGCAGCCGGCACCCCGTCGCCCGTAGGATCAGGCGGGTGACCGGTCTGCTGCGCCTCCCCCGCCACCTGGCGGACGCGACGCGCATGCGTGCGCTGCAGCGCACGGTCCGCCACCCCGGGACCAACGGGTGGACGAGCGAGTGGGGCACCAACGCGCACGGCGAGATCGCCGGCTGCCCGCCGCCTGCGTGAGCGACGCGCCCCCTGTCGCGGGACGCAGACGCGCCCACCTCCGCTGACCACGTAAGGCACCCCGATGCCCGGACCCCTGACCGACACCCCCCTGCGCCGCATGCCCCACGAGATGTGGCGCGGCGTGCGCGCGAGCGCCCGCAGCGACGCCTTCGGCGGCTCGCTCCTGCTCGTCGCGACCCTGCTCGCGCTGCTCATGGCCAACACCCCCGCCGTCGACCTCTACGAGTCGGTGCGCGACACCACCGTCGGCCCCGCCGCCCTTCACCTCGACCTGACGATCGGCCAGTGGGCGGCCGACGGCCTCCTCGCGATCTTCTTCTTCGTCGTCGGCCTCGAGCTCAAGGAGGAGCTCGTCGCCGGCAGCCTGCGCGACCCGCGCCGGGCCGCGATGCCCATCGCCGCTGCCGCGGGCGGCGTCGTCGTGCCCGCCCTCATCTACGTCGCGATCGCCCGCTCGTCCGAGGGCGCCCTCCAGGGCTGGGCGATCCCCACGGCGACCGACATCGCCTTCGCCGTCGCCGTCCTCGCGGTCGTCGGGCGCTTCCTGCCGCCGGCGCTGCGCATCTTCCTCCTGACGCTCGCGATCGTCGACGACCTCATCGCCATCACGATCATCGCCGTCGCCTACACCCAGGGGCTGCACCTGCAGTGGCTGCTCCTCGCGCTCGTCCCCCTCGCGCTCTTCGGGCTCCTCACCCAGCGCGGGGTGCGCACGTGGTGGCTGCTGCTGCCGCTCGGCGTCGCGACGTGGGCGCTCGTCCACGCATCCGGCATCCACGCGACCGTGGCCGGCGTGCTCCTCGGCTTCACCGTGCCGGCGATCGCGTCGGCGCGGGCGCGGGTGCAGACGGGCACCGAGGACGGCGAGCCGGTCTACGACAGCCTCACCGCCCACCTCGCCGACCAGTGGGGCGTCTTCTCGACGCTCGTCGCCGTGCCGGTCTTCGCCTTCTTCGCCGCCGGGGTGGCGGTCGGTGGCGTCGAGGGCCTGCGCAGCGCGCTCGGTGACCCGATCACGCTCGGGATCATCGTCGGCCTCGTCCTCGGCAAGCCCGTCGGCATCGTCGGCACGAGCCTGCTCCTCAGCCGGCTGCCGTCCTTCGCGCTCGACCCGAGCCTGCGGTGGGGCGACCTCGTCGGCGCGGGATTCGTCGCCGGTGTCGGCTTCACCGTCTCGCTGCTCGTGGGCGAGCTCGCCTTCGGCGCCTCGAGCGTGGCCGACGAGCACGTGAAGATCGGCGTGCTCCTCGGCTCCTTCACCGCCGCGGTCATCGGCGGGACGATCCTGTCGATCCGCAGCCGCCGGGCCCGCACGGCCGAGGCGGGCTGACTCCCCCTTCGCCCCGCCGACCCCGCGAGCTACGGCGCAGTACTGGTCGCGATCACGACCAGTACTGCGCCGTAGCCGGGTCGTGAGGTTGGCACCGCGAAGGGGGCGAAGGGGTCAGCCGGGCGGCGGCGGGGGCGTCGCCATCGCCTCGCGCAGGCTCGCCGTGAGCTCCTCGGCCCGCGCCGTCGTACGGCGCAGGTCGGTCAGGCGCTGCTCGGCGTCGGCGTAGACCGCGGCGACGTGCTCGCGCGCCTGCGCCTCGCGGGCGGGCTCCCCCGAAGGGTCGGCGAGGACATCCAGCGCCTCGAGCAGGGCGCGCATCTCCTCGACGGAGAAGCCGAGCGGCTTCATCGGGCGCACGAGGAGGAGCCGAGCGATGTCGGCGTCGTCGTAGAGGCGGAAGCCGCCGTCCGTGCGCGCCGACGGGGTGACGAGACCCATCTCCTCGTAGTACCGGATCGTGCGGTGCGAGAGACCGGTGAGCTCTGCGACCTCGCCGATGTGCACGTGGCGGCCGCGCACCCCTTCGCCCTGGCCGTCCATGGGGCGCACGCTACCGGGCCGACCCGGCCCCCCGGCGGGTGACCGGACCAACTCTCACGTTGCGGTAGATTTAACCGTCGCGTCCGTCGAGCCCCGCTCCGGCCGCGCCGCCACCGTCGCCGTCCCGCCGCCCCACCCGAAGGACCCCTGTGCCCGAGCCCGTCACCACCGCCGCCCCCGTCACCGGCCCGCCCGAGGCCGGTGCCCGCGAGACCTCCGTGCGGGCTGCCCTGCGCGACCCGCGGCGCCTGCGCACCGAGGTGCTCGGCGGTCTCGTCGTCGCGCTCGCGCTCATCCCCGAGGCCATCTCCTTCTCGATCATCGCCGGGGTGGACCCCCAGGTCGGGCTCTTCTCGAGCTTCGTCATGGCGGTGACCATCGCCGTCGTCGGTGGGCGGCCCGCGATGATCTCGGCGGCGACCGGCGCGGTGGCGCTCGTCGTCGCCCCCGTCGTGCGCGAGCACGGCCTGAGCTACCTCCTCGCGACGGTGATCCTCGCCGGGGTCCTGCAGGTGGTGCTCGCCCTGCTCGGCGTCGCGCGGCTCATGCGCTTCATCCCGCGGATGGTCATGGTCGGATTCGTCAACGCGCTGGCCATCCTCATCTTCCTGGCCCAGGTGCCCTACCTCCTCGGCGTGCCGTGGCTCGTCTACCCGATGGTCGCGCTCGGTCTGCTCGTCATGGTCGCCATGCCGAGGGTGACGACCGTGCTGCCGGCCCCGCTCGTGGCCATCGTCGCCATCACCGCTCTCGTCGCGGCCGCCGGATGGCAGCTGCCCGACGTCTCCGACCAGGGCCAGCTGCCCAGCTCGCTGCCCGCGCTGCTCCTGCCCGACGTGCCGCTGACGCTCGAGACGCTGCGCATCATCGCCCCCTACGCCTTCGCCATGGCCCTCGTCGGGCTGCTCGAGTCGCTCATGACGGCGAAGCTCGTCGACGGCATCACCGACACCCACTCCGACAAGACCCGCGAGTCCTGGGGGCAGGGCGTCGCCAACGTCGCGTCAGGCCTCTTCGGCGGGATGGGCGGCTGCGCGATGATCGGCCAGACGATGATCAACGTCAAGGTCTCCGGGGCCCGCACGCGCATCTCGACCTTCCTCGCCGGTGTCTTCCTCCTCGCGCTCGTCGTCGGGGCGGGCCCGCTCGTCGGCATGATCCCCATGGCCGCGCTCGTCGCCGTCATGGTCATGGTCTCCGTCGCGACCTTCGACTGGCACAGCGTGGCGCCGGCCACCCTGCGCCGGATGCCTCGCAGCGAGACCCTCGTCATGCTGCTCACGGTCACCGTCACCGTCGCCACCCACAACCTCGCCTACGGCGTCATCACCGGCGTGCTCGCGGCGATGGTCGCCTTCGCCCGACGGGTCGCCCACGTCGCCCAGGTCGAGCGCGTGCCCGGCACCGGCGAGGTGCAGACCTACCGGGTCACCGGCGAGCTCTTCTTCGCCTCGAGCAACGACCTCGTCTACCAGTTCGACTACACGGCCGACCCGCAGCGTGTCGTCGTCGACCTCACCGACAGCCACATCTGGGACGCCTCGAGCGTCGCCGCGCTCGACGGCGTGCGAGCGAAGTACGAGCGGATGGGCAAGCAGCTCGACGTCGTCGGCCTGAACCCCGCGTCGGCGGAGCGGCACGAGCTGCTGAGCGGGCGGCTCGGCGACGGGCACTGAGGGGGACGGGTCGCTGAGGTCATCGAGCACTGAGGCCGAGGCCACGCCGACGCAGCGCGGAGGGGGAGGCTGCCTCTGGCAGGGTCGAGCCATGTCCCGCCCCATGACCGTGTCCGGCAGCGTCGAGATCGCCGCCGACCCGCAGACCGTGTACGCCGAGATCGCCGACCCCGACCGGATGGGACGGTGGAGCCCGGAGAACATCGGCACCGGCGACCCCGCGCGCGGACCGCTGACGACGGGCGAGAGCTTCGTCGGGCACAACCGTCGTGGGCCCGCGCGGTGGTCGACGAGGTGCACGGTCATCGCCGCCGACCCCGGTGAGCGGTTCGCCTTCCGGGTGCACGGCTACGGCTTCGGCCGGGTCCTCGTGCCGGTCTCGGTCGCGACGTGGTCGTACACCTTCGAGCAGGTCGCCCCGGGCCGCACCCGCGTCACCGAGACCTGGCAGGACGACCGCACCCGGTGGCCGGACGCCCTGGCGGCCCGCTTCGACCGCCTCGTCACGCGGGGGCGGACCTTCGACGTCTACCAGGCGGGCAACATCCGCCGCACGCTCGACCGGCTGCGCGAGGACCTCGAGAGCCGCTGAGCCGCGTCAGCGGGCGTGCCGGACGAGCCCGGCGACGACCCGCGGGGTGAGCCGTCCGGGTCCGAGCCCGAGCTCGACGAGGTCGTCGAAGACCCTCTGGTCGGCCGCGGCGGCCCGCAGCCCCGCGGCGAGGACGAAGGGGTGAGACGCCACCTTCCCACCGACGGCCGTGCTCACGAGGTTCGCTCGCAGCCGCCGTCGCACCTCGCTGCGGTAGCAAAGGCCGGGGTCTCCCCCTTCGTCCGCCCGCGCGGCCGTGCGACCGGCGACCTGCCCGGTCACCGCCGCGTAGTAGATCCCCTCACCCGTCATCGGGTTGATGAGCCCGGCCGCGTCGCCGACGAGCAGCACGCGGCCGTCGGGCTGGACCGAGCCCCATCGCGCGGTCGACAGCGGCAGGTGGTGGCCGCGCCACGACTGAGCGCCCTCGGTCGAGCCGGGCAGCAGGTCCTCGAGCCGCTCGCGCATCAGCGCGTGGGTCGGCCGGTCCCGCCGGTCGCGCAGGATCTCGCCGTACCCGACGTTGGACCACCCGTCGCCCCGGTCGAAGGCCCACGCGTACGACGGCTGGCGGTCCTGCGCGAAGCGGATCACCTGTCGCCCGACGCGTGACGGGGGTGTCGGCGCGTAGCCGCGCAGGCCGAGCGCGAGACGGCCAGGCAGGGTGAGGCCGAGCGAGCGACGGACCTGCGATTGCGCGCCGTCCGCGCCGACGAGCACGCGGGCCCTGGTCTCGCCGTCGACGACGACGCCGTCGGCCTCGACCTGCACGTCGCGCACGCGGTGCCGCCGCAGGACGGCGCCCGCCGCCACGGCTGCCTCGACGAGTCGGGCGTCGAGACGCTCCCGGGGGATGACGAGGGCGGGGCGGCGCATCTCGCGCGTGCTGCTCAGGTCGCCGAGGGCGAGCTCGAGCATGCTGATCCCCCGGTGCTCACGGCGCAGGTCGGCGGCCACGTCCGAGGCACCGACGGCGTCGAGCACGTCGAGGACGTGAGGGGCGATGCCGTCGCCGCACGACTTGTCCCGCGGGAAGTCGGCCCGGTCGAGGAGCAGCACCCGCGCCCCCGGCCGCTCGTGCAGGGCCGCGAGCGCCGTGATGCTGCCCGCCGGCCCGGCCCCCACGACGACCACGTCCCAGTCGGCGGTCGTCGTCATGGCGCCACCCTAGGCAGGTGACCGCCGTGCGTGTCGGACGGCGGCTCACACCTTCGTCGACGCCCCGCCCCCAAGACTCCGGCGAGCTGCGATCACCGCTGCCGCGAGGTGCCGTCCGACACTCGGACCGAACCGGCGCCCTCTCGGCCGCGACGACGCCGGGTGGCGGCGAGGTGGACGAGCAGGGCGAGACCCCACACGAGGAAGAGGGGGTCCCACAGCCACGCGTGCCCGATCATCCCGGGCCGGTCGTACCCGCCGTCGGGCCGGATCGCGCCGGCGAGGACGAGCTGGCCGACGACGGTGTTGAGACCGCCCCAGACGACGAGCACCACGGCGCCGAGCCAGGCGAGACCTCGGGTGAGCGGTCGCAGCGGCCAGCCGCGGCGGTCGAGCCACAGGGGCGCCAGCGCGGCGACGAGCTTGACGAGACCGACGGGCACGAGGACCCAGCGCATGTCGGCGAAGGTGGTGACGATGCGCTCGCCCAGGGTCTCGAGCAGCCAGTCGCCGCCGATCGCCCAGTACAGGCTGAAGAACGCGTGCACCGTCCCCGCCAGCGCCGCGAGCACCAGCCACCCCCGCGCGCGTCCCGTCACCGGGCCGACCCTGCCAGACGTGGGCGGACGACGGGAGGCGAAGGGGGGACCGGCGGGCGCCGGGACGATGCGGGCTGTCAGGGCTCGGTCCTAGTCTCGGCGCCTGGCCGTCGACGAGGACGGCCCCGACGAGAAGGCACTGCGATGGCGACGCTCAACCCGTATCTCACCTTCCCCGGCACTGCGCGTGAGGCGATGGAGTTCTACCGCTCCGCCCTCGGCGGCGAGCTGTCGGTCTCGACCTTCGCCGAGATGGGCGACCCGGGCAACGAGGGGGTCATGCACTCCCGCCTCGACACACCGACCGGGCTGTCCCTCATGGCGAGCGACATGGCCCCCGGCACCGAGGGCACGCCTGCCGTCGGCGACGCGATCACGCTGTCCATCAGCGGCGGGCCCGACGACGACCTGCGTGGGTGCTTCGAGCGCCTGGCCGAGGGCGGTCAGGTGACGATGCCGCTCGAGCGGCAGATGTGGGGCGACGACTTCGGCATGCTCGTCGACCGCTACGGCATGCCGTGGATGGTCAACATCGCCGGCGAGCAGAGCTGAGCGGCGTGACGACCAAGGAGATCCTGCACGGCTACGTCCGCGAGCAGCGTCAGGCGATGCTCGCCAAGCTCGAAGGGGTGAGCGAGGCCGACGCGCGGCGCCCACGCACCGTCACGGGCACGAACCTGCTCGGCGTGCTCAAGCACTGCGCCCTCATGGAGCTGGGCTACCTCGGCGACTGCTTCGGGCGGCCCGCGGGCATCGCGTACCCGTGGGACGCGCCCGGCGCCTCGCTCGACGACAACCTCGACTTCTACGCGACGGCCGACGAGTCGATGGCCGACGTCCTCGACCTCGCGCACCGGGCCTTCGCCCACGCCGACGCGACGGTCGAGGCGCTCGACCTGGACGCGAAGGGGTTCGTGCCGTGGTGGGGACCGGAGGGTCGTGAGGTGACGCTCGACCAGATCATCGTCCACCTCGCCGTCGACGAGGCTCGTCACGCCGGCCACATGGACGTCCTGCGCGAGCAGCTCGACGGGTCCGTCGGCCTGCGCCGCGCGGGCGACAACCTGCCGGAGCAGGACGAGCGGTGGTGGGCCGACTACGTCGCCCGCCTGCACGAGATCGCCGACACACGATGAGTGAGATCTGGCACCTCGTCCACGCCGAGCGGCGTGCGCTCGTCGACGACCTCTGCGGCCTCGCCCCGTCGCGGTGGGACACGCCCTCGCTCGCGCCCGGGTGGAGCGTGCACGACGTCGCCGCCCATCTCGTCGACAACGCGCTCACCACCCCCGTCGGTCTGCTGCGCGCCATGGTGCGGGCGAAGGGGGACCTCGACCGGCAGAACGCCGCGGGGGTCGCCGCTCAGCGCGGGGCGACGCCGCAGCAGACCCTCGCGCGGCTGCGCGAGGTCGTCGACCGCACGAGCGGGCCGCCGACATGGCTGGCATCGCTCGAGTCGCGGCTCGTCGAGGAGGTCGCCCACGGCGAGGACATCCGTGGCGCGCTCGGGATCCGTCGGGCCTACCCGGCGAAGACCCTCGAGGGTGCCGCGCGCTACCAGGCGAAGACGCCCGACGCGATCGGCGGCGGCCGCTCCGTCGCCCGGGCGGTGCGACTGGTCGCCGACGACACCGACCTCGTCGTCGGCCAGGGCCCGGAGGTGCGTGGCCCCGCCCTCGCGATCGTCCTGCTGCTCAGCGGTCGCCGGCACGCCGTCGACGAGCTGCACGGGCCGGGGATGTCGTCGATCCCCGCCCGGCCGACCGGGGGTGAGGCCGCCAAGGGCTAGGCCGTCTCGGGCGCGACGACACCGGGGGCGCTCTCGCGCGCCCGGAGCCAGGGCCCGATGGCCAGCGCGGTGATGACCCCGGTGACGGCGAAGGCGGTCGTCCACCCGAAGCGGTCGGCGACGACCCCGATGAGGATCGGCCCGATGATCGCGCCGGCGTCCTGCGCCATCTGGAAGCGGGCGAGGACCCGCCCGCCGGCCCGGTCGCTGCCGACGACGTCGGCGACGGCGGCCTGCTGCGAGGGGTTGAGCAGTCCGGCGCCGATGCCGGCGACGACGCACAGCACGAAGAGCACGTCGAGGCGCTGACTCGTGCCGACGAGCCCGATCCCGACGGCGGTGATCGCGAGGCCGGCGAGGGCGAGAGGGCGCCGTCCGATGGTGTCCGACCACCGGGACGCGACCTGCAGCGCCGCGGCCGTGCCGACGGCAGAGATGGCCAGCGCGGCGCCCGCGACCCACGTCGCGTCGTGGATCGCGACCGCGAACTGCGGCAGCACGGCGACCCGCACGCCGAAGCTCGACCACCCGTTGGCGAAGGAGGAGGCGAGCGCCGCGCGGTAGGTCGGCGAGGCGAGCGCCTCGGAGACGAGCATCGTCGGGCGCGACTCGCCGTCGGACACGCTGCGCAGCCGGGTGCCGCCGAGGAAGACGGCGACGACGCCCGCCGCTACGAGCAGGGCCACGGCGTACAGGACGAAGGGGACCCGCAGCCCGAGCTGCGCGAGCAGCCCGCCGATGACCGGGCCGAGCATGCCGCCGAGGAGGAAGGAGCTCGCGTACGCGGACGAGACCCGCCCGCGGATGCGCGGCGGCGCGAGACGCACGAGGAGCGACATCGCCGAGACGGTGAAGAGGGTGGACCCCAGGCCTCCGACCCCCCGGAAGACGAGCAGCTGCCAGTACGACTGGGCGAAGGCGGTCGCGAGCGAGGACAGCGCGACGACGACGAGCCCGGCGAGGTAGACCGGCCGCTCCCCCAGCCGCGAGACGAGCGACCCGCCGGCCGGTGCGAAGACGAGCCGGAAGAAGGCGAATGCCGACACGACGACCGAGGCCGCCGCGACGCCCACGTCGAAGCTGCGGGCGTAGGCCGGCAGGACGGGGCTGATGAGACCGAAGCCGACGGCGATGACGAAGGCCGCGGCGACGAGGACCCAGATCTCGCGAGGGATGCGCTCCGGGGCGCTCGTGCTGGACATCGTCGTCCAGCCTACGTCCGCGGATCGGGCCCACCCCTTCGCCCGGCAGCCCCTCGCCGGACGTGAGACTGGGGCCCATGACCCGACGGATCCTCATCACCGGTGCCACCGGAGGCATCGGCCTCGTCCTGTCCGACCGGCTGCGCGACGACTACGACGTCGTCATGCACGGCCGCACCCCGCGCACGCCGGAGCAGGAGCGCGAGCTGCGCGAGGCCGACCTCACCGACTACGACGAGGTCCGCGCCCTCATGGACGGCGTCGACACGGTCGTCCACCTCGCCGGGGCCGCGTCGCCGGAGTCGACGTGGGACGACGTGCTCGGCGCCAACGTCGTCGGCACCCGCAACGTGCTCGAGGCGGCCCGCGACGCGGGCGTGCGCCGGGTCGTCTACGCCTCCTCGAACCACGTCCTCGGCATGTACGACCGCGACGAGCAGTGGCCGGTCGGGCCGCAGGACCTGCCGCGGCCGGACTCGCTCTACGGCGTGACGAAGGTCTTCGGCGAGACGATCGGGCGCTACTACCACGACGCCCACGGGCTGTCCGTGCTGTGCCTGCGCATCGGGTGGGTGAGCCCCGATCCGACCGAGACCGACGTCGAGCTGCTCCGCGCGATGTGGCTCAGCGAGGACGACGCCGAGCGCGTCTTCCGGTGTGCGATCGAGGTCGAGGACGTCGGCTACGGCCTCTACTACGCGATCTCGGACAACCCCGACCGTCGCTGGGACGTCACGAGCACGATGCTTGAGCTGGGCTACCGCCCCCAGGACCGCTGGACCGATCACGTGCCCGAGGGCGAGCAGGTCGTCCCCGGCGGCGCCAGCACCCCCGACGACTGGCCGAAGGGGTCCTGACCCCCTTCGTCTCCTGCGCCCCCGTAGGGCTCCCCACCCCTTTGAAGGGGGACGGCGAGGGGCGAAGGGGGACGAGCCCCCTGCGCCCCTCGCCGAGTCATCACGAGGCCGAGGTCACCCGGTGTTGCGCATCCCCGCGGCGATGCCGGAGACCGTGTGCAGGAGCGCACGGCCCAGGCGCGGGTCGTCCTCGCCGTCGCGCTGACGGCGCAGCAGGTCGACCTGCAGGTGGTGCAGCGGCTGGAGGTAGTGCTCGCGGATCTCGAGCGTCGTGCGCAGCGTCGGCTCCCGGTCCAGCAGCGCCGCGTCGCCGGTGACCCGCAGGACCTCGGCGACCGTGCGGTCGAGCTCGGCGGCGATGTCGTCGAGCGTGCCCTCGCCGTCGGGCGCGAGCGCGGCGACGTACTGCCGGGCGATGCCGAGGTCGGTCTTGGCCAGCGTCATCGCGACGTTGTCGAGGAAGGAGCGGAAGAAGGGCCAGCTCTGGTACATCTCGCGCAGGGTCTCGAGGTCCTCGCCGGCAGCAGCCAGTCCCGAGCCCACGCCGTACCAGCCGGGCACGATCTGCCGGCTCTGGGTCCACCCGAAGACCCACGGGATCGCCCGCAGGTCGTCCAGCCCCGCGTCGGCACCGGGCCGGCGCGAGGGACGAGACCCGATCCGCAGCTGCCCGAGCAGGTCGACCGGCGTCGCCGAGAGGAAGTACCCCGCGAGGCCCTCGCGCTCGGTGAGCTCGAGGTAGCGCTCCTGCGCCGCCCCGGCCACCCGATCCATGAGCGCGTCCCAGCGCTCGGTCTCGTCGGCGCTGCGCCGGTGCTCGCGGTGCAGCACGCTCGCCTCGAGCGTCGCGGCGATCATCAGCTCGAGGTTCTGCCGGGCGAGGACGGGCAGCGCGTACTTGTCGGAGATGACCTCGCCCTGCTCGGTGATCTTCACCTCGCCGGCGACGGTGCCCGCGGGCAGCGCGAGGATCGCGTCGTACGTCGGGCCACCACCGCGCCCGACGGAGCCTCCGCGGCCGTGGAAGAAGGTCATCCGCACCCCGAAGCGGGCACCGAGGTCGGTGATGACCCGCTGCGCACGCTGGATCTGCCACTGCGAGGCGGCGATGCCGCCGGACTTGTTCGAGTCCGAGTAGCCCAGCATGACCTCCTGGACGTCGCCGCGCAGGCGCACGACCTCGCGGTAGGACGGCTCGGACAGCAGCGCGGTGATGATCTCCTCGGCCTTGCCGAGCTCCTCGACGGTCTCGAGCAGCGGCACGAAGCCCACCCGGGCCACCCCGGCCTGGATGTCGACGAGACCGGCCTCCCGGCCGAGGACGACCGCGGCGAGCACGTCGTCGGCGTGCCGCGTCATCGAGATGATGTAGCTCTCGACCGTGCGCGCACCGAAGGAGTCCAGCGCCCACACGACCGCGTCGAAGGCCCGCGCCGTCGTCACCGCGTCGCCCTCGAGGGGCAGCGGACGACGGGCCAGCGGCCGCCGGCCGGCGAGCTCGGCCCCGAGGACCCTCATCCGCCCGGGCTGGTCGAGCGCCGCGTACGGCTCGTCGAGGTCGCCGGTGAGGTCGAGCAGCTGCCCGACGGCGTCGTGGTGCTTCGCCGAGTGCTCGCGCACGTCGAGCGCGGCGAGGGTAAGACCGGTCGAGCGCACCGTGCGCACGAGGCGCTCGAGCTCGCCCGCGGCGACGAGCTCGCCCTGGTGCTCGCTCACGGAGCGGTGCAGGACGAGCAGGTCGTCGAGCAGCTCGACGTCGTCGGCGTAGTCCTGGCCCGGCACGTGCGCCTCGCCCCGGCGCACCCGCTCCTGCGTGAGCCCGAGGCGCGCGCCGACCGCGGTGAGGTAGAGCCGGTAGGGCTCCTGGGCGTTGAGCCGGCGGTAGCGCAGCTCGATCTGGGGCAGCTGCTCGAGCATCGTCGCCAGGCGCTCGTCGAGCTCCTCCGACGTCGTCGAGAGGTGGTCGCTCACCGACAGGTCGCGCCGCAGCACGTCGACCCGGTCGCGCAGCAGCCCGATGCCGTGCACCGCCTGCAGGCCGAGCACCTCGCGGGTCACCTCGGGCGTGACGTTGGGGTTGCCGTCGCGGTCGCCACCCATCCACGTGCCGAAGCGCAGCGGCACGGCGTCGAGCGAGAGCCCCGCCCCGGCCTCGCCGAGCTCGTCGCGCAGCTCCTCGACGACGTCGGGCACGGCGGCCCGCGAGAGACCTTCGAGGTAGTAGATGCCGTTGCGCGCCTCGTCGGTCGGCTCGGGAGCCTCGACCCGGATCTCGTCGGTCGCCCACAGCAGGTCGATGCTCTCGGCGAGACGTCGCGTGCGTCGCGTGCTGTCGGGCTCGTCGAGGAGCGCGGCGATGCGGCGCAGCTTGTCGAGCGTCGAGCGTCGGGTCACCTCCGTGGGGTGCGCGGTGAGGACGGGGCGCACGCACACGCGGGCCGCCTCCTCGCCGAGCCGCTCGCCGTCGATCCCCGCCGCGCGGATGCGCTCGACCGCCTGGGCGATCCAGCCGCCCTCCCGGGCGCACTGCTCGACGAGCGCCCGCCCGCGGTGCACCTGCTCGGTGACGTTGGCGAGGTGGAAGTACGCGGTGAAGGCGCGGGCCACCTTCGTCGTGAGGTCGAGGTCGATGGTCGGCAGCTGGGCGAGCGAGCCCTCCTTCGAGTGCGCACGCACCTCCTCGACGAGGTCGAGCAGCTCCTGCCCCTCGGCCCGCACGAGCGTCTGGCCCAGCAGCGAGGTGACGAGCCGGATGTCGCGACGCAGCGCGTCCTCCGGCACCGCGGCACCCGTCGTGGGGTCCTCGGTGGTGAGCGCACCCATGTCGATCTCCCTTCGGTCGGTGCCGACCACGCTAGTCAGCGCGAAGGGGGCCGCGCGCCGGCGTCCGCGAGGGCGGCACGGCGGTGCGGCGCGCCGGGCCGAGCAGGCCCGCCGCGAGCATCCACGTGAGGACGTAGCTGACGAGCAGGAGGACCGAGAGACCGAGGACGAACTGCAGGAGGAAGGGGTTGCCCAGGGGGTCCGAGGCGCGGCTCAGCACGACCGAGACGAGCCCGCCGGGGTTGGTGACGACGTCCCAGGAGTTGAAGCGCGGGAAGCGGCCGAGGTAGACGCCGACGGCGCTCAGCGCGAGCACGAGGATCGCGCCGACCCAGCCCGCGGCGGGCCCCAGGCGACGCGCCACGACCCGATGCACGAGGACGAGCGAGACGAGGCCGAGGGCCAGACCGGTCCCGGCGAAGGTGGCGATGAGCGCCGCGTCGAACCACAGCGGCACCCCGGCCACCGCGCCGAGGTGGATGAAGTCGGTGAGGATGTACGGCGCGTTGGGCAGGAAGGCGAGCCACACCGCGCCGACTCCCAGGAGCAACCAGCCCGGCCGGCCATCGCGGTCGAGGGTCCCGATGAGCAGGGCGAGCACGTACGGCACCCAGGCGAGGAAGAGATTCCACGCGAGGAAGCCGAAGACGAGACCGCTGCCCTCGCCGACCCGGTCGGCCCGCAGCGCGACGAGGCCGCAGGCGGCGAGCGAGCCGAGGACGAGCAGCGTCGTGACCACGGCCACCCATCGGGTCGCCGGGCGGGTGCGCGCAGGGGTGGACGTCAGGCCGCTCATGCGGCGCCAGCCTAGGGGCGTGGCCTGGGCGCGAGGTGGGAGCGTGCTGGCAGGATCGGCGCATGGACCTCGACGAGGCGGTGGGCGAGCTCTACGGGGCCGGGCTCGGCGACTTCGTCGCGGTGCGCACCCGCCTGGCCAAGGAGGCCGGTGGGGACCTGGGCCGCGAGATCAAGGCCCTGCGCAAGCCGACGGTCACCGCATGGCTGCTCAACCTCCTCGCCCGCCGCTCCCCCAAGCTGCTCGCCGAGGTCGGCGAGCTCGGCGAGCGGATGCGCTCGGCCCAGGGCGAAGGGGACGCGGCCGCCCTGCGCGACGCGCGTCCCGAGCGGGACGCCCTCGTGCGACGGGTCGTCGCGGCGGCCCGGGAGGTCGCGAAGGGGGAGGACCGGCAGCTCTCCCCCGCGGGCGAGGACGAGGTCGCCGCTACCGTCGTCGCCGCCCTGGCCGACGAGACGAGCCAGGCGGCGCTGGCGTCGGGGATGCTCGTGCGGGCCCTGCGCTACTCCGGCTTCGGCGAGGTCGACCTCGACGACGCGGTCGCCGCGCGAGCCCGGCTGCGGGTGCTGCCCGGGGGCGCGGCCGGCGCCGGTCGGGGCGAGGGGGACGAGACCACCGAGGCGGAGCAGGCGCAGGAGCCCCCGGAGCCGCCGGAGCCCCCGGAGGCGGCCGAGCTGCGCGAGACCGAGCTGCGGCTGCAGACCGTCGAGGCCGAGGTCGACCTCGCGACCTCGCAGCTCGCCGAGGCCGAGGAGGCGCTCGCCCAGGCCCGGGAGGCGGTGGCGCGGGCACGCGAGCGACTGCGCACGCAGTCGACGGAGCGCGAGCGGCTCACCAAGGAGGCGACCCGGCTGCGGCGTGCCTGCGCCCGAGCAGCCCGGCGGCAGTAGACAATCGCAGGCATGACCGAGCGCGCCACCACCCGACCCGAGACCTCCGCGAACGACTACGGCGTCCTCGAGGCCGAGATGCTCGCCGCCTGGTTCGACGTCGACACCGACGACGTCGAGACCGCGGTCATCCCGCGCCTGGCCCTGGGCCACCACGTCGTCGTCCCCGTCGAGCTGCCCGCCGGCGCCACGACCGCCCCGGTCTCGCAGGCCCCCACAGCGGCGCCCGCTGCCCCCACGGCGGCCCCGCCCGCCCCCGCCGCTGCACCGGCTCCGTCCCCCGTGGCTTCCCCCTCGACCCGCCACCGCCACGCGAGCGCCGAGTCGCTCGACGCGGTGCGCCGCAACCAGGTCGCCCTCGCCGTCGTCGTCACCGCGATCGTCCTCCTCGGTGCCGTCGTCGGGCTCGTCGGCGGGTGGGTCGCCCTCGCCGGGTACGCGCTGCTCGTCGGTGGGCTGCTCCTCGCCCAGCACCTCGTCAACCGTCGCTACACGGCCCGGCACACCCGGCACGTCCCGCGTCACGGCTGAGGCCGCCCGCGGCTCAGACCAGCAGCGCCGCGATCGTCGCGCCGAGCTCGCGGACGCGCGCCCGGGCGTCGTCGTCGACGTCGCCGAGCACCTCGGCGTCCGCCGACGCCTGCGTCCAGCCGAGCGCCCCGACGATGCCGTGGACCGAGCGGACCGCGCCCGTCGTGTCGTAGCGCCCGTGCACGTAGAGCCCGAAGGGGGTGCGCCGCGGCATCCCCGCCGCGCCCTGGCCGTCCGCGTCGAGAGCGCCGCCGACGGCGAGGAAGGTGCTGTCGAAGAAGTGCTTGAGCGCGCCCGACATGTAGCCGAAGTTCGCCGTCGTGCCGAGCACGTAGCCGTCGGCGTCGAGCACGTCCTGCGCCGTCGCCTCGAGCGCGTCGCGCACGACGACCTCGACCCCCTCGATCTCGTCGTCACCGGCGCCTGCGAGCGCTGCGTCGAGCAGGGCGCGCATCGACGACGTGGGCGAGTGGTGCACGACGAGCAACGTGGCCATGCGGTCATGCTGCCAGCGAGGCGGGCCGACCCCGTCGTCGCGGACGGCCGACATTGCCAAAACCCAACGGCTGCGCGGGTACCGGGGACCCTCCCCGTCGCATAGCCTGAGCGCGCTGGAGCAGGGGGCTGCGAGGCTCCCCCACCCGACCCCGCCCTCAGGAGCCCGCGAGCATGAGCATCCCGACCGAGCAGATCCCGCCCGAGCAGACGCGGTCGACCCGGCGTGACGGCGACGTCGCCGCGGCCCCGCCGAAGCTGCGCCGGCGCCCCATGCTCATCGCCGTCTCGGTCATCCTCACCGCGGTCGGCGCGCTCCTCGCCGCGTACCTCCTCACCGAGATCGCGGGCACCAACGAGGTCGTCGCGGTGCGCGAAGGGGTGTCGCGCGGCGAGCAGATCACCGCCGACGACCTCGTCATGGCCAACGTCAGCTACGACAGCGCGGTTCGCCCGCTCCCGTGGTCCGACGCGCGCAAGCTCGAGGGGCTCTACGCGCAGTACGACCTCGCGCCGGGCTCGATCGTCACCCAGGACGCGGTGACCGAAGAGCTCGACGTGCCCGCCGACACCTCTGTCGTCGGTCTCTACCTCGAGCCGGGACGCATGCCGAGCGACATCCTGCGCAACGGCGACCAGGTGCGCGTCGTCTACTCCCTCGACGAGGACCCCGCGGCCAACCCCGACGAGTACCTCGGCTACGTGACGAGCACCCGCCCCGCCACCGACGCCCGCGGGATGATCGTCGACATCCTCGTGCGCGCGGAGGACGCCCCCCGGGTGGCCGCCGCGTCGGGCACGGGCAACGTCTCGCTCGTGCTGAACACCCGCGACCGGGCCGAGCAGGACCTCAACGCCAAGACCGACGGCTTCCCCGTCGACGGGGCGCCGGCGGACGTGCCCGCGGGGTCGACGTCCCCGAGCGGCTCCAGCTCCTCTGGCAGCAGCTCCCCCACCTCCAGCGGGTCGAGCAGCTGATGGCGGTCATCACCCTCTTCTCCGCCGCGGGCGCGCCCGGCGTGACGACGACGGCGCTCGGCCTGGCCCTGGCCTGGCAGCGCCCCGTCTACCTCGTCGACGCCGACGCGACCGGCTCCCCCGCCGTCCTCGCCGGCTACCTCCAGGGCCAGGCGGCGCACGACCGCGGGCTCGTCGAGCTCGCCGTCGCCAACCGGGTCGGCAACCTCAACGCCGCGATCGCCACCGTGGCCATGGAGATCCCCGGCTCCCCCGTCTCCTTCGTCCCCGGCATCCGCTCGCACCAGCAGGCCGCCTCGCTCGTCAACCTCTGGGAGCCGCTCACCGGGGTGCTGCGCGGGATGGAGCAGCGGGGCACGGACGTCGTCGTCGACGCCGGCCGCATCGGTGTGGCCCACTCCGCCCAGCCGCTCGTGCGCTCCGCCGACCTCTCCCTGCTCGTCGTGCGCTCCGACCTGCCGGCCGTCGCCGGCGCCCGCTCCTGGGCGAAGGCGGTGCGCGAGCAGCTGCTGAGCACCGGCTCGGAGGAGAGCCTGGGTCTCGTCGTCGTCGGCTCGGGCCGCCCCTACAGCGCCCGTGAGATCCGCAAGGTCCTCGGGCTGCCGGTCGTCGCCGAGATCGCCTGGGCGCCCGAGGACGCGCTCGTGCTGTCGACGGGGGCGCAGCCGGGCAAGAAGTACGCCTCGGGCGCCTTCCAGCGCAGCCTCGCCGCCGCCGTGAGCTCGGCGCAGGGCGTCATCGCGACGAACCGGCAGCGCCTCAGCTCCGTCCAGCGGAAGGCCGACAGCAATGTCTAAGCACGGACCGACCGACCCCACCTCGCTGCCGCTCTTCGCCGGGGGCGACCTCGACGAGCCGGCACCGCAGGACGCCGACGTCTCCGCCCGGCTCGCCGCGGGTGCGGGCACCTCCTCGCCCTACGCCCGCCACACCGCCGCCCCTCGACCGGCCGTGCCGTCGGTGCCGGGCGACGCCGGCAGCGCACCCCTGCCCGAGGTCGGCCCCCCGCCGTCGGGCACCTTCGCGCCGGACGCCGCGCCGCTGCCCCCTTCGTCGCCCGCACCGCCGTCCGTGAGCCGGGTCCAGGGCGGGTCCCTGCCCGCCGAGGCCGTCCACGGCAGCGACATCGACTGGACCCAGGTCGCCGACCTGCGCACCCAGGCCTCGGAGATGCTCACCGGCGCGCTGCACGACCGGAGCAACCTCACGACGGCGCAGCAGCGCGAGCTCGGCCGGGCGATCATCATGGAGCTGCTGCAGACCACCGCCGCCGAGCACCTCGCCACCGGTCGGCGTGCGTGGTCGCTCGACGAGCAGGAGCGGGTCGCCGAGGCCGTCTTCAACGCGCTCTTCGGGCTCGGACGGCTGCAGCCCCTCGTCGACGACGAGCGCGTCGAGAACATCGAGATCACCGGGTGCGACCAGGTGATGCTCGAGTACACCGACGGCACGCTGCGGCCGGGCCCGCCCGTCGCCGAGACCGACCAGGAGCTCATCGACTTCCTCGTCTTCCTCGCCAGCCGCTCCGAGGTCAACGCCCGGCCCTTCTCCGAGGCCCAGCCGCGGCTGCACATGCGGCTCGACGGCGGTGCCCGTCTCGCCGCGACCGCCTGGGTCACCCCGCGACCCTCGCTCGTCATCCGGCGCCACCGGCTGCGCGAGATCACCCTCGAGGAGCTCGCGCAGCGCGGGATGCTCGACATGACGGCCGTGTCCTTCCTGCGCGCCGCGGTCCGGGCGAAGAAGAGCATCGTCGTCGCCGGCCCCCAGGGCGCGGGCAAGACGACGATGGTCCGGGCGCTGTGCGCCGAGCTCGACCCGTGGGAGCGGATCGGCACCTTCGAGACCGAGTACGAGCTGCACCTGCACGAGCTGCCGGAGAAGCACCGGCGGATCGTCGCGTGGGAGTCGCGGCCCGGCTCCGGCGAGGTCGGCCCCGACGGGCGCCAGGCCGGCGAGATCCCGCTCGACGACCTGCTCTACGACTCCTTCCGCTTCAACCTCTCGCGCCAGATCGTCGGAGAGGTCCGCGGGCGCGAGGTGCTCGCGATGATCAAGGCGATGCAGTCGGGCTCGGGCTCGATCAGCACGACCCACTCCGCCAACGCCGTGGGCGCGATCCGCAAGCTCATCACCTGCGCGATGGAGGCCGGCTCGCACGTCACCGAGGCCTACGCGCAGCGTGCCATCGCCGAGCACATCAACGTCATCGTCCAGCTGCACCTCGACACCCAGTCCTCGCCCGACGGCGAGTCCCGCCGCGAGCGCTACATCAGCGAGATCGTCGTCGTGCAGCCCGGCGAGGACGGGGCGGCGACGACGCACGTCTACCAGCCCAACCCCAACGGCGGCCCGCCCGTGCCGGGAGTGCTCCCCGACGACTACCGCGAGCTCGAGCGCTACGGCTTCGACATCGCCGACTACTTCGCCCGGAGCTCGGCGTGATCTGGCTCTGGTCGCTGCTCGTCGGCGCGATCTTCGCGCTGGCGGTCGTGACCTTCGTCCTCGGCGTGCGCAAGACCCCGGTCCGGGTCAAGCAGCCGGCCGTCGCCCGCGCGCGGGACGACTCGCGGTGGGGCCGACTGCCCAGGCGCACCCAGCAGCTCGCGGTCGCCTCGGTCGTGCTCGGGCTCGTCATCGCCCTGCTCACCGGCTGGGTCATCGCCATGGTCATCCTGCCGGCCCTCGTCCTCGGGCTGCCCTGGCTGCTCGGGTCGGGCGACGCCGACCAACGCATCGAGCGGCTCGAGGCGATGGAGGAGTGGACCCGCTCGCTCGCCGGCGTCCTCACCGTCGGCGTCGGTCTCGAGCAGGCCATCATCGCGACCCTGCGCAGCGCGCCCAAGGCCATCCAGCCGGAGGTCCGCCTGCTCGCCGCCCGGCTGCGCGCCCGCTGGCCCACGGGCGACGCGCTGCGCGCCTTCGCCGACGACCTCGACGACTCCACCGGCGACCTCCTCGCCGCCAACCTCCTGCTCGGCGCCCAGCGTCGCGGTGCGGGCCTGGCCAGCGTCCTCGAGTCGGTGGCGATGTCGGTCGCCGAGGACGTGCGGGCCCGCCGGATGATCGAGGCCGACCGCGCCAAGCCCCGCGCGACGGCCCGCTGGGTCACGATCATCACGATGGTCGTCCTCGGCGTCCTCTTCCTCACCAACGAGTACGTCGAGCCGTACAAGAGCGGGGTCGGGCAGATCGCCCTGGGCTTCCTCCTCAGCCTGTACGTCGCCGCCCTCGTGTGGATGAAGCAGATGGCCAAGGGCAAGGAGCTGCCCCGCTTCATCGGCACGGCCGTGGCCGAGGAGGCCGACGCATGACCACCGGCGACCTGCCCCTCATGCTCCTCGCCGGCGCCCTCGTCGGGCTCGGGCTGTCGATGCTGCTGTGGCGCGTTCGACCCGCCCAGGTCGACCTCTCCTCCGCGCTGGACCGGCTCTCGCCGGAGCGCTCGCTCGCCGAGGAGGACCGCACGCAGCGCGCGGGCACGGACGCCGATGCGAAGGACACGCTCGGCCGCTGGGCCATGCGCACGCTGCCGCTCGACGCGCTCGGCGCGGTGCCGACCAAGGAGCTGGCCCTCCTGCGCATCCCCGTGCACCGCTTCTTCGGCGAGAAGGTGCTCTTCGCCGTCGTCGGGCTGGTCATCCCCTTCGCGCTGATGATCCTCTTCTCCGCCGTCGGGCTCGCCGTCCCGGTCTTCTTCGCGATCATGGGAGCGCTGCTCCTGGGCAGCCTGATGTTCTTCCTGCCCGACTACAACGTGCGCGACGACGCCGCGAAGGCGCGCAAGGAGTTCGGCCGCGCGCTCGCCTCCTACATCGACCTGGTCGCGCTGGAGCGCAACGCCGGGTCCGGCCCGCGGCAGGCGATGGAGATCGCAGCGGGCATCGGCGACGCGTGGGTCTTCCGCCGCATCGGCGAGGAGCTGGCCCGCTCGCGCTGGTCCGGCCAGCCCCCGTGGGACGCGCTGCGCAAGCTCTCCGACGACCTCGGGCTGCCCGAGCTCGCCGACCTCGCCGACATCATGCGGCTCTCCGGCGAGGAGGGTGCCCAGGTCTACACGACGCTGCGCGCCCGCAGCCAGAGCATGCGCACCGCCGAGCTGAACTCCGCTCTCGCAGAGGCGAACGCGACCGGCGAGCGGCTCTCGATCCCGATGTCCACCCTCGGCCTGATCTTCATGGCCATCCTCGTCACCCCCGCGCTGCTGCGGATCGTGGGGTCGTGATGAGACCACCGACGACGGGGACTCTTCCCCGTTCCACCGCGGGGTCGCACCCCGTTACCCTCGTTATGCCGGGGGTTCGGTCTGTCGCCCTCGCATGCCCTCGAACCTCAGAGCAGGAGCAGCCATGATCGCGCTGATCACCACCCTCCAGATCCTCGGCCTGCGGGCCACGGACCACACCGCCGACCAGGTCGGCGTCCTGCGCCGGGCCAGGGAGGACCGCGGCTCGGTGACCATCGAGCAGGTCCTGTGGGCGGTCGCGGCCATCGCCATCGCCACCCTCGTCGTCGTCGCCGTGCGCGGCTTCGTGACCGACAAGGCCAACGAGATCAAGTGACGCGCGGGCAGGGGGGGCGCGCCCGCCGGGCGCGCGAGCGAGGGTCGGTCTCCATCGAGATGGTGATCCTCTTCCCCCTTGCCCTCACGCTGCTCTTCGTCACCGTCCAGGGCGCGATCTACTACCACGCCCGCGGGGTGGCCATGGCCTCCGCGCAGGAGGGTGCCCGCGACGCGGCGGCGAAGGGGTCGAGCGACAGCCTCGGCCAGGAGGCGGCGATGTCCTTCGCCGGGCGAGCCGGCGGCGACGGCATCCTCGGCTCGCCCGAGGTGAGCGTCGAGCGCACCGACGACGCGGTGACGGTGACCGTCACGGGCACGACCCTGTCGGTCATCCCCGGCTGGGACCCGAAGGTCACCCAGTCCTCGACCCGCCCGCTCGAGGACTTCTCGGCCCCCCGCAACCCGGTCAACCCCGACGGGGTCGGCGAAGGGGGACCCGAGGACCCAGCGGAGCCGCTGCCGATCGGCGGTGCGGGCCCGTGACCCGGCGTGCACGGGTGCGCGACGAGCGGGGGTCGACCTCGATCGAGCTCGTCATCCTCGGCCCGGCCTTCGTGCTGCTCCTCGCGATGCTCATCATCGGCGGACGGGTCGCCATCGCCAAGCAGGCGATCGGCAACGCCGCCTCCGAGGCGGCACGCTCGGCCACGCTCAGCCGCGGCGAGGACGCCGCGACGGCCAACGCGCAGCGCGCCGCCGACGAGTACCTCGCCGAGCAGGACCTCCAGTGCCGCGGGACCCCTGCCGTGACGGTCGACCTCGCGGCCTTCCGCACCGACCCCGGCACCCCGGCCGAGGTCGCCGTGACCGTCAGCTGCCAGGTCGACATCTCCGGGGTCGAGATCCCGGGCCTGGGCGACGTGACGCTCGAGGGCTCGGCGACGAGCCCGCTCGACGTCTACCGGGAGCGCTGAGCCGTGGTCCGTCCCCCCCTTCGCCGGTCCTTCCGAGACGACCGCGGGTCGCTCTCGGCCTACTTCATCAGCGCGACCCTGGCCGTCATCCCGCTCCTCGGGCTCGTCGTCGACGGCGGCGGTCAGGTCCGGGCGACACAGCGGGCCGATCTCGTCGCCGACGAGGCGGCGCGTGCGGCCGGCCAGCAGCTCGAGGCCGGCGACGCGATCCAGGGGGACCGCGTCGTGCTCGACAACCGCTCGACCCAGGCCGCGCGCGACTACGTCGTCGCGCAGGGTCTCGAGGTCGACTCGGTCGTCCTCGAGCCGGGTGGTCGCGAGATCACCGTGCGGACCCGCGCGACCTACGAGCCGGTCTTCCTCGGCGCCATCGGCCTCGGCCCGTGGACCGTCGAGGGCGAGTCGACCGCCACCCTGGCCCAGACCGATCTCGACGGCGAGGAGTACCGGCGATGAGACGTCTGCGGGGTCTGCTCGCGCTCGTCGGGATCCTCGCGATCCTCGGCGGCGTCCCGTGGCTGCTGCTCGCGATCGGGGCGAGCCCCGTGCCGTCGTCGACCCCGCAGGTCGGCGAGATCTGGGACGCCGTGCGCCAGCCCGCCGATGGCGCCGTCTTCCGCACGATCTTCACCTACGCAGCCTGGCTGGCCTGGCTCTTCTTCGCGCTGTGCATCGTCGTCGAGGTCGTCGCCCGGCTCGCCGGCGCGCAGGCGCCCGACCTGCCGGGCCTGTCCCTGCCGCAGGGCATGGCCCGCAGCCTCGTCGCGACGGCCGCCCTGCTCTTCATCGCCGCTCCGGCCGTGACGAGCGTGGCCGGCAGCGCGAGCGCGTCCCCGGGCGGCGGTGCGGCGAGCGCCGCCACGGCCAGCGCGACGGCGAGCGTCGTCGCCGACCAGGCGGGCGGGGCGGCGGCGGTCGCGAGCACGACCGCCGAGGTCGGCGGCGGTGCGTCCGACGACGCCGCGAGCTCCGTCGAGGCCGGACCAGAGGTCGCCACCCGCACGCACACGGTCGCGCAGGGCGAGACGCTGTGGTCGATCGCCGAGCAGCACCTCGGCGACGGCGCCCGGTACGACGAGATCCTCGAGCTCAACCCCGGCATCTCCTCGCACTGGATCACCCCCGGCGCCGAGCTCCAGGTCCCCGACGAGACGCCCGCGCCCTCCGCCGACGACGCCGGTCACGAGGTGACCGTCCAGCCCGGCGACACCCTGTGGGAGATCGCCGAGGACGAGCTCGGAGACGGCTCGCGGTACGACGAGATCGCCCAGGCCTCCTCGGACCTCGAGCAGCCCGGTGGCGAGCGGCTCACCGACCCCGACCTCATCAAGCCCGGCTGGCAGCTCTCCGTCCCCGGCGGCACGGGGTCCGACGGCACAGGGTCCGGCGGCGCCGACTCTGACAGCACCGCGTCCGACGCCGGGACCGCGTCCCCCGGTGCGGCCGGGTCGGCCGAGACCGCGCCGTCCACGACGGCGCCGTCCTCCCCCACGACCGACGACGACCCGGCCGCTGACGTGCCGGATGACCTGGGCGCCGAGACCGCCGCCGATGCCCGGTCCGCGGTCACCGCGGGCGACGCCGCGACGACCGTCGGGCAGACCGCGGCTGCCACCCCGGCGACCGGCGAGTCCTCCGAGACCGCCGACCCGGTGCTCGTCGCCGACCCCGACGACGGCTGGGCCGGCACGGCCATCGGCATCGGCGGGCTCACCGCCGTCGGCCTGCTCGGGCTGCTCGGCGCGGCCCGCCGACGGGGCCTGCGAGCCGGCCGCCGGACGAGCGAGACGACGCCGCTCGAGGGCGCCCTGCGCCTGGCAGCGGAGGGCCACTCTCGCGACACGGTCGACCTCGCGCTGCGCGATCTCGCCCGGGCGGCCGCCGCCCAGGACGTCGCGCTGCCTGGCCTGCAGTCGGTGCGGCTGACCCGCCACCACGTCGACGTGCAGCTCGACAGCCCGTTCGTGCTCCCCGCGCCGTGGACGTCGACCGCCGACCCCCGGGTCTGGACCCTGGCGGCGGAGCGCGCCCGTGGGCTCGACGCCCTCGCCCTGGCCCAGGTGCCCCCGCCGTACCCGGCGCTCGTCTCCCTCGGGACCGACGCCGAGGACGCCCACGTGCTCGTCGACCTCGCGCACGCGCAGACCCTCGCCGTCGTCGGCGAGCAGCGCACGACCCGCGCGGTCGTCGCCGCCCTCGCCCTCGACCTCGCCGGCAGCGCGTGGGCCGACCGGACGACGATCACCGTCGTCGGCGGCGACCCCGCGCTCGTCGACGCCATCGGTTCTCCCCGCCTGCGGTACGTGCCCGACGCGACCGGCTACTTCGTCGCCGCGGGCGTCACCGCCGAGACGACGGCGCGCGAGGTCGTGCTCGTGAGCGGCGAGCCGAGCGCGGCCGACCGCGACCGGCTCGTGCGGGCGGCAGCCAGCTCGCCGCGCATCGCCCTCGTGCACACGAGCGAGACCCCCGTCGACGGTCTGTGGTCGCTGTCGGTGGGCGCCGACCCCGACGCCGCGGTCCTCGCCCCCAGCCAGCTGCAGCTGCGCGCCCAGCGTGCCGACGACGCCTTGGTCGCCGCCGTCGTCGAGCTCTTCCAGCTCGCCGTGCAGTCCGACGACTACTGGGCGCCGGCGCAGGAGCCGACGCTGGCCACCGTCGGCGCGGCCGCGGCCGCGATGGGCTCGCCCGGCGTCGTCCTCGACGACGACGGCCGGGTCGTCGTCAGCAGCGAGGACGACCAGCCCACCCGACGCCACGTCGACGAGATCACGGCGGCGCGACGGGTCCCCCTTCGCTGGAACACCCCGGTCGTCGCGACCTCCGGGCGCGCTGCCGACGAGGACACCGCTGCCCTCGTCGAGACGGTGCGGCGGGCGACCGACAGCTCGTGGACCGCGACGGCGAGCACTCCCCGCTGGCTGAGCAACCAGGTGACGCCGACCCCCGGGGTGCCGCTGCCGCCGGTCGTCGCCTTCCCGCTGCGCGACGCCGACCTCGCCGCGCAGGTGGCCGGGCCCGTCCTGCGCCTCCTCGGCCCCGTCGACATCGACCACGGGCCCGAGGTGCGCGAGGTGCACCGCGCGCGGCTCACCGAGCTGGCGGCCTACCTCCACCTGCACCCCGGCGCGAGCGACGCCGAGCTCGACGACGCGATGTGGCCCAACCGCAGCGGGCACGACCACGCCCGCGCCCGGCTCGGCGCCCTCGCCGCGCTCGGCGACTGGATCGGCGAGCTCGCGCCGCAGCGCGGTGCCCACGACCTCACCGGGGCACCGGAGTCGGGCCGGGCCGCTGCTGCCGCGCTGCCGTCCGACTGGGACATCTGGCAGCGCCTGCTGCCCGGCCAGACCGGCTCGGCCCAGACCACCCATCTCGAGCAGGCCCTCGGCCTCGTGCGAGGGCGCCCCTTCGTCGGGTCGCGATCGCGCCACTACCTCTGGGCGGCACCCCTACGCGCGACGATGATCGAGGCCATCTGCGAGGCCGCGGCTGAGCTCGCCAGACGCCGCCTGCTCGAGGGCCGGGTGAGCGCCGCCTACGACGCGACCGTCGTCGGCCTCACCGTCGAGCCGCATGCCGAGCCGCTGTGGCGCCTGCAGGTCCTCGCCGCCCACGAGCTCGACGACGAGCTGCTCGAGGGGGCCGTCGCCGGTCTGCGCGAGCTCGGCGGCACCGACGACGCCGAGCTCGACACCGGGTCGCGCCGGCTGCTCGAGCAGGTCGACCAGCTCGAGCGCACCCATGCCGTGCGAGGCGTCGGATGACCTCATCGAAGGAGCACCGCCCCATGCCCCGTAGCCACCCGCGTCGACGCCGTCGAACCGCGCGTCTGCTGTCGGTCCTGTCTGCGACAGCTCTCCTGCTGGTCACCGCCCTCGCGGTCGCGCCGAGCAGCCAGGCAGAGATCTGCAGCAAGCTCGGCCTGGAGGCCAAGTGCCGGCTCGTCCTCGGGGAACCCGGAGGCGATGGCGGCAAGGGCGGCGGCAAGAAGCGCCCCCTCTGCCACCGGGGCGCCCCGGCGTACAACCCCATCGGCTGCTTCAGCTCGGTTGGCCCGTGGAGCAACGAGCGTCAGTGCTACCTCGGCGAGAACAACGACGAGCTCGACTACTCCCGCCCGGAGTGGGAGGGCCACACGACGGGACGTCTCTACGACTGCGTCAACAGCGAGGGCCTCACCATCGGGACGTACTGGTACGAGAACCCGCCGCAGATCGAGGGGTGGAACGCTCGCAGCACGGCCCAGACGGTGCTCGGCCTGAGGTTCATCGCCTTTCCTCTCGGGCTGGCCCCCAGTGCCCGGCGTTACGCCGAGGGCAGCGCCGGCGTCGTCGGCATGCCGGTGTGGATGTGGGCCGCCGGCCAGTACCTCTACACCTACGCCGACCCGCCCGTCACGGTGCGCGAGCCCGGCACCCCCTACTACGTCACCGCCGGGACCTCGCACACGACGTGGGACATGGGCGACGGCACGACCGTGCGCTGCAAGAAGGGCACCGAGTACTTCCCGTCCTTCAAGCTGCGCGACTCCCCGACGTGCGGGCACCGGTACAAGGAGCCCGGGTACTACCGGGTGACGATCCGCACCTATTGGAAGATCGAGTGGGTCGATGCCAACGGCTACGACGAAGAGGAGCTGGAGTTCGAGCGGTCCGCCGTCATCCGCGTCCTCGAGTCGCAGACGGTCAACGCGGCATGAGGACGTCACGTCCGCTCGCGCTCGTCGCCGCGGCCGGTCTCGTCGTGCTCGCCGGCTGCGCGCAGGAGCCCACCCCGCTCGTCGTGCGAACCGGCGGGGTGGACCGCGCCCCGGTCGAGGAGATCTCGCCCGAGGACGACGCCCGACAGCGGGCGAAGGGGGTCGTCACGGGCTACTTCGCGAGCGCCGACGGCATCTTCGACAACCCGTCTGCCGACCCCGGCGGCGCCACCCTCGAGGCGGTCGCCGAGGGCTCAGCGAAGACCGTCGCGTCGACCCGGGCGAACCGGCTGATCCTGGCCGAGCGGGCGCAGACCGGCCGCACCGAGATCACCGACCTCACGGTCACCTCTCTCGACCTCACCTTCGACGACTCGAAGAAGATCACCGTGTGGCCCACGGTGCGTCTGTCCGGGTGCATCGACCGCTCCGCGCTCAAGACCGTCGACGCCTCGGGCTCACCGGTGAAGGACCCCGCCCTGCGCAGCGTCCGCGCGACCTTCTCGGTGCGCAACACCTCCTGGCCCTCCCGCGACGGATGGCGGCTGTCATGGTTCAAGGAGAGCAAGACCCCCTGCTGATCCCCCTTCGCACTTTCCCGCCCAGGGCGGGAAGGTTCGACCTCGGGCAAGAACATTTCCTTCCCGAAGTCGCATGTTCCCGCCCTGGGCGGGAAAGCTGAGGCGGCCGGTCAGGGCGAAGGGGGGACGAGGCGGCCGTCGGCCATCCGCACGACGTCGTCGGCGACGACCTCGGCCTCGGCATGGTCGTGGGTGACGAGCACGCCCGTCGTGCCGGTCTCGACGAGCACCTCGCGCAGGTCGGCGGCGAGGCGCTCGCGCAGCTCGCGGTCGAGCGCGGACAGCGGCTCGTCGAGCAGGAGCAGCCGGGGGCGGGCGCCGAGCGCGCGGGCCAGCGCCACGCGCTGCTGCTGCCCGCCGCTGAGGGTCAGCGGGTCGTCGTCACCGCGCCCCGACAGACCTACCAGCTCGAGCAGCCGGTCGACCTCACGGGTGAGCTCGGCGCCACGCAGACCCTGCAGCCGCAGGCCGTACCCGACGTTGCGTGCCACCGACAGGTGCCCGAAGAGCTGCCCGTCCTGGAACATCATCGCGAAGCCGCGCCGGTGCGTCGGCGTCGTCGCGAGGTCCGCCCCGTCCCAGCGCACCTGCCCGGCGGCCAGCGGCTCGAGCCCGGCGACGGCGCGCAGCAGGGTCGACTTGCCACAGCCCGAGGGCCCGAGCACGGCGAGGACCTGCCCGGTCGGCAGGTGCAGGTTCACGTCGTCGACGGCGGTCAGCGCGCCGAAGCGCACGGTGACGCCGTCGAGGGCGAGGCCGGGTCCCCCGTCGCTCATCAGAAGGCCCCCACGGAGGACAGCCGCAGCCGCTCGACGAGGCCCATGACGGCGACGGTGACCGCGGCGAGGAGGACGGCGGCGGCCATCGCGCCGCCCTGCGCCTCCGCGCCGGGCCGCCCCATGAGCGTGTAGACGAGCACGGGCAGGGTCGGCTCGTCGGGCCGGGCGAGGAAGGCGGTCGCGCCGAACTCGCCGAGCGAGACCGCGAGCGCGAAGCCGACGGCCGCGAGCAGCGGGCGCCACAGCACGGGCAGCTCGACCGTCGCCCAGGCGCGAAGGGGGCCCGCCCCGAGCGTCGCCGCGGCCTCGCCCTGACGGCGGTCGACGTCCCGCAGCACCGGGGCGATGGTGCGCACGACGAGGGGCAGGGCGACCATCGCCTGCGCGACGGGCACGAGCAGCGGCGTCGAGCGCAGGTCGAGCGGCGGGCGGTCGAGGGTGATGAGGAAGCCGAAGCCGATGGTCACCGCGGAGACGCCGAGCGGCAGCATGAAGGTCGCGTCGAGGGTGGCGAGGACCGAGCGACCCCGCCGCGAGCGCGGACGTCGCGTCACGGCGAGGGCGACGAGCAGGCCGAGCACGAGCGCGAGGAGCGCGGCGTCGACGGCGATCCGCCACGACGTGCCGAGCGCGTGCCAGGCCGAGGCCCCGGTGCCGGGCACCTCGCTCGTCAGCTGGGCGTAGTTCGCGAGCGTCCACGTCGACCCCCGGCGCAGCGAGCGCACGACGCCGCCGACGAGCGGCGCGAGGACGAGGAGCACGGCGACGGCGGCGACGACGAGAGCAGGCAGGTGGCGGCGGGCGACCGGCACGCGCGGGACGCTCGCGCGGGAGCGACGACGCACCCCCCGCGCGCGGCTGCGCGTGCGCTCGGAGAGCACGAGCAGGGTGACGACGACGACGAGCTGCAGCACGCTGAGCACCGCCGCGCCCTGCAGGTCGAGCAGCGAGGTCGTCAGCAGGTAGATCTCGGTCTCGACCGTCGCGTAGCGCAGCCCGCCGAGGGTGAGCACGACGCCGAAGGCCGTGGAGCAGAAGAGGAAGACGACGCTCGCCGCCGAGACGACGGCGGGGCGAAGGGCGGGCATCGTCACCGTGCGCAGGACGTGCCCGGGCGAGGCGCCGAGGGCGGCAGCGGCCTGGGCGGTGCGCGGGTCGAGCCCGTCCCACGCGGCGCCGACCGTGCGCACGACGACGGCGACGTTGAAGAAGACCATCGCGAGCAGGATCGCCACCCAGGACCCGTCGAGGCCGAGGACGCCGAGCGGGCCGGACGAGGCGAGCAGCCCGCGCCACAGCACGCCCACGACGACCGTCGGCATGACGAAGGGCATGACGACGAGCGCACGCAGCAGTCCCGCGCCGGGGACCCGCAGCCGGTGCAGGACGTAGGCCGTCGGCACACCGAGCGCGAGCGTCACCGCTGTCGCGAGCGTCGAGATGCCGGCGGTGAAGGCGAGCACCCGGGCCGTGCGAGACCGGCCGAGGACGTCACCGACGCCGGAGAGGTCGAGCGCCCCGTCGGTGACGAAGCCGCGCCCGAGCATGCCGAGCAGCGGCAGCACGAAGAAGACCGCGAGGAAGGCCAGCGGCAGCAGCGCGAGCAGTGCCGCGGCCGCAGCCGGTGACCCCGCGCGTCTCAGGAGGTGAGGTCCGTCCACTCGCGCACCCACGTCGAGCGCTTCTCCTCGATCGTCGCGGGCTCGACCTCGAAGGGCTCGGGCGCGACCTTCGCCCACCGGGCCCAGTCGCGCGGGAGCTCGACCTCGCCCGAGACCGGGTACATGTACATCGACTCGGGGATGCCGGACTGCACCTGCGGGTCGACCATGAGGTCGACGAGCGCCTGGGCACCGCCCGGCTGCTCGGTGCCGGCGACGACGCCGACGTACTCGACCTGGCGGAAGCACGTGTCGAGCAGGGCCGAGGTCGTCGGCTCGGTCCCGCCCTCGGGCACGGTGAAGGGCGGCGAGCTCGCGTAGGACAGGACGACCGGGCGGTCGCCCTTGCCCTCGCCGGCGGTGAAGTCGACGCCGTAGGCGTCGGACCAGCCGGAGGTGACCTTCGCGCCGTTGTCCATGAGGTCGCGCCAGTAGTCCTGCCAGCCGTCCTCCCCCTTCGCCGCGACGGTCGCGAGGAGGAAGGCGAGACCGGGGCTCGAGCTCGACGCACCCGGCGTGACGAAGAGGTCGCGGTACGCGGGGTCGGTGAGGTCGTCGAGGGTCTTCGGCGGGTCCATCTTCTTCGCGGCGAACCACGCGTCGTCGACGTTGACGCACACGTCGCCGAAGTCGACGGGGGTGAGCACGTCGGCGCCCTCGCCCTCGAGCGCGTACTGGTCGGCGCCCGGGGGCAGCTGCGGCGAGTACGGCGCGAGGACCCCCTCGCTCACCGCTCGCCCGGCGAAGGTGTTGTCGATGCCGAAGACGACATCGGCGACGGGACTGCCCTTGGTGAGCACGAGGCGGTTCGTCACCTGGCCGGCATCACCGGCCGTGACGACCTCCACCGTGCAGCCGGTCTCCTCCTCGAAGTCTGCCGTGACCTCCTCGGGCAGCGAGAAGCTCTCGTGCGCGAGGACGGTGAGGGTGCTGCCGGGCTCGCACGACCTCGAGGCCGCGGTGGTGCTGCTGCCGGAGCCGGCCGACGATCTCTCGCCGCCGCTCCCGCTGTCGGTGCCGGAGCTCAGCGAGCACGCGGCGAGGCTCAGCCCGGTCGCGGCGAGCGCGAGCAGGCGGACGGGACGGGTGGATCGGGTCATCTTCGTGACTCCCTACGCCGGTGCGAACCGGATCAGGTCGGAGGGTCTGCGGCTACCCGCACTCTCAGCGCTGCTCAGCGCTCCCCTGTCGTACGGGCCGAGGATAGCCCAGGCTGTGGCAGAGTGCCGAAAGCAGGCACGACTGCCCAGGTCGGGCGGTCGTGAGCAACGCACGTCGAGGTGAGGAAGTCATGGGCAACGCACTCTGGAAGGTCCTGGGCACCGGTCTGGCCATCGCCGCGGGCACGATCGCCAACAAGGTCGTCACCGCCGCCTGGAAGAAGGCCGGCCGCGACGTCGACATCGACCCGCGCAACCCCGAGAGCCCCGTCGGCGAGGCGCTCGTCTACGCCGCCCTCGCCGGTCTGGCCATGGGCCTGGCCCGCACGATGGCCACCCGCAAGGCTGCGCAGCTCTACCAGCGCTCCGCCGGTCACCTGCCCAAGGACATGCAGCAGGGCGGCGCCTGAGCGATCCGCGTCGGAGCCCCGTCCGTAGGGTGGGGCCCATGATGCGTGCGATCGAGATCACTGAGCCCGGAGAGCCCGACGTCCTGCAGGTCACGGAGGTCGAGCGCCCCGTCGCCGGTCCCGGCCAGGTCGTCATCGACGTGGCCGCGGCCGGGGTCAACCGGGCCGACCTCTTCCAGCGCAAGGGCGCCTACCCGCCGCCCCCCGGAGCCTCCCCGCTGCCCGGTCTCGAGGTGAGCGGCACCGTCGCGGAGATCGGCGAAGGGGTCGAGGGCCTCGCCGTCGGCGACGAGGTCTGCGCGCTGCTCGACGGGGGCGGCTACGCCGAGGCGGTGGCCGTCGCGGCCACCCAGGTCCTCCCGGTGCCCGCGGGCGTCTCGCTCGTCGACGCGGCCGGTCTGCCCGAGGTCGTCTGCACCGTGTGGAGCAACGTCTTCATGACCGCCGTCCTCCAGCCCGGCGAGACCCTGCTCATCCACGGGGGCTCCTCCGGCATCGGGACGACGGCGATCCAGCTCGCGAAGGCCGCCGGCGCCCGCGTCGCCGTCACCGCCGGCTCGCAGGCCAAGCTCGACGCCTGCCGCGAGCTCGGTGCCGACATCCTCATCAGCTACAAGGACGAGGACTTCGTCGAGCGGCTCAAGGAGGAGACCGACGGCCACGGCGCCGACGTCCTCCTCGACAACATCGGCGCGAAGTACCTCGCCCGCAACATCGACGCTCTTGCGACGAACGGCCGTCTCGTCAACATCGGCCTCATGGGCGGCGCGAAGGCCGAGCTCGACCTCCGGTCGCTCGTGAAGAAGCGGGCCGCGGTCATCGCGACCTCGCTGCGCGCCCGGCCCGCCGCGGAGAAGGCGGCCATCGTCGCCGCGGTCCGCGAGCACGTGTGGCCCCTCATCGAGGACGGCGTCTTCCGCCCGGTCATCCAGGGCACCCACCCGCTCGAGCGTGCCGCCGACGCGCACCGCGAGCTCGAGGAGAGCCAGCACATCGGCAAGGTCCTCCTCGTGCCCTGAGCCCCGGCTCGTCGCGCCCCCGCGGCGCCTCCCCTCTCCCCCTTCGCCCTCGCCGGGCGGAGGGGGAGAGCCGTGCCCGGCCCCATCGGGCCTGCGCCGCGCCGACCGGGCGACGCGCTTGCCGCCGGGTGCATACCGGGTATATCTTCGCCGGACCGGCGATGCATACCGAGTATTCGCCCTGGTGATGCGAGGTCGTCATGTCCGTCCGGCTCGGTCTGCTGGCACTGCTCGACGAGCAGCCCATGTACGGCGCGCAGCTGCGCGCGGAGTTCGAGGCCCGCACCGGCGGCACGTGGCCGCTCAACATCGGGCAGGTCTACACGACCCTCGCCCGGCTCGAGCGCGACGGTCTCGTCGAGCAGGCCGACGCCCCCGACGAGGAGGGGCGGATCACCTACCGCCTCACCCAGGAGGGTCGCACCGACGTCCTGCGCTGGTGGGGCACGCCCGTCGTCCGCGACAGCAGCCCCCGCGACGAGCTCGTCATCAAGCTCGCCCTCGCGGTGACCGCGCCCGGCGTCGACGTGCCGACCCTCGTGCAGACCCAGCGCACGGCGAGCCTGCGCCACCTGCGCGACCTCACCCGTCTCAAGCAGAGCGCGCTCGACCAGCACGAGTCGGGTCCGACGAGCGGTGGCCGGCACGACCTCGCCTGGCTCCTCGTCGTCGAGAACCTCATCTTCACCGCGGAGTCGGAGGTGCGCTGGCTCGACCACGTCGAGTCGCGCCTCGCCCGCGAGCGGGTCCGACCGCGTGGCCCGGTGGCCACGCCGCCGCCCGACGGCGGCGCGAGCAGCACGGCCCCCGCGTCCGCGGCGGCCTCGGCACGAGCAGGGGAGCAGCGATGACGACGACGGCGCAGGTCAGGGACACCCGCACCGACTCGAAGGGGGCGATCCTCCAGCTGAGCGGGGTGACCCGCACGCACGGCGAGGGAGACACCGCGGTGAGCGCGCTGCGCGGGGTGGACCTCGCGATCCGGCCCGGCGAGCTCGTCGCCGTCATGGGCCCGAGCGGGTCGGGCAAGTCGACCCTGCTCAACCTCGCCGGCGGCCTCGACCGGGCGACGAGCGGCCAGGTGATCATCGAGGGCCACGACGTCGCCCAGCTGCGACCGCGCCAGCTCGCCGAGCTGCGCCGTCGCCGCGTCGGCTTCGTCTTCCAGGACTACAACCTCATCCCCTCGCTCACGGCGGGCGAGAACGTCGCGCTCCCCCTCGAGCTCGACGGGGTGGGGGTGCGCGCCGGTCGCCGTGCCGCCCGCGAGGCCCTGGGGATGCTCGACCTGCAGGAGCTCACCGACCGCTACCCCGACCAGATGTCGGGCGGTCAGCAGCAGCGGGTGGCCATCGCCCGCGCCCTCGTCGGCGGCCGTCGCCTCGTCCTCGCCGACGAGCCGACGGGCGCGCTCGACAGCGAGACCGGCGAGGAGGTCCTGCGCATCCTGCGTCGCCGGTGCGACGAGGGCGTCGCGGGGCTGCTCGTCACGCACGAGGCCCGCCATGCCGCGTGGGCCGACCGCGTCGTCTTCCTGCGCGACGGCCGCGTCGTCGACACGACGGGCGACCCCGGCCGGGTCGAGGACCTGCTCCCCGGAGACGCGTCATGAGCACCCTGACCCGTCCCGACCGCGACACGCTGCCCGAGCGCGGCAGCGTCGGCGAGCGCCCCACGGGGACCTTCGTCTCGTCGTGGCGCGTCGCCCTGCGCATGGCCCGCCGCGACGTCGGCCGCTACCGGGGGCGCAGCCTCGTCGTCCTGCTCATGGTGGGCCTGCCCACCGCGCTCATCTGCGCGGCGCTCACCCTCGGCGCGACGCAGCAGATCAGCATGTCCGAGGACGTGCAGTACAAGGTCGGCGGCACGACGGCGCTCGTCCGGCCCCCGGAGACGTCCGCGATCGACCAGGGCCCGTCTCCGGACTCCGAGGGCTTCAGCGCGCGGGACGAGGCCGCGGCGCCGATCCCCGGGTACGGCGACGGCACCGACGTCGAGCGCGACGCCGCGGCGATCGGCGAGCTCGTCGACGGGCGCGCCATCTCGTGGACCGAGCGCGAGCTCGCGATGCGCGTCGGCGACCGCACCCCGCGCCTCTTCGCCCTCGGCGTCACCGACCCCGAGGCTCTCGGCGACAAGGTCGAGCTGCTCTCCGGCCGCTGGCCGACCTCCCCCGACGAGATCCTCGTCTCGCCCACCGTGGCCGACCGCGGGATCCCCCAGTCGGGCGGCGTCGAGGTCGTCGACGGCCGCGACTCCACCCGCACCGTCGAGGTCGTCGGCACCGTCCGCGCCTACACGACGTGGGGCGGCATCTACGACGCCGTGACGACCGACCTCGGTCCGGCGAGCTCCGGGTCTCCCGTGTCGTGGTTCGTCGAGCGCGACGAGCCGATGGGCTGGCAGGAGGTGCGACGGCTCGGCGGCTACGGCCTCGCCGTGACGAGCGCCGCCGTCCTGCGCGACCCCCCGGCGACGTCAGAGCTGCCCGAGACGATCGCCGCGCAGCAGAGCTCCCAGGACGGCCAGGTCACCGACATCGTCGTCATCGGCGGCGTCCTGCTCGTCCTCGTCGTCACCCTCCTCGTCGGACCGGCCTTCGCCGTCGGCGCGGCACGTCAGCGCCGCACCCTCGCGCTCGCCGCGAGCAACGGCGCGACGACGAGCCAGCTGCGCCGCAGCGTCCTCGCCCAGGCCGTCGTCCTCGGCGGGCTCAGCTCGGTGCTCGGCGCCGGGCTCGGGGTCGCCGGTGCGTGGGGTCTGGCGCAGTGGATCTCGGCCAGCCGCGGCTGGCCGATGGGGCCCTTCGAGGTGCCCGTGCTCGCCGTCCTCGCCATCGCGGCGCTCGCCGTGCTGTCGTCGGTCATCGCGGCGCTCATGCCCGCGCAGCGCCTGTCGCGGCTCGACGTCGTCGGGGTGATGAAGGGCCAGCACACTCCCCCGCCGCCCAGCCGGTGGATGCTCGTCCTCGGCCTCGTGCTCGTGCTCCTCGGCGGCACCGGCGTCATCGGGGGCGCCCTGCGCCAGCTGTCTGCCCTCGTCATCGCGGCGGCAGCCTTCGCGCTCGTGCTCGGCGCGCTCATGGTCGTCCCGACCATCCTGCACCTGCTCGCCAGGATCGGCGGCCGGCTGCCGCTGCCCCTGCGGATGGCGACGCGTGACCTCGCCCGGCACCGCTCCCGCAGCGCCCCGACGGTGGCCGCGATCCTCGCCGGCACCGCCGTGCTGACGATGACCCTCGTCGCGACCGCGAGCGACGACGAGCAGTCCCGCCGCGAGTACCTCGCCTCCGCGCTGCCCGGCGAGCTCGTCGCCTACGCCTCGCCCGACGCGCTGCAAGCCGTCATCGCGCGCGCCGGCCAGATCGCCCCCGGCGTCACCTTCGCGACGGCGCGCACGCCCGGCTCGCAGGACTCCGACCCCGATGCGGCGCAGCCGGTCCTCGAGCTCCTGCCCCCCGGGTGCACCCTCGAGCAGGCGGCTGACGCGACGGCGGACGCCCAGGGCGGCCGGTGCGCCTCCGTCTCCGGCAGCCTGTCGCTGACCGACGCCTCGGGTCTGGCCGTCCTGCCCGCCGACGAGATCGTGCGCCGCCTCGACCTCGACGGCGACGAGGCGAGCCAGGTCCGGTCGGGCGCTGCCGTCCTCCTCGGCGGCGACCGCACGGCCGGGGCGGTGCGCGACGGCGAGATCACCGTCACCCGGGGCGACGTCCGCTACGGCGACACCGGCACCGCGCAGGTGGACGGCCGCACGAGCGCCACGAGCCTCCCGGTCGTCCACCTGCCGGAGTCCGACGACGACGCTGCTCGAGGCCTGGGCTTCACCCTGCTCGTCCCCGACGAGGTCGCCGACGACGCGGGCTGGCCCCTCGTCACCGGGACGCTCGTCGGCCACAGCGACGACGGGGTGAGCCAGGAGGTCGCTGACCGCGTCCAGACCGAGGTCGGCGACACCGGCGGGGTGCAGGTCGAGCGCGGCTACCAGAACCCGCTCTTCCTCATCATCGCGATCCTGCTCGCCATCTTCACCGCGGTGCTCCTCGTCGTCACGACGACGTCGACGGCGCTGAGCCTCGCGGAGCAGGAGAGCGACCAGGCGACCCTCGCGGCCGTCGGTGCGGACCGGCGCACCCGTCGGTGGATGGCCGGGGCGCAGACCTTCGCCCTCGCGGTGGTCGGGGTCTGCCTGGGGGTGGTCGTCGGCGCAGTGCCCGGCATCGCCCTCACGGTCCCGCTCACGGGCACGTCCTTCGACCCCGCCCAGGGCACCTCGGTGGTGGCCTCGCCGATCGTCGTCATCCCGTGGCTGCCGCTGCTCGTCGTGCTCGTCGTCGTGCCGCTGCTCGCCGGTGCGATCGCCGCCGCCGGCATCCGTCGGGCGCCGGACGCGACCCGGCGCACGGCCTAGACCGCCGAGGAGGGCGGCCCGGCGCAGGGGGCCGGGCCGCCCTCCTCGGTCAGGGGGCGAAGGGGGGATCAGCCTCGGTCGAGGTGATGTCGTGCGTCCGGGCGCACCGCATCACCTCGACCCGGGCGTCAGTCGGCGAGCTCGCCGGCGATCGCCCGGCCCGCGGTGCGGCCGGAGAAGATGCACCCGCCGAGGAAGGTGCCCTCGAGCGCGCGGTACCCGTGGACCCCGCCGCCGCCGAAGCCCGCCGCCTCGCCCGCCGCGTACAGGCCGCGGATCGGCTCGCCGTCGTGGCCGAGCACCCGGGCGGACAGGTCGGTCTCGAAGCCCCCGAGCGTCTTGCGCGACAGGATGTGCAGCTTCACGGCGACGAGCGGGCCGCGGGCGGGGTCGGTGATCGGGTGGGGCGGGTAGGCCCGCTTGCTCAGCCGGTCACCGCGGTAGCGCCCGGCGACCGCCATCGCCGCGAGCTGCGCGTCCTTGCTGAAGGGGTTGCCGACCTGCGCGTCCCGGGCGAGCACCTCGTGGCGCACGGTCTCGACGTCGAGCTCGGGCTCGCCCTCCTCGCGCAGCTCGCCCATCCGCGCGACGAGCTCGTCGAGCGAGTCGGCCTGGACCCAGTCGACACCCTTGTCGAGGAAGGCCTGGACCGACGGCGGCACCGGGGTCACCGGTCGACGCGCGACCGCGCGCACCGAGCGGCCGGTGAGGTCGGCGTTCTGCTCCGAGCCCGACAGGGCGAACTCCTTGCCGGCGATCGTGCGGTTGGTGACGAACCACGAGTGGTCGTGCCCGGTGCGCCTCAGGTGGGCGAGCGTGCCGAGGGTGTCGTAGCCGGGGAAGAGCGGCGCGGGCAGGCGGCGACCGGTGGCGTCGAGCCAGATCGAGCTCGGCCCCGGCAGGATCCGGATGCCGTGGCCGGGCCAGATCGGGTCCCAGTTGCGCACCCCTTCGACGTAGTGCCACATCCGGTCGCGGTTGATGACGCGCGCGCCGGCCTGCTCGGTGATGGCGATCATCCGCCCGTCGACGTGCGCCGGGACCCCGGTGACCATCCGCCGCGGCGGCTCGCCGAGGCGCTGGGGCCAGGCCGCGCGCACGAGGTCGTGGTTCGCGCCGATGCCGCCGCTCGCGACGACGACGGCGGGAGCACGCAGCTCGAAGTCGCCGACGGGGTCGCGGTTCGTGCTCTCGCCACGGGGGTGGTCGTCGGGTGCGAGGACGACGCCCCGGACCCCGGTGACCGCTCCTCCGTCGACGAGCAGCTCGTCGACGCGGTGACGGTGGGCGAAGGTGACGAGCCCGGCCTGCTCGGCCGCGGCCACCCGTTCGGCGAAGGGGGCGACGACCCCCGGTCCGGTGCCCCAGGTGATGTGGAAGCGAGGCACGGAGTTGCCGTGGCCGTCCGCGGTGCCGTCGCCGCGCTCGGCCCAGCCGACGAGCGGGAAGAAGCGCATGCCCTGCTGGTGCAGCCACGACCTCTTCTCCCCGGCGGCGAAGTCGACGTAGGCCTGCGCCCACTCCCGGGGCCAGTGGTCCTCGGGCCGGTCGAAGCCGGCCGAGCCCATCCAGTCGGCGAGCGCGAGCTCGTGGCTGTCGGAGATGCCCATCCGGCGCTGCTCGGGGCTGTCGACGAAGAAGAGCCCGCCGAAGGACCAGTGGGCCTGGCCGCCGATCCCCGAGCGGGGCTCCTGGTCGACGACGAGCACCCGGCGACCGGCGTCGGCGAGCTCTGCGGTGGCGACGAGACCGGCGAGGCCATGTCCGACGACGACGACGTCTGCATCCATGGCCAGATCCTACCCGCGGGTAACCCGGGGCGTCCTTCGTACCATCGAGCCATGCCGTCCCCCTTCGCCGTGCGCCGCGTCGGCGGGGTGGTCCTCACCGCCGTCGTCACCGCGCTCGTCGCCCTCGTGACGGGCGTCGTCACGACGGTCCTGCTCCCGACGACGGTGAGCACCGACTACTACTCCGCGCAGGTCCGGCTGTCGCCGTCGTGGGAGCAGCGCTCCTCGATCAGCGCCGAGACGGTCGTGGGGAGCGTCTCGGCCGACTTCACGGGCCTCGCCCCGGGCATCGAGGTCGAGCCGCAGATCCGCGAGGAGGTCACCGACGTCGTGGCCGGCGGCCGGGTGAGCACGACCGAGCTCGTCGTCGGCGGGGCAGAGCGCGCCCGGGTCATCGAGGAGGCCGCGGTGGGCGTGGGCCTGCGGATGGCCGGCGGCGCCCTGCTCGGCGCCGGCGCCGTCCTCGCCGTGCGCTCGCTGTGGAGGCGCCGCCGACCTGGGGCCCGGGCCGTCGTCGGCACCGCGCTCGTGTGGGGCCTCACGTGCGCCGCCGTCGGCATCGGCGCCGCGAGCACCTACCGCGAGGAGCGCTTCGCCGCGCTGGAGACGACCGGTCTGCTGCGCCTGGCCGCCGACAACGCCTCGCTCTTCACCGACGTCGAGGAGCGGGCCGGCCAGGCCGCGCCCTACCTGCGCAACCTCCTCGCCCTGTCGGCCGCGCTGGGCAGCGAGTACACGCCCACCGAGATCGCCACCCGCCCGGCGGTCACCGTGCTGCTCGTCTCCGACATCCACGCCTCTAACCAGTACGCGCTCATGCGCACGATCGTCGAGGAGCGCGACGTCGACGTCGTCGTCGACACCGGTGACCTCGTCAACCTCGGCCGGGTCGAGGAGCTGCGGCTCTCCCGGATCACCCGCGGCATCGAGTCGCTCGGGGTCCCCTACGTCTTCGTCCGCGGCAACCACGACGCGACATCCGCCGACGACACCGCGCTCCTCGACGCCCTGTCGACGGTCGACAACGTCGTCCTGCCCGACCCGGGCGACGGCAGCTACGCCCTCGCCGACGTCGGCGGTGTGCGCATCGCCGGCTTCGGCGACCCGCGGTACTACGGCGATGCCGACGACGGCAGCACGGAGCCGCAGGAGGCCGCCCGCGACCGATGGGTCGAGGCCCTCGGCGACGCCGAGCCGCCGGACCTGACGCTCTCCCACGAGGCCCCCGCCCTCGCCGACGCCCCCGGCCGGCTGCGCGTCCACGGCCACGGGCACGTCCCCGACGTCGACGGCAACAGGGTGGCTCTCGGCACCTTCACCGGGGGCGGCACGCTCTCGCACTTCCGCCTCGACGAGGCCGACCAGGAGCTCGTCGGCCAGCCGAGCTCCTTCGACCTGCTGACGATCGACGACCAGTGCCGCGGGCAGACGCTCACGCGCTACCTCTACCGCTCGGTCCTCGAGGGCCGGCCGAGCCTGGACCGGGTGTCGGTGCTCAACGCGGCCCGCATCATGGAGCCTCCGGCGGAGGGCCGCACCTGCGGCACGGGCGAGCTGTCAGTGCGCCCGCTCGGCGACTGACCACTGCGCCATGACCGCGAGGTCGAGACCGCATGTCAGCCGCCGCGGCTCGGAGAAGTCGCGCCGCACGCGGCGGACGTGCTCCTCGCCCCCGGCGCTCACGACGACGTCCCACTCGTGCCGGCCCGCGGCGCTCGCCCTGGCCGAGGCGACGTCCGCCAGACGGACCCCGCCGGCGAGGACGTCGCGCACCGCGACCTGCTCGGGCGAGCTCCACGTGCACCGGCCCCGCCACCGCTCGAGGTCGACGACCCCGTCGAGATGACCGACGACGACCTCGGGCGCGCTCGTGCCGTCGACCCGGCCGTACATCGAGCCCTCCGGGAGGATCGCGAGGTTGCCGGCGAAGCGGTCGCCGCCGAGGTGGGTGGTCTCCCACACCGACCCGGGCAGCACGTCGTCGAGGACACGGGCGACGAGACGCCCCTCGACCGCGCAGCACACGTCCTTCTTGCCGTGGCAGCACACGAGGACCAGGGGGTCGGTGCAGACCTCGGGCAGCTCGGCGAAGTGCGCGGCGATCTCGACGAGATCCTCGGGCTCGGACCAGGTGTAGCGCCCGATCCGTCCCGTCGTGCAGTCGACGAGGAAGACCGGCCACGGGGCCTGGAAGTCCTCGGACCGGCCGTGCGGGCGGATGAGCTGCAGCCGCGCCCCGACGGCGTCGAGCCGAGAGACGAGAGCCGGGCGCACCCCCGCCACGGGATCGGTGCGTGCGGCCTTCTCGGCCCACGGGCCCGGGTGCCCGACGAGCATCCACCGGGGGGCGGGCACCGCCGTGCCGATCGGTGCGTCGTCGCGCTCGCGGGCGGCGACCGAGCACCGCCATCGCTGGTCGGCAGGGGTGAGGGTCATCGGCACGAGCCTAGGCCGCGCGCTCCCGCCCTCGTCACGCCGCCCGGTCCGGGGTCGCCAGACCGGCGAGGACGAGACGGCGGGCGAGGTCGATGCCGAGGTCGCCCACGGGGACGACGCCCTCGTCGAGCAGACGGGTGACGCAGGCGGAGTCGTCGGCGGCGACGGTCACGGTCCCGGCGCGGCTGCGCAGCACGCCGCCGTCGAGCACGGCGCCGAGGTGGTCGCGCCGACGCAGCACCCAGCCCGTCGGGTCCTGCTCGAGGGCGGCGAGGTCGCGCGCCGTGCGCAGCGGCGCGACGGGGGCGGCCCGGCGCGACCCGTGCGACCGGCCGAGCAGGCTCTGCGCGAGGACGTCGTCGGGCACCTCCTGGACGGCGCGCACGAGGGCGTCGCGCACGTGGTCGAGGGTGCCGGAGAGCGCGTGCGGGTCGCCGAGGTCGACGCCGAGGGGCAGCGAGGCGCGTACGCGCGGGTCGTCGGCCACGGCCCGACGGGCGTGGTCGACGAGGGCGTCGAGGACGTGCCCGCCCTGCCAGGTGTGCACGCCGAGGGTGAGGTGGGTGCTCGTGCCCCCGAGAGCGGTCGCGGAGTGCAGCCACCCGCGCGGGAGGTAGAGGACGTCACCGGGCCGCATCGTGGCCTCGAGCGCGGGCTCGCCCGTCGCCTGCTCGGCGACGGCGTCACCGCGCTGGTCCCACGGCTCGGTGCGAAGGGGGTCGACGAGGACGGGGGCGTGGATGCGCCACCTCTTCTCGCCGCTGATCTGCAGGACGAAGACGTCGTGCACGTCGTAGTGCGCGGAGAAGCCCGTGCTCTGCGGCGGCGTGATGTACGCGTTGGCCTGCACGGGGTGCGCGAGGTCGTCCGAGAGCTCCTGGACGAGTCGCATCACCGGCTCCCACGTGCGGTGGAGAGCCTGCATGACGACGGTGTGGCCGTCGGCGAAGAGCCGCGTGAGCTCGTCGTCACGGACCTGGTCGGTGATGCTCGCGCCGACACCGGCCGGTCCGGTGAAGGAGCGCTCGGGGAGGGTGCGACCCGCCTTCGCCACCCGGACGAAGGGGGTCCGCAGACCCCGCGTCGTCAGCAGCTCGTCGACCGCGTCCTCGTCGAGAAGGCTGTCGAAGCCCCCTCCGCCGAGCTGGTCGGCGGTGGACAGCAGGGGCCCGCGGCCCCAGTGATCCCGGGCGAAGTCGTCACGCCCGGTACGGATGAGTCGGGCCAGGCCGGTCAGGTGACCGGCCTGGCCCGAGGTCGGGGTGCTCACCGACAGATGTCAGAGACCACGCGCGACGGGGTCGGCGCCGCCGTCGGCACCGCCGTCCGCGCCGCCATCGGCACCGCCGTCAGCACCGCCGTCGCCACCCGCACCGGCGCCGCCGTCCGCGGGGCCGTGGGCACCGCCGTCGGCCGGTCCGTGGGTCGCGCCGCCGTCGGCACCGCCATCGGCTCCACCGTCAGCACCGCCATCGGCACCGCCGTCCGCGCCACCATCGGCACCGCCATCGGCTCCACCGTCAGCACCGCCGTCGCCACCCGCACCGGCGCCGCCGTCCGCGGGGCCGTGGGCACCGCCGTCGGCCGGGCCGTGGGTCGCGCCGCCGTCGGCGCCACCATCGGCACCGCCGTCCGCGCCGCCGTCACCGCTGGTCGTCGGGACACCGCCGAGGGCTGCGTCCGAGGGCACCGTCTCGTCGTTCGGCTGAGTCATGCTCGTCCTCCTTGAAGCGGGGGCCCGCGGGGACTTCCTCGGGCCGGTCAGGGGATCCCTGCCCTGCCGTTCTACCTGCTCAGCAGCTCGGGGAGGCGTCTTGCGCTCCCCCGAAATTCGCCCGCGTAGGGTCGCGTCATGGCCTCGACCACCCGTGACCTCGACGTCGTCCTCTTCGGCGCCACCGGCTTCGTCGGCGAGCTGACCGCCGCCCACCTGCGCGACCACGCACCCGCCGGCCTGAGGGTCGCCCTCGCGGGTCGCTCGCGCGCCCGGCTCGACGCGGTCGCCGAGCGTCTCGGCGGGGTCGCCGCCGAGTGGGAGCGGGTCGTCCTCGACGCCTCCGACGGACCCGCGTGCGACGCACTGGCCGCCCGGACCCGGGTGCTCGCCACGACGGTGGGCCCGTACGCGCGCCACGGCCGCGAGGTCGTCCGTGCGTGCGCCGAGGCCGGCACCCACTACGCCGACCTCACGGGCGAGGTGCTCTTCGTCCACGACGTCGCCGACGCCTTCCACGAGCTCGCCGGGCGCACGGGTGCCCGCATCGTGCCGTCGTGCGGCTTCGACTCCGTGCCCTCGGACCTCGGCGTGTGGCTCACCGCCCAGGCGGCACGCGAGCGCGGTCTCGGCGAGCTGACGACGACCACCCTGTCGGTGCGCCGCATGCGCGGCGGGCTGAGCGGCGGCACGATCGACTCGATGCGCCAGCAGGCCATCGCCGCCCGGGAGGACGAGACCGCCCGACGTACTGTCGCCGACCCCTACGGGCTGTCCCCCGACCGAGCGGCCGAGCCGGCGCCGAGGTCGCGGGGCGGGTCCTCTCCCCTCTCCCGCGTCACCCGGGCGCTCCCGGTGCGCCGCACCGACGAGGGCCGATGGACGGGCCCCTTCGTCATGGCGTCGTACAACACCCGGGTCGTGCGCCGGACCAACGCGCTGCTCGGCTACGCCTACGGGCGCGACTTCCGCTACCAGGAGGTGAGCGACTTCGGTCGCTCGCGCACCGCGCCGCTCAAGGCCGTCGCGATGACCGCCGGGCTGCTCGGGGTGGCCGGGGGCATGGCCTTCGGCCCCACCCGCGCCGTCCTCGACCGCGTGCTCCCCGAGCCCGGCGAGGGCCCGAGCGAGGAGACCCGCGTGCGGGGCATGTTCGCGATGGAGGTCGTCGCCGGCACGACGAGCGGGCAGCAGGTGCGCACCCGGGTGGGCGCTCCCTACGACCCCGGCTACAACGGGACGGCGATCATGCTCGGCCAGGCGGCGCTGTGCCTGGCGCTCGACGAGCTCGACAGCCCCGGGGGCGTGCTCACCCCCGCGGCCGCGATGGCCGAGCCCCTCGCCGAGCGTCTGCGCGGCTTCGACTTCGAGCTCGAGGTGCAGGACTGAGCCGAGCCGATCGGTGCGGCGGGCTCAGCCCTCGTCGTCGATCGGCTTGGCCACTGGCACCGGGGCGTCCGCCCCGGGCACCTCCACGTGCCGGTGGAAGGACGTCGTGCGGTACGCGGTGGTCCACCCCATCGACTCGTAGAGCCCGTCGGCACCGGTCGGGCTGTCGGCGTCGACCTCGAGCGCGACCCGGTTGCGGCCGCGCTCCAGCGCGTCGCGGATCACGGTGTGCAGCAGGGCCTTCGCGACCCCGCGCCCGCGTGCCAGCCGGTGCACGCCGATGTAGTCGACATAGCTGCCGACCCGGCCGTCGGCGTCCCGGCCGGACACCGAGGAGACGACCGCGCCCCCGGGCACCCACTGCCCGTCGACGTCGATCTCGGCGATCCACCAGTGGTCCCAGCGGTGACCCGTCGCCTCGCGCTGCCGCTGGACGAACTCCGCGAAGGACTCCCGGTAGGAGTTGAAGTGGTCGGCGAAGGACTCCTCGAGCATCCGGTGCACGGTCTGGACGTCCTCGGCGACGGGCATGCCGTCCTCGTGGGTGGCGACCCGGCGCACGACGACCCCCTCGCGCGGGCCGGGGAGCCCGGCGTCGTCCTCGGTCACCGGTCGGCTCATCTGCAGCCAGGTGCGCACCGCCTCGTACCCGGCAGCCTCGAGGCGACGGCGATAGGTCTCGTCGTCGGCGCGCACGCTGACGTCGAGCAGCGTGCCCCCGAGCCCGCGGAAGGCGGCGAAGGTCACGCCGACCTCCTCGGCCCAGCGCAGCAGGGCCGCCGCGATCTCGTCGCCGTCCGCCCGGCCGGGCGCGACCGTCAGCTCGACGTTGGTCCGGCCGGCGGCACGGTCGTGCACCCTCGCCCACGCGACGACGGGGGCGTCCTCCCCTTCGCCGTCGCGCACGAGGAGCTGGCGACGCGTCCACGACCCGATGCCCGTGACCTCCATCGCGACCTCGTCGACGCCGACCGACCCGCTGCCGGTCACCGCCCGTCTCTGCGCGGTCGCGAGGGCCGCGAGCGCCGCCACGTCGTCGTGGGTCGGGGGCACCACGTGCAGGCCGGGAGCGAGGTCGGGCATGGGGAGGTGAGGTGGGGTCACCGGCCCAGTCTCCCAGCGCACCCCTGCCCGGTGCGGGGCGCGTGCACCATCCGGGCGGGTCAGGGCAGGAGGCGGCGGCCCCGGTCGGCGTACTCGGGGGTCGTGCGGGCGAAGGCGGCCGAGCGCGCCCGCTTGGTGTTGGCAGCGACGAGGAGGCCGAGCTGCTCGACCCGCTCGCGGGCGAAGGTGTGCCGCGGCCCGCGGTGCCACGTGCCCTCGAAGAGACGCTTCGCCGAGGCCAGCGCGTCGGGGCTGCGGGTGAGCAGCTCGTCGACGAGGGCGCCGGCGCGCTCGCGCGGGTCGAGCGCCACCTCGCTGGCCAGCCCGAGCTCGACGGCCCGCTCGCCGTCGAGCACCTCGGCGGTCATCGTCAGGCGCTTCGCGACGTCCTTGCCGACCTGCTCCGAGAGCGCCTGGATGCCGCTCATGTCGGGGATGAGCCCCCAGCGGCCCTCGAGGACCGACCAGCGCGCGTCCGGGGTGGTCACCCGGAAGTCGGCACCGAGGGCGATCTGCAGCCCGCCCCCGAGGCAGTTGCCGTGCACGGCGGCGACGACGGGCACGGGCAGGCGGCGGTAGGCCCAGCAGGCCTCCTGGAAGGTGTTCGTCCCCCTCCAGGGCCGAGGGGCGAAGGCGCGCCAGAGACCGGCCCGGTCGGACATGACGGTCGCGAAGTCGAGCCCGGCGCAGAAGGACTCGCCCGAGCCGGCGATGATCACGGCCCGCAGCGAGCGGTCGCGCCCGAGCTCGTGGGCGGTGCTGACGAGGCCGTCGAGCATGTCGAGCGTCAGCGCGTTGAGCTTGTCGGGCCGGTGCAGCTCGACGGTGGCCACGCCGCCGTCACGGGTGGTGCGGATGTGAGAGGTCGCCATGCCGGGAGCCTATGACGTGGGTGCCGCGGGTCGGCGGGCACGACGACGGCCCCCGCCCGGGATGGGCGAGGGCCGTCGAGACGGGCGGTCGGTCAGAGGGCGGCGATGAAGTCGTCCAGGTAGCCGGCCGTGGTCTTCGCGTCACCGCTGTGCGTGATGAGGATGATGTTGCCGTCCTGCACCTTCGCGCACTGGGTCTGGTTCGAGTACTTGCCGCAGGACGTGTCCCCGACCTTCTCCTCGTTCGACCACAGGCCCTCGAAGCTGTCCATGACGCCCGGGCTCTCGCCCATGGTGACGATCGAGAGGGCCTCGGACCCCTTCGTGTAGGCACCGACCTGGCCGCCGGCCGGCGCGCTGACGCTGGTGTCGACCTTCTTCCAGCCGTCGAACTCGGAGGGGAGGCTGATGTCGCCGCCGGAGCCGGAGCCGGTGTCGCTGCTCGTCTCGCTCGGGGTCTCGGACTCACTCGGGGTCTCCGAGGAGGTCTCGGACTCGCTGGGGGTCTCCGAGGAGGTCTCGGAGGTGCTCTCGCTCGTCGAGGCGGCGCTCGTGCTCGACGAGCTGGACTCGTCGTCGTCACCGCGGGTGAGGAAGAAGCCGCCGACGCAGCACAGCACGAGGATCAGGGCGATGCCGCCCGCGATCCCGGCGATGAGGCCGGTCTTGCTCTTCTTCTGGGGGGCGCCGCCCTGCGGGGCGCCGTAGGGCTGACCCGGACCACCAGGGCCGCCGGGGCCCTGCGGGCCGCCGTAAGAACCGCCGGGACCCTGACCGGGGGGCGGAGGGACGTTCGGGCCAGAGGGGCCCCCTGCGTTGTGTGACATGCGGGTAATCGTGGCACAGCGCAACCCGCGGATGACCCCACGGACCAGCGGTATTCGCGCGTCTGCCCAGCGTCGGCACGGGCCTGCGTGCGGGGGCTCACCCTCCTCCCTCGACCGGCGAAGGGGGGCACACCACGAGGCGGGACCTCCCCTGCTGGTCCCGCCTCGGGCGCGGCGCCTCCCCCGTGGGGCGCTGCACCCACGCTATGGAGGTGCAGGTGGCACCGTCGATGGGGAGAAATACCCACCCGTCACGAGCAGCTGGCGCCGGCGCCGGCCCGAGACGGTTTCGCCGCGCACCTCGCGAGGGGGGAGAATCTTGCGGTGACGACCGCTGCACCCCCGGCTCCCCCTTCGCCCCCCGCCCTCGGACCGACCGCCCACCGCGCCGCGATGACCGCCCTCGTCCTCGGCGGTTTCGCCATCGGGACGACCGAGTTCGTCACCATGGGGCTGCTGCCCGAGATCGCCGAGGGGATCGGGGTGAGCATCCCCGAGGCCGGCCACACGATCTCCGCCTACGCGATCGGGGTCGTCGTCGGTGCCCCCACCATCGCCGTCCTCGGCACGCGCGTCCCGCGGCGCGCGATGCTCGTCGCGCTCATGGCCGCCTTCGTCGTCGGCAACACCCTGAGCGCGCTCGCGACGAGCTATCCCGTGCTCTTCGGCGCCCGGATGCTCGCCGGGCTGCCGCACGGCGCCTTCTTCGCCGTCGCCTCGATCGTCGCCGTCGACCTCGCCGCCCCCGGCCGCGGCGGGCGCGCTGTGAGCCAGATCATGCTCGGCATCCCCTTCGCCACCGTCGTCGGGGTGCCCGTCTCGACGTGGATGGGGCAGGAGCTCGGGTGGCGCAGCGCGTACTGGGGCGTCACCGCCGTCGGGCTCGTCACGGCCGTCCTCGTCCTGCTCACGCTGCCCTACTTCGCCCCCGAGGAGGGGGCGAGCGTGCGGACCGAGCTGCGCGCCTTCCGCTCGCTGCAGGTGTGGCTCACGCTCCTCGTCGGCGCCATCGGCTTCGGCGGCATGTTCTCGATGTACAGCTACATCTCGCCGATGCTGCGCGAGGAGACCGGCGTGAGCGCGTCGACCGTGCCGCTCTACCTCCTCGTCTTCGGTGTCGCCGGGGTCATCGGCACGATCGCCGGCGGACGGCTCGCGGACCGCTCGGTGCTGCGCACCGTCGCCGGGTCGGCCCTCTCCCTCGCCGTCGCCCTGCTCCTCGTGGCGCTGTCGGCCGGCTCCGTCGTGCTCGTCGCGTGCGCTGTCTTCCTCGCCTCCGCGAGCGCCTCGGTCTTCGTCCTCTCGCTGCAGCTGCGGCTCATGGCCGTCGCCGGGTCGGCGCGCACCCTCGGCGCCGCGGGCAACCACGCCGCCCTCAACACCGCCAACGCGCTCGGCGCCTGGCTCGGCGGTCTCGTCGTCGCCGCGGGCTACGGCTGGCGCGCCCCGAGCGCCGTCGGCGCCCTGCTCGCCACCGCGGGCCTGCTCGTCCTCGGCCTGTCCCTGCTCGCCCACCGCCGGGACACCCGCGCGCAGGTCGCGCCCCGCACGGCAGGCTGAGCCCATGAGCACCTCGACCAGCGCCGTCGTCCGAGAGGCGACCGTCGCCGACGTCCCCGACATCCTGCGGCTCATCACCGAGCTCGCCGTCTACGAGCGCGAGCCGGACGCCGTCGAGGCGACCGTCGAGTCCCTCTCCGCGGCTCTCTTCCCCGCCGACGGGGCACCCACCGCCTTCTGCCACGTCGCCGTGGTCGACGAGCCGCAGGGGCGAAGGGTAGTCGGCATGGCCCTGTGGTTCCTCACCTTCTCGACGTGGACCGGTCGCAACGGCATCTGGCTCGAGGACCTCTACGTCGAGCCCGAGCAGCGCGGCTCCGGCCTCGGCCTGGCGCTGCTGCGCACGCTCGCCCAGGTCTGCCGCGAGCGCGGCTACCCGCGCCTGGAGTGGACCGTCCTGGACTGGAACGAGCCCTCGATCGCCTTCTACCGCGCGGTCGGAGCACTCCCTCAGGACGAGTGGACGACACAGCGCCTGACCGGCGACGCGCTCGACGGCCTCGCGGAGGGCTGACGCCGGTAGCGTCGTGCTCTCGACGACGCGGCCCCACCGGGCCCTGCGAGGAGCACATCTGTGAAGGTCCTGGTCACCGGCGCCACCGGCTACGTCGGAGGGCGGCTCGTCCCCCGGCTCCTCGCGGAGGGGCACGAGGTGCGCACGACGACCCGAGACCTCGACAAGCCCGCTCCGTGGTGGGGCGATCGCGTCGAGGTCGTCGAGATGGACATCGGCGACGAGCGATCCGTCGACGCGGCGGTCCGCGGGGTCGAGGCCGTCTACTACCTCGTCCACGGCATGGACGGCGGCGACTTCGAGGACACGGACCGCGCCGCCGCGCAGCACGTCGCGACGGCAGTCGACGCCCACGGGGTGCAGCGAGTCGTCTACCTCTCCGGGATCGTGCCCGAGGTCGACCACGACGACCTCAGCGCCCACGTGTCCTCTCGCCTCGAGGTGGAGGAGATCCTCGGGCGCAGCTCGGCGGTCGTCATCACCCTGCGGGCCGCCGTGCTCGTCGGCAGCGCCTCGACATCCTTCGAGATCATCCGCCAGGTGAGCGAGAGGGTGCCGGTGCAGACCGTGCCGACCTGGATGGACACGCAGGTCCAGCCCGTCGCCGTCGTCGACGTCATCGAGGCGCTCGTCGGCGCGCTGGACGCCCCTGGTCCCAGCCGGCACTACGACGTCGGCGGCCCCGAGGCGCTGTCCTACGCCGGTCTGCTCGACCGCTACGCCGCGATCGCCGGGCTCTCCCGCCCCCAGGTCGAGGTCCCGCTGCTGCCCACCGATCTCGTCGGCTCGCTCGTCGCGGCCCTGACCGACGTGCCCTCCCCGACGGTCAGGGCGCTCGTCCAGAGCCTGCACCACGACATGGTCGCCGCCGAGGACGACGTCCGCCGGGACCTCCTCCCCGCGGGGTACGAGCTCGTGCCGCTGGACGACGCGATCCGTCGCTCCCTCGCCGACCCGCGCGTCGAGTCCGCCGACGACCCGGAGCAGGCCGACCCGATGGGACCGCTGCCGCAGGACCCGTCCTGGTCGTCCGGGGGCGACACCGACGCCTCTCTCCTCGCCCGCTCCGCCGACGCCGTGCGCGGCGCGGTCGACCGGGTGCGCGGCACCTGACCCTCGCGCCGCCGGGGACCCAGCGCTCCCCCTTCGCACACCTGTCCGTCCCGCCAGTCGGAACCCCGAGGCGGCCCTGCCGCTCGTGTCTGCCACCATGAGCCAACCCCAGGGATCCTCGGGCGCGTCGACGCGCCCGGACGGCGAGGAGCAGCGATGACGCAGTACGTGTACATGTTCAGCGACGGCGACAAGGACCAGAAGGACCTCCTCGGCGGCAAGGGTGCCAACCTCGCCGAGATGGTCAAGCTCGGTCTGCCCGTCCCGCCCGGCTTCACCATCTCCACGGATGCGTGCCGCGCCTACCTCAGCGAGGGCAAGGTCCCGCCGGAGGTCCGGGTCGAGGTGACCCGACGGCTGCGCGAGGTCGAGGACCACATCGACCGCACCCTCGGCGACAGCGAGGAGCCGCTCCTGCTCTCCGTGCGCTCGGGCGCGAAGTTCTCCATGCCGGGGATGATGGAGACCGTCCTCAACGTCGGTCTCAACGACGACACCGTGCACGCGCTCGCCGACTTCGCCGATGACGAGCGCTTCGCCTGGGACTCCTATCGCCGTCTCATCCAGATGTTCGGCAAGACGGTGCTCGACATCGACTCCGAGCTCTTCTCCGAGGCGCTCGACGCCCGCAAGTCCGAGGCCGGGGTGATCTCCGACGTCGAGCTCGACGTCGAGCAGCTGCGCACGCTCGTCAAGGAGTACAAGGCGATCGTCGAAGAGGCCACGGGCAAGCCCTTCCCGCAGACCCCGCGCAAGCAGCTCGACATGGCCATCGAGGCCGTCTTCCGCAGCTGGAACACCGAGCGCGCGATGCTCTACCGCCGTCGTGAGCGCATCCCGGACGACCTCGGCACCGCGGTCAACGTCCAGGCCATGGTCTTCGGCAACCTCGGCGAGACCTCCGGCACGGGCGTGTGCTTCACCCGCGACCCCTCCTCCGGCCACTCGGGCGTGTACGGCGACTACCTGCCGAACGCCCAGGGCGAGGACGTCGTCGCCGGCATCCGCAACACCCTGGCGCTGTCCGACCTCAAGGAGCGCGACCGCGACGCCTACCGCGAGCTGCGCTCGGCGATGCGCCGCCTCGAGACGCACTACCGCGACCTGTGCGACATCGAGTTCACCATCGAGCGCGGCAAGCTGTGGATGCTGCAGACCCGCGTCGGCAAGCGCACGGCGGCCGCCGCCTTCCGCGTCGCCACCCAGCTCGTCGACGAGCAGCTCATCACCATGGACGAGGCGCTGGAGCGCGTCACCGGTGAGCAGCTGACCAACCTGCTCTTCCCGCAGTTCGACAAGGACGCGGTGCGCCAGCTCCTCGCGACCGGCATGGGGGCCTCCCCCGGTGCCGCCGTCGGCGCCGTCGCCTTCGACAACGCCTCGGCCACGGCCAAGGCGGCCGAAGGGGTGGACGTCGTCCTCGTGCGTCGCGAGACCTCGCCCGAGGACCTGCCCGGCATGATCGCCGCGCAGGGCGTGCTCACCGCCCGTGGCGGCAAGACCTCGCACGCCGCGGTCGTCGCCCGCGGCATGGGCATGTGCGCCGTCGTCGGCGCCGAGGACCTGCAGATCGACGTCGCGAAGAAGACGATCACGGTCGGCGAGACCGTCGTCTCCGAGGGCGACGTCATCTCCATCGACGGCAAGACCGGCCAGATCTACCTCGGCGCGGTCGACGTCATCGACTCGCCGGTGATGACCTACATCGCCGACGGCCTCGAGGCCGCCCAGGCCAAGGCCGAGGACGACGACACCCGCGAGCTCGTCGCGGCCGTCGACCGTCTGCTCCGGCACGCCGATGCCCGTCGCCGGCTGCGCGTGCGCACCAACGCCGACACCGGCGAGGACGCCCAGCGCGCCCGCGACCGCGGCGCCGAGGGCATCGGCCTGTGCCGCACGGAGCACCAGTTCCTCGGCGAGCGCCGCGAGTACATCGAGCGCGTCATCCTCGCCGAGGACGACGAGGCCCGCGCGAGCGTCATGGCCGAGCTGCTTCCGCTCCAGCGGGCCGACTTCGTCGAGCTGCTCACCGTCATGGACGGCCTGCCCGCGACGATCCGGCTCATCGACCCGCCGCTGCACGAGTTCCTCCCCGACCTCACCGAGCTCACCGTCAAGGTCGAGCTCGCGAAGGCCCGTGGCGAGGAGGGCCCCGAGCTCGAGCGCGACAAGGTCCTGCTCGAGGCGGTCCGCGCGACCCACGAGCAGAACCCGATGCTCGGCCTGCGCGGCGTGCGCCTGGGCCTGAAGTACCCCGGCCTCTTCGCCCTGCAGATCCGCGCGATCGCCGAGGCGGTCGTCGAGCTGCGCGGCCAGGGCAAGGACCCGCAGCCCGAGATCATGGTGCCGCTCATCGGCTCGCGTCGTGAGCTGCACCTCGTGCGCGAGCAGGGCCTGGAGATCCTCCAGGAGGTCGGAGAGGCCGCGGGCGTGACCCTCGACCTGCCGATCGGCTGCATGATCGAGCTGCCGCGCGCGGCGCTCACGGCGGAGCGGATCGCCCACGAGGCGGACTTCTTCTCCTTCGGCACCAACGACCTCACCCAGACGACGTGGGGCTTCTCGCGCGATGACGTGGAGACGGAGTTCTTCACGACGTACATGGAGAACGGCGTGCTCGCGGTCTCCCCCTTCGAGACCCTCGACGGCATCGGCGTCGGCGAGCTCGTCCGGCAGGGCGTCGCGGGCGGTCGCAAGACGAAGCCGAGCCTGAAGACCGGTGTCTGCGGCGAGCACGGCGGTGACCCGGAGTCGATCCACTTCTTCCACGAGGTGGGCCTCGACTACGTCAGCTGCTCGCCCTTCCGCGTCCCCGTCGCCCGGCTCGAGGCCGGCCGTGCCGCGGCGATGAACGGCGTCGGGTCGAGCACCGCGTGACCTGGGCGCCGCGAGGCGCATGACGAAGGGCCCGCCCCTGCTGGGGGCGGGCCCTTCGGCGTGCGACCGGGCTGGCGGTCGAGGTCAGCGCGTGGAGAGGGTGGGGTGGTAGCGGTCCGGCATCCGGCGCACGGCGCTCGGGTAGACCTTGTAGGACTCGGTGACGCCCTCGCGCGAGGTGGCGATGCGGTCCGAGGAGGTGCGGGAGTGCGAGCCGGACTTCGGGCTCTGCTGGGCCATGAGCGAGAGCTCGTGGGCCATGCGCATCATGTCGGCGTCGAAGCCGGCGCCGACGTGGCGCGAGGAGGAGGGACGGCGGGTCAGGACGGTGCTCAGCCAGTTGGTCATAGATCTATGGTTGCGCCGTCATCTACTAACCACAAGTTGCTTCTGCTACTCGATCGTTAAGCATCACTGATAGGTTGACCGACGTGATCGACGTCCACCGGCTGCGCATCTTCCGCTCCGTCGTCGCCAACGGGTCGATCAGCGCCGCGGCCGACCTGCTCGGCATGACGGGCAGCGCCGTGAGCCAGCACATGACCGCCCTGCAGAAGCAGACCGGGCTCTCGCTGCTCGAGCGCGTGGGCCGCGGGGTCGAGCCGACGGCGGCCGGCCGCACCCTCGCCGCCGAGAGCGAGCCGCTCATGTCGGAGGTCAAGCGGCTCGAGTCGGTCATCACCGACCTGCGCGAGGGCAACACCGGGTCGCTGTCGATCGGCTACTTCGCCTCGGTCGGGTCGCTGTGGCTGCCGCGGATCGCCCGTCGGCTGCAGTCGGAGATGCCCGACCTCGTCCTCGAGATGATCCTCACCGAGGGCTACCCCACCGGGGAGTCCCCGCCCGTCGACATCGACGTCGTGCCCGATGACCCGCGCGAGACGCTGCGGCCCGGCTACTCGATCACCCCGCTGACGTCCGACCCCTTCGTCGCCCTGCTCCCCCAGGACCACCGTCTCGCGCGTCGCCGCAGCGTGCCGATGATCGAGCTCGCCGAGGAGTCGTGGATCAGCAGCGACATCTCCGCCGGTGTCACCGAGTCGCTCATCGCCCGGGCGTGCGCGGCGGCCGGCTTCCGCCCGCGGTACACGGTCGAGGCGCAGGACCACTACACGGCGGCAGCCTTCGTCGCCGCGGGCGTCGGCATCGCCGTGATCCCGGACCTCGCGAGCCGCACGCGTCTGCCCACCGGTGTCCGGCGGGTGCGCCTGACCCGACCGGTCCCGACGCGCGACATCGTCGCGCTCACCGCGCCGGTCGCCCGCGCCAACCCCGCGGCGGCGCGGGCCGTCGAGCTGCTGCGCGAGATCGCGACGAAGCCCGCGCCCCGCGGCTGACGACACCGGTCAGCGAGTCTCCTCGAGCCGGTCGAGGGCCTCCTTGCGCTCCTCGGCGTGGTCGACGAGCCGCTTCGGGTAGTCGTGGTCGTAGCCCTCGTCGTGAGACCACGGCTGGTGGACGGCCTTGCCCGGGATGTGCGCGAGCTCGGGCACCCACCGCCGCACGTAGTCCCCCTTCGGGTCGAAGCGCTCACCCTGGGTCACCGGGTTGAAGACCCGGAAGTACGGCGAGGCGTCGGTGCCGGTGCCGGCCACCCACTGCCAGCCGTGCTGGTTGCTCGCGACGTCGCCGTCGACGAGGTGGTCCATGAACCACGCGGCACCGCGCGGCCACCAGCAGTGGAGGTCCTTGGTGAGGAAGCTCGCCGTGACCATCCGCAGCCGGTTGTGCATCCACCCCTGCTCGAGGAGCTGGCGCATCCCGGCGTCGACGAAGGGGTAGCCCGTGCGCCCCTCCGCCCAGGCCGAGAAGGTCTCGTCGTCGAGGTCGTCGTAGCGCAGCCCGGCGAGGGAGTCGGTGAGGTCGCGGGTCGCCGAGTGCGGGTTGTGGTGCAGGACGTCGCCGTAGAACTCGCGCCACGCGAGCTCGGTGACGTACGTGTGCACGCCCTTGCCCCGCCGGGGGGCGAGGTCGGCGAGCAGGGTGCGCGGGTGGACCACGCCCCACTTGAGGTGCACCGACATGCGTGAGGTCGAGTCGAGCGCCGGCTGGTCGCGGCCGTCGTCGTAGCCGGCGACGTCCTCGTCGAGGAAGTCGGCCCACCGCCGCATCGCGGCCTCCTCGCCGAGCGGGGGCAGCTCGACGGGGGCCTCGACGTCGGGCGGGTCGACGGAGTCGACACCGCCACGGGTGAGCCGCAGGTCGTCGGGGACCGGGCACGGCTTGGGGTGGTCGTGGTCGCGCCACGCCTTGGCGAAGGGGGTGAAGACCTTGTAGGGATTGCCGCTGCCGTTGAGGACCGTGCCGGGACCCAGGACGTAGGGCGTACCGGTCTCGACGAGCTCGACGTCGTCCTGCGCCAGGGCTTCGCGGACGCGCTCGTCGCGCTCGGCGCCCCACGGCTCGGTCTCGCGCGAGATGTGCACCCGCGTCGCCCCGACCTTCGTCGCCAGGCGGCGCAGGACCTCCGCCGGGTCACCCTCCTGGAGGACGAGATGACCGTCGTAGGACTCGTCGGTCGCGCGGAGCACCTCGACGAGGGCGGCGGTGCGCACCTGCCCGGCCTTCTCGAGCAGGTCGGGGTCGAGCACGAAGACCGGCATGACCTCTCCCCCGTCGGCGTGCGCCGCGGCGAGCGCAGGGTGGTCGTGCAGACGGAGGTCGCGGCGCAGCCAGAGGATCGAGGTGCTCACCCCGCCACGCTACGGCCGCCCACCGTCACCGCAGCCTCCCGCGTCCAGCCTTCCGCTCGCTGGCGCTCGCACCTCAACCACCACGTCTCGCTCGCAGAGCTCCTCGCACCTCAACCACTGAAAGAGTGGTTTCGAGGCTCGTCGCAGAGCTCCTCGCACCTCAACCACCAAGGGCGCGAGCCATAGGGTGAGGCCATGACTCGCGACTTCCGCAACATCTACACGCACGGGTTCGCGCGGGTGGCGGCGTGCACGATGCCGGTGACGCAGGCCGACCCCTTCGCCAACGCCGACGCGGTCGGCGCGATCGTGCGCGAGCTGCACGACGAGGGCGTCGCCGTCGCGGTCTTCCCCGAGCTCGGGCTCACCGGGTACTCGCTCGACGACCTCTTCCTCCAGGACGTCCTCCTGCGCGACACCGAGGCCGCGATCGACCAGCTCGCCCGGGCCACCGCGGGCCTGCGTCCGGTCTTCGCGGTCGGCGCCCCCCTTCGTCACGGCAACCGGGTCTACAACTGCGCCGTCGTCCTCCACGACGGCGAGGTCCTCGGCATCGCCCCGAAGTCCTACCTGCCCAACTACCGCGAGTTCTACGAGAAGCGGTGGTTCGCACAGGGCGCGGGCGTCGTCGGCGAGACCTTCCGCCCGACGTGGCCCGGCGCCGACGCGCTGCGCGACGCCCCCTTCGGCACCGACCTCATGGTCCACGTCGACGACGTGCCCGGTCTCGTCGTCCACGTCGAGGTGTGCGAGGACCTCTGGGTGCCGATCGCGCCGAGCCACGAGGCCTCGCTCGCCGGGGCGACCGTCCTGCTCAACCTCTCGGCCTCGCCGATCACCGTGGCCCGCGCCGAGGACCGTCACCTCCTGGCCCGCTCGGCCTCGATGCGCTGCACCGCCGCCTACCTCTACGCGGCCGCGAGCGAAGGGGAGTCGAGCACCGACCTCTCGTGGGACGGGCAGACGATGGTCTACGAGATGGGCGAGCTGCTCGGCCAGTCCGAGCGCTTCCCCGCCGGGCCCCGGCGCACGACCGTCGACGTCGACGTCGACCGGCTGCGCCAGGAGCGGATGCGCCAGGGCTCCTTCGACGACAACGCGGTCGCGCTCGGCATCTCGCCGCGCCAGTACCGCGACCTGCACGTCACCCTCGACCCGCCGACCGGCGACCTCGGCCTGCTGCGCCCGCTCGACCGCTACCCCTTCGTCCCCGACGACGAGGAGCGCCTCGCCCTCGACTGCTACGAGGCCTACAACATCCAGGTGAGCGGCCTCGAGCAGCGGCTGCGCTCGATGACGAGCGAGACCTGGGCGCCGAAGATCGTCATCGGCGTCAGCGGCGGGCTCGACTCGACCCACGCGCTCATCGTCGCGGTCAAGGCGATGGACCGGCTCGAGCGGCCGCGCACCGACGTCATCGGCATCACGATGCCCGGCTTCGCGACGTCGGACCGCACGAAGACCAACGCCATCGCGCTCATGGAGACCCTCGGCATCACGTGGGAGGAGCTCGACATCCGCCCGGCGGCGACGCAGATGCTCGAGGGGATGGGCCACCCCTTCGGCGAGGCCGCGCAGGCGGGCACCGCCGTGGAGGACATGGACGACGGGGTCTTCGACGTCACCTTCGAGAACGTCCAGGCGGGGCTGCGCACCGACTACCTCTTCCGCATCGCCAACCAGCGCGGTGGGCTCGTCCTCGGCACGGGCGACCTCTCCGAGCTCGCCCTCGGGTGGTGCACCTACGGCGTCGGCGACCAGATGTCGCACTACGGCGTCAACGCCGGGGTGCCCAAGACCCTCATGCAGCACCTCGTGCGCTGGGTCGCCGGCTCCGGCCAGCTCGAGGAGTCCGCCTCGCAGACGCTGCTGTCCGTGCTCGACACCGAGATCTCCCCCGAGCTCGTGCCGAGCAAGGACGGCGAGCGTCCGCAGTCGACCCAGGACAAGATCGGGCCGTACTCGCTGCAGGACTTCACGCTGTACCACGTGCTGCGCCGCGGCTACCGGCCGAGCAAGATCGCCTTCCTCGCCGAGCACGCGTGGGCCGACGCCCAGCGCGGCGAGTGGCCGAGCTCGGTGCCCGAGGCGGAGCGGGTCGCCTACGAGCTCGCGACGATCCGACGGTGGCTGCTCGTCTTCGTCCAGCGCTTCTTCGACAACCAGTTCAAGCGCTCGGCACTGCCCAACGGCCCGAAGGTCGTGCCCGGCGGCACGCTCTCACCGCGCGGTGACTGGCGGATGCCGAGCGACAGCGAGGCCCGGCGGTGGCTCGCCGACGTCGAGGACGGCGTGCCGCAGTCCTGACCTGCCGCACCACGGCACGACGAACCCCCGGCGCGCGCGGCGGGCCGGGGGTCTCGTCGAGCAGAGGTGCGGGTCGGCTACTTGATGCCGAGCGCGTCCTTGCCCTCGGGCGAGTCGCCCTCCCCGCGGGAGTACGAGCCGAAGCCCATGAGCGAGAGCACGCGGCCCACGGCCAGCGAGAGCACGGCGATGACGAGGCCGACGACGAGCAGCCACCACTCGAGGAGCACGACACCGATGGTGCCGATGGTGAAGCCCACGAGGCAGACCGCGACGGCGGCCCAGGTGGCGATGTTGTAGCCGTGACCGAGGTCCTCGGCCGCGTGGGGACCGGTCGGGCGCGCGGAGAGCTTGGCGTGACTCATGGCCACATCCTCCCACGAGCCCGACCGGGCTCGCTCAGCCCCGGGTGCCGTCGACCTCGTCGGGCACGACTGGCAGGACGCCGGAGCGGATCACCTCGCCGCTGGCGATGTCGACCATGTGCAGGGTCTTCGTGCTCGGGTCGGTGACGTAGGCCGTCTCGTCCTGGACGTGCAGGGTCGGGCGGGCCTGCTGCCACTCCGTCGGCTCCTCCCACGCGTCGACGACCGGGGTCGAGCGGGTGATCTCGCCGGACTCGGGGTCGATGACGTGGAGCTGGCCGTCGGTGCCGAGGACGAGCGCCTCGCCCTGCGGCCCCCGACCCAGCGAGCGGAACGAGTAGCTCGCCGGCAGGTCGACGAGGCGCAGCGACGCGTCCCGGGTGTCGGTGATGCTGACCTTCGTCGGCCGCTCGAGCTCGGCGTCGGGGTCGGACTTGTAGTCGCCGAGGACGAAGGGGGACTCGTCGTGCCCGGCCTGGTTGCCGATCCGGCCGTAGTCGTCGGGCGAGTCGACCTTCGTGATCTCGTCGCCGTCGACGACGAGCAGGCCGTCCTCGCAGCCGAGGACGACGACCCCGTCCTGCGCCACGGCCTCGCCGTGGACGCCGGGGCACTCGTCCGACGAGGCGACGGTGCGCCCCTTCGCGTCGCGGATCCTCACACCGGAGCGCGACTCCTCGTCGCCGACGGTCGTGATCACCGAGCCGTCCTCGCGCTCGACCGCGACGCCGTGGTGGGGGCTGCGCTCGGTCCACGTGCGCCCCTTCGGCAGGGCGGTCGGCCCGTCGCGCAGGTCCTCCGGGTCGATCGACCGCACCCGGCCGTCACCGTCGCCGTAGAGGACCGTGCGGCCGTCGTGCACGACGACGTGGCCGGGGTGCTTCGCCGGGTAGCGCAGGTCGGTCAGCGTCGGGGTCGTCGCGTGGTGGTGGTCGTGGTCGCCGTGCGGCAGCGAGTACCCGCCGAGGTCGAGGAGGCGGAAGCCGTCGCCCTCGGTGACGAAGAGGTGGCGCTCGTCGCCGGCGGGGTTGAGCCGGGCGTAGCCCTCGACGGGGAACTCGCCGAGCAGGGTGAGGTCGGTCGCGTCGAGCACGACGACCCCTCCGTCGTGGGTGACGGCGATGCGTGAGGCGCGCCGCCCCTCCTCGGTCGTCTCGCCCGAGGGGGTGCCGACGGCGGTCGAGACCTCCTCGGCACGCGGGACCGGGGATGCGGAGGGCGTGGCGGCGGGCTCGGCATCGGCGCTGCCCGTGGTGCTGCTGCCGCACGCCGCGGTGAGCAGGACGGCGAGCGCGGCGGAGCCGGCGAGGAGCGGTCGGGTGGGGGCGAAGGGGGTCAGGGGGCGTCTCATAGTTGAGAACGATTGTCAGTAGCATTCTCATATGTCAACCTGGAGGGGAGCGCGGACCGAGCCGCGGTCACCCCGTCGCACGGAGCGTGGAGGAGCGGCATCATGACCGGGTGACGACCCAGCAGCGAGCGGCGACCCGCAGCCGGATCCACCCCGCCTGGGTGGTCGCCGCCGTGACCCTGCTCGCCCTCGTCGCGGCCGCGACCTTCCGCTCGAGCACCGGTGTGCTCATGGAGCCGATCGAGCGCGAGCTCGGCTGGGACCGCGCGACCACCTCCGGGGCGGTGAGCCTCAACCTCGTCCTCTACGGGCTCGCCGCCCCCTTCGCCGCCGCGGTCATGGAGCGCTTCGGCATCCGGCGGACCGTGACGACCGCGCTCGTCGTCGTCGGCGTCGCCAGCGGCGCGACCCTCGTCATGACCTCGCCGTGGCACCTGTGGCTGCTGTGGGGCTTCGTCATCGGGCTGGGCACCGGGGCGATGGCACTCGTCTTCGGCGCGATCGTCGCCAACCGGTGGTTCGTCGCGCACCGGGGGCTCGTCACCGGCCTCTTCTCCGCCGCCAACGCGACCGGTCAGCTGCTCTTCCTGCCGGTCATCGCGTGGACGGCGACCGAGCTCGGGTGGCGCGCTGCCGCGGGGATCGTCGCGGCGCTCTCGCTCGTCGTCGCCGTGCTCGTCGGGCTCTTCCTCACCGACCGCCCGTCCGACCGCGGGCTCATGCCCTACGGGGTCGCCGAGGGCTACGCCGTCACCGACCCGGGCCCGCCGAGCGAGAACCCCGCGGTCACCGCGCTGCGCGTGCTGCGCCAGGCCTCTCGGCACTGGGCCTTCTGGGCGCTGGCCCTCACCTTCTGGGTGTGCGGGTGGTCGACGAACGGCCTCGTCCAGACCCATCTCGTGCCCGCCGCGCACGACCACGGGATGCCCGCGACGGCCGCCGCCGGGCTGCTCGCGCTCGTCGGCATCTTCGACGTCGTCGGCACGATCGCCTCGGGCTACCTCACCGACAAGGTCGACCCGCGCCTGCTCCTGTGCGCCTACTACGCCCTGCGCGGCCTCAGCCTGCTGACCATCGACGCGCTCCTCGCCCCGCACGTGCAGCCGGGGATGTGGGTCTTCATCGTCTTCTACGGCCTCGACTGGGTGGCCACCGTGCCGCCCACCGTGGCGCTGTGCCGCACCCACTTCGGGCTGCAGCGCTCGGGCGTGGTGTTCGGGTGGGTCTTCGCCGCCCACATGGTCGGGGCGGGCGCCGGTGCGTGGGTGGCGGGCGCGATCCGCACGGCGACCGGCACGTACGCGAACGCCTGGGTGACCGCTGCCGTCCTCTGCCTGCTCGCCGCCGCCGTGTGCTGGACGATCCCGCGCCGCGCGGTGGACGGGGACCGCGAGGTCGCGGCGGCCTGAGGTGACGAAGGGGGACCCGCACCGTCGGGTCGGGATCAACCCCTAGGGGTGGAGAGGTCCCGGCGGCCTGCGTGGCACGGTCGAGAGATGGACATCCTCGCAGCCGGCCCCTGCCCCACCTGTGGTGGCGATGCTGCGTCCGTCGTCGCGGACAGCCGCTTCGACGCCAGCGGCGCCCACGAGAAGCTCACGCTCACCTGCCCGGACGGGCACTCCTGGACGGTCACCGACCACGACGAGCCCGGACCCGTGCGCCGGGTCCTGGCCCACCTGCTGCCCTGACCCGGCACCACCTGTGCGTCAGACGACGAAGGAGTCCGCCACCTCGAGCGCCTCGTCGAGGATCGCCAGCCCGGTCCGTGCGTCCTCGTCGGAGATGACGCACGGCGGCACGACGTGCGTGCGGTTCATGTGCACGAAGGGCCACAGCCCCCGCTCCTTGCACGCCGCGGCGAAGGCCGCCATCGGCTTCGCGGCGTCGCCCGTCGCGTTGTAGGGCACGAGCGGCTCGCGGGTGCTCGGGTCGCGGACGAGCTCGAGCGCCCAGAAGGTCGCCATGCCCCGGATCTCACCGACGCTCGGGTGGCGCTCGGCGATGCGGGCGAGCTCCGGCCCGATGACCTCCTCGCCGACCCGACGGCTGTGCTCGATCACCCCTTCGTCCTCGAAGATACGCATCGACGCGACCGCGCTCGCGCACGCGAGCGGGTGCCCCTGGTAGGTCAGGCCGCCCGGGTAGGGGCGGTCGGCGAAGGTGTCGCGGATGCGCTGCGAGACGACCACCCCGCCGAGGGGGACGTAGCCGGAGTTGACCCCCTTCGCGAAGGTGATGAGGTCGGGCGTCACGCCCCAGCGCTGGATGGCGAACCACTCGCCGCAGCGGGCGAAGCCGCTCATCACCTCGTCGGCGATCATGACGATGCCGTGCTCGTCGCAGATCTCGCGCACGCCGGCGAGGTAGCCGTCCGGCGGCACGAGGACGCCGTTCGTGCCGACGACGCTCTCGAGGATGATCGCGGCGATCGTGCCCGGGCCCTCGACCGCGACGAGGTCGCGCAGGTGCTGGAGCGCGCGCTCGCACTCCTCCTGCGGGGTGCTCGCGTGGAAGGCGCTGCGGTAGAGGTGCGGTCCCCAGTAGCGCACGACGCCGGGCATGCCCGGCTCGCTCGCCCACCGGCGCGGGTCACCGGTGAGGGCGATCGCCCCCGCGGTGGCCCCGTGATAGCTGCGGTAGGCGGCGAGCACCTTGTGCCGACCGGTGTGCACGCGCGCCATCCGCAGGGCGTTCTCGTTGGCCTCGGCCCCGCCGTTGGTGAAGAAGACGTGGTCGAGGTCGCCGGGGGCGCGCTCGGCGATCATCCGCGCCGCCTCGGACCGCATGTCGTAGGCGAATCCCGGTGCGAGAGTAGCCATCCGGGCGACCTGCTCCTGGATCGCCGCGACGAGCCGGGGGTGCTGGTAGCCGATGTTGACGTTGACGAGCTGGCTCGAGAAGTCGAGGAACTCGCGACCGTCGTAGTCGGTGAAGCGCACCCCCGACGCCGAGGCGATCGGCAGGGGGTCGATCTGCGCCTGCGCCGACCAGGAGTGGAAGACGTGGGCGCGGTCGAGCTCGTGGACCCTCTCGGCGGACAGCTGCGGCAGATCGCTCATGACCGCAGGCTAGTCACAGCTCCTCGTGGTGGTCGGGGTCTGCGTCGAAGAGACGTCCGTCGGCGCGTCCGAGGGCGGTGATCGCGGCGACCTCGTCCTCGCCGAGCTGCACGGAGGCGGCCGCGAGGTTGTCGCGCTGGCGCTGGGCGTCGGCAGACTTCGGCAGGGGCATCGCGCCGAGGGCGACGTGCCACGCGAGGATGACCTGGCCGGGGGTGAGGTCGTGCGCCTCGGCGGCTGCGACGACCGCCTGCTCCTCGAAGAGGTCGCCGCCGCGGGCGATCGGCGACCACGACTGGGTGAGGATGCCGCGCTCGGCGTCGACCGCGCGCATCTGCTCCTGCGGGAAGTAGGGGTGCAGCTCGATCTGGTTGGCGAAGGGGGTGACCCCCGTGGCCTCGACGACGCGGTCGAGGTGGGCGGCGGTGAAGTTGCTGACGCCGATGTGACGCACGAGGCCGGCCTCGCGGGCCTCGACGAGCTGCTCCCACGCGGTGAGGTACTCGTCGCGCGAGGGGTTGGGCCAGTGGATGACGACGCTGTCGAGGTAGTCGAGGTCCATGACCTGCAGCGAGGTCTCGACGCAGCGGCGCGCGCCGGTGTGGTCGCGTCCGGGGACCTTCGTCTGCAGCCAGACGTCCTCGCGGGCGATGCCGCTGGCCTTCACGGCCTCGGCGACCTCGCGCTCGTTGCGGTAGTTGACCGCCGTGTCGACGAAGCGGTAGCCGACCTCGAGGGCCGAGGCGATCGCCGCGACACCCTCGCTGCCGCGCAGCGGGTAGGTGCCGAAGCCGATGACGGGGACCTCGGTGCCGGGGTCGGTCGACAGGGTGCGGGTGGGTGCGACGCTCATGTCTCGCACGCTACCCGCGCCACCCCGGCGGTGGTCTCGAGGCTCAGGCCCCGGAGGGCCTTCGCACCTCGACCAGCGAAGGCCTCCCTGGTCGAGACGCTCGCTGGTCGAGGTGCGACCCAGGAGCCTCGAGACCACCGCCCAGAGAGGTCAGGGGACGATCTCGTCGCGGCTGTCCCACGGCACGAAGTCGGGCATCTGCGAGGCGCGGCCGGTGAAGTCGGGCTCGCGCTTGGCGAGGAAGGCCGCGACGCCCTCCTTGCCGTCGCCCATCGAGGTCTGCTGCATCGCGATCGACTCCACGGCGTGGGCGTCGAAGGGGTGGGTGGCGGCGGAGCCCCGGTAGACCATCCAGCGCATGAGCGCGGTGCTCACCGGGGAGCGGCCGGCGACGAGGCGGCGGGCGAGCTCGCGCGCGGCGGGCATGAGCTCGTCGGGCTCGTGCACCGAGCGCAGGTAGCCGATGTCGTGCATCTCCTGCGCCGTGCGGATCTCGGCGGTGTAGAAGAGCTCGAGCGCCGCCTCCAGGCCCACGATGCGCGGGAGGAACCAGCTGCTCGCGGCCTCGGGCACGATGCCCAGCCGGCCGAAGACGAAGCCGATCCGCGCGCTGCTCGACGCCAGCCGGAAGTCCATCGCGCACGGCATCGTCGCGCCGATGCCGACCGCCGCGCCGTTGATCGCCGCGATGACCGGCTTCGTGCAGCGGAAGATCGCGAGCGTCACCTTGCCGCCGGTGTCACGGATGCCGTCGACGAGCTCGGGGTCGTCGGGGCGCTCCTGGATGTCGGCCGGCGTGACGACCTGCTCCTCGTCGATGCCGAAGACGTTGCCCTCGCGCGAGAGGTCCATGCCCGCGCAGAAGGCCCGCCCGGCCCCGGTGACGATGACGACCTTCGCGTCGTCGTCGGCGCTCACGTGCCCGAAGACGTCGACGAGCTCCTCGTGCATCTGGACGGTGAAGGCGTTCATCGCCTCCGGCCGGCTCAGGGTGATCGTCGCGATCCCCTCGTCGTCCACCTCGTAGGTGAGGGTCTCGTACGTGCGCTCGGTCATCGTCGTCCTCTCGCGCCCCGGGCCGTGGCCTCGGGCTGGTGGGTGGTGCTGCGGGCTGGTCAGGCGGTCGGGTCGGCGACGACGCGGTTGGTCAGGGCGCCGATGCCCTCGACCTCGGCGACGACGACTTGACCCTGCGCGAGGTAGGTCGGCGGCGTCATGCCGTGGCCGACCTCGCCCGGGGTGCCCGTCGCGATGATGTCACCGGGGTTGAGGCGCACGACCGTCGAGATGTGCTCGACGAGCGCGACGGGGTCGAAGAGCAGGTCTGCGGTGCTGTCGCGCTGACGCAGGACGCCGTCGACGTGGAGCGAGACCTCGAGCTCGGGGCGCACCCCGCCGGGCAGCTCGTCGGGGGTGACGAGGTAGGGCCCGACCGGTGTCGAGGAGTCCCACGTCTTGCCCTGGAGCCACTCGCCGGTGCGCATCTGCCAGTCGCGGCAGCTGATGTCGTCGACGACGGTGAAGCCCGCGATCGCCGCCTCGGCGCTCTCCCCCTTCGCCCGGCGCACGCGTTGCCCGACGACCACGCCGAGCTCGACCTCCCAGTCGAGCGCCTCGGTCTCGGGCGGGAGCGGGATGTCGTCGTGCGCGCCGACGAGCGCGTCGGCGAACTTCGCGAAGAGCGTCGGGTGGGTCGGCAGGTCGTGCCCCATCTCGACGATGTGGTTCGTGTAGTTCAGACCGACGCACACGACCTTGCTCGGCGTCGTGACGAGCGTGGCGAAGTCGGCGCCGTCGACCGGGTGGGTCGGGCCGTCCGCGAGGGCCGCCGTGCGCCAGCCCGGGTCGGCGAGCAGCGCGCCGACGTCGGCGTGACCGGTCTCGACGAGGGTGTCGCCCTCACGGCGCACGGCGCGGGTGCCGCCCGCCGTGCGGATCGTCGCGAGCCTCATGCCGGTGCGCCCTCCCGGGTGGGCAGCGCGGCGAGGAGCCGCTGCGTCGCCTCGTCGTACTCGCGGGCGAGCTGGTCGACGAGCTCGGCGACGGGCAGGACGTCCTCGATGCCCGCGACGCCCTGGCCGGCGGACCAGATGTCGCGCCAGGCCTTGCTCTCCTTCGCGTGCTCGTCGTGCGGGTTGGTCACGTGGTGCAGGTCGACCCGCTCGGGCGAGGCGAGGTGCTCGGGGTCGAGCCCCGCGGCCTCGATGCTGCCGCGCAGGAAGTTCGCCGGGATCGAGGAGATCGAGGGCGTGTAGACGATCTGCTGCGCGGTGTGGTCGGTGATCATCGCCTTGTACTCCTCGGCGACGGTCGCCTCCTGCGTCGCGAGGAAGCGCGTGCCCATGTACGCGAGATCGGCGCCGGCCGCCTGCGCGGCGAGGACGTCCTGACCGCTCGACAGGGCCCCGGCGAGGAGCAGCGTGCCGTCCCACACGCGGCGCACGTCGGCGATGAGGGCGAAGGGGTTGATCCCGCCCGCGTGACCACCGGCACCGGCGCTCACGAGGATGATCCCGTCGACGCCCGCGTCGGCGGCCTTCTGGGCGTGCACCGCACCGGTCACGTCGTGGAAGACGAGCCCGCCGTAGGAGTGGACCGCGTCGACGACCTCCTGGACGGCGCCGAGGCTGGTGATGACGAGGGGCACCTCGTGCTCGACGATCCGCTCGAGATCGGCCTCGATGCGCGCGTTCGTCCGGTGGACGATGAGGTTGACGCCGAAGGGAGCGGGCTCGGGGGCGCCCGGCGCCGCGGGGGCGGCGAGCCCCTCCTCGATCTCGCACAGCCACTCGTCGAAGCCTGCCGTCGTGCGCTGGTTGAGCGCCGGGAAGGTGCCGAGCACCCCCGCTCGGCTGGTGCCGATGACGAGCTCGGGCCCGGAGGCGAGGAACATCGGCGAGGCGACGACCGGCAGGCGGAGCCGGCCCTGCAGCTGTGCGGGGAGGGTCATGGGCTCACTCTCTCCGAGATCGGCCGGGATGCACCAGTCGCGCGGCACGTGTCACACCGCCCGCCTCCCCCCTCGCCCCATGCCTCCCCCCTTCGCCGAGGTATGGAGATCGGGCAGGACCCGCCGTGAGATCCGACCGATTGCCATACCTCGGCGAAGGGGGTGGTGCGGGGTGCAGGGTCAGCGGGAGCGGCGGGCGGCGAGCTCGAGACCGCGCTGCATCACCGACCAGTAGCCAGAGGGGGCGACCCGGGCGAGCGCGTCGAGGGCCCGGGCGTCGTTGCCCACGAGCAGGCGACGACGCCGTGCGACGAGCGCCTCGACGATCTCCTCGGCGGCCTTGTCCGCCGGGTAGCGCAGCGCCCTGTCGAAGGCCCGCCGACCGCGGGCCGCCTCGTCGGGGTCGACCCCCGAGGCGGTGCGCGCGTTGCGGGCGATGTTCGTCGCGATGCCGCCGGGGTGCACCGAGGTGACGCCGACGGGCTGGTCCTCGGCGTCGAGCTCGCTGGCGAGCGACTCGTTGAAGCCCCGCAGCCCGAACTTGCTCGTCGAGTACGCGGTCTGGCCGGCCGGGCCGACGAGACCGAAGAGGCTCGACAGGCCGACGACCTGGCCCTGGCCGTTCTCGATCATCAGCGGCAGCAGCGCCCGGGTGAGCCGGATCGGGGTGTGGAGGTTGACCTCGAGCAGCCAGTCGAAGTCGGCCTCGCTCGTCTGCACGAAACGCCCGCCGAGGGCGACGCCGGCGTTGTTGACGAGCACCCGCACGTCGGGGTGCGCATCGCGCAGGCGGGCGGCGAGCGCGGTCACCGCGTCGCGGTCGGAGAGGTCGGCGACGTAGGTGCTCACCCTCACCCCGGGCGACTCGTCGCCGACGAGCCCGGCGACCCGCTCGAGCCCGTCGGCGTCGCGGTCGACGAGCGCGAGGTGCGCCCCACGCCGGCCCAGCCCGCGTGCGACGTGCTCGCCCATGCCCCCGGCGGCGCCGGTGACGACAGCGGTCCCGCCGGCGACGTCCAGCGGCGGCCGGGAGGGGCGGCGCAGCGTCGGGCGGCGGCTCATGCGCGCACCTCCGCCAGGTCGCCGACGGAGTCGTCGGTGTTGCTCGACGAGCCCGGCAGGTCGATCGTCGCCGGGGCCGCGGCACCGACGGGCAGGTGCACGTCCCGCGCGCCGAGCGGCACGAGGTGCATGTCCGAGGTGACGTCGGCGGCGCGGAACGCGCGGCGGTCCTTCATGTAGCTCTGCTCCATCGTCCAGGGGTCACGGTCGCCCACCTTCGGGAAGGCGCCGACGGCGCGCTGCACGTACCCAGAGGTGAGGTCGAGGATGGGGGCGGGGGTCATCCCCTCGGGCGCGACGGGCACGGCCGCGCCGATGCCGTGCTCGCGCATGTGGTGCACGAGCCGGGCCACGAAGCCCGACACGAGGTCGGCGCGCAGCGTCCACGACGCGTTGACGTAGCCGACGGTCATCGACATGTTCGGCACCCCGCTGAGCATGAGCCCGCGGTAGGCGAAGGTGCGTCCGATGTCGACCGCGCGGTCGTCCACCGTGAGGCGGATGCCGCCGAGCGCCTTGAGCCGCAGGCCGGTCGCGGTGACGACGACGTCGGCCTCGACGAGCCGCCCGTCCTGCAGACGGATCCCGCCGTGCTCGAAGCGGTCGACGTGCCCGGTGACGACCTCGACCGAGCCGGAACGGATCGCGGTGAAGAGGTCGCCGTCGCGCACGGCGCACAGCCGCTGGTCCCACACGTCGTACGGCGGGGTGAAGTGCTCGTCGACGACCTCCTGGGGCAGCACCCGCCGCAGCGCGCCGAGCACGATCCCCCGCGCCGCCGAGGGGCGCACCCGGGACAGGACGTAGAGGAAGCGCTGGACGAGGACGTTCTTCGTGCGGGCCACCTGCTGCACCGGACCGGGGGGCAGCACGCGGCGCAGGCGCTCGACGAGCCGGTCGCTCGCCGGGACGGCGATGACGTAGCTCGGGGTGCGCTGCAGCATCGTCACCGACGCGGCCGTCTGCGCCGCTGCGGGGACGAGCGAGACCGCGGTCGCCCCCGAACCGATGACGACGACGCGCCGCCCGGCGAGGTCGAGGTCCTGCGGCCAGTGCTGCGGGTGCACGACCTCGCCGGCGAAGTCCTCGACCCCGACGAAGCCCGGGTCGTGCGGGCCGTCGTAGTCGTAGTAGCCCGACCCCAGGTGCACGTACCGGGCCCGCACCACGCGGGCCGACCCGTCGGCTCCCTCGACCTCGACGGACCACCGCTGCGCCTGGCTCGACCAGCTGGCGGCGACGACCGAGCACCCGAGGTAGGTCCGCTCGGCGATGCCGCTGTCGGCGGCGGTCTCGCGCAGGTACTCGAGGATCGAGGCGCCGTCGGCGATCGACTGCTCCCGGTCCCACGGGCGGAAGGGGAAGGACAGCGAGTACATGTCGGAGTCCGAGCGCACGCCCGGGTAGCGGAAGAGGTCCCACGTGCCGCCGCTGCTGTCGCGCGCCTCGAGGACGGCGAGGTCGAGGTCGGGGTCGCGCTCGAGCAGGCGGTAGGCGGCCCCGATGCCGGAGATGCCGGCACCGACGACGAGGACGTCGAGCTCCTCGGGCAGGTCGGCCGGGCCGCGCCGCACAGCGGCAGCGCCCGGGTCGTACTCGCGAGTAACACTCATGGGCCCACTCTGCCCCACGGACCTGGGGGCCGCCGCGGATCGCCGCAGGGGTCTTCGCAGGTCAGGGCCGCTCGAGGTGCAGGACGCAGGCCCCCGGCTCGGCGAAGGGGGCGAGCCCGGCCTGCGTCGCGTCGTCACCGGCACGACGCAGGAGCCCGTCGACGAGCCCGAGATGGACCTGGCACACGACGTCGGGGTGGACCTGGGCCACGTCGAGCAGGGGGCACGTGCGCAGCCGCACGTGGTCGGGGTCGGTGTCGTCGGGCGCGAAGCCCAGCCCACGCAGCGCGCCGACCACCGACGGGCGCGCGTCGCCGCCCTCGACCGGCTCGACGTCGCGGCGCTCGCTCCACGCACGACCCACCGCGTGCGAGATGTCGCGCAGCCGCTCCCCCGTCCCCGGGCCGGACGCGAGTTGCTCGACGAAGGCCGTCGCGAGCGCGCGGTACTCGCGCACCGAGTGGTCGGAGGGCTCGGCGGCGTAGACGGCGCTGGGCCGCCCACGGCCACCCGCATGGCGCCGGGCTCGCTCGACGTGGCCGGACGCGACGAGCGCCTCGAGGTGCGCGCGCACGGTGTTCGGGTGCACTCCCGTGGCCGCGGCGACCTCCACGACCGAGCGCGGGCCGCCGGCCTCCTGGAGCGCGAGGAGGGTGCGGCGCTGCGCCGTCGTGAGCCCGGACTCCCCCGGCGCACCCCGAGCTGGCGCCGGTCCGAGCGGAGGAGTATTTTTCACGAAGACACCGTATTAAATATCGGGCGGAGGGTCTACCCCTGCCCACGACGCAGGAGGACCCATGACCGAGCCGACCCGCACCCTGCCCCTGGCAGCCGCCCAGCACGAGTGCGCCTGCGGCTGCACGGACGAGGGGGTGCCCGCGCTCGACGTGCGGTCGATCCCCCACGCCGTCCGGCACGCCGCCGTCATCGGCGCGCTCGGCGCGATCCCGTCGGGCGGCTCGATCGACCTCGTCGCGCACCACGACCCGGTGCCCCTCCTCGCGCAGGTCGACGCCCGCGAGCCGGGCACCTGGTCGGTCACCTACCTGGAGCGCGGCCCCGAGGTCTGGACCCTGCGCCTCACGCGGGCCTGACCGCACGAGGAGGCAGACGCCATGTGCACGTACTGCGGGTGCGAGACCTTCGAGGTCGTCGGGCGCTTCACCGCCGAGCACGTCGAGGTCATCAACACGGCCGGGCTGCTGCGGCGGGCTGTGCACGACGGCGTCCCCCGGGAGCAGGTCGTCGCGCTCGTCGACCTCGTCCGCGGCCTGCTCGACCCGCACACCCGGGCCGAGGAGGTCGGCCTCTTCGCCGTGCTGCGCGAGGACGAGACCTTCGCCGACCACGTCGAGGGGCTGTGCGCCGAGCACGAGCAGCTGGACGCACAGCTGAACGCGCTGCGCGCGGGTGACCACTCGGTCGTCGACCGCCTCTACGCCGACCTGCGCGAGCACATCCACAAGGAGGAGAACGGCCTCTTCCCCGCCGCCGCCGTCGGCCTCTCCGCGCAGGACTGGGAGCGGGTCGACGCGCTCACGCCCGCACCGCGTCACCGGGCCCACCGGTGAGCACCGCCGGGGGCACGACGGCCCGCCCCTCGGCGTCGCCCGGCGCCCCCGGCCGCCCGACACGTGGCACGTGGGGCCTGCGCGACCGGCCCGGGCTCGTCTGGCTCGTCCTCGCCGCGGCGACGGCGCTCGTCCACCCCTTCGTCCCGGGGTCGACGTGGCTCATGGTGCACATGGTCGCGCTCGGCGCGATGAGCCACTCGGTCATGGTGTGGAGCACCCACTTCGCGACGACGCTGCTCAAGACCGCGCCCGATCTCGACCCCCGGGCCGCGCAGGGGCGGCGGCTGCTCCTGCTGCACGCCGGGGCCGTCCTCGTGCTCGTCGGCGTGCCGACGAGCCTGTGGCCCGCGACGGTCGTCGGCGCCACCCTCGTCGTCGCGGCGGTGGCCTGGCACGCGGTCGCCCTGTGGCGACGGCTGCGCCACGCGCTGCCGGGCCGCTTCCGGGTCACGGTGCGCTCCTACCTCGCCGCCGCGGCCTGCCTGCCGGTCGGGGCGCTCCTCGGCACCCTGCTCGCCCGCGGGCCGGACGACGAGATGCACGCGCGCCTCGTCGTCGCGCACTCCCTCGTCAACGTCCTCGGCTGGCTGGGGATCACGGTCGTCGCGACCGTCGTCACGCTGTGGCCGACGATGCTGCGCGCCCCGATGGACGCCGACGCCGAGCGGCGGGCACGCACCGCCCTGCCGGTCCTCGTCGGCGGGCTGGCCCTCGCCGTCACCGCCGCGCTGGTCGGCAGCCGGCCGCTCGTCGCGGTCGGGCTCCTCGTCTACCTCGCCGGCCTCGCCCGGTCGGCGTCCTCGATGGCCGGCCCGGCCCGTGCTCGGCTGCCGCGCCACCACGCCCCGGCATCCGTGGCCGCCGGGCTGCTCTGGCTCGTCGCCGGGGTCCTCGCCGTCGCGTGGCGGGTGGCCACCGCACCCACCTGGGCCGATGCCGCCACCGGGTACGACGCCGTCGCGGCGGTCTTCGTCGTCGGCTTCATGCTCCAGGTGCTGCTCGGCGCGCTGAGCCACCTCGTGCCGTCGGTCATCGGCGGCGGCCCGTCGGTCGTGCGTGCGGGCATGCGCGAGATGGACAGGTGGTGGGTCCTGCGCCTCGTCGTCGTCAACGGCGGGCTCGCCCTCTGCCTGCTCCCCGTGCCCTCCGGCGCGCGCGTCCTGTGCTCGGTCCTCGTGCTCCTCGCACTGGTCGTCTTCGTCCCGCTGCTCTTCCGGGCCGTCCGGGCCTGCGTCGCGCAGCGTCGCGCGATCGCCGAGCGGATGGCGAAGGGGGAGCCCCCGCCCTCGCCCTCCCAGGGCCGCGCGGAGGTCGCCGCCGTGCTCGACGCACCGGTCCCGGTGCACCAGCTCGGCGCCGGGCTGGCTGCGCTCGCGCTCGCCGTCGCGGCCGGCCCGGCGACGGCCCCGGTGCTCGGCGCGGACGTGCCGGCGGCCGCGAGCGAGCAGGTGGCCCCGACCGGCGTCACCCGCGACATCGAGGTCACGGCCACCGCAGACATGACCTTCGAGCCCAGCCGGGTCGACGTCGACCCCGGCGACCGCGTCGTCATCACCGTGCGCAGCACCGACGCCTCGACCCGGCACGACCTCGTCTTCGACGACGAGCACCGCTCCGAGCGCATCGGCGAGGGCGAGAGCTCGACCCTCGACCTCGGCGTCGTCGGCAGCACCCGCGAGGGCTTCTGCTCGGTCACCGGGCACCGGCTCATGGGGATGACCTTCACCGTCGCGGTCCGCGGCGAGAGCGTCGGCGGGGGCAGCGGCACCCACGCCGGAGGGGCGGGCAGCGGCGCCCACGCCGGCCACGACGGAGCCGCCGGGACGGGCCCGGCGGGGGCGAGCGGGTCCCCCTTCGCCCTCGACCCGACCGCGCGCTGGTCCGACGGCTTCGAGGCCGCCGACGCCGTCCTCCCCCCGCTCGACGACGACCGGGTGCACCGCGTGACGCTCACGGTGCGCGAGACGAGCGCGGAGGTCGCGCCCGGGGTCCGGGCGACGCGGTGGACCTTCGACGACGGGTCCGGCCGGACCGGCCCGGGGCCGGTGCTCCACGGGCGGGTCGGCGACCGCTTCGTCATCACCCTCGTCAACGACGGGTCCATGGGGCACTCGGTCGACCTCCACGCGGGCGAGCTCGCGCCCGACCGGCCGATGCGGACCATCGCGCCGGGCGAGCGGCTCACCTACACCTTCACGGCGACGCGGGCCGGCATGTGGATGTACCACTGCTCGACGATGCCGATGTCGACCCACATCGGGGCCGGCATGCACGGCGCGGTCGTCATCGAGCCCGAGGACCTGCCCGAGGTCGACCGCAGCTACGTCCTCGTCGCCTCGGAGATGCACCTCGGGGCTCCGGACGCCGACGGGGTCCTCCCGGTCGACGCCGAGGCCGCGGCGGCCGACCGGCCGAGCCTGATGACCTTCAACGGCGCCGCCTTCCAGTACGACGAGCAGCCGCTGCCGGCCCGGGTCGGCGAGCGGGTGCGCATCTGGCTCCTCGCCGCAGGACCGAGCCGGCCGACGTCCTTCCACGTCGTCGGCGGCCAGCTCGACACGACGTGGCTCGAGGGCGCGTACACGCTCGACCGGCGCGACGCGGGTGCCGGCGGGGCGCAGACGCTCGGTCTGCTGCCGGCGCAGGGCGGCTTCGTCGAGACGCGCTTCGTCCAGGCCGGGCACTACCCCTTCGTCAGCCACGTCATGGCCGACGCCGAGCGGGGTGCGCACGGGGTCTTCGAGGTCACCGACCCGCGCTGACACCGGCGCGACGACGACGCGAAGGGGGCCCCGTCAGCTCGTCGACGGGGCCGGGTCGGTGGCCCGGGCGAAGGTCGAGGTCGCCACGGCGAGCACGGCCTCCGGGTCGTCGACCTGGGGGCAGTGCCCGCACCCGGCGAGCAGGACGTGCTCGGCCTGCGGCAGCCGCTCGCGCGCGGTCTGCGCCTGCGCGGGCAGGAGCAGGCGGTCGCGCTCGCCCCAGGCGATGGTCGTCGGCACGGCGAGCTCACGGGGCACGCGGTGGTGACGTGACCCGAGCAGGTGCGGCCAGAAGCCGCGCCCGGTCCGCAGGGCGAGCGTGTCGCCGAGGGAGACCTCGGGGTCGACGTGCTCGGGGCGCGTGTAGAGCGGCCAGAAGGCGATCGCGTGCAGCCGGGGCGAGCCGTGCACCGCTCGGTGCACCCGCTGCGGCAGGTACGAGCCGGCCTTGAGCGCGAGCAGGGTCGACGCGGCGACGGCGAGGTGGCGGCGAGAGGCGAAGCCCGCGGGGGCGAGCGCGACGGCGGAGCGGACCGACCCGCGTCCGGCCAGCTCGAGGGCCACGAGACCGCCGAGCGAGTTGCCGACGACGTGCGGGCGCTCGAGACCGAGCTCGGCAGCGAGACGCTCGACCTGCTCGGCGGTGCTGGTCATCGACCAGCCGTCCGGGGCGCTCGGCGGGCCGGACAGCCCGAAGCCGGGCAGGTCCACGACGACGACGTCGTGCCCCGCCGCGTGCAGCAGGGCGGGCAGCCGCCCCCAGGCCTCGCGCCGGTGACCGATGCCGTGGACGAGGACGACGGGCTCGCCGTCGCCGCGCAGCCGGGTGTGCTCGATGGTGGCCATGACCGAGACGTTACCGACCGGTAGCCCGACGTGCCGTGATCCGGACGACATCCCCACGAGCCGCGCGGCCCTGTCAGGATCGTCTCGTGAGCCTCCTGACTGATCTCCCCCTGGCCCCCCGTGACCCGATCATCGGCCTCACCGAGGCCTTCGTCGCCGACCCGCGCGAGACGAAGGTCAACCTCGGCGTCGGGGTCTACACCGACGAGAACGGCCGCGTGCCGCTGCTGCGCTGCGTCGAGCAGGCCGACGAGCGCGTCGTCGACGGCACCCGCCCGTGGTCCTACCTGCCGATCGACGGCCTCCCGGCCTACCGCTCCGCGGTCGCCGGGCTCGTCTTCGGCGACGAGCTGGCGCACGAGCGGGTCGCCGTCGTCCAGGGCGTGGGTGGCACCGGCGGTCTGAAGATCGCCGCCGACCTCGTCCACCAGACCACCCCCGACGCCCGCGTCCTCATCTCGGACCCGAGCTGGGAGAACCACCGCGCGATCTTCACCCGCGCCGGGCTCACGGTCGACAGCTACCCGTACTACGACGCGCAGACCCGCTCGGTCGACGTCGACGGCATGCTCGACGCGCTGCGCGCCGCCGAGGCCGGCACCGTCGTCGTGCTGCACGCCTGCTGCCACAACCCCACGGGCTACGACCTCACCCCGCAGCAGTGGGAGCAGGTGCGCGACGTCGTCGTCGAGCGCGGGCTCGTGCCGCTGCTCGACATGGCCTACCAGGGCTTCGCGCACGGCATCGAGGAGGACGGCGCGGCCGTGCGTCTCTTCGCGCGCACCGGCGTGGCGATGCTCGTCGCCACGTCCTTCTCGAAGTCCTTCAGCCTCTACGGCGAGCGGGTCGGCGCGCTGAGCGTCGTGTGCTCCGACGCCGACGAGGCCGCCCGGGTGCAGAGCCAGCTCAAGGTCATCATCCGCACGACGTACTCGAACCCGCCCAGCCACGGCGCGCTCGTCGTGAGCACCGTGCTCGGGGACGCCGAGCTGCGCCAGACCTGGGAGGACGAGCTCGGCTCCATGCGCGAGCGGATCCGGGCGATGCGCACCCGTCTGCGCGACGGGCTCGCCGCGGCGATCCCGGGCGCCGACGTCGAGCACTTCGTCGTGCAGAACGGCATGTTCTCCTACACGGGTCTGAGCGCCGAGCAGATGCGCGCGCTGCGCGAGGAGCACGGCGTCTACGGTCTCGACTCCGGCCGCATCTGCGTCGCCGCGCTCGACGAGCGCAACCTGCCGACGGTCATCGAGGCGGTCGCCGCCGTGTGGTGACCTCTCGCCGGGCATGACGAAGGGGGCGGACCCGCCGTGGCGGGTCCGCCCCCTTCGTGCTCCTCAGTGCTCGATGAGCTCAGTGCTCGGTCGGGTCCGCGGCCTCGTCGGCCTTCGTCGCGTGGACGGTGCCGTGCACGTGGTCGGGCGGGCCGTACAGCGAGTACACCTGGAGCGGCTCGACCCCGGTGTTGGTGATGTTGTGCCACGACCCGGCGGGCACGAGGACGACGTCGTCGTCACCCACCTGACGGTCGAAGGACAGGTCGTCCTGCGCGGGGCCCATCTGCACGCGCCCCTCGCCGGACTCGACCCGCAGGAACTGGTCGTGGTCGTCGTGCACCTCGAGCCCGATGTCGTCACCGGGGGCGATCGACATCACCGTGAGCTGGAGGTTGGCGCCGGTCCACAGCGTCGTGCGGAAGTTGGAGTTCTCGAGCGTGGCGCGCTCGATGTTGACGACGAAGGGCTTGGGGCCCTGGTCGGTCGGCTCGGACGAGACGGTCATGGTGGTCCTCCTCGGTCGTGGAGATGGGTGCTGGTGATGCCCGGGTCGCTCAGACGCGGGCGATGTCGGGCACGTCGGTCGGGTCGCTATCCACCGGGTCGCCGTCGGCGACCTTCGTCGCCGCCGTCGTGTCCGCACCCGCCGGGGCGCTCGTGCGGATGAGGTGGTCGAAGGCCGACAGCGCGGCCGTCGAGCCGTCGCCCAGGGCGACGACGATCTGCTTGTACGGGGTCGTCGTGACGTCGCCGGCGGCGAAGACGCCCGGCAGGCTCGTCGCGCCGCGGTCGTCGACGACGACCTCGCCGCGCTCGCTCAGCTCGACGCCGCTGCCGATGAGCCACTCGGTGCTCGGGAGCAGACCGATCTGGACGAAGACGCCGTCGACCGCGGTCGTCACGGCGTCGCCGCCATCCCGCGGCTCGTGGACGAGACCGGTGACCTTCGCCCCGTCGCCCGCGACCTCGGTGGTCCGGCGGCCGAGCTCGACGTCGACGTTGGGCAGCGAGCGCAGCTTGCGCTGGAGCACCTCGTCGGCGCGCATCTCGTCGAGGTACTCGACGACGGTGACGTGGCGCACGACGCCGGCGAGGTCGATCGCGGCCTCGACGCCGGAGTTGCCGCCGCCGATGACCGCGACGTCCTTGCCCTTGAAGAGCGGGCCGTCGCAGTGCGGGCAGAAGGTGACGCCCTTGTTGCGGTACTCGTCCTCGCCCGGCACGTCCATGGTGCGCCAGCGCGCACCGGTCGCGATGATCACCGAGCGGGCGCGCAGGCCGGCGCCCGAGGCGAGGTCGACGGTGACGAGACCGTCCTCGCCGGCCTCGGTGATGCCCGACGCGGTCTGGCCCTTGACGAGGTCGACGTCGTACTCGTGGACGTGGCGCTCGAGGTCGGCCGCGAGGGTCGGGCCGTCGGTGCGCGGGGTGCCCACGAGGTTCTCGATCGACATCGTGTCGTTGACCTGCCCGCCGAAGCGGTCGGCGACGAGACCGGTGCGGATCCCCTTGCGGGCGGCGTAGATCGCGGCCGAGGCGCCGGCGGGGCCGCCGCCGAGGACGAGGACGTCGTAGGGCTCGCGCTCGGAGAGCGCCGCGGCGGCCTCGAGCGAGCCGGTGCCGCCGGTGATGTCGTCGAGCGTCGCGAGGATCTCGGAGAGCTCCATGCGGCCGGAGCCGAAGCTCTCGCCGTCCAGACGCATCGACGGGACGGCCATGACCCCTTCGCGCTCGACCTCGTCCTGGAAGAGGGAGCCCTCGACGACCGTGTGGGAGACGCCCGGGTTGAGGACGGCCAGGGCGTTGAGCGCCTGGACGACCGTCGGGCAGTTCTGGCAGGTGAGCGACATGTACGTCACGAAGTGGTGCTCGCCCTGCACGGCGCGGGCCGCGGCGAGAGTGGCCTCGTCCTCCTTGACCGGGTGGCCGCCGACCTGCAGCAGCGCGAGGACGAGCGAGGAGAACTCGTGGCCGAGCGGCAGGCCCGCGAAGGTCACCGCGACCTCGGGCGCGGAGGCGCGCTGGATCCGGAAGGCGGGGCGGCGCTCGCCGATCTCGTCGCCCTCGGCCTCGCGCAGGGTGAGCAGGTCGTGCATCCCGGCGATCTGCGTGAGGAGCTCGCGCAGCTCGCCCGACTTGGGCCGCTCGTCGTACGCGGCGACGAGCTCAACGGGCTCGCGGAGGTTGTCGAGCAGGGACTTCAGCTGGGTGGCCAGGGGGGCGTCGAGCGCCATAGGTGGGGACTCCTCGAGCGGTAGCGGTGCGGGTGGTGCGAAGGGGGGTGCAGCGGCGCCGTGGCCACGGCCCGGGGACCTCAGGGGTGGTCCCCGGGCCGGGGCACGGCGTCAGGAGGGGTGGATCAGATCTTGCCGACGAGGTCCAGGCCCGGGGTGAGGGTGTCAGCACCCTCCTCCCACTTGGCGGGGCAGACCTGGCCCGGGTTGTTGCGCACGTACTGGGCGGCCTTGACCTTGCGGACGAGCTCGGAGGCGTTGCGGCCGATGCCCTCGGCGGTGACCTCGGCGAACTGGATGACGCCGTCCGGGTCGACGAGGAAGGTGCCACGGTTGGCCAGGCCCTCGTCCTCGCGGAGGATCTCGAAGCCGCGGGAGATGCGGCCGGTCGGGTCGCCGAGCATCGGGTAGCCGATCTTGCCGATGGTCTCGGAGGTCTCGTGCCACGCCTTGTGCGTGAAGTGCGTGTCGGTGGAGACCGAGAAGACCTCGACCCCGAGGCCCTTCAGCTCGTCGTAGTAGTCCGCGAGGTCGCCGAGCTCGGTCGGGCACACGAAGGTGAAGTCGGCCGGGTAGAAGAAGAAGATCGCCCACTTGCCAGCGATGTCCTGGCTGGAGAAGTCCTTGAACTCACCGTTGACGTAGCCGGTGGCCTCGAAGGGCTTGACCTGGGTGTTGATCAGCGACATGCGAATGTGCTCCTGACGATGGGGGGTGAGGGGGTGGACCCTGTCCGGATCCGTTCCTTCTTTGGAACGGTTCCAGAATAGGTGATTCGTCTCGGGCGGTGCAAGTCAGGGGGTGGTCAGGTGCCCACCCCGTGGACACCCCCGTCAGACCACGGCAGGTGCTGCCCCAGGTCAAGACCTGTTCCGCCAGGTACGGATCGGGTCAGGCGCACTACCGCCGGGCCCGGGGGGCCGCCAGAGTTCGGGGCGCCGCGGCACCCCCTTCGTCCGCGGCTCCCGGCCGGGACCCGGCCACGACACCAGGAGAACCACCGATGTCGATCCGCCTGTCGCACACCCCCCGCCCGCTGGGCCGCGCCGCTCTCGCCCTCGCCGCCACCGCGGCCCTGGGTCTGACCGCGCTGCCCACGACGCAGGCCGCCCCCACGACGAGCGACGCCCCCGCCGCGTCGACCTCGCCCTCCCCCGGCGCCGAGAAGGACGTCCTCGTCGACTTCGTCATGTCGCGCGACGGCGTGAGCCGCGCGAGGGCGCAGTCCTACCTCGACGCCAAGCACGAGCGCCAGGCCGCGATGCGGGCGCTGGAGAAGCGGGGCGTCGACGTCGACGGCGCGTACTTCAAGGGCGAGCGGCTCGTCGTCGTCGTGGGCTCCGACGCGGACGCCTCGGCCGCCCGCACGGCGGGGCTCGTCCCCTCGCGGGCCGCCGGCCAGAGCGAGCTCGACGCCCGCGCCGCGACGATCCTGCGCGGTCTCGGCTCGGCCAAGGACGAGATCTCGAGCATCGGCTCGGACGTCACGACGGGCACGGTCTCGGTGCGCCTGGCCCCCGGCGCGAGCGCTGCGGTGCGCCGTCAGCTGGCCGCGACGCCCGGCGTGACCGTCACCCAGGGCGACACCCTGTCGACCCAGGCGGACGTCTACCCCGGCCGGATCATGGATCTCGTGCCGGGCACGAACTGCTCGCTGGGCTACCCGGGCAAGACCGCGAGCGGCAACAACGTGCTGCTCACGGCCGGTCACTGCGTCGAGGGCCTGCCCGACATCTACGACGCCAACGGCACCCACATCGGCAAGGGCACGAGCTCGCGCTTCCGCACCGGCTCCTCCAGCGTCGACATGGGCCTCATGGACATCGACTCCGAGGACCGCGGTGTGCCGCAGGTCGACAGCCGCGGGCACTCGGGCTACTACGCCGTCAAGGGCATGAGCAAGAACGCCGTCGGCACCGAGATCTGCAAGGCGGGCAACACCACCGGCTGGACCTGCGGGACGATCAAGGCCTACAACCGCACCGTCAACTACGGCGGCACCGTGACCTCCGGCCTCGCCGAGGCCAGCGTGTGCACCGAGGGCGGCGACTCCGGCGGCGCCTACATCGGCGTCGGCAACCTCGCCCAGGGCATGACCTCCGGCGGCCCCGTCGGGGTGGACTGCGGCTACAACCGCGGCTACAGCGCCGGGTCGTACAGCTTCTACCAGCCCGTCGTCGACGCGGCGAGCTACTACGGGGTGACCATCGACCGGATGTGAGGCCGTCGCGAAGGGGGCGGACCGGGGGGTACCCGGGTCGCCCCCTTCGGCGTCGTCGATGGGCACGATGAGCCCATGAGCGACTACTCGACAGGCGACGAGGTCAGCTGGAAGACCTCGCAGGGCACCACCCACGGCACCGTCGTGGAGAAGAAGACGAAGGACTTCCAGCACGACGGGCAGAAGTTCACCGCGAGCGCGGACGAGCCGGCCTACGTCGTGAAGTCCGAGAAGACCGGCGCCACCGCGGCGCACAAGGGCAGCGCGCTGACGAAGAGGTCCTGACCCGCTCCGGGTGAGCCGACGGGGGCGGGAGCTAGTGGCGGCCGGGGGCGGCGAAGAGGGCGGCAGCGGCAGCGCCGGCCTTCGCGTCGCGGATGTCGGACCCCACGGCGGCGACCTGGGCGGCGGTGGCCTTGCTGCCGGAGCGCACGAGCGCGCGGGCAGCGGACTTCGCGGTGGCCGGGCGGTCGGCGACGCCGGTGTTGGCCATGAGGACCATCTCGTCGACGACCTGGCGCTCGGTGCGCAGGACGAAGTTGAGCGAGGTGATGCCGCTCGCGCGCTCGGAGGCCCCCGCGACCTGACGCCACCGGCCGGCCTCGAACCCGCAGACGTAGTGGACCGCCGTCGCGGGGTCGATCGGCTGCAGCCCGACGGCCCACCACGACGGGGCGCCGGCGAGCATCGCGGCGCGGGCCTCGCGCTCCTCCGCCGCGGGCCGCACCCGCTCCGGCTGGGCCGAGCCGACCATCACCGCCCGTCCGTCGGCGAAGCGGGTGAGGAAGCCCCACTGCCCGAACATGTCCTCGTAGAGCCAGTCGCCGTCGTCCGCCGACGGGCCCCCGTCGGAGGAGAACTCGCCCCCGACCCAGACCGCGGCGTAGGCGGCCCACCGGCCGGCGAGGTCGTCCAGCGCCGGCAGGTCCACCCGCTCGAGCCGGCCCGAGGCGGCCGTGGACGCCGAGGAGCTCGACCTGGGGCTCGGCGTCGAACTGCCCGACGACGCCGACCCGGGGCCCGACGGCGTGGGGGTGGACGCGCTGCCGGAGCGCTGCAGCGGCTCCGGCTCGCCCGCGCACGCGGCGAGCGGCGCGAGCGCGCCGGCGAGCAGGAGGGAGCGTCGGTCCCACGTCGTGGTGCGCTCGCGCATACGGGCTCGTCCCCCCTTCGTCGTCTCGTCCTCCCCGCAGGATAGGCACGCGCCCGGCCCCCGTCGCCCGGAGCCACGTATCGTGGGCCGCGATGAGCGCAACGGCACGGGGTCTCGTGCGGGCAGGGGTGAGCGCGGCAGCCGTCCTGTCCGTGTCCGCCTGCATGCCCGGGGGCGGCTCGTCGTCGAGCTCGACGACGAGCGCGGCACCGCCGCCCGCGACCTCCTCCGCCGCCGATATCCAGCCCGAGATCACCAAGCCCGAGCAGCGCGAGCTCACCCCCGCCCAGGTGCGCAAGGCCCTCCCGCCGGCGAAGGAGATCGGCGACGGGTGGGTCGACAACCGCGTCGTGCCCAGCACGATCTCCTACGACCCGACGAGCTGCGGCGACCTCTTCCTCCAGGGCGAGCAGGCCAAGGCCTTCGCGAAGGAGCACCGCGTCGCCGAGGCCAAGCACGACTACGTCACCGACGGGACCGACGCCGACTACCTCGCCGTCTTCGTCTACTCCTTCGACGAGCCGGTGCCCGTCTCGCTGCTCACCGTCGCCGGCGACGCCATGGGCCGGTGCTCGACCTACGACCTCGTCTACAGCGACGGCCAGACCCAGAGCCAGGAGACCCGCGGGCTGCAGGTGCCCGCCGTCGGCGACCGCAGCATGGGGCTGGCCACCGTGAGCGGCAGCGGCTCGACGCTCAACCGGGTCACCGTGCTCTCCGGCCACAGCTATGTCGTCGTCAACTACGTCGGTGACCGATCCGACCCCGGCCCGCTCCTGCGGGACGTCGCCCGGACCACCCTGAAGAGGATGTCGTCATGAGGACACCCGTCGTCGCGGCCACCGCCGCCCTGCTCCTGCTCACGACCGCCTGCGGCGGCGAGGACTCCCCCACCCCGGAGCCGACGAGCTCGACGCCCACCCTGTCCTCGCTCGACGACGAGCAGGTCCAGCGCTACCTGCCCGGCGAGGGCCAGGTGCCCGGCCAGTGGGTCGCCTCCGACGGCGACCCCGACGCCGCCGACGAGCTGACGACGCTGCCGAAGGTCTGCAGCGACATGCTCCTGTCCGGCCGGGTCGGCGAGGACCTGCGCACCGAGCGCACGGGTGCTGCCCGGCGCATCTTCCTGCCCGGCGAGGACGACGGCGGGATCGGCGTGAAGATCACGAGCTATCGCACCGCGGTGCCCGACGAGGTCTTCACCTCGATGGGCGACGCGCTCGAGCAGTGCGGCGAGTACCAGCAGGTGACGGAGAGGGGCTCGACGACCTACCTCGCCGAGGCCTCCACCGGTCCCACCTACGGCGACCGCACCTTCCGCGTACGGATGCGCGAGAAGGGCACCGACAAGGTCGTCGAGCGCGTCTTCTTCAGCGTCGGTTCCGCGATCGTCCAGGTCATCGAGACGCACGAGGGCGGCGACTCGGTGCGCACCGGCGGTCTCGAGACCGCGGCGAAGGCCACCGAGTCCAACCTGCGCGACGGCCCCCGCGAGGCGAGCGGCTCGCAGGAGTCCTCGAGCGTCTCGCCGGGCTTCTGATGAGCTGTCGCGCCTCTCTGGCACTGGGCACCGCCGCGCTCGTCCTCGCGGCGAGCGGCTGCGTGGGCCCCTTCGCCCCCGAGCCCGAGGCGCCGAGCACGACGCAGGACCCCGGTGGCCGTCAGCTCGACGAGGCCGCGGCCGAGCTCGCGCTGCCCATCGTCGGCGACCTGCCGCCCGAGATCACCATCGACAGCCGACCCGCCTCCGAGGTGGCCGAGCAGCGCACCGAGCCCGACGGGTGCCTCGACGCCAACTTCGCCGGCCCGGCGCGCAAGGCCCTCGACGAGCGCGAGGTCGTCGACGTGACGCGCTCCTACACCCACGCGACGAAGTTCGGCTCCGCGAGCGTGACGATCCGCAGCTACGACACCGAGGTGCCCGACTCGCTCTTCACCGCGGCCGGCAGCGCCGTCGGGCGGTGCTCGCCGATGAAGCGCTTCACGACCTTCGAGGGCGACGACGAGGACGAGGTCGTCGACACCGTGACCATCGAGGGCCTCGGCGTGCCCCAGGTCGGTGAGCGCACGTACTCGACCCGCTTCTCCATCACCGACAGCACCGAGGCGCCGAGCAAGGGCGGGGTCGCGGACTACCTCGCCTTCAAGCGCGGCCACACCCTCGTCACCGTCGTCTACTACGTCGCACCCTCCTCGGAGCGGGTCGACGGGCTGACGAGCACCCTGGCCGGCATCGTCGACCGCAACCTCACGCAGGCCTGACATGCCTCGTCGCGCGCTCGTGGTCACCGCCGCCGCCCTCGTGGCGACGGGGTGCTCCCCCTTCGCCTCCGACGACCCGACGAGCGCGCCGACAACCTCCGCCGCGTCCTCGAGCACCCCGCAGGACCGCCTGCACCAGGTGTACTCGCGCGGTGAGCTCGAGGCCGCCCGGCCCGCCCCGGAGGACCTCGGGCAGGGGTGGGGACCGCGTGGGGACGCGACGATCGGCGAGATCGACGACGTGGAGAACGTGGAGCCTCCCGAGTGCGCCGCGATGATCCTGCGCGGACCGGCGTGGCAGGAGGCGCAGGGCTCCGTCGCCGGACGGACGAGCGAGAACTACACGAAGGGGGACGAGCTCGCCTTCGTCGAGCTGCGCAGCTTCGAGCAGCCCTTCCCCTCGGGGCCCTTCGACGAGGCCGGCGCCGCGCTGGGGCGCTGCGCGACGTGGACCTACGACGGCGCCGACTACGAGACGACGCCGCTGACGATGGAGACCTTCGGCGACCGGTCCTTCGCCGTGCGCCACCACATCACCGGCGTCTCCGGCCGGCCCGACTCCTACATCGACACCCTGCGCTTCTCCGTCGGTCACACCTACGTCGTCGTCGCGGCGTCCTCGACCGACCCGAGCACGCCCGACACCGAGGCCCTGCGCCAGGGCGCCCGCTCGATCCTCACCTCGCTCGAGGAGACGTCATGACCACCCGAGCCGTGCGCGGCACCGCCGCGATCGCCGTCGCCTCGCTCCTGCTCGCCGGGTGCGGGTCCCTCCCCTTCGTCGGCGGCGAGGACTCACCCTCGCCGACGACGCCCCCGCCTCGGCAGGTCGAGCCCTACGTCCTCGACGACGAGCAGTCGGCGCGGACCATCCCCGCGCCGCTGCCCGGGTGGGACCGCAGCCAGGTCGACGACACCCCGACCCGGTGGCGCAAGACCGACCCGGCCGAGTGCATCGACGTCCTCCTCCTCGGGCAGCCCCGCCGCGACGCGAAGGCGATGCAGAGCGGGCGCGCCGAGGCGGGGGCGACGACGGGGTCCGGGGAGTCGCTGCGCGTCCTCGGCATCACCGTCGAGAGCCACGAGCAGCCGCTCGACCCGGCGCTGCTCGACCGGGCGGAGCAGGCGCTGCCGCAGTGCTCGGCCTTCGCCTTCTACGGCGAGCAGGCCGGTGCCCAGCTCGACGAGAGGATCTCGGCCGAGCCCCTGGAGGTCGAGCCGGTCGGCCAGCAGTCCCTGGGGATCCGCAAGAGCCTGCAGTCCAGCGCCGCCGGCGGCGAGCAGAAGACGTACTACCTCGACACGCTCGCGGTGCGCGACGGCAACACCCTCGTCGTCGTCACGCTCACCCACACCGACCCCGACACCGACCTGTCGCCGCTGCGCACGACGGCCCAGGAGGTCATCGCCGCGGTGCCCGAGGCGGCCCGGTGACCCACCGATCGCGCGTGGCCGTCGCCGCGCTGGTGCTCATCGCGCTCGCCGGGTGCTCCGGCCAGGAGGAGCCCAGCGCGGCGCCGTCGACGACCCCCGCCCCGACGTCGAGCACGAGCAGCGCGACGACCGAGCTCTCCCCCCAGCAACGCGAGCTCACCGCCCAGCAGGTGCGCGTCGCGCTGCCCCAGGTGCAGGACCTGCCCGGCAGCTGGCGCGAGGTCGACGTGCGCGACACGAGCCGGCTCGCCGCCGAGCCACCGGAGTGCCGCGACCTCTACCTGCGGGGCGAGGCGGCTCGAGGGCTGCGGGTCGACCACCTGGGCGTCGCGAGCGCGGCCGCCTTCACCAGTGGTGAGCGACGGCTCGAGGTCTCGCTGCTGACCTTCGACGAGGTCGTCCCGCAGACGGTGCTCGAGCAGGCCGGCCAGGTCGTCGGCCCGTGCAGCACGCACACGGTCGACCTCGGCGACGGACCGTCGGACGTGGCGGTCAGCGGTCTGCCGGTCGACGAGGTCGGCGACCAGTCCCTCGGGCTGACGACGACCACCGGCGGACGACCCGAGCAGCGTCTCCTCGTGCGCTCGGGCCACACCCTGCTCGTCGTCGTGCACCGCGGTGACGTCGACGACCCGGGTGCGCTGCTCCATGACGTCGCTCAGGGGATGCTCGACCGGGTGGGCTGAGCCCGCGCCGTGGCCGCCCAGGCTGCGGCTCAGAGGCGCAGCGCGGCCGCGGGGGTGCGGGTCGCGCTCGTGCGCGCGTCCTGCTCGTCGACCCCGGCGACGTCGACCGCCCAGCGCACGCAGCGCTCGAGGGTCGAGGTGCTGCCCGCGATCGACCCCTCCCCCTCCTCGACGACGAGACGCGCGACGCCGTCGCGCACTCGCACCGGCAGCGTGCCGAGGAGGTGGTCGCCGTCGCCCAGACCCGTCGCCGACATCGCGTCGCTGACGAGCACGACCCGGTCCGGCCCGAGGGTCTCGAAGACCATCCGCACGACCTCGGGCGCGACGTGCACGCCGTCGGCGATGACCTCGACGACGCACTCGCCGGCGGCCGCCGCGGACATCGCGGCGGCCACCGGTCCGCCGGAGCGGTGGTGGAAGGCCGGCATGCCGTTGAAGAGATGGGTGACGAGGCCGGGTGCGCCGAGCGTGTCGGCGACGAGCCCGAGCGCCGCGCGCACCTGCGCGGCGGGGGCGTCCGTGTGACCGACCGCCGGCACGACGCCGTGCTCGACGAGGGTGCGGACGAAGGGGGCGAGCCCCCCGCTCGTGCGCTCGGGGGCGAAGGTCCAGTGCTTGATCGCGCCGGGGCCGCCGGCGTCTGCGGCGACCCCGACGAGCCGCTCGACGAGCGCCGGGTCGGCGTCGCGGAGCACGTGCGGGTCGTGCGCCCCGCGGCGCACGGTCGACAGGAAGGGACCCTCGCAGTGGATCCCGCGGATCGCCGAGCTGCGGGGATCCCCCTTCGTCATCGCCGCGGCGACGACCCCCACCTGGCGGGCCATCTCGTCGGGAGTGCCCGAGACGAGGCTCGCGACGACCCCGCCGCCGTGGTGCGCGGCGGCGGCGAGGGTGCCCTCGAGGGTGCCGCCGAAGGGCTCCCCGACGGCGCCATGGACATGGATGTCGAGCACGTCGTCGTGCAGTCTCACTTCACGCTGCCGGCGGTGAGGCCGCCGACGAGGTGCCGCTCGATGATCGCGAAGAGGATGACGACCGGGACGACGGCGATGACCGAGGCCGCGAAGAGCTGGTCCCAGTTCTGCTCGTAGCCGGTGATGTAGGAGCGCATGCCGACCGTCAGCGGCTTCTTGTCGTCGTCGATCATCAGGGTGAGCGCCACGACGTACTCGTTCCACGCGGCGATGAAGGTGAAGATCGTCGCCGTCACCAGGCCCGGGCGGGTGAGCGGGAGCATGACGCGCCACAGCACCTGCATGCGGGTCGCGCCGTCGAGCAGCGCCGCCTCCTCGACCTCGGTCGGGATCGAGGAGAAGAAGCCGTGGAGGATCCACACGGCGAAGGCGAGGTTGAAGCCGGCGTTGGTGAGGATGAGCGCGCCGTAGGTGTTGACCATGTTGAGCTCGAAGAACTGGCGGTAGAGGCCGACGACGAGCGCGGTCGGGCTGAACATCTGGGTGACGAGCACGACGACGAGGAAGATCATCCGCCCGCGGAAGCGGTAGCGGGCCGTCATGTACGCCGCGGGCACCGCGACGAGGACGACGAGGACCGTCGAGCCGATCGCGACGACCAGGCTGGTCTGCAGCCACGCCCGGAAGCGCTCGTCGCCGAGGACCTGGGCGTAGGTGTCCCACTGCCACACCCGCGGCAGGAAGCTCGGCGGGGTCGTCTTGACGTCGCGGCTCGTGCGCAAGGAGTCGAGCACCATGACGACGTAGGGCAGGAGGAAGACGATCGCGACCGCGGCGCCCGCGAGGGTGAGCGGGAGACGACGGCGCGGCGTGGTGGCCTGGACGCTCATCGGGTCTCCTCCTTCCAGCTGACGACCTTCATGTAGATCGCGATGACGACGAGGATGAGGATGACGTTGAAGATGCCCGCGGCCGCGGACATGCCCACGTCCTTCTCCTGGCTCTTGAAGGCGAGCTTGTACATGAAGGTGATCGTCGTGTCGTGCGCGTACCCGGGGTTGCGGTCGTTGAGCGTGTAGACGATCGGGAAGCTGTTGAAGACGTAGATGACGTTGAGCACGCTCGCGACGAGCAGCGCCGGCTTGAGCAGCGGCAGGGTGACATGGCGGTAGCGCTGCCACGGGCTCGCGCCGTCGACGGTCGCGGCCTCCATGACGTCGTCCGGGATCGCGTTGAGGCCCGCGATGAAGACGAAGATCGTGAAGGGGAGCGAGACGAAGACGCCGACGACGATCATCGACGCGAGCGTGAGCCGGTCGTCGCCGAGGAAGTCGATCGAGGTGTCGATGATCCCCACCGAGCGCAGCAGGTGGTTGATCATCCCGTAGTTGTAGTCGTAGAGCAGGACGAAGAGCTGGCTGGTGATGACGAGCGAGGCCGCCCACGGCACGATGACGGCCCACCGCACGAAGCGGCGCCCGGGGAAGTCCTTGACGAGCAGCTGCGCGAGCGCCAGCGAGATGACGATCGTCAGCGCGACGACGACGACGACCCAGACGAGGGTGTTCTTGAGCACCACGCCGAGGGCCGGGTGGTCGAGGACCTTCGTGTAGTTGCTCCACCCGGCGTCACCGGTGCGCAGACCGGTGATCGAGTACTCGCCGCGGCTGGCGCTCACGAGCATGATCGCCGGGAAGAGCACGATGCCGAGGATCAGCGCCGTCGCCGGCGCCAGCCAGAGCCAGGCCTGCGCCGAGCTGACCTGACCGACCTGCCGGCGACGGCGCCGCCCTCGGGTGGTCACTGCTGGGACTCGGCGGTCTTCTGGAGCTCGTCGAGCACGGCCTTCGGGTCGCCGTCGGCGGACACGGCGCCGCCGAGGTTCTGCTGGACCGCGAGCTTGACCTTGTCCCACGTCGGGTCGTCGGTCGGGGTGAGCTGCGCGTTGGGCAGGGTGTCGAGGTAGACCTTGAGGTCCTCGTCGTCGGCGAACTCCTCGACGCCGGACTTGGTCACGGGCAGGAAGCCCTCCTTCTCGATGAAGGTGTTGACCTGGTCGGGCTGGTAGTACAGCTCGTAGAACTTCTTCACCGCGTCCTCGTTGCCGTCCTTCTTGAAGGCCATGAGGTAGTCGGTGACGCCGAAGGTCTTCGAGTCCGTGCCGTCGTTGCTCGGGAAGGGCGCGGCCTCGTAGTCGACCTTGTCCTCCTCGTCGAGCTGGGCGGCGAGCGGGCTGAAGCCGACGACCATGCCGGCCTTGCCGGAGGCGAAGAGGTCGAAGGCGTCGGCGCGGTTGGTCTTGCCGGGGTTGTTCTGGGTGACCTTGTCGTCGGTCATCTTCTTGAGGAAGCTCAGCGTCTCGACGTTCTTGTCGGAGTTGATCGTCCAGCCGGAGTCGTCCTTCCACGTGCCGCCGTTGTTGAACAGCCACATGGAGAACTCGCCCTGGCTCTCCTCCGGGCCGAGCGGCAGGGCGTAGCCCGCGGTGCCGTCGCCCAGGGCGGAGACCTTCTTCGCGTCCTCGGCGAGCTCGTCCCACGTCTTCGGCGGGGCGTCGATACCGGCCTTGTCGAAGAGGTCCTTGTTGTAGAAGAGCGCGCGGGCGCTGGAGAGGTCGGGGAAGCCGTAGAACTTGTCCTCGTAGGTCCCGTACTTGACGAAGGTGTCGAGGATGTCGCCCTGGACCTCGTCGCTGAGCACCTCGTCGGCGCTGTAGAGCAGGTCGTCCTTCGCGTAGCTCGCGTACGCGTTGAGGTTGAGGATGTCCGGCGCCTGGTTGTTCTGGATCATCGTCGAGGACTGCTGGTCGATGTTGTCCCAGCTGATGATCTGGACCTCGAGGTCGTAGCCGGTCTCGTCCTTGTACTTCTTGGCGAAGTCGTCCCAGAACGCCTTCGTGTTGTCCTTCGAGTACTCGGCCGCGACGAGCTTGATCGACGTCGCCTTCTCGCCGTCCCCGCCGCCGCCGTCGGCGCTCCCCGCCCCGGTGCCGCCGCCGCAGGCGGCCAGTCCGAGCGTGCCGGCGGTCAGCGCCGCCAGGACCAGTGACTTCTTCGTCATGACTCTCCCTTGTCGACGGCGGCCGACGTGCCGGACCCGCCCTCAGGTGAGAGGCTGCGGGCGGCAGAGCGGGCGTGGTGCTCGCCTCGCCGGTCGCGCTATGGGGGACAACCTAGGCCTGGCATGCACTCTGCGCAAGGACGTTCGTGCGTGCTCGTGTCACGAAACGCGCACGGTCGATCACACGATGTGGACCTGCACACCGACCGCCGTCATCGCCTGCAGCTGCTTCTCCGCGGCCGCGACGCCCTCGCCCTCCGGGCGGGTCGTCACGAGGTGGGTGATCTGGGCGGCGCCGCAGATCGAGGCGAAGCCGCGCGTGCCGAGCTTGGCGGAGGTGGTGACGACGACGACCTCGCCGGCCCGGGCGATCATGCCGCGGATGAGGGCGGCCTCGTCCTCGAGGTCGCAGGTCGCCCCCTCGCGCACGGTGAGGCCCGTGACCCCGACGACGGCCGTGTCGAGCCACAGCTGCTCGAGCGCCTGCATCGCGATCGGCCCGGTCGTCTCGAAGGACTCCGGTCGGGCGACCCCGCCCAGGCTCACGCACCGCATGTGCTGGCGGAGCACCGCCTCGGCGGCGATGTTGAGGGCGTTGGTGACGATGCTCAGGCCCGGGGCCGCGAGCAGCTCCTCGCGCGCGGCGAGGGCGCGGGCGACCGCGGTCGTCGTCGTGCCGCCGTTGAGGCCGACGACCTGGCCGGGCCGCACGAGCTCGGCGACCTTCGCCCCGATCCGGGCGAGGGACTCGTCGCCCTGGCTGGAGCGGTAGCGGTAGGGCAGCTCGTAGGCGATCGAGGCGGCGACGACCCCGCCGTGCTGGCGGGTGACGAGCTGACGCCGGGCGAGCTCGGCGAAGTCGCGGCGCACCGTCGCCTCGCTCACCCCGAGCCGCTCGGCGGTCTCGCTCACCCCGAGGCGCCCGGTCGTCGCGAGCAGGTCGAGCATCGCCGACCAGCGCCCGGAGCGGGTGGCCGCAGGCGTGGCCGAGGGCGCGTCGGGCAGGGCGGTGCCGGCGCCGGGGCCCGGACGGTGGCGCGGCACTGCGTCGTCTGCCATGGTCAGATGGTAGCGGCAGTGGACGTGCGCGGTTGTGCGCGGTTAGGCTGACAATTGAGCATCAGCGATCAGCACGCTGGATCGCGCCGACCGACGCCTCAGGAGCTGCACCATGACCGATCCCCGTACCCACCTGGCCCGCGAGGTCGAGGGGCAGCCGCAGGACTGGGAGCGGACCGCCGCCCGCCTGCCGGAGGTGGCCGACCTCCTCCCCCGTCCGGGCGAGCGCGTCGCGACGATCGGGTGCGGCACGTCGTGGTTCATGGGCCAGGCCTACGCCGCCCGGCGCGAGGAGCTCGGGCAGGGCCTCACCGACGCGTGGGCGGCCAGCGAGCACCGTCTCGACCGCGGCTACGACCGGGTCGTCGTCATCTGCCGCTCGGGCACGACGACCGAGGTGGCCGAGGTCGTCGAGCAGCTGCGCGCCGCCGGCACCCCCCACGTCAGCCTCGTCGCGACGCCGGGCACGCCCGTCTTCGAGCGCTCGGAGTCGACGATCTCCATGACCGACGTCGACGAGCAGTCCGTCGTGCAGACCCGCTTCGCCACCTCGACCCTCGCCCTGCTGCGCGCGAGCCTCGGCGACGACCTCTCCCGCGCCGTCTCCGACGCCCGCCAGGTGCTCGCCCAGGACGTCACCGACCTCGGCCCGCTGCTCACCGCGGAGCAGGTGACCTTCCTCGGGCAGGGCTGGACGGTCGGCCTGGCCCACGAGGCAGCCCTGAAGCTGCGCGAGTCCGCGCAGTTCTGGGCCGAGTCCTACCCGGCCATGGAGTACCGCCACGGCCCGATCAGCATCGCGACGGGCGGCCGCGCCGTCTGGGGCATCGGCGACCTGCCGCAGGGCCTGGCCGAGCAGGTCGCGGCGACCGGCGCGCACGTCGAGCACCGCGACCTCGACCCCATGGCCGAGCTCGTGCGCGTGCACCGGCTGTGCATGGCGCGCGCCGAGGCCCTGGGTGTCGACCCCGACCAGCCGCGCCACCTCACCCGCTCCATCGTCCTCGACGCGAGCTGACCACCGCGATGGGTGCCGTCGACCTCGCCTCCGTCCTGCGTCCGGCCCGCGAGGGCGGGACCGGCGTCGCGGCCTTCAACGTCATCCAGCTCGAGCACGCCGAGGCGTACGCGACGGCCGCCGAGGCCGCGGGTCTGCCGGTCGTCATGCAGATCAGCGAGAACTGCGTGCGCTACCACGGGTCGTTGCGCCCGATCGCGCTCGCGACGCTCGCGATCGCCGAGGACTGCGCCCAGCCCGTCGTGGTCCACCTCGACCACGCCGTCTCCGTCGAGCTCGTCCGTGAGGCGCTCGACCTCGGCATCACCTCGGTGATGTACGACGGCTCGACCCTGCCCGACGAGGCCAACCGCGAGACCACCCGCCAGGTGGCCGGCTGGTGCGCTGCGGCGGGTGCCAGCCTCGAGGCCGAGCTCGGCGAGGTCGGCGGCAAGGACGGCGTGCACGCCCCGGGGGCCCGCACCGACCCCGCCGATGCCGCCCGCTTCGTCGAGGACACCGGCGTCGACGCCCTCGCCGTGGCCGTCGGCAGCTCGCACGCGATGACCGAGCGCACCGCGCGTCTCGACGAGGACCTCGTGGCCGCGATCGCCGCCCAGGTGCCCGTGCCGCTCGTCCTCCACGGCTCGAGCGGGGTCCCCGACGACGGTCTCGTCGGCGCGGTCCGGGCGGGGATGACGAAGATCAACATCGCGACGCACCTCAACTCCGTCTTCACGCAGGCGATGTCGGCACGTCTCGCCGACCGCCCGACCGTCGACACCCGCGCCTACCTCGGCGCCGGCCGCGACGCGGTGGCCGCCGAGGCCGAGCGCCTCCTGCGCCTCCTCGCCCTGCGCCCCTGACCCTCCCCCTTCGCCCCTGGCCCTCCCCCTTCGCCGACCCCCGCTCGCAGTCCGCGAGCCCCGGTCATCGCCGGCCCGCGAAGAGCGGCCCTCACGGACCAGGAGCGGTGCTCAGCGGGCGAGGGTGGCAGATCGAGGCGCGAAGGGGGCGAGCCCCCTCGGTGGTCGAGGTACGGACGCCGTCGGGCCTGAGCCTCGGGACCGCCGCCACCACCCCACCCGCAGACGCCTCCCCTTCGCCGAACCCCGCTCGCAGTCCGCGAGCCCCGGTCCTCGCCGGCCCGCGAAGAGCGGGCCTCACGGACCAGGAGCGGTGCTCAGCGGGGAGGGTGGCAGGTCGAGGGGCGAAGGGGGCGGCGCGCGAGCCCCTCAGAGACGCGTGATCTCGACCTGTGTCTCGAGACGGGCGACGTCGGCGGGGTCGACCTCGCCGGCGACCGGGCGCAGCACGGCGGCGGCGGACCAGGCGACGCCGGCGCGCAGGGCCCGCTCCCAGTCCGGCTCCCGCGGGCCGAGGTGGGCGGCGAGCGCGGCGGTGAGCGCGTCGCCCGCGCCCGTGGGGTTGCCCCGGACCGGCTCGGGCAGACGGGCGGACCAGCTGGCGACACCGTCCCCGTCGCGGACCGCGAGGACGAGGCCCCGTGCGCCGTCGGAGACGACCGCGCACCACGCGCCGAGGTCGAGCAGGGCGGCCGCGCACGCCCCCGCGTCGAGCGCGTCGTCGCCGAGGCTCTCGCGGGCCTCGGAGAGGTTGGGCTTGGCGAGCAGCCGCCAGCCCTCTCGCCGCGCGGTCTCCAGCGCCACCAGCAGGTCCTCGCCCCGGGCGTCGGCGACGAGCGCGCAGCCCGCGCCGGCGCCGATCCGCAGCAGCCGGGTGACGACCCCGTCGGGCGACCCGGGCGCGACGGACCCCGAGACGACGAGCGCGTCGGCCCCGTCGCACGCCCGCGCGAGCGCCTCGACGAGCGCGTCCCACGTCTGCGACGGCGGCGCCTCGCCCTCCTCGTTGAGCACCGTCGCCTCGCCGTCGGAGTCGACGGCTGCGACCGACCGTCGCGTCGGCACCGGGCTGGGGACGAGCACGGCGGGCACCCCTCGACGGGCGAGATCGGCCTCGAAGGTCGCGGCGCTCTCCGGACCGACCGCGAGGATGGCGGTCGCGGGCACGCCGAGCGCGGAGGCGACCGCGGCGACGTTGACCCCCTTGCCCCCTGCGCGGGCGGTGACGCGGGTGAGGCGGTGGCTCTCGCCGGCGACGACCCGGCCGACGTGGCCGGTGACGTCGAGCGCGGGGTTGGGCGTGACGGTGACGATCATGGGGCGCTCCTCACGAGGTCGGCGGCCAGGCACGCGGCACCGAGCGCCCCGGCGCGGTCACCCAGGGCGGCGGGGGCGACCTCGAGGTCGGTCCGCCCGGGCAGGCGAGCGGCGAGCGCGGAGCGAAGGGGGTCGAGCAGCAGGTCGCCGGAGAGCACGAGACCGCCGCCGACGAGCAGCAGACGGGTGCCTGCCGCGGAGATCACGGGTGCGAGCACGAGCGCGAGGTCCTCGACGGCCCGCTGCCAGATGTGCACCGCAGCCGGGTCGCCCTGGGCGACCGCACCGGCGAGGTGCTCGGAGTCGCGCTCCTCACCGCTCGCGGCGCTCCACGCGCGACCGAGCGCCGCCGCGCTCGCGACGGCCTCGAGGCACCCCTCCGCCCCGCAGCCGCACACCGGCCCGCCCGGGCGCACGACGACGTGACCGACCTCGCCGGTCCACGGCGACCCGGCGACGACCTGACCGCCCGTCATCTGGGCCGCGGCGATGCCGGTGCCCAGGGGGAGGAAGACGACGTCGTCCACACCGCGCGCGGCCCCCAGGCGGTGCTCCGCGAGCAGGCCAGCGCGCACGTCGTGGCCGCTCGTCACCGGTACGTCGAGGTGCTCGGCGAGCAGCTGGGTGAGGGGCAGGTCGCTCCAGCCGAGGTTCGCCGACCACCGGGCGATGCCGACGACCTCCTCGACCAGGCCCGGCACGACGACCGCGAGCGCGCCCGCGGGCACCCCGGCCTCGTCCTCGAGGTCGCGGCGCAGACCGGCGGCGACGCGGCCGAGCTCGGGACCCGGACGGCTCGGCGTGGGGACGACCTTCGCGGCGAGCACCTCGCCGTCGCCGTCGACGAGCACGGACTTGATGCGGGTGCCGCCGACGTCGACCCCGACGACGGCGCTGCGGTCGATGGGGTCGGTCACGCGCTCATCGTAGGTGGGCTCAGCGGACCCCGTACCTCGTGCGGAGGTAGGCCACGCGGTCGGTGTTGCCGGCCAGGTAGTCGCGCAGCGGACGGGATCGCTCGAGGTAGTTGACGTACCCGCCGGAGGAGCGCGACCCCAGGGCCGAGTGGGCCGCGTCGACGACGTCGGCGGCCGCCGACCACGCCGTCGCGGAGCTCGACGACAGCCCGAGGTACCACTGCACCGTCGCCGTGTGGGCGCGCCACGGGAAGGCGGTGTCGTCGCGCTCGAGGTCCTGCACCCGGCCGTCGAGCGGGTCGAGGATCGCCGCTCCCGTGCCGCCGCTACGTGCCCGCCGAGCCATCACCCCGACGACGGCCTCGGCCGTGCCCGTCGTCATCACCCGCAGCACGTCCGACCCGGCGTAGAAGCTCTCGCGCGCCGAGGTCGTCCCGCCCCCGAGCAGCCGCACCCCGTCGAGGTAGTCGGTGCTGCGCGTCGACCGCGACGTCGGCGAGACCCCGACGGCGCGCACGAGCGCCTCGGCCTGGGCCGCTTCCTGACCCGCGGCGCACACCCCGACGACCCGGACGCGGACCCCCTTCGAGCCCATCGCCTCGACGTGGGCGCTCCCCCAGACCGACCGGGGCGCCGCGGCCTGCCACCGGGACCACCCGGTGAGGACGCGCACCGCGGCCGAGGTGGGGAAGGTGAGGAAGAAGAAGCCGGTGCGCCGGGTCGCGTGGGTCCGGTAGCGCCACACCGTGACGACGCCCAGGCCGGTCCCGCCGCCGCGCAGCGCCCAGAAGAGGGAGCTGCCGTTCGTCGCGTCGACCCGGTGCACCGACCCGTCGCGGGTGACCACCGTGGCACCGACGACGGCGTCGCTCGTCAGGCCGTGCGCGCGCGAGTCCACGCCCAGCCCGCCGCCGAGGGTCAGCCCGCCGGCGCCGACGGTGGGACAGCTGCCCGTGGGGATCGAGCGACCGCGGGCGGCGAGCGCGGACTTCACCGGGTAGAGGGTCGCCCCTCCCCCGACGCTCGTCGTCGTGCCCGACAGCGAGACCGAGTCGAGCGCGCGCAGGTCGAGGACCATGGCGTCGGTGCGGGTCGACGCACCGACGTAGGAGTGGCCGCCGCCCCGGACGACCGCACGCACGCCGCGGGCGCGGGCGAAGTCGACCGCCTCGCTGACGTCGGCGGTGCTGCGCACCCGCACGACCGCGGCCGGGCTCACGCCGTCCCATCGGGGGTTGAAGAGCCTGCGGGCGCTCGAGTACGCGCTGTCGCCCGGGGTGAGGACGTCACCGCTGATCGCCCGGTCGAGGGCCTCCCAGTCGGCGGCGGTGGTGCGCGTGGTGCGACGCACGAAGGGGGCGGCGACCGCCCCGGTCGTCGCGAGGGTCGAGGTCGCTGCGAGCGCCCCGGCCAGGACCGTCCGGCGGGTGGGAGCGGCGCCGGTGCCGCGCTGCTGGCTCATGCCCCCTCAGACGCCGCAGCGCGCGTGTCGGTTGTGCCGGCGCGCCGAGCGGTCCCGCCGCAGCCGCGACGGCGCGAGGCTCAGCCCTGCTCGGGCAGCCAGGCGATCTCGCCGTGCGCGTAGACGACCTCGCCGGCGGCGCCGGCCCACACGTCAGCCCAGCCGCCCTCGTCCTCGTCGTGGACCCAGGCGGCCCGCTCGTCGGCGAGCACGGCGGAGACCTCCGTCGCCTCGAACCAGCGCGGCGGGCACCCGCCGTGGCCCCCGCACCCGCAGCTCTCGTGCACGAGCCGTGCACCCTCCACGAGGAGGCGGCGCGCGTCGTCGGCCGTGACGTCGTCGCGCACCTTCCGCAGAGGCGCCCCCTCGGGGTCGAAGAGCTCGCCGGCCCGGTTGTACGTGCCGGGGCGCACGGCGTGCCTCCCGGTCGTCGAGGCCTCCTGCTCGCTCCACGTGGGCTGGCGGACCATCTCGGCGAAGGTCGGCCGGTCGTGGCGACGGCTCATGACAGCGCCCTCAGCGCCAGGCCGGCTGGGGCGGAGCCACCGGGGCCGGCGCGGTCGGGCGCGGCACGACGGTGCGCTGCACGCCGAGGCGCCGGGCGAGCAGGAGCAGCGCGGTCGTCGCGACGGCGACGGCGACCCACGACACGAGCGTCGCGGCCCACGTGCTCGTCGTGCTCGTGTCGATGAAGCTCGCGGCGAGGTCGCCGAAGAGGATCGCGTAGCCGATGGCGAAGAGGTTGTTCACCGCGTGGAGCACGACGGCCGCCTCGAGGCCGCCGGTGCGCCAGGTGAGGATGACCATGCCCGTCGCCATGCCCATGAGGTCGAGGAGCACCCACACGTCGAGCGAGCCGTGGGCGAGGGCGAAGAGCGCCGAGGAGACGAGGACCGACGCGACGAGGGCGGCCCAGCGGTGGCGGAAGGCGGCGCCCATCTGCTGCATGATCCAGCCGCGGAAGAGGTACTCCTCGCCCGCGCTCTGCAGCGGCGTCGTGAGGAGCATGAGGACGAGCAGGAGGACCCAGTGCTCGGGCCGCTGCGCGGCGTCGCCGAGCCCGCCGCCGGCCGCGCTCGTCGGCAGCACGGCGCTGACGAGGACGACGTACCCGCCCCACAGGGGCACGAGGAGCAGGGCGCACCAGCCCGCCCAGCCCCACCGGAAGCGCCCGACGACCGAGGACAGGAAGCCCGGGCGCACCCGGTGCACGAGCCACGTCGTCAGGCCGGCGAGCGGGATGAGCGCGGCGAGCATGAGGTTCTGCGTCGCGAAGACGAAGGGGTCGTCCATCCGCAGCATCGCGCTCTCGTCGGCCAGGACGGCGTCGAGGTCGCCCCCTGAGATGACGACGAGCCCGATGACGAGGACGATCCCGAAGCCGATGGTGATCGCGAGGAAGCCGGCGAGCACGGTGAGCAGCGCGACGACCGGCCGCCACCACGACTGCCCCGGGCCGGTGAGCGCGAGGTGGTACTCGGCGCCGTCGGCGAGCACCGGGGGCGCCGGGGCGGGCGGGGTCCACTGCGGTGCGGGCTGCATCTGCGGGTAGGCCTGCTGCGTCATGCCCCTGATCCTCCCCCGCCGACCTGGGCGTGGGCATCAGACCAGGGGATGGGTCGGCCCGACCCTAGGGTGGAGGCCGTGACGACCCGCGCCGCCCTGCACCACCGCACGACGTACCGCTTCGCCGAGCCGGTCCACCTCTTCCCCCACGCGATCCGCCTGCGCCCCGCGCCGCACGCACGCACCCCGGTCTCGGGCTACGAGCTGCGGGTCGAGCCGGCCGAGCACGTCCTGCGGTGGCACCAGGACCCCTTCGGCGGGTGGGTCGGCCAAGTCGTCTTCACCGCCCCCGCCGACGAGCTCGAGGTCACGGTCGACCTCGTCGCCGACCTCACGCCGGTCAACCCCTTCGACTTCTTCGTCGAGGACTACGCGAGCACCGCCCCCTTCGCCTACCCGGCCGACCTCCACGACGACCTCGGGGCCTACCTGCGGCCCGTCGACGACGGGCCGCGCGGGTCGGGCCTGTCGCAGGAGTCGACCGCGTGGGTCGAGTCGACGATCGCCGGGGCGATCGGGGACGAAGGGGGCGAGCTGCCCGTCGTCGAGCTGCTCGTCCGCCTCAACCGCGCGGTGCGCGCGCACGTCGCCTACTCGACCCGGATGGAGCCGGGGACGCAGGCACCGCACGAGACGCTGGAGCGCGCCGTGGGCTCCTGCCGTGACTCGTCGTGGCTGCTCGTCGCGGTGCTCCGTCATGCCGGCCTGGCCGCGCGCTTCGCGTCGGGCTACCTCCTGCAGCTCCAGACCCCCGGTGAGGACGGCCCGTCGCGCGACAGCGCCGAGCTGCACGCGTGGGCCGAGGCCTACGTGCCCGGAGCGGGCTGGGTCGGGCTCGACCCGACCTCGGGGCTGCTGGCCGCCGAGGGGCACATCCCGCTCTCGTGCACGCCGCGCCCGAGCAGCGCCGCGCCGATCACCGGGACGACGACCCCGGCGGAGGTCGACTTCTCCTACGAGACCACGCTCACCCGCCTCGACGCCGGCTGAGCGCCGGGGTCAGCGCGCTGCCGGGCTCGTGACCCCCAGCGGGGCGACGTCGAGCTCGTCGGCGAGGGCGCCGAGCCGCTCGAGCTGCTCGTCGCCGTAGGGCACGCCCTCCCACTCGGCCCGGGCGGCGGCGGTGACGGCCCGCAGCCCCGGCGTCCGCGCGTCCGGCCCGCTCGCGACGACGCGGTCGACGAGCTCCTGGGCCCGGGCGGCGAGATCGACGCCCTCGGCCGGTGCGACGGCGATCATCATCAGGCTCACGCCCTGGGTCTCGTCGTGGCGGGTCGGCAGGCCGACCTCGTCGCCGAAGCGCTCGCCCCCGGCGAGCACCCCCGTGAGCAGCTCGAGGGCGATGCTCAGGCCGAAGCCGCGGTGCCCGCCGATCGGCTCGAGCAGCCCGGTCGACCACAGCGACGGGTCGCGCGTGGGCTCGCCCTGCGCGTCGCGCAGCACCCCCTCGGGCAGCTCCTCGCCGCGCTCGCGGTGCAGGTCCATCTGCCCCGTCGACATCGTCGTCGTCGCGGTGTCGTAGAGGACCCGGCCGTGCTCGCCGGCGGGGGCCGCGACGGCGTGCCCCATGTTGCTCACGACGCGGCGGGTGCCGCCGGGGGCGGCGACGAGCGGCGGGCCGTTCGTCACGGCGATGCCGAGCATGCCGGCTGACGCCGCGAGGTCGGCGTAGTAGCCCATCGCCGCGGCCGAGGAGGTCCGCCGCACCGAGACGGCGCCGACGCCGAGCGCGCCGGCCTTGGCGACCGCGCGACGCATCGCGTCCGTGCCCGCGACCTGGCCCCACCCGTCGCATGCGTCGAGCACCGCGTAGGCGGGGCGCTCGAGCACGGGGACGACCGGTGCGGTGGCGTCGGTGCCCCCGGCGCGGACCCGGGCGACGCACTGGACGAGCTTGCTCGACACCCCGTGCGCCGGCAGGTCGTGCGCGTCCGCCCAGACGAGGCCGTCCGCGGTCCAGCCCGCGTGCTCGACGGACATGCCCACGGCCCGCAGGGCGTCGGCGGCGAAGCGGTGAAGCTCGCCGAGGGCGACGCGGCGGCTCATCGGTGCACCAGCGCCCGGCGCAGGAGGACGACGACGAGCACCGAGCCGACGGTGCCGACGAGCAGCACCGGCGCGAGCATCGGCACGCTCGCGAGGAGACCGGCCATCGCCGCGGCTCCGACGACGAGCCCGAGGAGGATGAGCGCCGAGTGCCGGACCGCGCGCACGCCGTGCCCGGAGACGAGACGGATGACGACGGTCGTCAGCGTGCCGGTGAGGTAGGTCGTCGACAGGCCGGAGACGCCGAAGCGCTGGATCGCGCTCGACTGCAGGCCGAGCGCGGCCGCCGCGGCGGCGAGCATCGGCAGGAAGGCGGCCCGGGGCGGCTCGGCCCCGAAGCCCCACCACGCGATGCTCACCCCGGCGAAGAGGACGAGCTCGACGACGAGGGCGACGGTGACGGCGCGCGGCCACACCGGGTCGCCCGGTGCGGCGGTGCCGGCGATCCGGGCGCCGAGCGCGGCGCCCGCGACGAAGGCGCCGATGGCGACCGCGGTGAGGAGCATCTCCGACCCGTCGCCGTGGGCGGCGGCGACGCCGAAGAGGACCATGTTGCCCGTCATGACGCTCGTGAAGGCGTTGCCCAGCGCGAGGAAGCCCAGCGCGTCGGTCGCGCCGCTGGCGATCGCGAGGACGACGACGAGGCCGGCGCGCAGCTGCTCGCCGGCGGCGCGACGCTCGGCGTCCTCGCTCGCGGGCGGCGCCGGCAGCGGGTCGGCGGGACGGGTGCTCTCGGGTGTGCTCACCCGAGCATGCTCCCAAACCCGGGCGCGCCGGGGTCGGGTGGATGTGCACGACGATCAGGCCGTATTCGTGTGCATCTTGACCGTGGTGACGACCCCCCGGCCGCACCTAGCGTCGTCGTATCGCACCAGGGCCGCAGCGAGAGCACCGGCCCCCGTGAAGACGTCGAGGAAAAGGTGATCGTCATGGCAGATCTGCTGTCGAAGGAAGACTTCCGCGCCGCGCTCGAGGACGCGATCAAGGGCCGCGAGGCCTCGACCGCGTCGTTCAGCCAGGCCTGGGCTGACGGCAAGCTCGAGCGCAAGCACTTCGCCCGCTGGGCGGAGAACCACTACCACTACGTCGGCCCCTTCGCCGACTACCTCGGGCTGGTCTACGCCAACACCCCCGAGACCCACCAGGACGCCAAGGACTTCCTCCTGCAGAACATGTACGAGGAGGAGCTGGCCGACATCCGTCACACCGACCTGCTCATCCGCTTCGCGGAGGTCTGCGGCACGACGAAGGAGCGGGTCGAGGACCCGAGCAACATGAACGCCGTGACCCGTGGCCTGCAGGCGTGGTGCTACATGGTCGCCTCCCGCGAGCACTACGTCGTCGCGACGGCGGCGCTCATCGTCGGCCTCGAGTCGCAGGTCCCGCAGATCTACAAGAAGCAGATCGTCCCCCTTCGCGAGACGTACGGCTTCGACGAGGACGAGATCGAGTTCTTCGACCTCCACATCACCTCTGACGAGGTGCACGGCGAGCGCGGCTACCAGATCGTCCTCGAGGGGGCCGACACCCCCGAGCTGCAGCAGCGCTGCCTCGAGTACGTGCGGATCGGCGCCGAGATGCGCTTCAGCTACACCAAGGCCCTCTACGACAGCTATGTCGCCGAGGACCTCGGTCGGGTCGCCGCCTGACCGAGCCGACAGGGCGGGCGCCGGGTCACGGCGCCCGCCCTCGTCGCACCCTTCGGCCGGTACCCGGCCCCGAGATCACCGAGGAGCACCCCATGGGCCAGTGGCACGACGTCGCGAGCGTCAAGGACCTCAGCCTGCGCAAGAAGAAGGCCGTCGAGGTCGACGGCACCCCCGTCGCCCTCTTCTGGGTCGGCGGCAAGGTCTACGCGCTCAACGACATCTGCGTCCACGAGGAACGCCGCCTCAGCAAGGGCACCCTCCTCTTCGGCAAGGTCATCTGCCCCGGGCACCAGTGGAAGTTCGACCCCGAGACCGGCGAGCCCGACGACCAGGACGGCTGCCAGCCGACCTACGCGGTGCGCGTCTCGGCAGACGGCGCCATCTCGGTGAGCCTCGACCCCGCCGACAAGACCGAGCTCTCCGGGCTGGTGCCGGCATGAGCGCCCACCCGAGCAGCGTCGTCGTCGTCGGCGGCGGGCAGTGCGCGGCCGTCGCCGTGCGCACCCTGCGCCGCAAGAAGTACGAGGGCCCGGTCCTCGTCCTCGCCGGCGAGCCGCACCGCCCCTACCAGCGCCCGCCGCTGTCGAAGGACTACCTCGCCGACCCCGCCGCGAGCGTCGACCTCCTGCCGCAGGACTGGACGGACGGCAACGACGTCACCGTGCGCACCGGCGTGACCGTCGAGCGCGTGGAGGAGGGCGAAGGGGGACCCGCCGGGTCTCTCGTCGTCGTCACCGCCGACGGGGAGCGCATCCCCGCCGGCGCGGTCCTCCTCGCCACCGGCGGCACCCCCCGCGAGCTGCCGGGCGCCCCGGCCGGCGAGCGGGTCCACTACCTGCGCACCCGCGACGACGCCGACCGCCTGCGCACCGCGATGGCCGCGGCCCGCTCGCTCGTCGTCGTCGGCGGCGGCTTCATCGGCGCCGAGATCGCCTCGACCGCCCGCGACGCGGGCCTCGAGGTCACCGTCGTCGAGGCGGCCGAGCAGCCCATGCAGCGCGCCCTCGGCGACCGGCTCGGGGCCGTGTGCTCGCGGCTGCAGCGCGAGCACGGCGTCGACCTGCGGCTGAGCACCGGCGTGGAGTCCCTGCGCGAGGAGCCCGACGGCGTCGTCGTCACGACGAGCGCGGGCGAGGTGCGCGCCGACCTCGCGGTCGTCGCCATCGGCATCGTCCCGAGCACCGAGGTGGCCGAGCGCTCCGGCATCGCCTGCGGCGACGGCGTCCTCGTCGACGCGAGCTGCCGCACGAGCATGGCCGGGGTGTGGGCCGCGGGCGACGTCGCCTGCCAGGAGCACCCCCAGGCCGAGGGCCGCGTGCGCGTCGAGCACTTCGACAACGCGAGCAAGCAGGCCTCCGTCGCCGCCCAGTCGATGCTCGGCGTGCAGACGACCAACAGTGACGCCCACTGGTACTGGTCGGACCAGTTCGGCGCCAACCTCCAGGGCGTCGGGCACCCCCGGCCCGACGACGAGATGGTCGTGCGCGGCGACCTCGAGGGCGAGCGCTTCACGGCGTTCTTCCTGCGGGACGGCGCGGTCGCGGCGGTCTTCGCCCTCAACGACGAGGACACCGTGGGCCTGGCCCGCGAGCTCGTCACCATGCGTCTCGAGGTCCCCCGCGAGCTCCTCGCGGACCCCGAGCGCGACCTCTTCGACGCACTGGAAGGAGCGGCGACGTGACCCGACTCAAGGGCAACTTCATCGGTGGGGAGTGGGTGTGGCCGGGCTCAGGGGCATCCTTCGAGCGCACCAACCCCGCCCGACCCGACGAGCTCGTCTCCATGGCCCCGTGCTCCAGCGCGGCCGACGTCGACGAGGCGATCACCCATCTCGCCCAGCACCGGCACGAGTGGGCGGCCACGGCGCCGGAGAAGCGGGCCGACGTCCTCGTCGCCGCGGCCGACATCCTCGCCGCCCAGGCCGAGGAGCTCGCCGTCGAGCTCGTCCGCGAGGAGGGCAAGACCCTCGCCGAGGCGCGGATGGAGGCCACGCGCACCCCGCAGAACCTGCGCTTCTTCGCCGGCGAGGCGCTGCGGATGACGGGAGAGACCTTCCCCACCGGCGACGGCTCGCTCGTCTTCACCCGCCGCGGCCCGGTCGGCGTCGTCGCCGCGATCACGCCGTGGAACTTCCCCCTCAACATCCCCTCGCGCAAGCTCGGCCCGGCGCTCGCCGCCGGCAACGCGGTCGTCTTCAAGCCCAGCGAGATCACCCCCCTCATGGGTCAGCGGCTCGTCGAGGCGCTCGTCCAGGCCGGCGTCCCCGGCGGCGCGCTCGCCCTCGTGCACGGGCACGCCGAGGTCGGCCGCGCCATGGTCGCCAACGACGACGTCCACGCGGTGACCTTCACCGGGTCGACCGCCGTCGGCACCGCGATCCACGAGGTGAGCGGGCCCGAGGTGCGCACCCAGCTCGAGATGGGCGGCAAGAACGCCCTCGTCGTCCTCGACACCTCCGACCTCGACCGTGCGGTCGGCATCATCGCGAAGGGGGCCTTCGGGCTCTCGGGGCAGGCCTGCACCGGCACCTCCCGCGTCGTCGTCCACGAGGCCGTCGCCGACGAGCTCGTCCGACGTCTCGCGGAGGTCGCCGAGGCCGCCCGGGTCGGCAACGGTCTCGACGACGGGGTCACCTTCGGCCCCCTCGCGAACGCCGCCCAGGTCGACAAGTTCCAGCACTACGTCGACGGCGCGGCCGCCGAGGGCGCCCGGCTCGTCACCCCCGGTGACGAGCGGGCCGAGCCCGCCGGCGGCGGGTACTTCGTGCGGCCGACGATCTTCCGCGACGTCGACCCGCTGTCGGCCCTCGCGCAGGAGGAGATCTTCTCCCCGGTCCTCGCCTTCATCACCGTCGGCTCGTACGACGAGGCGGTCCGGGTGGTCAACAACACCGAGTACGGCCTCTCCGCCGGTCTCGTGACCTCCGACATCGGCCAAGCCATCCGCTTCGCCGACGACGTCGAGACCGGGCTGGTCAAGGTCAACCAGGCGACGAACGGCATGGCGATGAACGCCCCCTTCGGCGGCATGAAGAACTCGTCGACGCAGACCTTCAAGGAGCAGGCCGGCGCCTCGATGATGACCTTCTACACGACCGACAAGACCGTCTACTTCACCCCCTGATCGCGAGGCCACCATGACCGAGAACATCGAGCAGTCCACCGACGCCGCCAGCACGGAGGTCGTCTTCCACAAGGTGTGCCGCAGCGGGCAGGTCCCCGAGGGCTACGTGCGCCGCTTCTACGTCGACGAGCTCGAGTGCGCCGTCGCCCGCCTCGGCGGCAAGGCGTACGCGACGAGCAACTACTGCACCCACCTCGACTGCCTGCTGAGCAGCGGCAAGCTCCAGGACGACGGCATCCGCTGCTCGTGCCACGGCAGCGTCTTCGAGCTCGAGGGCGGGCAGCCGATCTACCCGCCGGCCACCGAGCCGATCGCCGTCTACCCCGTGCGCGAGGACGAGGGCGAGATCTACGTCGGCGTCAGCCAGGCTGACATCGAGCACGGCGGCCCGCGCCGTCGCAAGCCGCGCGACTGATGACCGCTCCCGTCGCCGTCGCCCAGGACAAGCAGGTCGTCCTCGGGCGGCAGGCCGCGGTGAGCGCGAGCCACCCGCTCGTCACGGCGGAGGGCGCGCGCGTCCTCGCCGAGGGCGGGACGGCGGTCGACGCGACGCTCGCGATGGCCGCGGTGAGCTGGGTGGCGCTGCCCGGCCAGTGCGGCATCGGGGGCGACGCCTTCGCCGTCGTGCGCGAGCCGGACGGCCGCGTGTGGACGGTCGGCGGGAGCGGGTACGGCCCCGACGGGGCCGACCTCGCCTTCTTCCGCGACCGCGGGCACACCTCGATCCCGCTCACCGGCCCCCTGTCGGTCACGGTGCCGGGCGCCCCCGCGGCGCTCGGCGTCCTCGCCCGGGAGGCCACCCGCCCCTTGTCACAGCTGTGGGCCCGCGGCATCGACCTCGCGCGGCACGGCTTCGCGTGCACGGCGAAGAACCGCTACGACATCACCGAGCGGCGCGAGCCCCTGGCCGCCGACCCGTCGACCGCGGCCTGCTTCCTGCCCGACGGCCGGGTGCCGGAGGTCGGACGGCTGCTCCACCAGCGCGACCTCGCCGACACCCTCGACGTCCTGGCCGACGACCCCTTCGCGATGTACACGGGCGAGCTCGCCGAGCGGACGCTGGACTTCCTGCGCGCCGGCGGAGCCCCCTTCAGCGGGCAGGAATGGGCGCTCGGCGCCCAGGTCGAGCCCGCTCCGGCGATCACCGGGACGTACCGCGGGCTCACCGTGCACCAGACGCCGCTGCCCTCGGCGGGCTGGATGATGCTCCACCAGGCCGCCCTGCTCGACGGGCTGCTCGCCGACGGCGACCTGCTCGACGCCGCCTCGGTGGCCGCGCTCGCCGGTGCAGCCCGGGCCGCCTTCGACGACCGGTACGCGCTCGTCGGGAGCGACACCGACGCCTGGCGCCAGCTGCTCGACCCCGAGCGCGTCGCCCGTCAGCGCGCGGGTCTGACGACGGCCGGACCCGTCCCCGCCTCCCCCGACGGCGACACGACGAGCATGGTCTGCGTCGACGCCGAAGGGAGGTCCGTGAGCTTCATCCACTCCCTCGCCTTCACCTTCGGCGCCCGGATCACCGTGCCCGGCACCGGCGTCGTCCTCGGCAACCGGCTCGGCCGCGGCGCCTACCTCGTCGAGGGCCACCCCAACGAGGTGCGTCCCCGGCGCAAGCCCCTGCACACCCTCAACGCCTGGGTCGCCGACGACGCCGACGGGCTGCGTCATGTCGGCAGCTGCCCCGGAGGGGACGGCCAGGTGCAGTGGAACATGCAGGTGCTCAGCCACCTCGTCGACCACGGGCTCGACCCCCAGCAGGCCGTGTCGCTCCCCCGGCTCAGCGTCTTCCCGGGCTCGGACGCCGACGTCGTCGGCTCGCCCGCCCAGATCCGGGTCGAGGCCGGGCTGGGCCCTCAGACCATCGCGCGGCTGCGCGCGGACGGCCACGACGTCGTCGAGACCCCGGTGCAGGTCTTCGGCCCCGGCGGCTCGGCCATGGCCATCTCGAAGGACCCCACGACCGGCGTGCTCTCCGCAGGCGCCGACCCCCGCATGGAAGGCATGGCGATCGCATGGTGACCCCGCTGCCCGCACCTCCTCGCCCGCAGGGGCGCTACGTCCCCGCGAGCCGGGCCGGTGACCTCGTGACGACCGCCGGCATGACGCCGCGGGTCGACGGGACGCTCGTCGTCACCGGTCAGGTGGGCGGCGCCGTCGACCTCGACCGCGCCCGCGAGGGCGCCGCGATCGCCGCGCGCAACGCGCTCGTCGCCGTGCTGTCTCAGGCCGGTGACCTCGACGGGGTCGCCGGCCTGCTGCGGATGACGGTCTACGTCAACGCCGTGCCCGGGTACACCGAGCACAGCGCCGTCGCCGACGCCGCGACGGACGCGCTCGTCGAGCACCTCGGCGAGCGGGGCCTGTGCGCCCGCTCTGCCGTCGGCGTCGCGAGCCTGCCCGGCGACGCCCCGGTCGAGGTCGAGCTCACCGCTCTGCTCCGGGCGGGCGCCCCCTGACCGTCCGCGGGCAGACGCCCGACCCGGGCTGACGAGGCGGCGCCGGCGAGCGCCCGCCGGCACGCAGAAGCCCCCGCACGCCGGGCGACCAGGGGGTGCTCGTCCGGTGTACGGGGGCGGCTCTCGGCTCTCCGGCCTTGGCCGGTGGGATCAGGCCCGGAGGTCAGACCGGCGGGTTCTGCTCCATGTGACGCGCGAAGGCCTCGATCGCCGCGGCGCCGACGGCCTTGTCCTGCTCGCCGTTGCCGCCGGAGACGCCGATGGCGCCGACGATCTGGCCGTCGAACTCGAGCGGGAAGCCGCCGACGAAGATGGCGAACTTGCCCGGGAGCATGTGGCTGATGCCGAAGGCCTCGTTGCCGGGCAGGGCGGGGCCGTCGGGACCCTCGTTGAACTTGTGCGTCGGGCGCTCGTGGCCGGCGGCGGTGAAGGCCTTGGCGATGGAGATGTCGACGCCGGTGAGCCGAGCGCCGGGGATGCGGTGCAGGGCGATGACGTTCGCACTCTCGTCGACGACGCACAGCGTCTGCTTGACCCCGATCTCCTCCGCCTTGGCGCGGGCCGCCTCGAGCACGGGGAGCGCGTCGTCGAGGGTGATCCGGTAGATGCGGTGCATGAGAGTCCTTCGCTGCGATGGGGGGTCTGACCCCTCGAGCCTGGCCTACTCGCGGGCCGTCCTCAATGGTCACAATGCATGACCTTCGCGGGGTCTGCCTGGCTACACTGCACAGATGAGGGAGACCCCCGTCGACGGCGCCGCCGAGCAGGTCACGCTGCGCTCCGTCCTCGCCGAGCCGCTGCTGCGCTCGGCCTGCCCGATCCTCGACGGGCCGGACGACGCGGTCGTCGACTGGGCCCGGCCCGCGCTCGAGGTGCTCGCCAACGAGAGCGACCTGCACCGCACCGTCGTCGTCGGCGACGACCGCGACCTCTCACCCGCGCACCTCGACCCGCTGGCCCGTCGCGGCGCGGTCGCCGTCCTCGTGCGCGAGCCCGACGAGGAGCGCTGGCGAGCCGCCGGCCCGGGCTCGCCGCTGCCGGTCGTCGGCTTCCGCGCCGGCGCGTCGGTCGACGCCGTCGTGCGGCTCGTCGCCCAGCTCGCGCTCGCCCACGAGAGCCACGTCCTGCGCTACGCCACCCGCGTCCACGAGACCCTCGCCGTGCACCTGCACCGCGGCAGCGGCGTCGAGGCGATCTGCCAGCAGCTCGAGCGCCTCACGGGCTGCGCCGTCGCCTTCCTCGACGCGACGAGCTCGCTGCACGCCGTGGCCCGTGACCAGGAGCCCTGGCTCGACTCGACGACAGCGGGCTCGATCGCCCGGCAGGTCACGGCGCACCCCGGGCGACCCGCCCCCCTGAGCAGCGACCACCACCTCGTCCACGAGCAGCAGGCCGAGGCGAAGGGGATCCCCGTGCACGTCCTCAGCGCCGAGGTGAGCGTCGCCGAGCGCTCGGAGGGCTGGCTGGTCCTCGTCGACGACGACCCGCAGCCCGCCGGGCACGACGTCGCGACGCGCACCATCGCTCTCCAGCAGGCCGTCGGCATCGTCGCCACCGAGATGCTGCGCACCCGCAGCGTCGAGCGCGCCGAGGAGCGCGCCCGCGGCAACTTCGTCCACGCCCTGCTCCACGGCCGCTTCTCGAACTCCGCCGACCTCTCCGCCCGAGCGGCGCACCGCCGCTTCCCCGTCGACCGCCGCTACGGCGTCGTCGTGCTCCAGGCCCGCGGCCTCATCGCCGACAACGACTCGCCCCAGCGCCTGGCCAACATGGCCCGTGAGGCCCTGCGCCTGCGCGGCGCCGAGGAGCGGGCCGCCCTGTCCGCCGTCGTCGGCGACGTCATCGCCGTCGTGCGCGAGGTGGCCCCCGCCCGGCGCTCCGGACACGACAGCGGCACGAGCGAGCTCGCGGGCTACGCCACCGCCCTGCACCGGCGTCTCCAGCCCGAGACCGACCGGGCCATCCTCGTCACCTACGGCCGCCCCGTCGACGGGGCGATGCGCATCAACGAGAGCTATCGCGAGGCGCGCATCGCCCTCGCCCTCGCCGCCCAGCTCGGGGTCGGCGAGCCGGCCGGCTTCACCGACATGCGGGTCTACGCCACCCTGCTCGACCTCGCCCTCGACCCGCGCGGCCGGGCCTACGCGCACGAGCTCGTCTCCCCCCTTCGTGAGGCGAGCGGAGACCTCGACGAGGCCGTCGAGACCTACATCGAGGCCGGCGGCAACCTCACCCAGGCCGCCCGCGACCTCCAGGTCCACCGCAACACGATGCTCTACAAGCTCGAGCGGGCCTCGAAGGCCGTCGCCCAGGACCTGCGCGACCCCGAGACGCAGTTCGCCGTGTGGCTCGCGCTCAAGCTGGACCTGCTCGCGCGCACCGCCGACGCCGTCGGCGACTCCGTCGAGTCGGGCTGACTCAGGCCGCGACGACGACGACGTCGGGCTCCTGCGCCGGGGTGCGCCCGGCGAAGGTCACGCCCAGCGCGACGAGCCCGACGACCGCGGCCCCGACGAAGATCACGCCCATCCGCCCCGACGGCGCGATCATCGCCACCCAGGCCGCGCCGGCCGTCGAGCCCGCGAAGCGGGTGAGGTTGAAAAGACCCAGCCCGGATCCGATCGCCCCCGCGGGCGAGCGCGTCGCCCCGGTGGCCGCCGGCGTCTGGACCATCGCCATCGCGACGCCCGCGAGGAGAAGGCAGACCACGAGCGGGCCGAGCGGCGGCACCTCGGCGCTCACGACGACGGCGCTGGCGACCGCGACGACGACGACCCCGAGCAGACCCAGGCGCAGCACCCCCCGCGGCGACCAGCGCTCGGCGACGCGCCCGACGAGCGGCGCGGAGACGGCCATCATCACGGGCAGCGCGAAGAAGATCACCCCCGCCTGGCTCAGGCTCAGCCCCATCGGGCCGGTGAGCACCAGCGGCGCGGCGACGAGGCTCGTGCCGAGCATGAACATCTGGGCGAAGGCGGCGAAGCAGCTGCGGAAGAAGCGCACCTCGCCGATGAGGCGAAGGGGGATGAGCGCCCGCGGGTTGCCGTAGGAGACCTTGACGAAGCCGGCCAGGAGGAGCACCCCGAGGGCGACGAGCGCGATGTCGACGCGGTGGTCGACGACGGGCTGGCTGAGCAGCGTCGCCCCGAGGAGGACGAGCCCGGCACCACCGGTGAGCAGCACGGCCCCGGGGACGTGGAAGGGCGCCTCGCGCGGCTCGACCCGGGGCACGGCGGCGGAGATGACCGCCAGGGCGATGCCGGTGAGCACCGCGACGAGCACGAAGATCGCCCGCCACCCGAAGGCGTCCGCGACGATCCCCCCGACCGGTGGCCCGAGCGCCTGGCCGACGCCGTTCGCGGCGGCCCAGGCCCCCATGAGGCGGCCGCGCTGCTGCGGGTACACGACGATGAGGATGCCCATGACGAGCGGAGGGATCGCCGAGCAGCCCAGCCCCTGCAGCGCGCGCGTGCCGATGAGGAAGGGCAGGTTGGGGGCGAGCGCGGCGGCCAGCTGCGAGGCGCACATGAGGGCGAGGAAGGCGACGAGCACCCGCTTGCGCCCGAAGCGGTCACCGAGCCAGCCGGTGAGGGGCAGGGTGATCGCCAGCATGAGGCTGAAGGCGCTGACGCACAGCACCGCGTAGGCGACGGGCTCGTCGAAGTCCGCCGCGACCTGACGGAGGGGGACGTTGACGATGTTGTTCGACATCGTGCCGATGATCGTCACGAGGAGGAGGGCGCCGACGGCGAGGAGGGCCGACCGGCGGCCCGGCACGTCGCTGCTCGGCACGGTGCTCCCTTCGCTCCCCTGCGGACCCGCGTCAGCGGAGTTCACGCTCACGATCCTCTCGCCGAAACATCGCCGTAAGAGGACACCTGCACAGTAATTCACGCGCTTGCCTGTGCATCCCTGACGTAGACCACCCGGACGACGTCTCGGCAGGCTTGCCGGCTATTAGCAGCACCGCCCCTCCCTGGTCAGGAGCACTCCCCGCATGATCGACATAACCCTCGCCCACTGGGTGTACGTCGTCGGCATCGTCGCGATCCTCGCGACGATGCTGGCCCGCAAGAACATCATCGTCCCCGCCGTCTTCTTCACGATGCTCACGGCGCTCGCCTTCACCGGCTCGCTGCCGGACGCGCTCGCCGCGATCTTCAACGCCAGCCTCGTGGCGGCGAAGGAGCTCTTCAACATCTTCCTCATCATCGCGCTCGTCACCGCGATGCTCGGGGCGCTGCAGTCGCTCGGGTCCGACAAGCTCATGGTCACGCCCTTCCGCCCGGTCATGCGCAACGCGCACCTGTCCTTCTGGACGATCGCGGTGGCGACCTACCTCATCTCGCTCTTCTTCTGGCCGACGCCGGCGGTCCCGCTCATCGGCGCCGTCCTCGTGCCGGTCGCGATCCGTGCGGGGCTGCGGCCCCTCGCCGCCGGCTTCGCCATCGCGGTCGCCGGTCAGGGCATGGCCCTGTCGAGCGACTACGTCATCCGCGTCGCACCCGGGCTGTCCGCGACGGCGGCCAACGCGAACGCCGACATCATCGCCAACCGGGCGCTCGTGCTCTCGCTCATCACCGGCGGCATCGCGCTCGTCATGGGCTACCTGCTCGAGATCCGCAAGATGCGCCCGGCCAGCCAGGAGCTGCTCACCGAGTGGGAGCTCACCGACAGCGAGGCGATCGTGAAGAACACCGAGGTCGTCGACGCGCCGACCACCGGTCACGGCGTCGCGCTGCGCGAGACCGAGCTCGGCGGAGGTCGCCCCGAGGGGGTCGGCTCGGTCGGGGTGCTCGACGCGCCCGTCGAGCCCGACGAGGAGGTCGCGGGGGTGCCTGGCGTCAAGCGCCGCACCTCGGTCTTCTTCGCCGTCTTCGTGCCGGTGGCCTACGCCGCGCTCATCGCCTACCTCGTCTACAGCCTGTCGCAGGGCGGCAGCGAGGACAGCCTCAAGGGTGGCGACGCGGCTGCCCTCGTCGGCGGCATCGCGGCGATGACGATCTTCTTCGCGACCTTCGCCGAGGGGCGCTCGACCTTCCTCGAGCGCTCGGCCGAGCACGTCACCGACGGCCTCGTCTTCGCCTTCAAGGCGATGGGTGTCGTCCTGCCGATCGCCGGCTTCTTCTTCATCGGCAACGGCGACTTCTCCGGCACCATCCTCGGCGTGGCTCCGGCCGCGGACGGGAGCGTCACCGGACCGAACCTGCTCTTCGACGTCGTGCTCAACCTCCAGCAGCACATCCCCGAGAACGGCTTCGTCACCGCCTTCGGCATCCTGCTCATCGGCCTCATCGCCGGGCTCGACGGCTCGGGCTTCTCCGGGCTGCCGCTCACCGGCGCCTTCGCCGGAAGCCTCGGCCCCGTCGTCGGGGTCTCGCCCGAGACCCTCGCGGCGGTCGGCCAGATGGGCAACATCTGGTCGGGCGGCGGCACGCTCGTCGCGTGGTCCTCGCTCATCGCGGTCGCCGGCTTCGCCCGGGTCAACGTCCTCGAGCTGGCCCGGATGTGCTTCCTGCCCGTGATGGCCGGCCTCGTCGTCTCGACGATCGCGGCCGTCGTCCTCTTCGGCTAGCGCCACCCACCCGCACGTCCCGCACGCCCCCGTCGCCCGACGGGGGCGTGCGGCGTGCTGCCCCCCCTTCGCGCTCGCGCAGGGTCGACCAAACCGGACCGCCCCGGGCTCCGAACCGGGGGTATGCAGGTCGACACGGGCATCTCCCGACGTGATCCGTCGGGTGGGGGTACGTTCCTGCTCGACGGAGCGTCATCGCACCCGGGTCGACAGGTTGGACACGGCATGGACACGACCGACCGTCAGTTGGTCCTCTGTCCGTCGATCGAAGGGAGCACCCCCATGCCTCGTGCACATCGCGAGATCCACACCGACACCCCGCCCCACCGGGTGCACGCGTACCTGGCCGACTTCACCAACGCCACCGAATGGGACCACGGCACGGTGTCGTGCGAGCTCGTCGAGGGGGACGGGAGCCCCGGCTCGGTCTACCGCAACGTCTCCCGCTTCGGCGGCCGCGAGGTCGAGGTGATGTACACCCTCGAGAGGGCCGACTTCCCGCACGTCGAGCTCACCGGGCGCAACGGCTCGACGACCCTGCACGACCGCATCGACGTGCGCGAGCACGGCGCGGGCAGCACGGTCGTCTACGACGCCGAGCTCACCTTGTCGGGCCCGCTGAAGATCGCGACCCCGGTGATGTCCGCCCTCTTCGGCCGTCTCGCCGACCAGACCGAGCGCACCCTCTCCGACGCGGTGGGCTCCCTGTGAGCGCACGCCGCCGCGTCGCGGTCGTCGGCAGCGGGGTCTCCGGCCTCGTGGCCGCCCACGTCCTGTCGCGCACGGGCTCCGTCGTCCTCTACGAGGCCGACGACCGTCTCGGCGGTCACGCCCACACCCAGGACGTCGAGGTCGACGGCCGCGTCGTGCCGGTCGACACCGGCTTCATCGTCCACAACGACCGCACCTACCCGACGCTCCTGCGTCTCTTCGACGAGCTCGGCGTCGAGGCGCAGCAGTCCGACATGAGCATGTCGGTGCGGGCCGACTCCGACGGCGTCGAGTACGCCGGCGGCCAGGGTGCGAGCGGCATCATCCCCTCCGCGCGGATGCTCGCCCGACCGCGCTACCTGCGGATGCTCGCCGAGATCCCCCGCTTCCACGCGGCCGCCCGCGAGCTCCTCGACGCACCGGAGGACGGCGGCACCGGCCCGAGCCTGGGCGAGTTCGTCGCGGCGCAGGGCTTCTCGGCCGACCTGCGGCGCTGGTTCCTCACCCCTCTCGTCGCCGCCGTGTGGTCCTGCGACCCGGCCGACGCCGAGGCCTACCCGGCGCGCTCCCTCTTCACCTTCCTCTCCCACCACGGGATGCTCGGCGTCCTCGGCAGCCCCGCCTGGCGCACCGTCTCCGGCGGCTCGCGCACCTACGTCGAGCGCGTCGCGGCGCGGCTCGACGAGGTCCACCTCTCCAGCCCGGTCGCCTCCGTGCGCGAGGGCGAGGACGGGGTGACGATCACCCTCGCCGACGGCCGCACCGACCACGTCGACGCCGTCGTCGTGGCGACCCACGCGCCGGCCGCGCTGTCGCTCCTCGCCGAGCCGACCGACGCCCAGCGCGAGGTCCTCGGCGCGATCCCCTACTCGCGCAACCTCGCCCAGCTGCACACCGACGAGTCGGTGCTGCCCCGCACCCCGCGGGCGCGGGCGTCCTGGAACTACCTCGTCCCGGACTCCGAGCGCCCCGGCGAGGTCGTCGTCACCTACGACCTCACCCGGCTGCAGCGCCTGCGCACCGGCGACACGCGGCTGCTGTGCACCCTCGGCGGCGTCGACCTCGTCGACCCCGACAAGGTCATCGCGACGATGGACTACGAGCACCCGCTCTACACCGCCGCATCGGTCGATGCGCAGCAGCGGCTGGGCACCATCGGCACCGACCGGGTGGTCTTCGCCGGCGCGTACCACGGGTGGGGCTTCCACGAGGACGGTGCGCTGTCCGGCCTGCGGGCCGCCGAGCGTCTCGGCGCCACGTGGGACGAGACGCCGCGGACGGAGCCCGCGCCGGCGCACCCGGTGCTCCCGCTGATCTACCGCACGACGGTCGAGCACTCGCGGCGCTCCCCCCTTCGCCATCGCTTCTCGACCCGCTCCTACTCGTGGCTCGTCGACCTCGACCACCTGCCCGACCACGGGGCGCTCGCGCGCTTCGAGGCCCGTGACCACATCGGTGACCCCGAGCGCTCGATCCGCGACAACGTCGACCACCTCCTCGCCGAGCACGGCATCGACCTCGAGGGCGGGCAGGTGCTCATGCTGACGAGCGCCCGGGTCCTCGGCTACGTCTTCAACCCCATCACCGTCTACTGGTGCTACCGCCCGGACCGCGAGCTGGCGTGCGTCGTCGTCGAGGTGCACAACACCTACGGCGACCGCCACGCCTACGTCGTCCACCCCGACGAGCGCGGTGACGCCACGGTCGACAAGGAGCTCTACGTGTCTCCCTTCAACGACGTCTCGGGCACCTACCGGCTACACGTCCCCGAGCCCGGCGACGAGGTGCACGTCGCCGTGCGCCTCGACCGCGACGACGAGGCCCCCTTCGTCGCCACGATGCGCGGCCGCGGCACGCCCGCGACGCTGGCCACCGTGCGTCGCATCGCCCGGCGCCAGCCGGCCGAGCCGCTCGCCGTGGCGGCCCGGATCCGCCAGCAGGGCATCGCGCTGTGGGCCCGCCGCCTGCCGGTCCAGCAGCGCCCGGAGCACCCGGCGCAGCCCGGCGTCCTCGGACGCGGCGGGGTCGACCCCGTGCGCTGGCCCGACGTCGCCACGGTGCCGACCGGCCCCCGCGCGGCGGTCGCGGCCCGCGTCACCACCGGCCTCATCCGCTCGGTCGCCCGCTCGCTCGACGTGCGGGTCGCGCTGCCCGACGGCACCGTGCTCGGCGGCAAGGCCGGGCGCACCGACCTGCCGCTGCTGCAGGTGCGCCGCCTCGACGACCTCGCCCGCCGGGTGGGGACGCACGGGCTCATCGGCTTCGGCGAGGCCTACATGGCCGGCGACTGGGAGGCCGACGACCTCACCGCGGTGCTCACCGCCTTCGCCGAGCGCGTCGAGGACATCGTCCCGGCGAGCTGGCAGCGGCTGCGGGCCGCCTACGTCGCCCGCCACCCGAGCGCCGAGGTCAACAGCGTCGAGAACACGCAGTCGAACATCTCGCGCCACTACGACCTGTCCAACGACCTCTTCGCCTCCTTCCTCGACCCGTCGATGGCGTACTCGTCGGCCCTCTTCACGACCCCGGACCCGAGCGAGGCCGACCTCGCCGACGCCCAGGCGGCGAAGTTCGACCGGCTGCTCGACGAGGCCCGCGTCGGCCCGGGCACCCAGCTGCTCGAGATCGGCACCGGCTGGGGCGAGCTGGCCCTGCGGGCGGCTCGCCGCGGGGCGCACGTGACGACGGTGACCCTGTCGACCGAGCAGGCCGACCTCGCCACCCGGCGGGTCGCCGAGGCCGGGCTGTCCGACCAGGTCGAGATCCTCGTGCGCGACTACCGCCTCGTCGAGGGCACCTACGACGCCGTCGTCTCCGTCGAGATGATCGAGGCGGTCGGCCTGGACTACCTCGGCGAGTACTTCGCGACGATCGAGCGCGTGCTGCGCCCCGGCGGTCGCGCCGCGATCCAGGCGATCACCATGCCCGACCACCGCATGCTCGCGACGCGGGACACGTACACGTGGGTGCACAAGTACATCTTCCCGGGCGGGCTCATCCCCTCGCTCGAGGCGATGGACCGCGCGATGGCCCCGTCGGGCCTGCGGGTCGCCGAGGACCTCGCGATGGGCCCGTCGTACGCGCAGACCCTGCGGATGTGGGACGACCGCTTCGAGCGGGCGTGGCCGTCGCTCGACCTCGGCCTCGACGAGACCTTCCGTCGGATGTGGCACTTCTACCTGTGCTACAGCCGCGCGGGCTTCGAGGCGAGCTATCTCGACGTGCACCAGCTGAGCATCGAGCGCGTCGACCAGCGCGTCTCGACCGACGACCTCCAGGAGGCCAGCGCATGACGCACCCCGTCTCGGCAGCGATCGACTCGGCCCTCGACCTCTCGGTCGTGGGCGGGTACACCCGCCTGGGCCTCGCGGCCCGTCGGCGGCTGCCGGGGTGGCCGCCGGACAGCCCCGCCGGCGCGCTCGTCGGGACGCACGTCGTCGTCACCGGAGCCTCGTCGGGCCTGGGCGAGGCGTGCGTGCAGATGCTCCACGACCTCGGCGCGCACGTGCACCTCGTCGTCCGCGACGAGGCGAAGGGGGAGGACGTCGCCCGCGGCGTCGACGCCGGGCTCGCCCGGCTGACGACCTGGCGGTGCGACCTCTCCGACCTCGACGACGTCCGCGACCTCGCCGGGCGGCTGCTCGAGGCGGGGGTCGCGCTGCGCGGGCTCGTGCACAACGCGGGGGCCCTGCCGCCCGAGCGCACCGAGAGCGAGCAGGGGCACGAGCAGACGATGGCGCTGCACGTGCTCGGGCCCGTGCTGCTCACAGACCTGCTGCTGCCGGCGCTCACCGACGACGCGCGCGTCGTCCTCGTGACGTCGGGCGGCATGTACACCCAGGACCTGCCCGTCGACGACCCGGAGTACCTGCGGGGCGAGTACGCCGGGGCCACGGCCTACGCGCGCTCCAAGCGCACCCAGGTCGAGATCCTCGGCGCGCTGCAGGAGCGGTGGGGCGCCCACGGCGTCGCGGTCTACGCGACCCACCCGGGCTGGGCGTCGACGCCGGGCATCACCGCCTCGCTGCCCCGCTTCGAGCGGGTGACGCGCCCGGTGCTGCGCTCGGCGCAGGAGGGGGCCGACACGAGCGTGTGGCTCGTCGCGACCCGACCCCGGCGGGTCGGCGGCGGCCTGTGGCACGACCGGCGCCCGCGGCCGACGGCCTACCTCGGCCGACATGCCACGACCCCGGCCGACCGAGCCCGGATGTGGGACTGGGTCGCCGGGGCCGCAGGGCTGGCGCAGTAGCGGGTCAGACCGGCTGGGCGACCTGCCCGCCGGTGATGACGCGGTAGACGTACGCCGTGCTGATGCTGAAGATCGGCACGGTGACGAAGAGCGCGATGCCGCAGGTGCACACCGAGGCGATGACGAGCAGGACGAGCAGCAGGACCCAGAGGAAGATCGGGCCGGCGTTGTCCTTGACGAGCCTGAAGCTGCCGGAGAGCGCGTCGCCCACCCCGGCGCCGCTGTCGACGACCCGCGAGCTGGCGAAGAGCAGGAAGAAGCCGACGACGAAGCCCGGCAGGATGCAGAAGAGGAAGCCCACCGAGGTCAGCAGGCTGACGACGATGCCGGTGAGGATGCCGATCCCGACGTTGTAGCCGCTGAACATCCGCCCGAGCTCGGCCTTGCGCCCGTCGAGGACGTCGAAGGACATCCGCAGCATGCCCAGCGAGATGATCGAGGCGATGATGCTGCCGACCATGCTGAAGAGGATGCCGAAGGGCTGCAGGCTCCACGCGGCATTCGCGCCGTTCCCGCTCGCGTCGAGGTCGAAGCCGCCGTCGAGGTAGGTGCCGAGGACGTTGAAGAGGCCCGTGAGCACGAGGGTCAGCAGCGTGACGAGCAGGTAGGGCACGGGGTTGCGCGTGAAGGCGGCCCAGCCGTACTTGATCGCCTCGACCGGCTCGAGCTGGCTCGTGCGGTAGCCGCCGGTGGGCGGCGGGGCGGACATGTACCCGCCCGGGCCGCTCGGGGGGCCGTAGCCCCCGCCACCGGGCCCACCGGGGTAGGGGCTGGGGCTGCCGTAGCCCGGGCCTGCGGGGCCGCCGTAGCCGGGGCCCGACGGGGGCCCGCTCGGCGGGCCGTAGCCGGGGCCGGTGCTGCCAGAGGGGTCGTGCGGAGGGGTGCCGGGGGGCGGAGGGGTCGTCATGGCCGTCAGCCAACCATCCGGCATGCCCGAGGGGCCAGGCGACGAGCCGTGCCGGCCCAGGATCCGGGCGGGGAGGACTCCCCGTCGGGGCGTGCCAGGGGCCGGCGCCGAGGGGCCGTCAGGCCGAGCGCGAGGGCTCGACGACGAGCGCGTCGAGGTGCAGGACGGCCTGCACGGGGTCCGAGGGCAGGAGGGTCGCGCCGATGCTCGCGGCGAGCTCCTCGGACGCGCCCGAGCCGCCGATCGCGACCTGGGTCGAGCCGGACAGCCGACGCACGAGCGGGGTGAGGGGCTCGAAGACCTCGCGCCGGGTACCGCCGAGCACGACCGCGTCGGCCCGGACCCGGGTGGCGACGGTGTCGATCGCGGCGAGCGGGGTGTCGGCGCCGAGGAAGCGCACCGACCAGCCCCGGCGGGAGAGCACGACGGCAGTCATCAGCGCCGCGATGTCGTGGCGCTCGCCGGGCGGGCAGGCGACGATGCCGACGCGGCGACCGGCCGAGGCGAGGTCGAGACCGAGGGCTCCGACGTGCTTGCGGATCGTGTGGCTCGCGAAGTGCTCGTGCGCCACGGAGACCTGACCCGTCTCCCACTGGTGCCCGAGGACGACGAGGTAGGGCAGGAAGACGTCGACGATGGCGGCCTCGACCCCGAGCAGGTGAGTCGCGCGGCGCACGGCGGCGACGACGGCGACCTGGTCGAGGGCGCAGACCGCGTCGTCGATGTCCTTGGCCAGCTCTTCGTTCGTCGGGACGGGGGCCCCGGGCTCGAAGGCCGACCGGGCCTGCTTGACGGCGGCCGCGAGCCCGATGCCCTGCTCCTTGAGCGCGATGACGTCACGGGCGAGGCGCTCGTCTGCCGAGGTGTAGAGGCGGTAGCCCCCGGGGGTGCGATCGGGGCTGAAGAGCTTGAAGCGTCGCTCCCACACGCGCAGGACATCAGGGGACAGACCCGTCCTGCGGGCCAGCTCTCCGATGCGAATTCCTTGAGTCACACGACCAGTGTAGGAAGGCTGGCAAGCCCAACCCTGGACAAAGGTTTGTCACGTCGGTGCAGGTCAGGGGATCTTGGGCGGTTTTGCTCCTGGATCTTCGCGGATCTGCCTGTCCACCCCCTCGTCGAGTGGCAGACCTGCGCCTGATGGCAGGATCTGCCGCATGACGCACGAGGGTGATCTGCAGTCGATGCTCGACGCCGCGAGGGCCGGTTCCGGCCGCCTCGCGGCGGGCTGGGGGCAGGGTCGGGCGACCTACGGCGGGGTCGTCGCCGGGGTGATGCTCGCAGCCCTGCGCGGCCGTCTCGAGGGGGCCTCGCAGGGGCTCCCCCTTCGCTCCCTCACCGTCTCCTTCGTCGCCCCCGCGACGGCCGGCCCCGCCGACCTCGAGGTCAGCGTGCTGCGCGCCGGCTCGAGCGTGACCCAGGGGCAGGTGACGATGCGCCAGGACGGCGCGGTCGTCGCCGTCCTGCTCGCGAGCCTCGGCGCGGAGCGGGCCTCGACGGTCTCCGTCACCCCCTCTGCCGCCTACCCGGTCCTGCCATCGCCGGACGAGACGACCGCGCTGCCCCACGTCCCGGGGGTGACCCCGGACTTCTTCGCCCATGTCGACCTGCGCCTGGCCGACGGCGGCATGCCGTACACGACGGCGTCGACCTCGCACATGCTCGGCTGGATGCGCTTCCGTGAGCCGACCCCGACCTTCGGCGAGGAGCACTTCGTCTCGCTCGTCGACGCGTGGCCGCCGGCCGTCATCCAGATGCTCGCGCAGCCGCGCCCGGCGAGCAGCCTCACGTGGACCCTCGAGCTCGTCGAGGACGTCACCGCCGAGCCCGACGAGTTCTGGGCCTACGAGGTGCGCACCGACCACGCCGGGCACGGCTACGGGCACACCCATGCGCACGTGTGGCGGCCCGACGGCACGCTCGTCGCCATCAGCCGGCAGACGGTGACCGTCTTCGGCTGAGGCGCTCGGGCCACCCCGGCGCTCAGTGGTTGCGCAGCGCGTCGATGAGCTCGTCCTTCGTCATCGACGAGCGACCCTCGATGTCGAGCTCACGGGCGCGCTCCATGAGCTCGTCCTTCGTGCGCTCGTCGTAGTCCTCGCCGTGACCGCCCTTGCGCCCGACCTGCGAGCGGGAGCTGTTGGCCGCGGCGTTGGCGATCCGGGCTGCCTTCTCCTTGCTCGCGCCGTCGTCGCGCAGGGCCTCGTAGACCTCCGGGTCCTTCACGGACGGGCCGGGGTCGCCCTTCGCGCTCGAGTCCTTGGCCATGGGGTCCTCCTCCAGGTTGGTTCCTCCCGACGCTAGCCGCGCGGGCGGGCGCGGCGGGCCCATCGCACCCCCTCGGGTGACGACCTGCCCCGGGCCGCGCCGGTAGACAGGGTCGATGAGCCCCGATCGAGCAGACCTGTCCGCCATCCCCCCGCAGACCCAGGACTGGCCGGGCACCACGGCCGAGCTCGACCCGCCGGCCGACCACGGCGAGAGCACGTGGACCGGCCGCGAGCGCCTCACCGGGCGCCGCGCCCTGATCACCGGGGGCGACTCCGGCATCGGCCGGGCGGTCGCCGTGACCTTCGCCAAGGAGGGCGCCGACGTCGCCGTCGCGCACCTGCCCCAGGAGCAGGCCGACGCCGAGCAGACGAAGGCGCTCGTCGAGGCCGAGGGGCGCCGCTGCGTGCTCCTGCCGGCCGACCTGCGCACGCACGAGGCCAACGTGCAGGTCGCCCGCGACGCCGTCGAGCAGCTCGGGGGCGTCGACGTGCTCGTGTGCAACGCCGCGTACCAGATGACCCACGACGAGCTGGCGGACTTCCCCGCGGACCAGGTGGTGCGCACCTTCGAGACCAACGTCTTCGGACCCTTCTGGCTCGTGCGCGAGCTCGCCGAAGAGCTCGCCGGCGGGTCGGTCATCGTCACGACGTCGATCCAGGCGATGGAGCCCTCGAGCCACCTGCTCGACTACGCGGCGACGAAGGCTGCCCTCAACAACCTCGTCGTCAACCTCGCCGCCGAGCTGGGCCCCGCCGGCACCCGCGTCAACGCCGTCGCGCCCGGGCCCATCTGGACCCCGCTCATCCCTGCGACGATGGCTGCGGACAAGGTCGAGGGCTTCGGCGCCGACACCCCGCTGGGCCGTGCCGGTCATCCCGTCGAGGTCGCCGCGGCCTACGTCTTCCTCGCCTCCGACGAGGCGTCCTACGTCTCGGGCACGGTCCTCGGCGTCACCGGCGGCAAGCCGATCTTCTAGGGCCGGCCGACAGGCGGGTGAACCCTGAACGAAGGGGGCGGCGACGCGCCCCCTTCGTCCGCCGGGTCTGCCATCGTCGTGGCATGAGCGACGTCCAGACCAAGGCCAGCGAGCTGCTCCGACTCCACCACACGGGCGAGACCCTCGTCCTGCCGACCGTGTGGGACGCGTGGAGCGCCCGTGCGGCCGCTGACGCCGGCTTCCTCGGGCTGAGCATCGGCAGCCACCCGCTCGCCGACAGCCGTGGGCAGCAGGACGGGGAGGGCATGACCCTCGACGACGCGCTCGACGGCATCTCGCGGATCTGCGCGAGCGTCGACCTGCCCGTGACCGCCGACGTCGAGTCCGGGTACGGCACCCCCGCGGCAGAGCTCGTCGAACGGGTCCTCGAGGCGGGCGCCGTCGGCATCAACGTCGAGGACACGGTGCACGGCGAAGGGGGACGGGTCCGCGAGGTCGCGGAGCACGCGGACTACATCGGCGCGCTGCGCCAGGCTGCCGACGCCGCCGGGGTCGAGCTCGTCATCAACGCGCGCACCGACGCTCTCGTGCACGGCACCGAGAAGTTCGCCGACCCGCTCGCCGAGGCGATCACCCGCATGCAGGCCTGCGAGCAGGCCGGGGCGCGCAGCCTCTACCCCGTGCGCCTGCCCGACGCCGCTGCCCTGCGCGCGATGCTCGACGCCGTGAGCACCCCGCTCAACGTCACGGCCCACCCCGTCGACGGGTCGATGTCGGGCTCCTTCGAGGAGCTCAAGGCGGCAGGCGTGCAGCGCATCACCTTCGGCCCGCTGCTCCAGATGGCGCTCGGCGACCCGATGGCGCAGCTGCTGAGGCCCTGGGCGCCCTGACCCCCTTCGCCCCGCTCCCGACCAGTCGGTGAGCGCGGATCGCCGCTACGTCGTCGGCGTAGCGGCGACTCGCGCTCAGACTCGGTCCCTCGGGCACTGCACGACGAAGGCCCCCGCACCGGATCGGTGCGGGGGCCTTCGTCAGGAGCGGGTGCGTCAGCGGCTGCCGGCGCGGGTGCTCGTCGAGAAACGGGTGACGCTGCCGCCGGCGGAGGACGCCGAGCGCGGGCCACGGCTGCCGCCGGGGCGACCGCCACCCTGACCGCCGGAGCGGCCGGAGCCCTGGCCACCGGAGCGACCCGAGGTCTGGCCACCGCGGCCACCACCGGAGCGACCGCCCGCGGGACGACCGCCGGAGCGGCCACCGCCCGAGGCCGAGCCCGTGGAGCGACCACCGGAGCGGCCCCCCTTCGCGCCGCCTGAGGCGGGCACCTCGGCGACGAAGCCGCCGGGGTAGCTGCGCTCGCCGGGGGCGAGCTCGGACAGGACGGGGTGCCCGGCGGAGACCTGGTGGGTCGTCGCGGTGATGCCGGCCTTGCGCATGAGGTCGCGGACGTCACGGCGCTGGTCGGGGGTCATGAGCGTGATGACGGTGCCCTTGCTGCCGGCGCGGGCGGTGCGGCCCGAGCGGTGCAGGTACGCCTTGTGCTCGACCGGCGGGTCGGCGTGCACGACGAGCGAGACGTCGTCGACGTGGATGCCGCGGGCGGCGATGTCGGTCGCGACGAGGGTGCTCGCCGTGCCGGAGTGGAAGGCCGTCATCGTCCGCGTGCGGGCGCCCTGGCTGAGGTTGCCGTGGAGCTCGACCGCGGGCACGCCCTCGGCGTTGAGCTGACGGGCGATCTTCTTCGCACGGTGCTTGGTGCGGGTGAAGACGACCGTGCGGCCGGGCGCGGCGACGAGGTCGACGAGCACGGGCAGGTGGGTGTCGGGGCTCACGGCGAGCACGTGGTGCTCCATCGTGAGGACCGGCGACTGCGCCGAGTCGGCCTCGTGGGTCACCGGCTGCTGGAGGTAGCGCTTGACGAGGACGTCGACGCCCGCGTCGAGGGTGGCGCTGAAGAGCATGCGCTGGCCGTCGCGGGGGGTCTTGTCGAGGATCCGCTTCACGCCGGGCAGGAAGCCGAGGTCGGCCATGTGGTCGGCCTCGTCGAGGATCGTCACCTCGATGTCGTCGAGGATGACGTGGCCCTGGCCCATGAGGTCCTCGAGACGGCCGGGGCAGGCGATGACGACGTCGACGCCGCGACGCATGGCCTCGACCTGCGGGCCCTGGCCGACGCCGCCGAAGACGGTGCGGCTGGTGAGCTTCGTCCCCTTCGTCAGGTCGAGGAAGGACTCCTCGATCTGCGAGACGAGCTCACGGGTGGGGGCGAGGATCAGCGCGCGGGGGCGGCGCGAGGCCGGGCGGCGCGGCTCCTCGGTGAGCCGGGTGACGAGCGGCAGGAGGAAGGCGAAGGTCTTGCCGGAGCCGGTCCGGCCACGGCCGAGGACGTCGCGACCCGCGAGCGAGTCGGGCAGCGTCGCGGCCTGGATGGGGGTCGGCACCGTGATCCCGCGGTCGGCGAGGACGGTGACGAAGGGGGTGGGCACGCCGAGGTCGGCGAAGCCCTGGGCCTGTGCAGGCTGAGTCATACGGGTGGTGCTCCACATCTGTGGTGGTGGTCGTCCTGCCCGGCGCGGCAGGGTGCCGCGGCGCATCGGCGAACAGACGTCGGCCCTGCGAGGCAGGTCCAGGAGGTCTCTCCGGGGCACCGTCGTGGTGCCGGCACCGATCGGCGTCAGATGAGCGATCAGGTGCGGTGGTCCGCAGCAGAACTGGGCGGGCCGTTGCAACCAGTCTATGCGGCCGCAGCGGCCGGTGACGAATCGCCCCGGACGCGCTCCGCCCGGAGGGCGGGCAGGTAGCCGACGAGGGCGACGAGCCCGACGAGGGCAGCGGTGACGACCGCGGCCTGGGTCGAGGTGCGCTCGGCGAGCAGCCCCAGCGACGGGGAGACGACGGCGAAGGCGAAGAAGGAGACCATCGAGTCGATCGACAGGACGGTCGCCCGGTTGCTGGCGCTCGCCTCGCGGTGCAGCAGGGCACGGTGCATGACGCCGCTGCCGAAGACGCCGTAGGTGAGCAGGTAGGCGGCGACGAGGGCGACCGGTCCGAGGACGACGCCCATGACGAGAGCGCCGACGCAGTGGGCAGCCCGGCCGAGCAGCGCCGTGCGGGCGACGCCGATGCGGCGCGAGACCCGCCCCGCAGCGACGGCACCCAGCGAGAAGGCACCCCACCCGACGGCCGCGACCGGGCCCATGAGCGCGCCTGCCGTGTCGAGGCCGCCGACGAGCTCCGCGAGCCGGATCGGCATGAAGGTCTCCTGCACCACCATGACGACCGAGGTGAGACCGCTCGCGAGGACGAGACCGCGCAGCACCGCGCTCGTCGCGACGAGGCGCAGACCGCTGACGACGACGGCCGGGGCGGCCTTCGCCGAGGCCAGGGCCCGACCGAGCGGCCCGGCGGAGGTCTGCTCGACGGCCTCGGCCAGATCCGGGGTGGCGGCGTCGGTGTGCAGGTGCGGGACCTCGCGCATGAGGGCGAGGACGGCGACGAGGTGCCCGACGGTGAGGACCGCGAAGAGCGCCATCGGCAGCTCGAGCGCGGACCGGCCCTCCATCGGGTGCCACGCGACGAGGCCGCCGGACAGCAGCGAGCTCGCCGCCATGCTCGCGCCGATGATCGAGCCCGCACGGGCGAGCGGCTGGTCGACGTCGGCACCGGGCGTGCGCTCGTGGACGGCGTCGACGAACCACGCCTCGAGCGGGCCCGACTCCAGCGCGCGGAAGACGCCCATGAGGGCGCCGGCAAGGAGGTAGGTGCCCCACGAGCTCGCCGTGAGGTAGGCCGCGGCGGCGGCGATCTGCACGACCGCGGCGGCGACATAGACGGGGCGACGCCCGAAGACGTCCGTGAAGCCGCTCGTCGGCAGCTCGAGGAGGGCGACGACGAGCCCGATGGCCGCGAGCGCGCTCATCGCCTGCGCCGTGCCGAGACCGAGGTCGAGCGCCCAGAGGACGAAGAGCCCGACGACGAAGCCGGTGGGGAACCACCGGGTGAAGGTCAGCACGTAGTAGACGCGGGTGGGGCTCATCGCAGGTCCTGCTCCCCGTCGGGCTCGACGTCCTCCGGCGCGGGGTGGTCGTGGTCGGGCACGACGTAGCTGTGCACCTGGACGCCGAGCGGACGGGTGCCCGGGGGGCGCTCGTCGCCGACGAGCGGGAGGGTCGCGAGGTGCTCGAAGAGCTCGTGCACGCGCCGCGAGACCTCCTGCGCCTGCTCCGGCGTCGCCCAGACGGCGACGTCGCTGCTCGTCGTCAGCTGCCGCCACTGCGGCGACAGCGCCGACCGCGCGGCGATCGCGTCCTGGAGGACCCGGACCTGCTGGGTGAGCGCGGCCTGCCAGAAGGCGTCGTGGGTGTCGCGCTCGGCCTCGTCGGCCTCGGGGCTCTCCTGCACGCTCGTCCACGCCGCCGCGGCCCGCCACCAGCGGTCGCGCCCGCTCCCCCGCTGCTCGTCCTCGGCGATGAAGCCGTGCTCGGCGAGCTGGCGCAGGTGATAGCTCGTCGCGCCGGTGTTGATGCCCAGCCGGGTCGCGAGGCTGGTCGCGGTCGCCGGGCCGTCCGAGCGCAGCAGGGCGAGGAGCCGCAGCCGAAGGGGGTGGGTCAGGGCCTTGAGCTGGGTCGGGTCGGGCGTCGTCGAGCTGGGCACACGACGACCGTACAACTACACAGATATCTCTGCAAACAGATCTTTGCAGTCGTGCTGCAAGCCAGCCCTCCGCCCGCCACCACGTCGGCAGAGCGGTCGGCGGCTCCGGGCATCAGGGCGGGAGCAGACCCGCCCGCTCCGCGAGCACGGCGACCTGGGTCCGCCCGGTGACGCCGAGCTTGACCTGCGCGGCGGCGAGGTGGGTCTTGACCGTCGCCTCGCCGATGAAGAGCGCTCGCGCGATCTCGGGGTTGGAGCGGCCGTCGCCGACGAGACGGACGACCTCGCGCTCTCGCGGGCTCAGCTCGGCGACGAGCCGGCGGGCCTCGGCCTGGCGCGGTGCGCCGCCGGCCCGGATGTGGGCTGTGAGCCGCCGCGAGGTCTCGGGCGAGAAGGCGCCGTCGCCCGATGCGACGGCGCGGATGGCGCCGGCGATCTGCTCGGACGCGGTCTTGAGCAGGAAGCCGTCGGCCCCGGCGACGAGCGCGCGCACCGGCACCTCGTCGACGTCGAAGGTGGTCAGGACGAGCACCCGAGGGGGCCGGGCGAGGGCGCGCAGGCGCCGGGTCGCCTCGATGCCGCCGATGCCCGGCATCCGCAGGTCCATGAGGACGACGTCGGGGTAGTGCGCCAGGGACAGCTCGACGGCCTCCTCGCCCGACCCCGCCTCGGCGACGACGTCGATGTCGGGGGCTGCGGCGAGGATGAGGCGCAGGCCGGAGCGCACGAGGGGGTCGTCGTCGCACAGGAGCACCCGGACCGGGCTGACCGGCACCGTCATGACTGCCACCGCCACGGCAGGTGCACGACGACGCGCAGGACGTCCTCCTCGACGAGCAGCCGCAGCTCGCCGCCCAGCAGCTCGACCCGCTCGCGCATGCCGGTGAGCCCGGCGCCGGGGTGCACCTCGCGCCCCTGCGGGACGTGGTTGGCCGCCTCGAGCAGCACGCCGTCGGCGCTGCGGGCCCGCACGACGAGACGCACCCCGTGGGTCGGGGCGTGCCGCCGGGCGTTGGTGAGCATCTCCTGCACGACGCGGTAGGAGGTCTGGCTGGTCTGCACGTCGAGGTGGTCGCCGTCGTGCAGGCTGATCGTCGCGACGACGGTCATACCGTGCGCGACGGCGTCGTCGACGAGTCCCTCCACGTCGGCGATGCCCGGCACCTGCGAGGTGATGTCGGATGTGCCGTCGCGCAGCACGGACACGAGCGAGCGCAGGTCCTCCGCGGTGCGGCCGGCAGCCTCGCGCACGAGGCTCGCCGAGCGCCCGAGCTCGCCGTCGGGCGCGTGGGCCTCGAGGGCGGCCGCGTGCAGGGACACGACGGAGAGCCGGTGGCCGATGACGTCGTGGACCTCGCGGGCGATCCGCTCGCGCTCGTCCTGCGCGGCGAGCCGGTCGCCGAGGTCCGCGGCGACGGCGCGCTGATGCGTCACCTCGCCGGCGCTGCGCTCGAGCACCCGGCGCACGGCACCGGCCCCGAGGAAGATCGCGCTCACGACGAGCCCGATCGTCACCGGGACCCACCACGGCGCCGCACCTCGGTCCACCGCGGCCTCGGCCGTCGTCGTGTCGACGACGAGCCCCCGCCAGGCCGACTCATAGCTGTTGCGGCCCTGCAGGTCACGCCACGTGACCACGACGGTGCAGACGGTGACGAGAGCCGCCACCGGCACCGCGACGGCGGTCCGCTGACGGCGCACGACATGCAGACCGGCGACGAGCGCCACCAACGGGTCGAAGGGGGCGATCGCCGCGAAGAGCGACCCTCCCACCGCGAGCGGCAGGGCCAGGCGCACCCGCCACACGAGGAGCACGAGCAGCGCCAGACCGACGAAGAAGCTCAGCATGCCCAGCGGGGTCGCCGGCGTGTCGTGCGTCGTCGGGAGACCGGGCGCGCGACGTGCGTCGGTGGTGAGCAGGGCCATCGCCAGCGTGAGGATCCCCAGCAGCCACCACCCGGCGAGAGCTGCTGCGGAGCGCGCCGACGCCGACCACCACGCGCGAGCGCGACGGTCCGGGGTGGCGGCGACGGTCATGGCGTGAGAGTAGGGCGCCCCGGCGACAGCCGCCCTCCCCCGATCGGCGGACCCCGGTCGAGCCGCTCGGCGGAGGTGGCGGGCTCCCCCTTCGCGATCCGATGAGGCCATCACCCCGGACCGCCAGGAGGCACCCCATGACCCAGCCCCACGACCCCTCGCAGCCGCAGTGGCAGCCGACCTACGCCCCGGCCCCGCCGCCGCAGCGCGGCTGGGTCTCGCGCCACAAGGGCCTGACCGTCGTCCTCGCCAGCGGCGCCCTCCTGCTCGCCTGCTGCGGCGGCGGCGCCGCGGTCCTCGCCGAGGGCGGCTCGTCGACCTCCCCGACCACCGAGGCGGGGTCGAGCACCTCACGACCGACCGACGGCCGCTCGACGACCCCGACGAAGGGCTCGAAGAAGAAGGCCGCGGCGACGAAGGCCTCGGGCCCCGGCATCGGCGACGCCGCCCGGGACGGGAAGTTCGAGTTCGTCGTCAAGAGCGTCAAGCCCGGTGTCGCCTCGGTCGGCGACGACTTCCTCCAGGAGAAGGCGCAGGGCCAGTTCGTCCTCGTCGAGATCTCGGTGACGAACATCGGCGAGGAGGCCCAGACGATGTTCGACTCCGAGCAGAAGATCATCGACACCCAGGGGCGCACCTTCGAGGCCAACAGCTCGGCCGCGATCTCGATCGAGGGCAACTCCGACGTGTGGCTCACCGACGTCAACCCGGGCAACACCGCCACCGGGACGATGGTCTTCGACATGCCCAAGGGCGCGACGCCCGCCTCGATCGAGCTGCACGACTCGATGTTCTCGGACGGCGTGACGGTCTCCCTGCGCTGACCCCGAAGCCGGCCACGTGGCGTCCCACCGGGGGGACGGGGGGCGCCACGTGGTCCTCGCGGGTCGTCGGCCATGACGGCCCGGGCGAAGGGGGCTACCCCTTCCCAGCCTCCGACCACCGTCTCGTCTGGCTCGACGTCCGGGTGCCGAAGGGGGGTCCCCACCGCTGAGCGTCACCTCACCGCGCCGTCCGCGTAAGGTCGCCGCATGACCGCCGTCGCCGATCCTGGCCCCACGGCCGACGGCACCCAGGTCCTCGACGCCTACCGTCGGCGGGTCGAGGAGCATCTCGACGGCGTCGACGAGACCCTCACGGTCGACGGCACCCGACCCCACACCGACGCGCTCGTCGCGACGATCGAGCGGCTCGGGCTGCCCGGCCTGCTCGCCCGGCAGCGCGAGACCGAGCGCTTCGTCGCCGACGACGGCATCACCTACGGCACCCGGGGCCAGGAGCAGGGAGCCGCACCACCACCGTCGGGGACGCCGCAGACCGGGGCCCCGTGGACGGTCGACCCGCTGCCGCTCGTCATCGGCACCGAGGAGTGGGCCCAGCTCGAGCGTGGCGTGCGCCAGCGTGCCCATCTGCTCGACGCCGTGCTCACCGACCTCACCGGCGAGCAGCGGCTCGTGCGGGACGGCACGATCCCCGGCCAGGTGGTCTACGGGCACGGGGGCTGGCTGCCGCAGGCCGAGGGCATCACGCTGCCCGGGGCCCACCAGCTCGTGCTGCCGGCGACCGACCTCGCCCGGGACCGCGAGGGCACATGGCGCGTCTTCGCCGACCGCGCGCAGGCCCCGAGCGGCGCCGGGTACGCGATGGCGAACCGACGCATCGTCGCCCGCGTCATGCCCGACCTGCACCGGGCGAGCGACCTGTCGCGGCTGCGCGGCTTCTTCTACGGCGTCCAGCGCGCGGTCCGCCAGGTGGCGCCGCGCACGCAGGACAGCCCCCGCGTCGTCATCCTCAGCCCGGGCACCCTGTCCGAGACCGCCTTCGACCAGGCCTTCCAGGCCATGCTCCTCGGCTTCCCCCTCGTCGAGTCCGAGGACCTCGTCTCGCGCGACGGCCGGATCTGGATGCGCACGACGAGCGGGCTGGCCCCGGTCGACGTCGTCATCCGCCGCGTCGACGCGGACTGGTGCGACCAGCTCGAGCTGCGCCCCGAGTCCCGGCTCGGCCTGCCCGGCATGGTCGAGGCCGCCCGGCTCGGCAACGTCTCCGTCGTCAACCCGCTGAGCGCGGGCCTGCTCGAGAACCCCGCGCTCATCCCCTACCTGCCGACGGTGTGCCGACGTGTCCTCGGCGAGGAGCAGATCCTGCACTCGCCGCGCACCTGGTGGGCCGGCGAGGACACGCACCGCCAGCACGTGCTCGCCCATCTCTCGAGCCTCGTCATCCGCCCCATCCACCGCTTCGCCGGCAGCGACGCGATCCGCGGGTGGGACCTCGACCAGGCCCAGCGCGAGGCCCTCGCCGCGCGCATCGAGGACGAGCCCTGGCGCTGGACCGCGCAGGACCCGGTGTCGATGTCGAGCGCGCCGGTCGTCACGCCGCAGGGGCTCGACCCGCGCAACGTCGTGCTGCGGACCTTCGCCGTCGCCGACGACGAGGACTACCTCGTCATGCCCGGCGGCCTGGGCCGGCTGAGCGTCGAGCGCGACTCCGCCGACGTCTCCTCGGGCCGCGGCGCGCCGAGCAAAGACGTGTGGGTGCTCGCCGGCGACATCCCCTCCGTCACCCGCGACGACGGGGTGCTGCCCGAGCTCGTGCCCAGCCCGGCCATCGACCACGCCGAGGCCTTCGTCGCCCCGGCGCCGCGCGTCGCCTCCGACCTCTACTGGCTCGGCCGCTACGCCGAGCGCGCCGAGTGCGCGGCCCGCGTGCTGCGGGTCGCCGACAACCTCGTCGACGACCACGCCCAGCGTCCCGGCACGACCGGTCACGCGGCGATGGTCGCCGTGCTCCGGGCGGTCACCGAGATCACCTCGACCCGCCCCGGCTTCGTCGGCGCGGGCAGCGACGAGCGCCTCGTCGACCCCCTGCCCCACCTGCGCGACCTCGTCCTCGACCCCCGCCTGTCGGGCTCGGTGACCTGCAGCGCGCGGCGCGCGGTCGTCGCCGCCCAGGCCGTGCGCGAGCAGCTCTCGCAGGACACCTGGCTCGTCATGAGCCGCCTCGAGCACACGCTCGCGCACGTCCGGCCCGAGGACGACCTGCAGGAGATCCTCATGGAGAGCATCGAGGCCTTCCTCGCGCTCTCCGGGATCTCCGTCGAGTCCACCGTGCGCGACCCGGCCTGGGCCTTCACCGAGGCCGGCAAGCGGATGGAGCGCGCCCAGCAGACGATCCGTCTGCTGCGCCGCACCCTCGCCGTCGTGCGCACCCCGCTCGTCGAGGGCGCGGTCAGCGAGTCCGCCCTCACCGCCGCCGAGTCCGTCATCACCTACCGCCGCCGCCTCGCTGCCGGGCTGGGGCCGCTGTCGGCGACCGAGTCCGCGCTCGACCTGCTCCTGCGCGACCGCATCAACCCGCGCTCCGTCGTCTTCCAGGTCGAGCGGCTCACCGAGGCCCTCGACCTCGTCGGCGACGACGCCGTCGTCGAGGCCACCCGAGCCCTCGCCGAGCACATCGCCGGTCTCGACCTGCCCCAGCTCATGCGCGACGACCGGGCGGGACTCGTCTCCGAGCTCGACCGCCTCGACGCGGCGCTGCGCGCCGAGCACGACCGCGTCGTCGAGCGCTACTTCGTGCGCAAGGCCACGCAGCACACCGTCCAGACCGTCTCGTGGACCGACGGGGTGGCCTGGTGAGCACCGTCCCCCACCCCGTGCCGGACCCCGAGCACCACTCGCGCCGGCCCTACGAGGTGACCCACCGCACGGAGTACCAGTACGCCGAGTACGTCACCGACTCCTTCGGCCGGGCCATGCTCGCCCCGCGCGAGACCGCGCACCAGCGCGTCCTCGAGCACACCGTCGAGATCACCCCCGAGCCCCACGTCCTCTCCGAGCACGTCGACCACTTCGGCAACCTCAGCCACTTCTACGAGGTGCGCACCCCCCACACGACGCTGTCGGTGCTCAAGCGCTCGGTCGTCGAGGTCGAGTGGCCCGCCCCGGACCTCGCCCGGCTCGACGGGTGGAGCGTCGGCGAGGCGGCCGAGATCATCGCCGCGGGCGGGATCCGGGAGCACACGACCGAGGAGGGGGTGGGGGATCCCCCTTCGCCCCCGACCCTCGACCTCGTCGAGGCGACCCAGTACGTCCTGCCCAGCCAGCTCGTCGACCTCACCGACGAGGTGGAGACCTACGCCCGGCAGGTCCTGCCCGAGGACCGCCCGCTCGGCCAGGCCCTCGTCGCGCTGTACTCGCAGATCTACCGCGACTTCCGGTACGCGAAGGGGACGACGAGCGTCAAGACGACCCTGCCCGAGCTCCTCGCCCAGCGCGAAGGGGTGTGCCAGGACTTCGCCCACCTCGCCGTCGGCTGCCTGCGGGTCGTCGGCATCCCCGCGCGGTACGTCTCGGGCTACATCGAGACGATGCCCCCGCCGGGCAAGACCAAGCTCGCCGGCTCGGACGCCACCCACGCGTGGGTCTCGGCGATGACCCCCGACGGCGGCTGGGTCGACCTCGACCCGACGAACGACCACTTCGCCGACAGCCGGTACGTCGTCACCGGGTGGGGCCGCGACTTCCGCGACGTCTCGCCGCTCAAGGGCGTGATCTTCACCGAGGGCCGCGGCAGCACGCTCGACGTCGCCGTCGACGTCATCCGTCAGGACCGCCCCGACCCCCGCGTCCACCCCCGTCCGCCCCGTCCCCAGGAGGCCCGATGACCACCGCCTTCGTCCTCGGAGGTGGCGGCGTGCTCGGCGCGACCGAGGTCGGCATGCTGCGCGCCCTGCTCGAGCACGGCATCACCCCCGACCTCGTCGTCGGGTCGAGCATCGGCTCGATCAACGGCGCCTTCGTCGCCGCCGACCCCAGCAGCGCGACCGTCGCCCGGCTCGAGGAGCTGTGGGTCGACGTCGTGCGCTCGGGCGCGCTGCGCGAGTCGCCCGTGCGCCAGGCCGCCCGCCTGGCCCGCAGCGGCACCCACGTCATGTCGCCGGGCACGATCCCGCGTCTCGTCACGCAGTACCTCGAGACCGAGCTCATCGAGGACCTGCCCGTGCCCTTCCAGTGCGTCGCCGCCGAGATCGAGTCGGCCCGCTCGCACTGGTTCACCGCCGGCGAGATCGCCCCCGCGGTCGCCGCGAGCTGCGCGGTGCCCGGGCTCTTCGCGCCGGTCGAGATCGGCGGGCTGCACTACCTCGACGGCGGCCTCGTCCACTCGATCCCCGTCGGCCGGGCGCTCGAGCTCGGCGCGGACCGGATCTTCGTGCTCCACGTCGGCCGGGTCGAGCAGCCCCTCAGCGTGCCGGCGACCCCGTGGGACGTCGGGATGGTCGCCTTCGAGATCGCCCGCCGGCACCGCTTCGTCGAGGAGATCGCGACGGTCCCCGAGGACGTCGAGCTGCACGTGCTGCCCAGCGGGGTCGAGCGCTCCCCCGCCCTGGCGACCCTGAGCGTCGGACGTGGCGAGCGGGTGTCCGACCGCATCACCGCCGCCTACGAGGCGACGGCCGACCACCTCGCCCTGCACGCATGAAGATCGGTCCCCCGCCGTACTGGGTGCAGGTCGTCCTGCGCTTCGTCTACCCGCCGCTCGCCGTCCTCGTCACGGTGGCCGCGCTGCCGCTCATCGCCCTCGGCGTGCTGCTGTGGCCGCTCGACCGTCGCATGCGTCTGGCGCGCGTCGTCTTCCTCGCCGTGTACTTCATGTGGGAGGACGTGAGCATCCTCGTGCAGTGCATGTGGCTGCGGGTGCGCTCTCCCGTCGACCGGGGCGAGGACTGGATCGCCCATCACGAGCAGCTCGTCGCGCACGCGCTGGAGAACTTCTTCCGCACCGCGCAGCGCGTCGTCTCCTTCCACGTCGTCGCCGACGGCGAGATCGACCTCGGCGACCCCACCCGCCCGGCGGTCGTCCTCTCGCGGCACGCCGGCCCCGCCGACTCCCTCGCCCTCGCGTGGATCATCGCGGCGAAGGCCCGCCGGGTGCCCCGTGTCGTCCTCGCCGCAGGCCTGCTGTGGGACCCGGGCCTGGCGCTCGTCCTGCGCCGGCTGCGCGCGTACTTCGTGCCGTCGCGCTCCGGGGCCGGCGACGACCGGACGAAGGGGGTGGCCGACCTCGCCCGCGGCCTGGCCCCCCGGGACGCCCTGCTCATCTTCCCCGAGGGACGCAACTGGACGATGCACCGTCAGCAGGCCGGGGTCGAGGCGCTGCGCGCCGAGGGCGAGCACGAGCGCGCCGAGCAGGCGGCCCGCTGGCGCTGGGTGCTCCCGCCCCGCCAGCGCGGGGTGCAGGCCATCCTCGAGGCCCGACCCGACGCGGACGTCGTCGTCGTCGCGCACACCGGGCTCGAGCTCTTCGACTCGCCGGGCGACATCTGGCGGGGCATCCCCTTCGGCCCCACCGAGGGTCTCGTCGTGCGCACGACGACCTACCCGGCGGGCGACGTGCCGCGCGACCCCGACGAGGTCGCCACCTGGCTCGACGAGCGCTGGACCGAGGTGGACGCCTGGGTGGAGAGCCACCGCCGGCCCGGGCTGCGAGGATCGTGAGCATGCTGCGCCGCCGCGACCTGCCGCTGCCGATGACGATCTCGCCGGAGGCCGCCGAGGTGGCGCACCGCGCCGACAGCACCCCGCACCGGTGGCCGCTCACCCCGCGCGTCACCGCCGTGCTGCGCCGCCGCGGCGCCCGCGAGCGCCAGGAGGCGGTGACGGCGATCGCGCGTCGGCTCGGGGTCGACGTCACCGCCTCGCAGGTCGCCGTGACGAGCGGGGGCTCCACTGTCCGCTCGCTCGTCATGACCCCAGCCGGCCCGGAGCGGGCCCGGGACGCCGGTGAGGACGAGCCGTGGGTCTTCTGGGTCCACGGCGGGGGCTTCTGCTGGGGCTCGGCGCTCGACGGCTCGGCGGTGCAGCTCGCGCACGACCTCGAGGTGCCCGTCGTCTCCGTCGAGTACCCGCTCGCCCCGGAGCACCCCTTCCCCGCCGGGCTCGACGCGTGCGTCGCCGCCTACGAGGCCCACGTCGCGCAGTGGGGCCCGAGGGTCCTGCTCGCCGGCCTGTCCGCCGGGGCCAACCTCGCCCTCGGCGTCCTCGCCCGGCTGCGCGCCGCCGGCAGCCCGCAACCGGTCGGGGTGCTCGCCGCGACCCCCTTCGCCGATCTCGCCGGTCACGGCGACTCCTACAGCGGCAACGAGGGGCGCGACGCCTACGTGCGGTGGTCGGGCCAGCAGGAGCGCTTCGCGCGCGCCTACCGCGGGCGGACCGGCGCCGACGACCCCTTCGTCTCGCCGGTGCACCAGGTGTGGGGCGAGCCGCCCGTGCCGCCGACGCTGCTCACGTCCGGCACGCGGGACCTCTTCCTCTCCGACGCGGTGCGCCTGCAGCGCAGCCTGCGCGCGAGCGGCGGCGACGTCGAGCTCGCGCTGTGGGAGGGCATGTGGCACGCCTTCCAGAACGACACCGCCTCGCCCGAGGCCCGCGAGTGCCTCGCCGAGACGGCAGCCTTCGGGCGGCGGGTCCTGCGCCTTCGAGACTGACGCCTCGAACCGACGCGGATTGCCTGGACGACGACGCGGGCTGAGCGGGCCATGTCCGGTAGACCAGGGGCATGACGGATCAGGCAGAGCACACGCCCGCCTTCAGCGTCCTCGGTGACCTCGGTGGTCAGCTCGTCGCGACGGCGGTCCACGCCGGGCACGACCTGCGGCCCGAGGTCGCGCAGGAGATGGTCCTCGACGAGGAGGTGCGTCTGCGCGAGGAGGACCCGTGCACGGACCGCTTCATCGCCCACCTGCCCGCGCGGGTCGTCGCCCACCGCTCCCGCTTCGAGGTCGACCTCAACCGCGTGCGCGAGGAGGCCGTCTACCGCGAGCCGGACGACTGCTGGGGCCTCGAGGTCTGGCGCGAGCACCCGCTCGACGACGCGATCGCGCAGCGCTCGCTCGAGGTCTACGACGACTTCTACTCCACCCTGGCCACCCACCTCGACGAGATCTCCGCCCGCGGCCCCTTCGTCGTCTACGACGTGCACTCCTACAACCACCGCCGGGACGGCTCCGGCGCACCGCCGGCCGACCCCGACGACAACCCCGAGGTCAACGTCGGGACCGGCTCGCTGGACCGCGAGCGCTGGGGGCGGGTCGTCGACGCCTTCATCGACTCCTTCTCGACGTCGTGGACGACCATCCACGGCCCGCGCGAGCAGCGCGACGTGCGCGAGAACGTCAAGTTCGTCGGCCGCGGCCTGGCCCAGTGGGTCCACTCGCGCTACCCCGACACCGGCATCGTCCTGGCCATCGAGATGAAGAAGACCTACATGGACGAGTGGAGCGGCCAGCCCGACGACGAGGCCGTGAGCCGCATCGCCGCGGCGCTCGCCGACACCTACGAGCCGGTGCTCGCCGCGCTCGACCGGATCACCGGGCGGGGCACCGAGCTGTGAGCGAGGACGCGCCCGCGCTGCGCCGGGTCTCGGTCGCGGACCTCGCCGTCGACCACGCCCTGGCGCAGATGTCGGGCTCGATGCGCTTCCTGCTCGACATCACCCCGGTGAACTCCGACGAGATCAAGGCCGACTTCGTCGCCGGTCGCGTGCACGACCCGGTCTTCGTCTACCGCGAGCTCGAGGCCGACCCCGAGGTGCTGCGCCAGGTCGTCGACAACGTCGTCGTCTCCTCCGTCGAGGACCCGACCCTGGCGACCCTGCTGCGCGCCAAGCAGCGCGAGCTGGGGCTCCAGCTCGACATGCTGCGGGCCCGTGACAGCGAGGACTTCCGCGCCCTGAGCACCGAGCTCTACGGGTCGGCCTCGCCCTCCCTTCGTGCCCAGGCCGAGCACGTCCTCGAGGCCGTCCCGCGGCCCGAGGCGAAGGGGGAGTCCCTCACCGCGCAGGAGTTCCTCGAGCTCGCCCAGGCCGAGATCGACCACTACGCGCAGATCGACCCCGAGGTCGACATGCACGCCGAGATCCGCGACGAGGTCAACGGCATCATGGTGAGCGGCAACACCCTGCTCGTCGACCCGGACTCGGCGGTGCAGCGCGCCCGCGCCGACGCGCTCATCCAGCACGAGGTTGGCACGCACCTCGTCACCCAGGTCAACGGCTCGGCGCAGCCGGTCCAGGTGCTCGGCACCGGTCTCGCCGGCTACGACGAGACCCAGGAGGGGCTGGCCGTGCTCGCCGAGATCGGCTGCGGCGGGCTCACCCCCTTCCGGCTGCGCCAGCTCGCCGCCCGCGTCGTCACCGTGCACCGGATGAGCAGCGGCGCGAGCTTCGTCGACGCCTGGCGCGGGCTCGTCGACGAGGGCTTCCCGGAGGCCAGCGCCTTCACGACGACGATGCGTGCCTACCGCTGCGGCGGTCTGACGAAGGACGCGATCTACCTGCGCGGTCTCGTCGACCTGCTCGCACACCTGCGCGACGGCGGGTCGCTCGAGCACCTGTGGCTCGGCAAGTTCTCGCTCGACGACCTGCCGCTCGTGCGCTCCCTCGCGCAGGACGGCGTGCTCGGGCCGCCGCGCCTCATGCCACGGTGGCTCGCCGACCCCGACGCCGCGGACCGCCTCGCCGACGCCGCCGCCCAGGCCGACGACGTCGCCGCCATCTGCACGCCCGCGGGCCCACCCCCGCCCGCGGACCCGACCGACCCCCCTTCGAAGGAGACCCCATGAAGATCGGCTTCGTCGTCAACGACGTCGCGACCGAGAAGTCCGTCTACACGACGACCCGCCTCGCGATGACCGCCCACCGGATGGGCCACGAGGCGTACCACATGGGGATCGGGGACTTCGCCTACGAGGCGGACGGCTCGCTGTCCGCGCGGGCGCGCACCGCGTCCTCCAAGAGCTACAAGTCGCTCGAGCGCTACCTCGCCGACGTGCAGAAGCCCGACGTCGAGCAGCGCCTGCGGGTCGACGAGTTCGACGTCGTCATGCTGCGCTTCGACCCCGCCGACGACGCGGAGGAGAACCCGTGGGCCGGCAACGCGGGCGTCGCCTTCGGGCAACTCTTCGCCGCCGCCGGCGTGCTCGTCGTCAACGACCCGACGTCGCTGGCCAACGCGCTGAGCAAGGCCTACTTCCAGCACTTCCCCGAGATCGTGCGGCCGCGCACCCTCATCTGCCGCGACGAGGAGATGATCGAGCAGTTCGTCGCCGACCTCGGCGGGCGCGCGGTGCTCAAGCCGCTGCAGGGCTCCGGCGGCAGCGGGGTCTTCCTCGTCAACAGCAAGGAGTCGCCGAACCTCAGCCAGATCATCGAGGCGATCTCGCGCGACGGCTACGTCGTCACCCAGGAGTACCTGCCCGAGGCCAAGGACGGCGACATCCGCATGTTCGTCATGAACGGCCGTCCGCTCGAGGTCGACGGCCAGGTCGCGGCCTTCCGCCGGGTGAGCCAGAGCGACGACCTGCGCTCGAACATGTCGACCGGCGGCAAGGCGCAGAAGGTGAAGATCACCGACGACATGCTCGAGATGGTCGAGGCCGTGCGGCCCAAGCTCATCGCCGACGGCATGACGCTCGTCGGGCTCGACATCGTCGGCGACAAGCTCATGGAGGTCAACGTCTTCAGCCCCGGCGGCTTCGGCTCGTGCGAGCAGCTCTACGGCATCGACTTCGTGCCGCGGGTCATCGAGGACCTCGAGCGCAAGGTGAGCGTGCGCCGGCACTACAGCGACATCCCGAACGTGCGGCTCGCGACGCTCTAGGCCGAGCCAGGGTCGCGCACGACGACGACCGGCACGTCGTGCTCGCGGCCGAGCTGCTCCCAGTGGGCGCTCGGCCGCGACGCGAAGGCCGTCTCGAGCTCCGACCTCGTCGAGCCGACGTGCTCGGCGAGACGGGCCGCGAAGTGGGGCTCGATCGCCCCTACCGCGACGTACCCGTCCGAGGTCGCGTAGATCGCGTACCCCGGCAGCGCGCCGCCGAGGACGGCGCCCGGGCCGGTGAGCCCGTGCCGCAGCGAGGCGGCGGCATCGTCGGCGACCTCGTCGAGCACGACCCGCTCGTGCACGGCCGCGCCGAGGCTCTCCCGCACCCGCAGCCCGGCGAGCGTCGCCGACACGGCGCGCTCGGAGCCCAGCACGTCGACCATCGGCACGAGGGGCATCGTGGGCGGCGCGACCATGCCGCGCGAGGCCTGGTAGGTGAGGTCGTGCCCGGCCTCCTCGGCGTGGTCCCCGTCGTAGCCGACGACCTCGACGAGGAGCAGGCCGTGGCGCTCGACGCTCTCGGGCAGGCCGAGCCGCTCCAGCGCCGAGGGGCGCATCGAGGTGAGCAGGACGTCGGCGCCGGCGAGCCGGTCCTCGAGGGCCGCCCGGTCGGCGGGGTCCTTGAGGTCGAGCCGGACGACCTCCTGACCGCGGACGAGCTCGGCGTACCAGGTGGGCGCGACGAGGCCGAGGGGGTCGCCCGTCGGGGGCTCGACCTTCGTCACCGAGGCGCCCATCGAGGTCAGCCGGGCAGCGGCGAGCGGGCCGGGGAGGTTGACGGCGAGGGAGACGACACGGACGCCGTCGAGCGGGCGGTGGGCAGCGGTCATGGCGTCATCGTCGCCGATCCCCCGCCGTCCGGCGCAGGTCCGGTCGAAGAAGGATCGTCACCTCGAGGTGACGATCCTTCTTCGAACCACGAGGGCGCCGCCGGCGAGACCGGCGACGACCAGCACCAGGCCCGCGACGCCGCGGGGCCCGCCCCAGAGCACACCGTCGCCGAGCCACCCCCGCGCGAGCGGCTCGAGGACCACCCCGGCGGGCACGACGAGCCGGGCGAGCGCGCCGAGGCCGTCACGGCGCCGGGCGAGCGCGCCGACGAGCCCGAGCGGCACCCCGGCGACGGCCGCGGCGACGAGCCACCCGAGGTTGTCGGCCAGGCCGGACCACGGGGTGAGCCCCGTGAGCGCCCCGAGCACGTAGTAGGTCACCAGCGAGAGCAGCCCGACGGCCGGTCCCGCCAGGGCGGCAGCCCACGGGCGCCGCACGAGCCAGCCGGCGAGCACCGCCTGGCCGGCCCACACCGACCCGGCGTTGGCGAGCACGAGGACCACCCGGGCGGCGGGGTGCCCGTCGAGCTGGTCGGCGGCCGCCGCCGCGAGCAGCGTGAGCACCGCGAGCCCTGCCCCGACGAGGGCGACGAGCGCCCAGGCCCGTCTCACCGCCCGGGGTGGCGCAGCGACTCCAGCCAGCTCGACGCCTCGGCGAAGGCGGTGTCGGAGGTCAGCGGGTCGACGGAGACCGCCTGGCCGTTCGCCGCCGGGTAGGAGCCGACGAAGCGGACCTCGGCACACACGCGGTGCAGGCTCATGAGCGCCTCGCCGACACGGGCGTCCGCGACGTGCCCCTCGAGGTCGATGGAGAAGCAGTACGACCCCATCGACTCCTTCGTCGGGCGCGACTCGAGCCGGGTCATGTTGATCCCGCGGGCGGCGAGCTGCTCGAGCAGCTCGAGCAGACCACCCGCGCGGTCGCTGCGCTGGTAGAGCACGACCGTCGTCTTGTCGAAGCCGGTCGGCGTCGGCAGCCACTCGGGACGCGAGACGACGACGAAGCGCGTCACCGCCGAGGACAGGTCGCCGATGTCGTGGGCGAGCACCTGCAGGCCGTGGTTGTGAGCGGCCACGGGGGCGCACACGGCGGCGTCGAAGGGGGCACCCCCCGCCGCGAGGTCGGCGGCGGCCGACGCGGTCGACAGGGTCGCGACGTAGCCCGCCTCGGGGGCGTGCTGCTGGGCCCACCCGCGCACCTGAGCCCACGCGTGCGAGTGCGTGCCGATGGCGCGCACGTCGGCGAGCTCGACGCCCTCACGGGCGGCGATGACGAAGGTGATCGGCACGAGGACCTCGCCGGTGACGCTCAGCGGCGCACCCGAGGCGAGCGCGTCGAGGGTGGCGCTCACTCCCCCTTCGACGGAGTTCTCGATGGGCACGACGGCCGCGTCGATCTCGCGCTCGCGCACCGCGGTGAGGGCGGCGTCGACGGACCCGAAGGGGACGTGCTCGGCGCTCGTCGCGGGTCGCCACGACAGCAGCGCCATCTGGGTGAAGGTGCCCTCGGGCCCGAGGTAGCCGAAGCGCGTCACGTGTCCTCCTAGCGGTCCTGCCGGTCAGCGCCAGTCTCGCCCAGAGGCGCCGGCGGCGGCCACGCGGTCCCGCTCCTCGGCATGACGGTGGACGACGGCGCCGCTCAGGCGGTCGGCGACCCGGCCCGCGCAGCGGCGACGGCCTGGCGCTCCTCCGGGGTGAGGGTCGTCTCGGACTCGCCGCCGGTGACCCCCTTCGCGTACGTCCGCGACTCGCCGCGGCCGTGGATCGAGGTGAGGACGAGGCCGTCGCCCTGCCCGTCGAGGAGCGCGGCGGAGAAGGAGAGCCGCCCACCCATGTCGCCGAAGGCGTCGTAGCGCACGACCGCGACCCGGCTCAGCGCGGCGTCGACCTCGGCGCGCAGACGACGGGCGTCGGCGTCGCCGATCGGGGAGCCGCGCTCGACCTCGGCGAGGCGTCGGCGCAGGACGCCGAGCTGACGGGCCAGGCCGAGCGCAAGCAGCACGGCGAGGGCCGCGACGACGAGCGCGACGACGGAGAGGAGCACGGCTGCGACCCTAGCCCTCGGCCCGGTCTGCGCCGACGCCCGCTCGTGGTCCGCGAGCCCCGGTCGTCGCGGGCCCGCGACGACCGGGCGTCGCGGACTGCGAGCGGGGCTCGAGGGCGTCGGCGCGGTGGATCGCCCAGGCGAGGAGCCCGAGGATCACGAGCGAGCCGATGACGTTGCCCTCGACGAGGACGTCGCCGACGACGGCCGGCTCGCGCCCCTCCCGCTTCCACAGCACGCCCCAGAAGGGCATCGTGCACACGAACCACGCGAAGGGGATCGCGGCCGCGACGACGCGCGGGCGGTCGCGCCAGGCCGCGGCGCCGAGGATCGCCGGCACGATCACCATGAGCCAGTGCAGGTGGTGCACCCACGAGACCGGCGAGAGCAGGAAGCCTGCGAGCCCGATGACCGCGGCCTCCATGAGCCAGTCGCCCTGCTGGTAGGCGCGACGGCCAAGCCAGAAGACGACGACGCCGACGACGAGAAGGTACGGCGCCCAGGCGAGGAGCAGCTCGCTGCCGTCGAGGCCGCGGCGCAACAGCAGCGCCCGGAAGGCCTGGTTGGCCGAGCCGTCGTTGGGGCCGAGCCGCGTGGGGTCGGACAGCGCCCCGCCCCAGAAGGCGAAGGAGGCCGGCGGCAGGATCATCCATGCCCCGACGGAGACGAGCGTCGCGGTGATGATCGCGGTCGCGGCCTCGCGCCAGCGGCGGCACACGAGGTAGTGGATGACGAAGACGCCGGGCGTCAGCTTGATCGCCATGGCGAGCCCGACGAGCACCCCGGGCGGGACCGCGCGCAGCAGGCGCGTCCTCGGCCGCTTGAGGTCGAGCAGGATCGCGAGGACGAGGAAGGCGTTGATCTGCGCGAAGCGGATGCCGTCGCCGACCGGCTGGGTCCACAAGAAGGCCCCGGCCACCGCGGCGACGAGCACCGGCGCCCACGCCCCGGCCCGGTCGCGCAGGTGGTACCAGGCGACCCACGCGATGGCGAGGTCGGCGGCGAGCTGCAGGATCGTCCACGACCAGGCGGCGACGGCGAAGGGGACGAAGGCCAGCGGTACCGAGAGCAGCGCCGCGACCGGCGGGTAGGTGAAGGGCAGCAGCTGCGGCGGGTCGGTCATCTGCTCGTAGATCGGCCGGCCCTGGAGCACGGAGATGCCCGCCTCGCGGTAGACCTGGATGTCGACCTGCCACTGGTCCTGCGGGAAGAGGAACATGAACTTCGTGATCGGCCAGGCGGCGAGCGCGACGAAGACGAGAGCCGCGAGCACCCAGTGGGTCGTCGTCGGGGTCCGTCGGGTCACCGGGTCATGGTCGCAGACGTGGGTGGGTGCTCTCCTGCCGCCCGTGGCCTCAGAGGACGTCCAGGCTCGGCCCGCCACAATGGCCCGGTGACCCGACTCCTCCTCGCCCTCGTCGCCGCGTGCGCCGCTGTCCTCGGCGCGGTCCCGGCGGCATCGGCGACGGGTACCACGGCGCTCACGGCCCCCGACCCGAACCAGCCGGCGGTCGTCGTCCTCGGCGCCCCGGGGCTGAGCCTGCGCGACCTCTCGCCGCAGGAGACGCCGACCCTGTGGTCGCTCGCGACGAAGGGGGCCACCGCCGACCTCGTCGTGCGTGGCGGGTACCTGCAGACGTGCGGCGTCGACGGCTGGCTCAGCCTCGGCGCCGGCGGCCGGGTGGCCTTCCCCCGCCCGGGCAGCCCGGACCTCACCGACCCGGAGGCCGCGCCCGTCTGCCCCGAGGTGGGGCTGACCGGCACGGGCGCGGTCGAGGGCTGGGGCGACGCCGTCGACCTCGTCCGCGAGCGCAAGACCGACGCCACCCTCGGCGTCCTCGCGGACTCGCTGCGCGCCGCGGGCACGTGCGTGGAGGCCTCCGGCGGGGCGGGCGCGAGCATCGCCGCGGCGGACGGCCGCGGCGAGGTCGGTGACGGCTCCGGCGGGTGCGCGGTGCGTCTCGTCGACGTCGGCCAGGTCGACGGCGAGCGCGACGCGGCGCGGCAGGCCCAGGTGCGCGACGTCGACACGGCGGTGCAGGAGGCGGTCTCGGGCCTGCCCGAGGAGACCCTCGTCGTCGTCGCCGGTCTCGGCGACTCGGGCACCGGGCCCGCGCTGCGGGCCCTCGTCTACTCCGGCGGCGGCGACCCCCGCAGCGCGGCGGGCGTCGAGCCCGGCGCGCTCAGCTCGCCCACCACCCGGCGCACCGGCGTCGTCCAGCTGCCCGACCTCACCGCCGACCTCCTCGAGCGCGTCGGCGCCGAGCCCGTCGCCCCGCTCGCAGGTCGCCCCCTCTCCCTCGTCCGCGACGACCGCGGCGGTGCCGCCGAGCGCCTCGCAGACCAGGCCGACGTCGCCGGCCAGCTCGAGGTGGCCGACGCGAGCATCCCGCCCTTCTTCCGCGGCCTGGCCGCCGTCGTCGTCGTGGCGAGCGTCCTCGGCGCCCTGGCCTGGGCGCTGCTGCGTCGCCGCCCGGCCCGCCGCCCGCTCGTGCACGTCCTGCGCACCGCCGCCCTCGTCCTCGCGAGCGTGCCGGCCGCGACCTACGCGGCGACGCTCGCCCCGTGGTGGTCGGGCGACCACCCCGTCCTCGCCCTCGCCGGCTGGACGGCGCTGGGCGCCGGCCTGCTCACCGCCCTGGCCCTCGCGGTCACGGCCGGCAGCACCCGCCGTGGCCTCACCGCCGTCGGCGTCGTCGGCGGCGTTACCGCGCTCCTGCTCACCGCCGACCTCCTGCTGCGCGACGGCGCGTCGATCCTCCTCGGCGTCCTCGGCCTCCACCCCTGGGACGGCGGCCGCTTCTACGGCTTCGGCAACGTCCCCTTCGCCCTCTTCGTCACGGGCGCCCTGCTCGCGGTGACCGCGCTGCTCGACCCGCTCCTGCGCGCCGGCCGACGCCGGGCCGCGACCGCCCTGGCCGCCGTGCTCGGGCTCGTCCTGCTCGTCCTCGTGGCGGCCCCCTTCGTCGGGGCCGACGGCGGCGGCACCCTCGCGGTCGTGCCCGCGGTCGGCTACCTCGTCCTCGCCGTCTCCGGCGCCCGCGTGACGCTGCTGCGCCTGCTGCTCATCGGTGTCGTGACGGTCGGCGGCTTCCTCGCCGTCGCGGGGCTGGACTACCTGCGGCCCGAGGACGAGCGCAGCCACCTCGGACGCTTCTTCGGGCGCGTGCTCACCGGCGACGCGTGGGAGGTCGTCGAGCGCAAGCTCGTGATGAATCTCGAGATGCTCCTCGGTCCCGAGCGCGCGGCCCTGCTCGTGCCAGTCGGCCTCGTCCTCGTCATCTGGGCGCTCGCCCGTCCCGGCAGCCGCCTCGCTCGTCCGCTCGCCGGCCCGCTCGAGGAGCACCCGGCCCTGCGCCCGGGCCTCGTCGCGCTCGTCGTCGCGCTCACCGCCGGCTTCCTGCTCAACGACTCGGGCACGGGGATCCCGGCTGTCGCCTCGATCATCCTCGTGCCGAGCCTCGTCGTCCTCGCCCTGGCCTCCAGCCCGGCCGCAGGACGAGCAGCCACACGATCGCGGTGACGAGCGGCACGACGACCATCCGCCAGGCGAGTGTCACGGTCGCCATGTCCTCGGGGATGCGCACCCGCCCCGGCACGTAGCCGATCGCGACGACCGCGCCCTGCACGACGAGGGCCGTGAGCAGCCGCGGGGCCCGCCCGCCGTCGGCGACCCACCACGCGAGGGCCGCCCACATCGGCAGGGCGTACCAGGGCAGCACGTAGGCCGCGCCGAGCGCGTAGGCCGTGACGAGCACGACGAGCAGCCGTTGGGGCCCGTTGTCCGTGCCGGGCAGCCGGCGCCACAGGACGACGGCGAGCACGACGCACAGCACGGCCGACGCACGCGCGACCCAGGCCCGCGCGCTCGGCTCGGCGACACCGAGGTCGAGGACCGTGTAGACCGCGCGCCACGGGCTCGCGTAGCTCACCCCGTCGCTCGCGGTGAGCAGCTGACCGAAGACGTTGGGCCCCGCCCACAGGTGGAGGGGCACGGCGACTGCCAGGCCGGCGAGGACCACCGCGACCACCCGCGCCGCCGCCCCCTTCGCCGAGCCCCCCACCCCCCTCGCCACGGCCCTCACCCCCTTCGCCGAGGTATGGGGATCCGCCCTCTGGAGGCCCTCCGAAGAGCTGATCTCCATATCTCGGCGGAGGTAGAGCCAGGCGAGGACGAGCACGACGACGCCGGCGGTGATCTTCGTCGAGGCCGCGACGCCGGCGAGCGCCCCCGCGAGGAGGGCACCGGGCACCCCGCGCACCCGGGTCACGAGCAGCGCCCCGACGAGCGCGGTCGTCGCGAGGAGGTCGACGTGCGCGCCGAGCACGCCCGCACCGAGGACGAGGACGTTGCCGGTCCACCACGTGTCGACGCTCTCGCGGTCGCCGGTGAGCCGCAGCAGCAGCGCGCGAGCGATCAGCCAGGCGGCGACGACGAGGACCTGCCAGACCCAGACGACCTGACGCGGCAGCTCACCGCCGACGAGGGCCGACAGCCCCATGAGCCCGGTCGCGACCGGCCCGTAGACGCTCGGGGTGTCCTCCCACGGCGGCTGCACGGCCGAGGTGATCCGGTCCGGCCCGAAGTCCTGCGGGGTCGTCACCCACGGGTCGCCCCCCTCGACGAGGATGTGCCCGTAGGCGGCGTAGTTCGTGTGGTCGGCGGTGCCGTAGGGCACGGTGAGCAGGACGAGGCCGCCGACGAGCGCCCAGGCGGCCCAGGGGATGTCGAGCCGGGAGGGGACCCGCAGGCCGCGCAGCAGCGCGGCCGCGCCGAGCGCGTAGCCCGCGACCTGCAGCGCGACGACGACCCACCCACCCAGCGGCAGGTCGGGCAGGTGCGGCACCCAGCCCGCCGGGCCGAGCGGCGGGGCTGCGACCGAGGGGTGGGCGAGGCCGACGAGGAGCAGGCACAGGAGCGAGCCGGTGAGGAGACCGAGGCGAAGGGGGTCGCGCCCGGCTCGGTGAGGACCGGTCGGCAGCGCGTCGGGTGCGTCAGCCGCCACGGAAGCGCCGCTCGAGCAGGGCTCGCGAGACGTCGCGCATCTGACGGGCGCGGTGCACCTGACCGGCGAGGTCGGTCCCGGTCGCCCGGTGGGTGAGCGGCACGGGCACCTCGACGACCCGGCCCCCGGCGCGCAGGACGTCGACGAGCATCGCGGCCTCGACGCCCCACCCGGCGGCGAGGGGGCTCGCCCAGCCGAAGGCCTCACGCGTCATCACGCGCATGCCGTTGAGCGGCTGCTCGACCCGCCGTCCGGTCATCGTCTCGATCTGCCCGCGGGCCAGGCGCACGACCCGTCCCCCGCCCTGAGAGCTCGCGGCCCGCGGGATGTTGGCGACGGCGAGGTCGGCGACCCCGGCGAGGACCGGCTCGGCGAGCGGGCCGAGGTGCGCGGCCGACCCCTCGAGGTCGGCATCGGCGAAGAGCAGCACCCAGGGTGGGCCGCCCCGACGCGTCTCCTCCTCGGCGACCCGGGCGGCGCCGGTCGTCATCGCCGCGGCCTTGCCGAGGTTGGTCGGGTGGCGCACGACGAGCGCGCCGGCGTCGGCGGCGGCCGCCGCGGTGTCGTCGCTCGAGCCGTCGTCGACGACGACGACGAGCTCGACCTCGGGCAGGGCGCGCAGCGCGGCGACGGTGGCGCCGATGCGCTCCGCCTCGTCCTTGGCCGGGACGACCGCCGCCAGCGCGCTCATGATCAGCGCAGGGTGACCTGGCGCGACAGCAGCCCGGAGCGGGCCCGGCGCTCGTCGGCGCTCAGCGGCTCGTCGCGCAGGGCGGCCTCGTAGCGCTCGCGCATCGCGGCGAGGGCGTCCTCGTGGGTCGCGGGCTCGGAGTCGGCGGGGACCTCCCACACCGGCACGAGGAGCCCGCCGGCGCGGAAGGCGCCGAGCAGCTTGTTGCCCTCGCCGAGCTCGGAGCGGCCGGCGGCGGACAGTCGGGCGAGGGCGTCGGTGGCCGCGTCCTCGTCGTCGCCGAGGACCCAGCGCACGTAGGTGCGCTCGCCGATGCGGCACCAGTAGGCGGAGGGGGCCGAGCTCATCGCGACGGTCGGGACGACGCTCTCGTTGGCCCGGTCGAGGGACTCCTGGCCCTCCTGGTCGAGCTCGCCCTCGCCGACCCAGAAGTCGAAGCCCTCGTGGACCTCGAGCGCGAAGGGGGCGTCGAGGTCGAGCAGGTCCTGCAGGCGGGGGGTCTCCTCGGTCGCGCGCTCGGCGCGCGGCACCGGGCTGCCTGGCTCGGCCGCGAGGGTGGCGAGCAGGGCGGCGGCGAGGTCGCGGCTGGCATCACCGCTGCTCGAGCCGGACTGGCTGGCGACGAGCACGGTGCCGTCGGCGCGGTGCAGGCCCGACCACGCGAGGGGCAGGACCGAGGCGAGGGTCGCCGTCGTCGGCGCGCCCTCGGGCACGGCGTCCGCGCGCAGCGTCAGCGTCGCCGTCGCCGCGGGGACGATCTCGTGCGCCGCCACCCAGTCGGTCTCGCCCGGCAGACCCGCGAAGGGTCGAGCCACGTACGGGGCGGGGACGACCTTGACCCGGCCGCCGTCGGTCTTCTTGCGTCGTGATGCCTTGCCCATGGCGTGCAGCCTAGGTCAGGGCGCGGTGGGTCAGCTCCCGACCCGACGGCGCGAGGGCCCGCCGAGTGACGCCCACACGGTGATCCGCTTCTCGTCCTCGGAGACGCCCCACTCGTGGGCGAGGCTGCGCACGATGCGCAGGCCGCGTCCCGAGGTCGCCCACAGGGCCGGGGGGACGGGCTTGGGCGCGGTGTGACCGCCGCCGTCGCTCACCTCGACCTCGCACACCTCGCCGCGCACCTTCCAGTGCACGCGCACGCAGCGGTCGGGCAGCGGGCTGCCGTGGCGCAGGGCGTTGGTCACGAGCTCGGTGACGACGATCTCGGCCTCGTCGATGATCTCCTCGGACATCCCACGCGCCTGGAGGTCCTCCATGAGGGCCGCCCGGATCGGGGGCAGGATGTCGCGGTCCCACTGGGCGCGGATCGTGCGGGCGTGGCCGTCGCCGGGCTGCGCGCCGAACTCGTTGAGCAGCTCTCGGGCGTCGTCCTGTGCGGGCTCGCTCACGGTGTCTCCTGTCGTCGCGGCGGGTGCCGGGCCATCGTATGCGCTGGTCAGACCGTGGTCTGACGCGCAGGGCGCGAGGTGTGCCTAGGCTCGCCGCGATGGACACCCCCGCTCTCGGCGGCCCGCTGGCCCGCCACCCCCGTGTCGTCGACGCCCTCGTCGTCGGCCCGCTGCTCCTGCTCGGCGTGCTGCCGGCGACGCTCGCCGCCGTCGGTCCCGAGGTCGACGGACCGGGCGTGCCGGCCGGGCTCGTCCTCGTCGTCACCCTGCTCCAGGTCGTGCCCCTGTGGTGGCGCCGCACCCGCCCGGAGGTCGCGGCCGCGGTCGTCGTGCTCGCCCACCTGGCCCAGCTGCCGCTCACCGACGGGCCGCTGCCGAGCAACGTCGCCGCCCCCTTCGCCGCGTACGCCGTGGCGGCCTGGTCCGGCAGCCGCCCCGCACGTCTCGCCGTGCTCGTGGTCTGCGTGCTCTCCGGCGGTCTCGGGGTCGCCGACTGGTGGGACCCCGAGCTGTCGGCGGTGCCCCAGGTCATCAACGCGATCTTCTTCAGCGCCGTCGCATCTCTGTGCTGGGCGTGGGGCGATCTCACCCGGCGCCGGCGCGAGCTGCTCGAGCGGCTCCACGAGCAGAACCTCGCCCTGCGTCGCGACCGCGACCAGCGGGTGCGGATCGCCGCGCAGGACGAGCGCACGCGGATCGCTCGCGAGATGCACGACGTCGTCGCCCACTCGCTCGCCGTCGTCGTCGTCCAGGCCGACGGCGGCGCCTACGCCGCGACGAGCTCTCCGCAGTGGGACCGCGAGCAGGCCACCCAGACCCTCGAGACCATCGCGGCCACCGCTCGTGAGGCCCTCGCCGAGACCCGGCGGCTCGTCGGGGTGCTGCGCGCCGACGAGCTCGACGGCTACGCGCCGACCGAGTCGGTCGCCGACCTGCCGGCCCTCGTGCACCGCGTCCGCTCCTCCGGCCTGCCCGTCGAGCTCGTGAGCGACGACCTCGACGGGGTGAGCCGGGACGTCGGGCTCGCGGCGCTGCGGATCGTCCAGGAGGCGCTGACCAACGTCATCAAGCACGCCGGCCCCGGCGCGATCGCGAGCGTGCGGGTGCGCCGTGACGACGGCCTGTGCGTCACCGTCGAGGACGACGGGCGCGGCGCGGCGGCCACGGACGACGGCCAGGGGTACGGCGTCGTCGGCATGCGCGAGCGGGCGAGCGCCCTCGGCGGGCACCTCACGGCGGGCCCGCGCTCCGGCGGCGGCTACCTCGTCACCGCCCACCTGCCCGAGGACCCGGGACCGACCCGAGAGGACGAGCCGTGAGCTCACGCACCGATCACCACCCCATCCGCGTCGTCCTCGTCGACGACCAGGCACTCGTGCGGGCCGGCTTCCGGATGGTGCTCGACGCCCAGCCCGACATGGTCGTCGTGGGCGAGGCCGAGGACGGCCAGCACGCGCTCGAGGTCCTCGGGGCGGTGAGCGCGGACGTCGTCCTCATGGACATCCGCATGCCGCGCATGGACGGCGTCGCCGCGACCGAGGAGCTGCTGCGCCGCGACCCCGACGGGCCGAAGGTCGTCGTGCTCACGACCTTCGACCTCGACGAGTACGCGTACGCCGCGCTGCGCGCGGGGGCCTCGGGCTTCCTGCTCAAGGAGGCGGGCCCGCCGACCTGCTCGCCGCGATCCATGCGGTGCACGGCGGCGACGCGGTCATCGCGCCGAGCACGACCCGCCGGCTCGTCGAGCACCTCACCCGCGACGGGGCCGGGCCGGTCGCGCACTCGCCCGCGCAGCCGGACGAGCCCGCCGGGGCTGACCACCCGCGTCTGGCGGCCCTCACCCCGCGCGAGGTCGAGGTGATGCGGGCGGTGGCCGAGGGGCGCAGCAACGCCGAGATCAGCGCGGAGCTGTACGTCGCCGAGGCCACGGTCAAGACCCACATCGGGCGCATCCTGCACAAGCTCGCGCTGCGCGACCGCGTGCAGATGGTGCTCCTCGCGTACGACACCGGCCTCGTCGCGGTACGACCAGGGTCGTAGCCGTCCGGCCGGTCGGGTCGGCCTGCGGGCCGACGACTCGGGGGTGGCCGCGACGGAAGTCTTCGAGGCATGACCTCAGCACCCCTCCCCACCGACCGTCACCCCTTCGCGCCGCCCGCCGCGCAGCTCCGCCCGAGCTCCGGGCATCCGGCCGCGCAGGCCCGCTCCCTGACGAAGGTCTTCGGCAGCGGCCCCTCCGCCGTCACCGCGCTCGACGGCGTCGACGTCGACCTCGAGGCCGGTCGCTTCACGGCGATCATGGGCCCGTCGGGGTCGGGCAAGTCGACGCTCATGCACTGCCTCGCCGGGCTCGAGCGCCCGACGAGCGGCCAGGTCGTCATCGGCGGCACCGAGACGACGAGCCTGGGCGACCGCGCGCTGACGATCCTGCGTCGCGAGCGGATCGGCTTCGTCTTCCAGTCCTTCAACCTCCTGCCGATGCTCACCGCCCGGCAGAACGTCCTGCTGCCGCTCAGCCTCGCCGGGACCCGCGTCGACGAGGCGTGGTTCGACCACGTGACGGGCGTGCTCGGCATCACCGACCGGCTGCACCACCGGCCGGCCGAGCTGTCCGGCGGGCAGCAGCAGCGGGTCGCCACGGCGCGCGCGCTCGTCACCCGGCCCGACGTGCTCTTCGCCGACGAGCCGACGGGCGCCCTCGACTCCGCCTCCTCGGCCGAGCTGCTCGCCTTCCTGCGCACCTCGGTGCGCGAGCTCGGGCAGAGCGTCGTCATGGTCACCCACGACCCGCGGGCCGCCGCCTACGCCGACCGGGTCGTGCTGCTGGCCGACGGCCGGGTCGTCGACGACGTCGACTCCCCGACCGAGGACTCCGTCATCGCCGCCATGCGGCAGCTGGGGGCGTGATCACGGTGCTCGAGCTCACCCTCGCCTCGCTGCGCACCCAGAGCCGCCGGCTCGTCGCGCCCGGTGTCGCCGTCGTCCTCGGCATCGCCTTCGTCGCCACCAGCCTCGCGCTCGGCCAGACGATGGGCGCCTCCGTGCGCGGCCTGGTCGCCGGCTACTACACCCACGTCGACACCGTCGTCTCCACCGGCGACGTCGACGGCCTCGACGCGTCCGTCCTCGACGAGGTCCGCGGCACCGAGGGCGTCGAGCGCGCCACCGGCGAGCTCACCGCGTACGCCCGGCTCGCGGGCGGGAGCGCGAGCTCCTACCTCGTCGTCAGCACCGCGCCCACCTCCGACAGCCAGGCGCGGGTCGAGCGGGGACGACTCCCGCGGGGCACCTCGGAGATCGCCCTCTCGCGCTCCGTCGCCACCGCCCGGGGTCTCGAGGTCGGCGACACGCTCCGGCTGACGCCGCCCGACGCGCAGCGCCCGGCGAGCGCCCGCGTCGTCGGAGTCGTCGACGCCGGCCGCGACCCGCGGTGGGCGGGCGGCACCCCCGCCGTCTTCGGCACCCACGACGCCGTCACCCGGTGGACCGGGGCCGACGGCTACACCGAGGTCGTCGCGCAGGCGGCGAAGGGGGTGAGCGACGCTCAGCTGACCGACCGGGTCCGCGAGGCGGTCGGCGGCCCGGCAGGCACCGAGGTGCGCAGCGGCACCGAGCACGCCGACGAGGTCGCGTCCCGGCTGACCGGGGGCACCGACGTCTTCACCGCCCTGCTCATGGGCTTCGCTCTCGTCGCCCTCTTCGTCAGCGCGCTCGTCATCGGCAACACCTTCGCCATCCTCCTGGCACGGCGCACCCGTGAGACGGCGCTGCTGCGGGCGGTCGGCGGGTCTCGCGGCCAGGTCGTGCGGGGCGCGCTGCTCGAGGCGCTCGTCACGGGTGTCGTCTTCTCGGCCGTCGGGACGGCTCTGGGCATCGCCGCGTGCCGGGGGCTCGCCGCCGCGTCGCTGCTGCCCGACTCGGTGCCGGCGCTCACCTTCTCCGTCGCGCCGACTGCCGTCGTCCCCTTCGTCGCCGGTGTGCTCGTCGTGCTCGCCGCGGCGGTGCGCCCGGTCGTCGCCGCGAGCGCGGTCGCCCCGCTCGAGGCGCTGCGCCCGGTGCCCGCCGTCGTCGCCCGCAGCCGTCGGGGGCTCGTGCGCTGCGGCATCGGCGCCGTCCTCGTCGTCGTCGGCGGCGCGCTGCTCGTCGTCGGCGGGAGCGCGGGCTCGCTGCCGGCGGGGCTGGCAGGCGGGATGCTCTCCTTCGTCGGCGTCCTGATGGCAGGCAGCCTGCTCGTGCCGGCGGTGGCCCGGGTCGTCGGGGCCGTGCCGGCCCGCCTGCTCGGGGCCCCCGGCCGCCTGGCCGCCGGCAACGCCGTGGCCAACCCGCGCCGGGCGGCCGCGACGACCGCGGCGCTGCTCGTCGGGGTCACGCTCGTGACGACGACCGCGGTCGGCGCGCGGACCGCGCAGGCCAGCGTCTCCGCCGCCCTCGACGAGCAGTACTCCGTCGACGCGGTCGTCACCGCGCCGGACGGCGCGGTGCCCGCCGGGGTGCGCGAGCGGGTCGCCCAGGTCGACGGCGTGACCACCGTCGCGAGCGTGCCGGGCTCCGAGCTCGACGTCGTCGTCGGCGGGCAGGCCCGCCGCGACCAGGTCGTCGCGGGCGTCGACGACGACGCGACGGCGGTCGTGCGCGACCCCGCAGCCTTCGCCGGGCTGCGCGACGGGGTCGTCCAGGTGTCGGAGGAGACGGCCCGGGGCCTGCGGCTCGTCGACGGCGACCGGGTCACCCTTCGCGGTCCGGACGGGCAGCTCACCGCCGCCGTCCGGGTGCGCGACTCGCTCGGCTGGCCGTGGACCCTCACCGCGTCCGACCTCTGGCGCGTCGACGCCGAGGCCGCCCCACGCGCCCTGCTCCTCGGGCTCTCCGACGAGGACGCCCAGCGCACCGTCGAGGGCCTGCAGGCCGTCACCGTCGACCGAGGGGTCGAGGTCGGCGGGTCGGCGATCCAGCGCGAGGAGATGGACCGCGTCCTCGACGTCGTGCTCTCCGTCGTCCTCTCGCTGCTCGCCGTGTCGGTGCTCATCGCACTCGTGGGCATCGCCAACACGCTGTCGTTGTCTGTCCTCGAGCGCACGCGCGAGTCGGCGCTGCTCCGAGCGCTCGGGACGACCCGGGGCCAGCTGCGGGCGATGCTCGCCCTCGAGGCGGTCCTCCTCGCGCTCGTCGGCATCGTGCTCGGCACCGCCCTGGGCATCGGCTACGGCGTCGCCGGGGCGGGCTCGGTCGTCGGCCAGCTCACCGACCTGCAGGTCGTCGTCCCGTGGGGCCTGCTCGGCGGGGTCGCCGCGGCAGCCGTCGCCGCCGCGCTCGTCGCCTCGGTGCTGCCGGCCCGTCGGGCCGCTCGCGTGTCGCCGGCCCAGGCGCTCGCGACGGAGTAGGGCGGGCGGGCCGGCCGGCGGGGCCACCCCCGTCGGGCCGGCCGGCGGGCTCCCCCGCCGGCCGGTCGTCGGCTCAGGGCAGCGGGAGCTGGTCGCCGGTCGACCACGGCTCGATGCGCACCCGTGAGCCGGCGGCCAGGCCCTCGGTGAGACCCGGCGGGCCGTCGACCTCGACGGTCTGCACCCCGCGGACCGACGCGTCGTCGCCGAGGTCGACCCGGAGCACCCGGGCCCCGTCCTCGACGTCACCGGGCGGGCGGGCCCGCCACCACACGGTGACCGAGGCGCTCTCGCCGGGCGCGAGGGTGATCGCCTCGACCTCGGCCGGCTCCCCCGTGACCGTGTAGTCGGCAGGCGTCGTCCACAGCGGGATCGGGCCGTCGTCGTCGGCGAGCCGCAGGTCGGGGTAGCCGCCGAGCACGCACGGCGCGTCGGAGGTGCTGCTCGCCCGCAGCACCGCCGAGCGGCCTCCGAGGGTGGGGTCACCCGGCACGGCGGTCACGGTGAGGTCGGCGACGGTGCACGGCGACGTGGTCCGCGGCGGCGACGGGGTGGCCGCCTCGTCGTCGGCCGCGACGACCGAGGCGGGGTAGGGGTTGAGCAGGTCGCCGACGATCTCACCGGCCCGGTGCCACGTCGACCCGCTGAGGTCGACGTAGAGCGCCATGCCGAGCGGCAGGAGCAGGCTGCCGGCGAGCGTGGCCGAGAGCAGACGACCCCGGTGGGGGTGCTCGTCCTCACGACGACCGCCCGGCACCAGGCGGGTGCCGAGGGTCGCGACACCGGTGACCCCGGCGACGAGGAGGTCGGCGAGCAGGAAGGCCTCGCTCCACCCCTTGCTCTCGACCCCGACGACGAGCACCGGCACGACCCAGAGCATCGCGACGGTGAGGGTCGAGACGGTGAGGGCGCGCCACCACGAGCCCCGGCGCTCGGACTGAGGCCGGGCGAGGCGGTCGAGCGCGTCGAGGAAGACGGTGAGCCCGACCCACCACGCGGCGACGACCGCCCCGACCATGAGACCGCCGAAGATCACGGCGACGCCAAGGGCTGCGGCGGTGATGGCGTTGGTCACCCCGACGAAGCCCGCCGCGAGCAGCGCGTGCCGCCACGGCGGGGCCGCGTGCTCGTCGGGGATGCCGTCGCCGTGCGGGCTCTCGGGGCGGGTCCGCCCGACGGCGAGCATCCCCGCCACGAGCCCGACGACGCTCAGCGCGTGCAGGGCCCAGGCGCTGACGACGAGCGAGCGCAGCGCCTCCGGGTCGCACTCACCGCCGTCGGGGCAGCTGCTCCCCCATGCCGGCATGATCCGCTGGCCGAGGGCACCGAGGACGAAGAGCGCGAGCAGGCACAGCCCGAGGACGACACGCACCGTGCGGCGTCGGTCGAGCAGGGTCAGTCGCACGCTGCGACTCTGCCACGGGCAGGGTCAGAGCACGTGGTGACCCGGCTGGTCGGCGACGACCTCGAGCGCCGGGCGCACCCGCGGGGTCTTCGGCAGCACGCCGAGCCGCCCCGCCTGGAAGTCCTCGAAGGCGGTGACGAGCTCGTCCTTGGTGTTCATGACGAAGGGGCCGTAGGCCGCGACGGGCTCCCGGATCGGGCGACCGCCGAGCACGAGCACCTCGAGCTGCGGGGTGCGCGAGTCCTGCCGGTCGTCGGCCGCGACCTCGATGACGTCGCCCGCGCCGAAGACCGCGAGCTGGCCCTCGCGGACCGGCCGGCGCTCCTCGCCGACGACACCACGGCCCGAGAGCACGTAGACGAGCGCGTTGAAGTCGCGCTGCCACGGCAGCTGGACCCGCGCGCCCGGCGCCACGGTGGCGTGGACGAGCGAGATCGGGGTGTGCGTGATGCCCGGTCCGGAGTGCCCGTCGACATCACCGGCGATGACGCGCAGCAGCGCGCCGCCGTCCTGGCTCGAGAGCAGGCCGACCTCGCCGGAGCGGATGTCCTGGTAGCGAGGGTCGGACATCTTCATCGCGCCGGGCAGGTTGACCCACAGCTGGATGCCGTGGAAGAGCCCGCCGCTCATGACGAGCTGCTCCGGCGGGGCCTCGATGTGCAGCAGTCCCGAGCCGGCGGTCATCCACTGGGTGTCGCCGTCGGTGATCGTGCCACCGCCGCCGTGGGTGTCCTCGTGGTCGAAGGAGCCGTCGATGATGTAGGTGACGGTCTCGAAGCCCCGGTGCGGGTGCCAGCTCGTGCCGCGCGGCTCGAGCGGCGCGTACTCGACCTCACCCATCTGGTCCATGTGGATGAAGGGGTCGAGCCGCTCCATCGGCACACCGGCGAAGGCCCGCCGGACGGGGAAGCCCTCGCCCTCGAACCCCTTCGGGGCGGTCGAGACGGTGTGGACCGGGCGGACCACCGCGTCGGGCGCGGGCTGCGTCACGCGGGGCAGGGTGAAGATGTCGTCGACGGTGATGGCTGGCATGGCGCTCTCCTGGTGACGGGTGGTCGCTGACGACCCTACCAACAACGATTTATCGTTCAACTATTCCGCGCCGAGCGGTCGCCGCACGCGACGGTGCCGCCACCCCTTCGCGAAGGGATGACGGCACCGGGTGACGCGGATCGGTCACTCCGCGCGGTCGGAGACCGCCTCGGAGGGGTGGTCGAGCGTCTCGCGCAGGGGCTTGGCCGGGATGAGCGCGGTCGCGACGAGCACGACGGCGAGGATCGGCAGACCGATGAGGAAGACGTTGTGCAAGCTCTCGGCCAGGCCCTGGCGGACCGCGTCGGCGACGACCGGGGGCAGCTTCGACAGCGCCGAGGGGTCGAGGACCGAGCCGATCGAGACCCCGCCGTCGCCCATCTGCTGCTGCGCACCCGCCGGGAGGTGGCCGGCGATCCGGTCGGCGAGACCGCTCGTCATGATCGTGCCGAAGACCGCGATGCCCACCGTCGAGCCGACGTTGCGGAAGAACTGCACGGTCGCCGTCGCGACACCGAGGTCACGGCGCGGGACGTCGTTCTGCACGACGAGCGCGTACTGCTGCATCGCCATGCCGAGCCCGAGGCCGAGGACCGTCATCGCGACGGTGAGCTGGGTCTGGGTCGCGGTGTGGTCGAGACGGGTGAGCAGGAAGATGCCGAGCGCCATGACGAGCACGCCGGTGATCATGAAGGGCAGGTAGCGCCCCGTGCGGGTGATGAGCTGGCCGGTGATGATGCCGAGCCCGATGAAGCCGACCATGAGCGGCATGAGGATGAGACCGGAGTTCGTCGCGTCGACGCCGATGACGCCCTGGGCGAAGACCGGGATGTAGATGATCGCGCCGAACATCACCATCGAGACCCCGAAGGCCGCGATGTTGGCCATCGAGAAGACCTTGCTCGAGAAGAGGCGAAGGGGGATGACCGGCTCGACCGCGCGGCGCTCGATGGCGATGAAGGAGAGCAGGGCGACGACGCCGACGGCGTAGAGGCCGATGGACTCCGCCGAGCCCCAGGCCCAGCTCGTGCCGCCGAGGGAGGTGGCGAGGAGCAGCGAGGTGAGCGCGACGGTGAGGGTCGCGATCCCGGCGTAGTCGATGGTCACCTCGCGAGCGGTGTGCTCGAGGTGGAGGAAGCGGCCGATGACGACGAAGGCGACGAGGCCGATCGGCACGGCGACGAAGAAGAGGTAGCGCCAGCCGAGGTGGTCGGTGATGACACCGCCCGCGAGGGGGCCGGCGACCGAGGTGACGCCGAAGACGGCACCCATGAGGCCCTGGTACTTGCCGCGCTGACGCGGCGGGATGATGTCGCCGATGATCGTCTGCGACAGCGGCATGAGCGTGCCCATGCCGAGGCCCTGGACGGCGCGACCGGCGACGAGCATCCAGAAGTTCTGGGAGAAGCCGCAGATGAGCGAGCCGACGATGAAGACGATGATGCCGGCGAGGTAGAAGCCGCGGCGCCCGAAGATGTCGGAGAGCTTGCCGACGACGGGGACGGTGCACGCGGAGACGAGCATGGCCGCGGTCGCGACCCAGCTGTAGTGGTCGATGCCGCCGAGCTCGGCGACGATGCGCGGCATCGCGGGGCCGACGATCGTCTGGCTGACGGAGGCGACGAGCATGCCGAGCATGAGGCCGACGAAGACGCGTCGGTGCTCGGGGCTCAGCCGGTAGGGCGCGGCGCCGGCGGACGCCGGGTCGCTGGTGGCCGTCGTGGTGCCCACGGCCGGGGTGGTGACGCTCGCGCTCACGCGGAGCTCCTTTCGAGATGGGTGGTCAGGGGGCGGGAGGCGGCCACGTCGTCGCTCATCCGCTCGAGCAGGTCGGTCAGGGTCCGTACGTCGTCCTCGCTCCAGGAGACGAGGACCTCGGTGACGATCGCGGCGCGCGCCGCGCGCTCGGTCGTCAGCCGGGTCGTGCCCTCGTCGGTGAGGGCGACGCGGCAGGCCCGGCCGTCGTCGGGGTCGCGCTCTCGCACCACCCATCCGCGTCCTTCGAGCGAGGCGACCCGCCGGCTGACCGTCGACAGGTCGTGCCCGTCGGCGGCGGCGAGATCGCTGGGCCGGACCGAGCCGTGCCGCTCGACGGCGGCGAGGAGGGCGTAGTCGGGGCGCCGCAGGGCCTGCGGGTCGACCTCGGACCGGGTGGTGAAGGTGGCGGTGAGCTGGCGGAACGCGCGGGTCAGTGCGTCGTGGAGAGCACCCTGCGAGGTTCCTTGCATGCAGCAAGCATATGACAAACTTGCAGTCACTGCAAAGTAGGCGGGTCCCCCTCCCTCAGCCGTCTCCAGCACAATGGCCGCCATGAGCGAGCCAGAGCGTGGACGCCGGGCCGAGCGCAAGCGGGTGACCCGGGCCGCGCTGCACCGCGCCGCCCTGGAGATCGCCCATGACGAAGGGGTGGCGGCGGCGACCGTCGAGCGGGTCGCCGAGCGGGCGGGCGTGTCGCCCCGGACCTTCTTCAACTACTTCGCGACGAAGGACGACGCCCTCTCGGGCGTGGATCCCGACCTGCCGGCAGCACTGGCGCAGGCCCTGCGGGAGCGACCCCAGGACGAGCCGTTGCGCGACAGCCTCCGAGCGGTGCTCGTCGAGCGGATGGCGACCGCGACCCGCGAGCCGCAGATGTGGCGGATGCGGGCCGTCGTCGCGCGCGAGTCGCCCTCGATCTCCGTCGCGGTGCTCGGCGCGGGCGCGCAGACCGCCCGGGCGCTCGCGGACGCGGCCTACGCGCGCGAAGGGGTGGACCCGGCCGACGACATCGCCCCCGCCGTCGCCGTCTTCACCGCCCTCGGCGCAGTCCGCGCCGCCATCTGGACCTACGGCCAGCGCGGCTTCGAGGGCGAGATCGAGCCCCTCGTGCGGGAGTGCTTCGAGATCAGCGGGTTGTAGCCGGCCCCGGACTGCCGGTGGTCGAGGCGCGAAGGCCGCCAGGCCTGAGCCTCGAGACCGCCACCCCGGCGAGGGGGGGGGGGGGGGGGGGCCCCCCCCCCCCCCGGGGGGCCCGGGCCCCCCCCCCCCCCCCCCCCCCCCCCGGCGCCCCCCCCCCCCCCCCCCCCGCCCCCCCGCCGCTGGGGGGGGGGGCCCCGCCGCCCCCCCACGCCGTCGCCCTGC
>NZ_JBEPOY010000005.1:0-317429 GCF_040547045.1 Janibacter sp. UYMM211 | reverse complement strand
TCGATCATCTGCTTGATCTGCTCCAGCGCCGGGCGGTACTTGTCATTCCAGTCACCCACGAACTGATCCGAGTCCGTGCCGTTCCACGCCTCGTTCGCCGCCTGCACCTGCGTGTTCGTGTTGTTGATGATCGAGCCCACCTCCTCAGAGAGGCTGCTCCACTTCGGGATCTCACCCGAGACCGTCTCCAGGTTCATACCCAGCCAAGCCATGTCGAATCCTCCTGCTCGAGAAATGTGCTTCGTGCACCGGACCGGCCGTGCTCTCGCCCCTGCGGTCCGTGTGCGACGAACCTACTAAGAGGTAGGCGCCCGGACCATGGGGAGCACTCCCCCTGTCCCGGGCGTCTGCTCAGCGCTGCGGCAGCGCGACCTGGACGATCTGCGCACGCCCGCGGCGCACGAGGACACCGCGGCCCTCGGGCATGAAGACGCGCTGCAGCGGCGGGAAGGTCGTCTTGAAGATCATCGAGCTCTCCGACCCGTCCGGGACGAGCGCGATGCCCGAGCGCGACCCCTTGACCAGGCCCTGCAGACCCATGCTCGTCGTCATGGCCGACGGGTCGGCCTCGGCGATGACGAAGTGGTCGTTGTCGACGAGCGGCTTGACGCACTCCTGGAGGGGGTTCTGGTACGGCATCTGGGCGAGGTCGTCGAGCTTCTCGAGGACGAGCACCACGTGGGGCCCGCCCTCGGCGAGCGCCTTCTCCTTGAGGGTCGCCGACAGCGCGGTGATCTCCTCCTCCTTCGTCGCCGTGCCGGTGACCTCGGGCAGGTGGAGCAGCTCGCTGTTGCGCCGCAGGCTGACGACGTAGATCTCCGTGCTCGGGTCCGCGGCGCAGATCGAGCGCAGCAGCTGCACGAGCGTCGTCGTGCGACCACTTCCGGGAGGACCGGTGACGACGAAGCCGCCGCGCGGCTCGAAGGTGCACGGCGCGAGCTGCTCGGAGTCCATGCCGAGGACGGGCAGCCCGTCGACGACCCGGGGCAGGTCGGCGGCGTGCACGACCTCCGGGAGCGACTCGATCTCCGGCGCCGGCGCCGTGCCGCTCTTGCGCATCGCGTCGGCGAAGCCCTGCACCATCCGCGACTGCTCGGAGGCGTCCTGCGTGCCGCCGAGGACGGCCACCTGGACCTCGCGCTTCTTGAAGATGCCGCGCCCCGGAGCGGACTCGGCGGTGAGGACGTCGGCGGGGACGCCGAGGAAGGAGTAGTCGTCCTCCGTCGCCATCCGCAGCACGAAGCGCGACTGCACCGAGGACCCCATCGAGACGGGCAGGCCGTTGCGCGCGTCGACGGAGAGCACGAAGTGCACGCCGACGGGCCGGCCGTCGCCGAGCAGCGAGGTGAAGGCGTCGAGCCACTTCATGAGCGCACCGGTCGACTCGTAGGCGCTGCGGAAGGAGGTCAGGCCGTCGACGAGGACGAAGATCCGCGGCTCGTCGTGCCGGCCGGTGAGCTGGCGGTAGGCGGTGATCGTCGAGGCGTTCGCCTTGCTGTAGCGCACGGCGCGCTCCTCGATGACCTCGCGCAGGTGGTTGATGAGGCGCTTGACGCGCTCCTCGTCCTGACCCGAGATGATGCTGCCGACGTGCGGCAGCGTCTCGAGCATCGACAGCCCGCGGTTGCCGAAGTCGAGCCCGTAGACGTGGCACGGCCCGCCGCGCACCGTGAAGCCGGCGGCGATGGCGATGGTGCGCAGGAAGGCGCTCTTGCCCGACCCGGACGCACCGTAGACGGCGAGGTTGCCCTCGGCGTCGGGGCGGAAGGAGATCGTCGGCTGCGACTGCAGCGCGGGGTTGTCGGAGATGCCGATGACGAGCTCGTCGTCGCGCCGGTCGGTCGGCAGCTTCGCGAGGTCGTACACGGGCTCGAGCTCGGGCAGCCAGGGCTTGCGGGGCACCGGGATCTCGGCCTCGACCCGGGCCGCCTCGACGACCTCGACGACGCGCTGGATGTCGTTGGGTCCGAGCTCGTCGTCCTCCTGCGTCTTCGGCGTCGCGGGCAGCTCCCAGCGCACGGGGGCGCCGAAGCTCAGCGTCTCGACGAGCATGTCCGGCGGCGGCGGGGTGTCGCTCGTCCACCCGCCGGCGTACCCGGTCTGGAAGGGGACGAGCCGCCCCGGACCGGACTTCGCCATCGCGCGACCGGGCAGGCCCGGGTCGAAGTACGCCGCCTCGGGCGTGCCGAGGACGTCGGTCGAGTCGTCGGTGTCGGCCATGCGCAACGCCATGCGCAGGTTGGTGTTCGCGCGCAGGTTGTCGCGGATGACGCCCGCGGGGCGCTGGGTGGCGAGGATGAGGTGGATGCCGAGGGAGCGGCCGCGCTGGGCGATGTTGACGACGCCGTCGACGAAGTCCGGGACCTCCTGGACGAGGGCCGCGAACTCGTCGACGACGATGATGAGGCTCGGCGGGGCCTCGACCTCGCCGCGCCGCTCGAGCTCGACGAGGTCCTTGGCCTTGAAGCGCGCGAGCAGGTGCTCGCGGTAGTGCAGCTCGGCCGACAGGCTCTCGAGCGCGCGCCGCACGAGGTGCGGCGAGAGGTCGGTGACCATGCCGACGGTGTGCGGCAGGTTGACGCAGTCGCGGAAGGCCGACCCACCCTTGTAGTCGACGAGCAGGAAGGTCACCCGCTGCGGGCTGTGGGCGGTGGCCATGCCGAGGATCCAGGCCTGGAGCAGCTCGGACTTGCCGGCACCGGTCGTGCCGCCGACGAGGGCGTGGGGCCCGTCGGTGCGCAGGTCGACGCTGTACGTCCCGAGCGCGCTCTGGCCGAGGACGGCGCGAAGGGAGCCCGGCTTGCGGCTCGGGGTGGCCGGGGCGTGCCGGCCGGTGAGGATCGAACGGTTCTCGTTCCACCGCTCGATGACGGCCATCTGCGAGCTCGCGAGCTCGGTGCCGACGAGGGCGAGGAAGGAGACCGAGCGCGGGATGTCCGAGTCGTCCTCGGACAGCGCGCCGGAGTCGGTGACGGGGGCCAGCCGGCGGGCGGCGACGACGGCCTGCTCGTAGGAGAGCACGTCGGCGGTGACGTCCTGGGCGACCTCGGCGGGCGCGACGTAGCCGACGCGGGCCCGGCCGCCGGTCTCGACCTCGACGAAGGTGCGGCACGCCGCCGGCAGCTGCTCGGTGACGGGCGCGACCCACACGACGACGACGCCGGAGCGCCAGCCGCGCTCGGCGAGCTGGACGAGGCGGGCCCGGTCGACGGGCGCGTCGTTCTCGACGAGGACGACGACGTTGACGCCGCTCGGCTTGCCCTTCTCGATCGTGCGGCTCGCATAGCCCTCGAGCTGCTCCATGAGCGCCGAGCAGCCCGGCCCCGAGCTCGCCGTGTGCTGCGCGTCGATCGGGCTCTGCGGCGAGGCCGTGTGGGGCAGCCACTTCACCCAGTCCCAGTCGCGTGCGGACTTCGTCGAGGCGAGGGCGCACAGGACGACCTCGGCCGGCGAGTGCAGCGCCGCGGTCTGCACGACGAGGGATCGAGCCATCGCCAGCGCCTCGTCCCGGGGGCCGGAGATGCCGACGGACCCGTCGATGAGCGGGTGGGCGGTGACGGGCACGTCGGCGACGTGGCCCAGGCCCTGCATCGTCTGCGAGACCTCGAGCCAGGCCTCCGCGCGGGTGCGGCCCATCTTCGGCAGCTTGATCTCGGAGCGGCTGGGACGCACGCCGAGACCGAGGCGGTACTCGAGGTACCCGGGCTCGCCGGGACGACGGGTCCACATGAGCGGGTGGTGCCGGCGCACGGCCTCACCGGTCTCGGCGACGGCGGGGTGCTCGAGCCGGCGCATGTCGTGCTCGCGGTCGAGCTCGGCCTCGATGTCCTCGACGAGGTAGCCGATGTCCTCGCGGAAGTCGTTCATCGCGTCCTCGAAGTCGAGGCGGACCCGGCGCCGCGACTCGTAGGCGTTGGCCATCATCATCGCCGGCATCATGAGCATGAACATGATCGTGTACGGGCTGCGCGTGACCGCGAAGAGCGTCGCCCCCATGAAGAGCGGGACGAGCATCATCGCCAGCGGCATGCGCTGGGGCTTGCCGCGCTCGGGCAGGTCGGGGACCTCGAAGACCAGCCCCTGGTAGACCGGCGCGATCCGCGGGCTGCGGGAGAAGGCGACGGTGCCGCTGTCACCCATCGTCACGCCCGCGGCGGCGCGCGCCTGCCGGATCTCGATCGTCGTGTCGCCGACGGTGAAGGCCTCGCCCTCGCGCAGGATCGCGCGGTCGATCCGCTCGTCGTCGACGACGACGCCGTTGCTCGACCCGAGGTCGGTGACCTCGACGACGTCGGCGACGAGGAGCTTCGCGTGCCGACGGCTCACCGACCCGTCGTTGACCTGGATCTCGCAGTCGCGCCCGCGACCGACGTGGGAGGTGCCGCGCTGGAGGGGGAACTCCCTCCCTTCGTCCGGGCCGCCGACGACGACGGCGGTCGCCAGCGGCGCCGCCTTGTCCTCGTACCCGCTGGAGCGACGGGTGACGGCGACGTGGACGCCGCTGCGCAGACCGGACTCGGCGACCGTCGTGCCGGGCTCGACGGCGCGGTAGTTCTCGTCGACGAGGGCGAGGGTGTGCGTGCCGAGGTCGGAGCGCGCGTAGTAGTCGCCGCCGGACTGGCGGTCCGGGTCGGACAGGACGAGGTGCTCGGCGAGGTCGCCGACGGTCGTGCGGCCGTCGACGGTGGCGACGAGGTCGACGTCCTTGTCGTTCGACCCTCGCAGGGTGAGCATGAGCTTCATGTCCGGTCAGCCTTCCGACGGGATCGGCGCGGGGCGTGGTCAGCGGGCACGTCGTGGGTGACGACGCGCCGGGGGTCGGTGCGGGCGACGAGGGCGGCCGGGAGACCGGCCGAGCGACGGGCCCGACGGCGCACGGCGCGCAGGTCGCGCAGCCAGGCCCCGACGGCGGCGGGGTCGGCCGGTCGCTCCCCGAAGACGAGGGCGTCGGCGGCCACCGCGACGGGCATCGCGTCGACCGGCGGGCCGAGGGCCATCGCCTGCTCCGGACGCGTCGCGCGAAGGGGGACGTCGAGACCCATCGAGCGGGCCTCGTCGACGAGATCGGCCCAGGCCCGGCCGACGCGCTGGTCGGGGTCTCCAGTGCGCGAGCGCAGGACGCGGCGCACGCCGCCGACGAGGGGGGCGATCGCGAGGAGGAGCAGGGGCAGGACGACGAGGACGGCCAGGGCCTTGGCCCACAGCGGCCAGGTGCGCGGCGAGGACCAGTCCGTGGGGTCGCTCTGGACGACGGGGGGCGGGGGCGGCGGCGGGAGCGGCTCGGACGCCGGCGCGTCCCAGGTCTGCATCTGCTCCGGCGGCGCGGTCTCGCGGTCGGGCATGAAGGTCTGCGGCATGACGGGGTACCAGGACCGGTCGGCGCGCTGCACCTCGACCCACGCGTGGACGTCGCGCCCGCGCACGACCCCGTCCTGGGTGGCCACGGCGCCGAGGACGACGCGGGTCGGGATGCCCAGCCGGTTGCCCATGAGGGCGAGCGCCGCGGCGTACTGCTCGTCGTCGCCGGCCAGCGGGTCGTGCCCGAGGAAGTCGGTGAGGCGGGCGGTGCCGTGGCCGGGGCCGTGGACGAGCAGCGCCTCGGCCGCCCGCTGCCGGTACGCGGCCGAGGTCGAGCCCTCGGCGGAGATCGCGGGCAGCCCGTCCGTGTACGTGCCCTCCTCGCGCATCGCGGTCGCCACGGCGACGAAGCGCCGCCACGGGTCGCTCTCGTCCGCCGCCCACGCGCGCAGACGGGGCTCGACGAAGTCGGTGCTCGCCCCCATCGGCAGCGACCCCCGAGCCACGGGCAGGCTCTGCGGCAGCTCCTCGCCGAGCGACTCGGTGAGCACCGTGCGCAGCGTGTAGCGGTCGCCGGCCTGCAGCCCCGAGGGCACGAGGACCGCGTCGGTCGAGAGGTTGAGCCAGGCCTTGCCGTCGACGCGCTCGGCGGTCGGCTCGTCGAGGGTGATGCCCTGGACGCTGCCGGTCGTCGGCACCCACGGGCCGTCGTAGCCCTCTTCGGGCACCTCGACGGTGATCTCGCTCGGGGTCCGGCCGGCGCTGTCGGAGACGCCGACCCGCTGGCCGAAGAGCTGGAAGGCCCGACGCGGGTCACCCCCGGCCTCGTCGAGCCCGGTGACCCCCCACGTCGTGCCGTCCCACGAGTCGAGCGTCGCCAGGCGCAGCGGTGCGCCGACGGGCACCCCGCCGACGCGGAAGAGCTCGGTGTCCCACAACCGGGTGGGCGACTGCTCGGTGTAGCTGCGGAACTCGCCGAGCGGGCTCGTGAGATAGCTGAGGTCGTGCACCGGTGAGACCTCGGCGCGCAGCGTCGAGCGCTCCGACGGGTCGGCGTGCCCGAGCAGCGGGCCGAGCAGACCGGCGACGAGGGCGGAGATCGCGAGGATCCCGCCCCCGAGGACGAGCCGGGAGAGGGCGGGCCGCCCGCGCCGCTCCTGGCCGCGCCGGGCCCGCAGGGCGAACCACACGAGGAGGGCGACGGGCAGGGCGACGCCGTGGACGAGCGGGGACGCCGGCGCCTGGGTGCCCATGAGCAGCACGACGCACAGGAGCACGAGGACCGGGGCGGCGACGAGGAGCGCCGAGCGGTGACGGCGGGCGGTCGCGTAGACGACGAGGGTCCCCACGACGGCGACGAAGAAGACGAGGGCGAGCATCTGACCGCCGGCGTCGACCGGTGGCACGAGGGTCAGCCAGCGCTTCCACCCGTGGATCGGCGCGCCGGCGAGGTCGGTGAAGGTGCGCAGGGTCGGCAGCACGCCGAAGCGCAGGTCGTCGCGGACGACGACGAGAGCCCCGACGAGCAGGTAGAGCACGACGGTGAGGGCGCTGATGGCGACGAGCGGCCACCGGTAGGTGGCCTGGACGTGCCCGAGGACGAGCCCGAGCAGCACGCCGACGACCCCGGCGAGGAGCGAGTGGGTGCCGAAGACCGAGGTGCGCAGCCCGACGAGGACGAGCGCGACGACGAGCACGGCGAAGCCCGCGTCGACGAGGTGCTCCGGGCCGGGGCGCATCCGCCCGAGCGTCGCCCGGACCCGCTGCCCGCCGGTGAGCTGGGGCTTGATCATCCCCTCGCGAGGGGCGCCGACGACGCTCATGCGGTGCTCAGCCCGGACAGGACGTGGTGCAGCTCGTCGAGACCGCCGACGGTGGCGATCGTCATGCCGCGCTGCCGGCGAAGGGAGGCGCTCGCCCCGCCGTCGACGAGGAGGGCGACGTGGTGCACCTCGACGTCGAACTGGAAGAGCACCTGCTGCAGCTCGAGGAAGGCCCGCCGCGGTCCGGTGACGAGGACGACGACCGAGCTGTCGGGGGCCAGGGCGGCCGCGCGACGCGCCGAGCTCAGCAGGTCGGCGCGGCCGACGCCGGCCTGGGCGATGGTGTCGAGGGTGAGCGGGATCGTCGTCCGCGAGGCGACCCGGTCGCCGGCGACGACGGTCGCCTCCTGCTCGTCGCGGATGGACTGGACGACGAGCGAGGCGGCGATGTCCATCGCGGCCTCGACGTCCTCCTCGGCGCGGTACCCGGAGGGGTCGACGTCGACGATGACGGTGAGGTGCGCGCGACGCGTCTCCTGGAACTGCCGCACGAGGAGCCGGTCGTGCTTGGCCGAGCTGCGCCAGTGGACGTAGCGCCGGTCGTCGCCGGGCTCGTACTCGCGCAGCGCGTGGAAGTTGATGTCGGCCATCGACAGCTCGGGGGTGACCTCGCCCTCGAGGTCGCGCAGCAGGCCGTGGGCACCCGACTCCAGCGGCCGGGTGCTCGGGTGGACGAAGAGCTGCTTGACCTCGCCGAAGACGCGGGTGCGGTTGGTGAGGCGCAGCGGGTCCTCCTGGACGGTGCGCACGGGACCGACCTCGACGACACCGCGCCGGTCGGTGGGCACCGGCAGCTCGTGGCGGACCTGCTCGCCGCGGCGCAGCGCGGGCAGGTCGATGGTGCGCACGTCCTCGCCGACGGCGATCTCGACGCGCGAGGGCAAGATCCGACGGTGCCCGGGGTTGTGCAGGACGACCTCGGCCGCCGCGTGCTGCCCGACCCGCACCCGCGAGGGACGGGCGGTGAGCTCGACGCGGGGGTGGGTGCGCCCGACGGCGAGCGCGAAGCACAGGGCGCAGGCGACGAGCAGGGCGACCCCGAGGGTGACGAGCTCGACCCACGCGAGGAGGAGGCCGACGACAACGGCCGCCGTCCCGAGGGCGAGGACGGACCAGCCGAGCGGCGAGACCCAGGACAGCAGCCCGCCGAACCACGTCGTGCGGACCCGCTCGCCCCCGCGGGCCGAGGCGCGCAGGGCGGCGGCCGCGCCCCCCTTCGTGCTCCGGACCGCCTGGACGGGCACGGGGAGGGTGACCGTGCGGCGCTGGCCGGTCGCGCGCAGCCGCTGACCCTCCGCCATCCGCTCCTGACGCACCTCCATCGGCGTCGGGGCAGCGCGCTGCTCAGGACGGGCCGGGGCGGGGGCGGGCGGGGCCTGGCCCCGCCCGCCCGACCGGTCGAGCTGCCCCGGGCGAAGGGTGGGCGCGTCCTCCTCGACGGGCTGCGGGCGCACCCGACCGCGGCCGCGCGACGGCTCGGGGCCGCGCCGGCTCGGACCGGACGGGGGCGTCGTCATCGGCTCAGCGGCTCCGCTCGGTCGGCGGGGCGACCTCGCCGAGGACCTGGCCGACGACGTCGCCGACCTGGACCCCGGCGAACTCCGCCTCGGAGGTGAGCAGGAGGCGGTGGGCCATGATCGGCTCCGCGATGATCTTGATGTCGTCCGGCACGACGTGGGTGCGGCCCTGGCTGACCGCCCAGGTCTTCGCGCAGCGGACGAAGGCCAGGCACCCGCGCACCGACAGCCCCAGCCGCACGTTGCGGTGACGCCGGGTCTCCTCGGCGATGCGGGCGACGTAGGCGAGGATCGCCGCGTCGACGTGCACCTGGTCGGCCAGCCCAGCCATGTCGGAGACCACCTGCGCGGCGAGGACCGGGCGCAGACCGGCGGTGCGGTCGCGGCGGGCCGCGTCGGCCAGCACCGCCACGGTGGCCTCGTGGTCGGGGTAGCCCAACGACGTCTTCATGAGGAAGCGGTCGAGCTGGGCCTCGGGCAGGCGATAGGTACCGGCCTGCTCGATGGGGTTCTGCGTCGCGATGACCATGAAGGGGCGGCCGACCTCGTGGGTCGTGCCGTCGGCCGTGACCCGACCCTCCTCCATGACCTCCAGGAGGGCGGACTGCGTCTTCGGCGAGGCGCGGTTGATCTCGTCGGCGAGGACGATGGTCGCGAAGACCGGGCCCTTGTGGAAGTCGAAGTGCTTCGTGCTCTGGTCGTAGATCGTCACGCCGGTGACGTCGCTCGGCAGCAGGTCGGGGGTGAACTGGATCCGGCTGTTGCTGCCCTGGACGGTGGCTGCGATGGCGCGGGCGAGCTGGGTCTTGCCCGTGCCCGGGTAGTCCTCGAGGAGCAGGTGGCCCTCGGAGAGCAGGCAGGTGAGCGCGAGCCGCACGACATGCTGCTTGCCGAGCACGGCCCGGTCGACGTTGCCGACCATCTGCGCGAAGGTCTGGGCGAACCAGCCGGCCTGCTCCTGGGTCACGCTCATGGTCACGAACTCCTGCTCTTGAGGGTGGTCAGCTGATCGGCGGTGGGCCAGGTGTCGATGCGCAGCTCGCGGTCGAGCGAGAGGTCGAGGACGCGCCCCGTGTCGAGGTCGTTGACGAGGACCTGCCCGCGGTTGAGCCGCAGGACGACGGGGGTGGAGCGGGCGACGTTGCCCGGGAGCACGACCTCGGTGGCGGGGAGGGTCTCGTCGCTGCAGACCACCTGGTAGCGCACCCGGGTGCCCTGCGAGCGCACGCCGAGCAGGCACGGGCCGTTGACGACCGGGCGGGCGACGAAGTGGCTGCGGATCGACACCGCCTGGGTGCTCTTCCCGAAGTCGATGCCGCGGCGGCTGGTGCCCGAGCCCTGGGTGCCGACGAGGACCGTCTTGAGGTCGGTCGTCACCGCGACGGAGTCGGCCTCGACCCCCGCCACCTGGAGCGCGGCGTAGAGCGGGGGGCCGTCACCGCCGCTGGGAGCTCCGTCGACGTTCTGCGGGTCGTCCTGCCCCTCGACCCAGACCCGGCCGTTCGTCGGGTCGAGGACGACCCACCGGTCGCCGACGGCGGTGATGTCGACGCCGTTGCCGCCGAGCTCGAGGGTCGACCGCTCCGGCTCGCCGAAGCCGTCGCCCTCGGCCGGGATGTCGAGCACCGTCCCGGTGGTCGCCGAGACGACCTTGACGTTGCCGTCGACGTCGACCGCGACGGCGGCGTCGCCCTGGTCGACGGTGGCGAGCGGGGGCGACGAGGTCGTCATCGCGGAGAGGTCACCGACGCCGTCGGCGTCGAGGCGCTGCGCCCAGACCCGACCGGTACCGGGCTCGACCATCGCGATCGTCCGGCCGCGCAGGTCGACGAGCGGCGGGCGGTAGAGGCGGTCGCCGCTGCTGTAGGTGGCCTTCGGGAGCCGGCCGCGGCCCTCTCCTGCCTGGCCCGTCGCCGCGTCGAGGGGCACGAGCGCGCCGTCGGCGCTCACCCCGACGACGAGCCGGCCGTCCTGGAGCACGTCGGCGCGCCGGGTCGAGGACGTCTCCTGCGAGGCGCCGCCCGGCACGACGGTGCCGAGCTGGTTCGCGCCACGGTCGACCCGCCCCCACATGCCGCTCTCGCCCGAGGTGACCCACACGCCGCCGTCGCCGAGCGCGATCTCGTGCACGGGCTCGCCGGTGCTGCGCGTGGCGAAGACGGCGCTCACCCCCACGGCGAGGGTGAAGAGGGTCCCCGAGACGACGGCGAGCCCACGACGGCGCGTGCGCGGCATGGTCAGGTCACTCGGTCGGGTGGTCGAGCAGCGCGAGGTCCTGGACGGTCACCAGACGCGTCGACAGCGCGTGCTCGACGAGCCGCGTCTTGCGGTTGCTCGCGAGCTTGCCCGGCCCGCCGTGCAGCCCTCGGGTGCCGGCGTCGGCGAGCTTCGAGCAGACGTTGTCGAGCTTGCGGTTGAACTTCGTCACGGTCCACCCGAGCCGTCGGGCGGCGTCGGCCGAGCTGGGGATCGCGCCGGTGCCCGCGGTGTCCCGGCGCAGGAAGTCCTCGCACAGCGCGATGACGAGGAGCTTCTGGTCCGGGGTGAAGGACACCCGCCCGACCGTCGTCTCGCCGGTCGCGTCGGGCTCGAGGGCCTCGTTGTCGACCATCTGGAATGACGGGGTGTCGGCGACGACGTCGAAGTCGTAGGTGGTGGGGCCCGCGGTGAACCACACCGTGACGCGCTCGAAGGCGAGCGGGATCCGCGCACCCGGGCTCAGCCAGGCCTGGAGCAGGCCCTTCTTGTCGGCCACCGTCGCGGTGAGCGTCGAGCCGACGTTGGTGAGCCACCAGAAGCCGCCCTCGTGGGTGATCTGGAGGAAGGAGCGGTGCAAGAAGGGGTTGTCGTCGATCTCGACGTCGCCCTCGCGCCCGATGGTCAACGGCCGCGTCGGGTCGGCCGGGTAGATCTCGCCGCAGAAGTCGACGCTCACGCCGCCTGCCGGCTGCCCCTGCTCGCTCACCTCTGCACCTCGCACTTCGTCGACGACCACGCGGACTCGGCGGCTCCCCGCACGACGCGTGCCTGAGCGCACAGCCGCACACCGGACGCGATGCTCACCCGGTACTGGGACACCCCTGGCGCGAGGGTAACGCCTCGGGAGAGGTCGAACTCCGTCGCGTCGGGGTCGCCCTGCGGCCTGCCGCTCATGACGACCACCCGGTACCGGTCGTCTTCTGCCGCACCGTCGTACGCGATCTCGACGGTCATCACGTGCCCCGACGAGGCCGGGGTGAGGGTCACCGTCGGGGCCCCAGTGATCGCGTCGACGTCCGTCGCGGCCGAGGTGTACGTCGCCGCGGGCTCGGGCTCGTCGCGCCCGGAGAGGTAGACGAGGAGCACGACGAGGCTGACGAGGACGAGCCCTAGCACGCCGAGCACGAAGGGGAGCAGACCGACGGTGAGCCCGCGGCGCGGGGCCTCGGGCTCGGCAGACGGGGCGGGGGCCGGCTGGTCGTCGCGACGGACGCGGCCACGGCTCGGCGGCGCGGGGGGCGGGGTGGTCACGTCACTCCACGTCCACGCACTCGGGCGCGCTCCACTGCGTCGTCTGCTCGCCACGGGCGACGCGCGCGATCGCGCAGACCCGGGTGCCCGGTGACGCGTTCGTCGGGAAGGTCGCCTTGCCCACCTCGGTGCTCGGGGCGCTCACCTCGACGGAGGACTCGAACTCCGAGGGCTGGGGGTCCTGCGACTCGGTCTGCACGGCCTTGACCTGGAAGGTGTCGCCCTCCTGGGCGCCGTCCATCGTCATGTCGATCGTCACCTTGTCGCCCTCGCCGTTGGCGATCGACGCGATGACGGGCGTGCCCGCGAGGTCGCCCCCGGCCTCGGTCGTCGTCCCGGGCCCGGGCTCGTCGCCGCCACGCGTCGAGAGGTAGATGCCACCCCCGACGAGGAGCAGCAGGGCGAGGGCACCGGCGGCGATCGCCGGCACGAGGAGACGACGGTCGGGCCCGCCGCTGCCGTGCCGACCGGAGGTCTGCCCCGGTCCGGACCCACCGGTCGTCTCAGGGCGCGGTCCGGAGGCGACCGGCGCGAAGGGGGACGGGCCGGACGCGTGGTCCGGACGGGCACCGCTCGGACCCGACTGGTACCCGGGCTGGGGCCCGGTGACGGTGCTCGAGGCGGGGCCCTGGGCACCCGTGGTGAAGGAGACGGCCGGGCTGCCGGGGATCCCCCGGCCGCCGCTCAGCTCGCCGCCGATGACGGGCTGGCCGAGGGGCGGGGGCGGCAGGGTGCGCCCGGAGCCCGGAGCGGGGGTGGCGTGCCGCAGCCGGGTCGGGTCGGGTGCCTGGGCGGCCGGTCGGCTCGCCGTGTGGCCCTCCTCGTCGAGGACGACGATCGCGGTGCGCGAGAAGCGCTCCTGCTGCTCGATGTGCTGCAGCGATCGGGCGAGCTCGAGGGCCGTCGCGGGCCGCGCGAGGGGGTTCTTGCTCATCGCCTGGGCGAGGAGCCGCTCGAGCGAGGCCGGGACGTCGGCCCGCTCGGTCTCGGGCGGCGGGTTGGACCGGATGCGGGGCATGAGGGCGTACGCGGAGTTGTCGCCGCCCGGCACCTCGAAGGGGGACCGCCCGACGAGCAGCTGCCACAGGGTGGCCGCGAGCGCGTAGACGTCGGCGCGCGCGTCGCCGTTGCCCTGCCCGTAGAGCACCTCGGGGGGTGCCCACGGCACGGAGACACCGATGTCGTCGTCGAGGTCCTCGAGAGCCCCGCCGATGCCGGCGATGCCGAAGTCGGTCAGGCCCGGCGAGCCGTACTGGCTGACGAGGACGTTCGCCGGCTTGATGTCGCGGTGGATGACGCCGGCGCGGTGGGCGGTCTCGACGGCAGAGGCGAGCTGGATGCCGGTGCGCAGCACCTCCTCGACGGAGAAGCGCTCTCGCCGGGCCCGCTGCGCGAGATTCGGCGGCGGGTAGTACTTCATGACGAGGAAGGGTCGGCCGTCCTCGCTCGTGCCGGCCCGGAAGACCTGGACGATGTAGGGGTGGTCGGCGAGCTGGGCCATCGTGTTGGCCTCGTCGATGAACTGCTGCTTGATGCCGACCGTGAGGCCCTCGCTCTTGAGCACCTTGACAGCGACCTTCATCCGCGGCATCTGCTGCTCGTACAGGTACACGTCGGCATAGCCGCCGGAGCCCAGCGGCTGGATGTAGTCCAGCCCGTCGAGGACGGGGGGGACGGCCTGACTCACCGACGCATCACCCGGTCACCTCGAAGACCGCGCTCACCTGGTCGGCGAGGGTGATCGTCGTGCCGGGCTCGATGCTCTGCTGGTCGCCGGGGCGCAGCCGCACGGGGTGGTCCTGCGGCAGCGTGATGGTCGTGCCGTTCGTCGAGCCGAGGTCGCGCACGAGCACGTGCCAGCCGTCGAGGATGACCTCGACGTGGTTGCGCGAGATCTCGTTGTCCGGGCTCGGCACCCGCACGAGGTGCGGTGCCTGCGCGGCGGGCAGCTCGGGCGCCGACTTCGGCGCGCGGCCGATGAGCACCCCGCGGTCGAGGGTGACGACGTCACCGGTCGACAGCCGCAGCAGGCCCAGGGCCGGACGGGGCGTCGGCTCGGGCTGCTGCGAGGGCAGCGCCGCACCGCACACGCGGCAGCTCACGGCGTGGGGGGCGCTCGCGTGGCCGCTCGGGCAGCGCACGGCGAGGACCATCGGGCCGGTCGACTCGGGCACGGCGTAGGGGTCGTGCTCCTGGGCCGGCTCGAGCGGGCGGGGCCCGGACTCGGTGGGGGTGCCGAAGCTCGGCATAGCGCTGGGCAGACCGATGCCGAAGGGGGCGACCGGGGGCGGCGGGACCGCTCCCGGGGCCCCCGGCTCGGGTGCCTGGGCCGCGGGGGCCTGGTGCTCGGCGGGCGCCGACGGCTCGGGATCCACCGGCTCGGGCGCGGGCGGCTCCTGCCCGGCCGGCTCCGGCGCGGCGGGCTCGGGTGCGGTGGGCTGGGGTGCGGCGGACGCGGCACCTGCTCCCCACGGGACCGCGGAGATCAGGCCGTCCTCGCCGGCAGGAGGCGGCGGGGGCGGCGTGCCCTCGGGTGTGGCCGGCGGCGGGTCGAAGGGGCCACCGACCGGCGCGGGAGGTGCCGGCGGCGGCTCGGCGGGTGGCTCGACGACCGGCTCGGGCTCGTCGTGCTCCTCCTCCGGGGGCGCGAGCGTCGCGTGGGCGGCGTCCTCGGGGGCCTGGTAGCCACCGGCCGCGGCGACCGGGCCGGAGTCGATCTGGTCCTCCTCCTCGGCCCGGGCGACGAGCGAGCTGCGGTGGTGGCTCGTCGCGCCGAAGAGGAAGTCGAAGGAGGGCAGCTCGTCCTCCTCCTCGTCGGTCGGGGCGGACCCGGCGGCCAGGGCCGCGTCCTGCTGCTGGTCCCTGGTCTGCGGTCGCGGCTCGTGCGCGGGCTCGGTGACGACCGGCTGCTCGGAGACGGGCTCGGGCTCCGGCTCGGGGACGACGGTGAGGGTGGGTCGGGCGACGTCGCCGTCCCGCGGGGGCACCGGCGACGGCGGGGCGGGCGGCGGCGGGCTCGCGGCGCCGAAGACCGACGGCATGGCCCAGCCGGACGGCGGGGGCGGGGGTGCAGCGGCCGACTCGGTCTCCGGGGCGGCGGCCGGGACGTCGGCCGGCGGACCTGAGGGCTCCTCGGTCGGCTGGTCAGCGGGCTCCTCGACGGGCCCGTCGGGAGCCGGCTGGTCCTGCTCGACCTGCTGGTCCTGCTCCACGAGCTCGTCACCGGCGACAGGCTCGACGGGCTGGTCATCGGCGACGGGCTGCTCCTGGGCGAGCTGGTCGGCGACCGGCTCGTCCGGGGCCTGCACGAGCACGCTGTCGTCGTCGTCACCGTCTGCGCTGTCGTCGGTCGCGCCGGGCACGGGGGCGAGCTGGTCGGCGACCGGGGACCCTGCGGGTCCGTCCTGCTCGGGGCCAGCGGGCTCCGCGGGAGCAGGGCTCTCCTCGCCCGCCGGCGCGTCAGCACCCGACGCCTCGAGCGCCGGGGCGGCCTCGACGCCGACGACGGCGAGCGTGACCTCGCCGACCCCGTCGGGGGCGTCCTCGTCGCGCCACGGCATGCGGGGGCCGGCGACGACCGACCGGTCGTCGCCGAGCCGCACCTCACCGGCACCCCGGGCGACGAGACGCCCGTCGGGGGTGGCGAGCGCGAAGTCGGGGGTGGAGCGGAAGCCGTCAGCGGTGAGCGTGTCGACGACGACGTCGACGACGTCCTCGCCGCGGCGCTCGTCGAGAGCGGCCGCGACCCGTGCGGTGACCTCGTCGGCCCCGCGCAGGAGCAGGCTCACCTCAGGGCGACGCAGGACGCTCCAGCCCGGCACGTCGTCCAGGGCCGCGATCCGCAGCTCCATGTCAGCTCCCTTCGTGGCTCGACCGGGGCGCCGTGTCGACGTGCGCCCGGGGCGAGGTGACTGTCTGGGACGAGTCTGCCCCGGCTTCGCCCAGATCGACGACAACGACGGTGACGTTGTCCCGGCCGCCCGCCTCGACCGCCGCGCGCACGAGCGCCTCGGCCGCCCGCTGCGGGTCGGCGTGGCGCACGAGCAGGTCGCGGACCTGGTCGTCGGTGAGCTCTCCGGTGAGCCCGTCGGAGCACACGAGGAAGCGCTCGCCGGCGTGCGGAGGCACGACACGGACGTCGGGCGTGGCCGCGTAGGTCGTGCCGAGCGAGCGGGTCACGACGTTGCGCTTGGGATGGGTGCGGGCCTCCTCGGCGGTGATGACACCGGCGTCGACGAGCTCTCGGACCTCGGAGTGGTCCACGGTCATCGCCATGAGCGCGCCGTCGATGAGCCGGTAGACACGGGAGTCGCCGACGTTGAAGACCGCCCAGTGGTCGGTCCCCCCGGTGACGACGAGAGCGATGCCGCTGACCGTCGTGCCCATGCCCTGCTTGTCAGGGTCGGCCGCCATCTCGTCGAGGATGCGGCGGTTGGCCAGCCCGATCTGCTCGCCCACCGCCTCCGCCGTGAGGTCGTGCCGGCCGACGAGCTCGCGCATCGTGTCGACCGCGATGCCGCTGGCCACCTCGCCCGCCGCGTGCCCGCCCATGCCGTCGGCGACGAGGAAGAGCCCGCCCTCGGCCAGCCCGGAGTCCTCGTTGTGCGTGCGCACCCGCCCGACGTCGGTCGCCGCCCCGGCGGTGAGGACGAGGCGGCTCCCGGGCAGGTCGGAGGGGCTCACGCCGTGACCCGCACGGACTGCAGGATGCCCTGGACCTCTCCGTAGGAGCGCTCCATGTCGTCGCCGCCGACCGAGCCCGTGGCCTGGACGATGTCGACGATGCGCCCCCGCCGGGACCCGGCGAAGAGGTGGATCTGCACGACGGTGCCGATCTCGTCGTCGGTCCACGAGACGTTGACCCCGAGGAAGGGCACGCCCCCCAGCTCGAGCTCGAAGGGCTCGTCGACCCTCCCTTCGCCACGCTCGGCGACGAAGGCCCGCAGCTCGGCCAGGGCCGCGCGGATCGTGAAGTCGGCGGTGCGCTGGAAGCCGCGGACGACGACGTTCGGCGCGAAGCCGTGGTCGCTGTCGATCTTGCGGCACGCCATGAGCGTGCCGCCGACGCGCACCGGCGCCCACGTCTGCGGCACGTCGAGGGTCACCCCCGGCGGCCCCGGGAAGGTGTCGCTCGGGTAGCTCAGCTGCGGCATCTCGTCTCTCCCCTGGTCCTCGTGATGTCGGGGGCCATCATGACCGACGCGTGGCCGGTCCGGGCCCTCGGGGTGATGGGTGTCAGGGGTTGACCCGGATCGAGTCGACGAGGGCGTCGAGGACGGGGTAGTCGCTCTCCTTGCGCGAGGCCGCGAAGGACGCGGTCGCCTGGAGCACGTCGACGACGTCGTTCTGCTGCTGCGCGGTGAACCAGTGCAGCTGCGCGATGGTGCCCGCCTGCTCGTCGACGAAGGCGACGTCGATGCCGATCCACTCGCGGCCGTTGATGGTCTGGCTCTTCACCGGGCCGACCTCGCCGTCGCGCTGACGCCCGGCGTACTCGCGCATCTCGCGCTCGATGTCGTCGGGGCCGAAGGTGCCGACCCGCTGGAAGAAGCGCACGACGGCGTTGGGCGCGAAGTGGTCGGTGGCCCCGGCCTCGCGGACCGCGACGAGGGTCTCGGGGGTCCACACCTGCTCCCAGCCCTCGGGGATCTCCAGGGCGATCCGCGGGGGACCGGGGACGACGTCGCTGGGGTAGGTCACGGTGGGCATCGGAGGTGCTCCTTCACGTCGCTGCTGCGGTGGTCTGGTGCCCACCCTGGCAGGTGCCGGGGCAGGTGGTGCTCGGGGCCGGTCGCGACCGGGTCAGTCGAAGGGGTTGAGCGAGCCGATGATCTCCTTCGGGGAGATCGAGACGTCGAAGTCGAGCGAGGCGCCCAGACCCAGGGTCAGCCCGACCTCGCCGCTGAAGCCGATGCGGTCCCAGGAGGCCTCGGCGTCGACGTTGGCCTCGGCGCCGATGCCGTACGAGACGGACCCGCCGACCCCGACCGAGCCGTAGTCGCCGATGTCCTGGCTGATGCCGGCCTCAGCCTTGCCGCCGACGAAGGCGTCGGCGCCGGCGCTGATCGACGCGCCGCCCGGGCCGATCTGGGCCTGGGCCTCGGCGTTGGCCTCGCCGCCGAGGTAGGCGGAGACCTCGCCGGCGGTGCCGCTGTCGGTCGCGAAGTGGGCCTCGCCCTTGCCGAGGTAGGCACCGGCGTGGGCGTTGGCCTCGGCGTACGCGCCCCGGGTGGCGTCGATGCCGGCTGCGGCGTCCGCGCCCGCCTCGGCGGACAGCAGCTCGCCGCTCGCGCCCAGGCTCTCGTCGCCCGCCTCGCCGCGCAGGACGGCGGCGCTCACCTCGGTCTCGGCCCTCGACTCGACGAAGGGCTCGCTCTGCACCTGGTCGAGGACGTCCTTGGCGCGCGAGCCGACGTTCTCGTCGAAGTCGCGCTCGGTGCTCCAGGACTCGCCGTACTCCCGACGCCCGCCGCCCTCGCCGCGGGTCGACTCGCGCTCGCTCTCCCAGCCGTTGCCCCGGTCGGTCGTCTCGGTCTCCGTGAAGGACGTGTGCCCGCGGCCGTCCGTCTCGTTGGTCCACCGGCCCTCGGCGTCCTCGACCCAGCGCTTGCCGGTGAGGGGGTCGTAGTGGTGGAGGTTGCCGTCCTCGTCCTTGTTCGTGCGGATGAAGGGCGAGTCCTGGTCCCGGTCGAAGGGGGACCAGGTGCCCTTCATGTCGCCGGGCTGGGAGCCGTCGCCCCCGCCCCCGGGTCCCTGGCCGCCGGGCCCCCCGCCCGGGCCGCCACCCGGGCCGCCGGCGCCGGGGCCGCTGCCGCCGCCCAGGCTGCTCGTGTCGTCCTGGTCGGTGGCCTGCTGGACCATGAGGTCCGCGGCCGCGCCGATCTGGGTGGCCGCGTCCATGAGCTGCTTGACGACGGGCCCGTCCCAGCGCTCGGTGAAGCCGGAGAGGTCGGCGCCGGCCCAGCTGTCGCGCAGGACCTTCGCGCTGGCGCTCCCGCTCTGGCGCACGCCCTCGATCTTCTCGCGCTGGCTGCGCAGCTGTTCGGCGATCTCGCGGATGCGAGCGGTGTCCATGCCCTGCTGGACGCTCATCGTCTCTCCCCTGCTCCGTCGGCTGTGGCGTCGGCCGACCCCAGGGGCCGGTGCTCGGAGTCGAACCTAGATGGCGCGCAGCCTCTGCGGAATGGGGAGGACTCCCCCCTTCGCCCCGGGTCGCTCAGGCCTCGTGCTCGGGCTGCTGGGCCCACCACTGCCGCAGCCGGTCGGCGGCGGCCTCCTTGCCGATCGGGCCCTCGTCGAGGCGCACGGAGAGCAGGTAGGAGTAGGCGCGGCCGAGGACCGGTCCCGGGCGGATGCCGAGCACCTCGCCGATCTCATGACCGTCGAGCTCCGGGCGGACCTTGCCGAGCTCCTCGGCCTCGAGGAGGCGCTCGATGCGGACCTCGAGGTCGTCGTAGGCGTGCGAGAGGCGGCGGGCCTTGCGCTGGTTGCGCGTCGTGCAGTCCGCCCGGGTGAGCCGGTGCAGCCGGGCGAGGAGAGGGCCGGCGTCGGTGACGTAGCGGCGCACGGCCGAGTCGGTCCACTGCCCGTCGCCGTACCCGTGGAAGCGCAGGTGCAGCTCGACGAGCCGGGCGACCGCCTTCGTCGTGTCCTTGTCGAAGCGCAGCGCGCGCATCCGCTTCGCCGTGAGCTTGGCGCCGACGACGTCGTGGTGGTGGAAGGAGACGCCGCCCCCGGTCTCGAAGCGCCGGGTCGGCGGCTTGCCGATGTCGTGGAGCAGCGCGGCCAGGCGCAGGACGAGATCGGGCGCGGGCACGTCGCCGTCCGGGCCGGTCTCCAGGTCGATCGCCTGCTCGAGGACGGTGAGGGAGTGCTCGTAGACGTCCTTGTGGCGGTGGTGCTCGTCGATCTCGAGCTGCAGGGCGGGCAGCTCGGGCAGCACCTGCTCGGCGAGCCCGGTGTCGACGAGCAGCCGCAGGCCGGTGACGGGGTCCGGGGCGAGGAGGAGCTTGACGAGCTCGTCGCGCACCCGCTCGGCCGAGACGATCTGCAGGGTCGTCGCGGCCTGCTCCATCGCCGTGACGACCTCGGGGACCGGCACGAGACCGAGCTGGGCGACGAAGCGGGCCGCGCGCATCATCCGCAGCGGGTCGTCGGCGAAGGAGACCTCGGGGGCCGACGGGGTGCGCAGCCGGTAGGCGGCGAGGTCGACGAGACCGCCGTGCGGGTCGACGAGCTCGAGGTCGGGCAGGCGCAGGGCCATCGCGTTGACGGTGAAGTCGCGCCGCACGAGGTCGCCCTCGAGCGTGTCGCCGAAGGCGACGACGGGCTTGCGGGTCGTGCCGTCGTACGCGTCGGCGCGGTAGGTCGTCACCTCGACGACGTGCTCTCCTCGGCGGGCGCCGATGGTGCCGAAGTCACGCCCCACGTCCCAGTGCGCGTCGCCCCAGGCGGCGAGGATCTGCTCGGTGACGTCCGGGCCGGCGCTCGTCGTGAGGTCCAGGTCGAGGCTCTCGCGGCCGAGGAAGGCGTCGCGGACGGGACCGCCGACGAGGGCGAGGTCGTGCCCCTTCGCGCTGAACCGCCCGCCGAGCTCGCGCAGGAGGGGCAGCACGGGCGCGAGGTGGGCGACGGCGTCCTCGAGCACCTCGCGGGGGATCTGGGGCGGGGTCGACGGGGTGGGCACGGGGACCAAGGATAGGTGCGACGGCGGGGCCGGTGCGCCTGCGTGCCTTCGGGCGACCCGCACGCCCGGCCGGTCAGCGCCGGGTGAAGGTCGCGTCGAGCCCCGTCGCGGTCTCGGTGAAGGTGTCCCCCGAGCACGTGTACTGCACGTCACCGGTGCCCGGCGGCAGGTCGCCGGGCCCGCCGGTGACGGTGAGCCCGTCGCGGACGAGCTCGAAGGACATCGTGCCGCCCGAGGTCGTCACGTCGTAGACCACCGTGCCGTCGAAGACCCAGCCCGCGCCGGCCCCCTTCGGCCGGGCGTCGTCGTAGGTCGTCGTGAGACGCCCGTCGGCGTCGAAGGTCATCGTCCGCTCCAGATCGGTGAGCGTGCCCAGCAGGGGGACGGTCTCCTCGTAGCTCGACGTCTCCCACGTGCCGACGAGGCAGGGGTCGACCGCCGCGTCCGTCTGCCCCCCGGTGCTCGAGCTCCGCGTGCTCGACCCCTGCGTGCTCGACCCCTCCGTGCCGGAGGAGGTGGCCGAGGTCGTGCCGGCGGTGCTCTGCTCGTCGTCGGGCAGCAGGAGGACCGCGCCACCGACCGCTCCCCCGACGAGGAGCACGGCGGCGGCCGCGGCGGCCGCGACCCACGGCCAGCGGGGTCGAGGAGACGGCGAGGGCCCAGGGGTCGAGGCGAAGGGGGTGGACCGCGGGTCCTGCGGGGTCGAGACCGGCGGCATGCCCGGGGTGTCGGCGAGCACGGAGCGCACGCTCGTCGCGTCGCCGGTGACCGTGTGCAGCCCGTCGTCGTCGTGGTCGAGGACCACCGTCTCCGTGCGGGGGAGGCGCAGCTGCGCCTCGACCCGCTGGAGGTCCAGCGCGAGGGCGAGGGCGGTGCCGGGGCGGTGGGCGGGGTCCTTGGCCATGCCGTGCTGGAGGAGGCGCTCGAGCGCCTCGGGCACGTCCTCGCGCCCGGTGCGGCGCGGCGGCTCCCGCGTGGTGCGCACGAGGAGCGCCTCGGCGGAGTTGTCGCCGCCCGGGTCCTCGAAGGGGGTGCGCCCGGTGAGCAGGTAGGACAGGGTCGCGCTCAGCGAGTAGACGTCGGCGGCGACGGAGCCGTTCGAGCGCCCGCGCAGCACCTCGGGGGGTGCCCACGCGACGGAGACGCCGACGTCGTCCTCGTCGTCGACCTCGGCGGTCCGCCCGGCGATGCCGAAGTCGGCGAGCACGGGGGTGCCGTAGGAGGTGAGCAGCACGTTGGCCGGCTTGATGTCGCGGTGGAGCACCCCGGCGCGGTGCGCGGTCTCGACGGCGGAGGCCAGCTGGACGCCCGCGCGCAGGGTCTCGGCGACGGACAGCGGCGTGCGACGGGCCCGGGCCGCCAGCGAGGTGCCCGGGTAGTAGGCCATGACGAGGTAGGGCCGGCCGTCGTCGGTGACGTCGGCGCGCAGCACCGTGACGATGTAGGGGTGCTCGGCGAGCTCGGCCATGGTGTTGGCCTCGGCGACGAGCTGCTCGCGCAGGTCACCGGCCGCGGTGCGCAGCACCTTGACCGCGACGAGCATGCGCGGCAGCTCCTGGCGGTAGAGGTGCACGTCGGCGAAGCCTCCGGCCCCCAGCCGGCGGACGTGCTCCAGCCCGGGGATCCGGGGAGCGGGCGGCGACGGGGTGCTCACGCGCCCGAGGCTAGCGGCGCGGACGTCCCGGACCCGGGCGCAGGGCCGAGGCCCACTGCGGACGAAGGGGGCGAGACGCCCCCTTCGCCCGGTGCCGCGGTCAGGCGGCGCGCTCGACGGGGAAGAGGCGCTGGACGATGTCGGTGAGGGTGACGACCCCGACCGGCACGCCGTCGCGCTCGACGACCGCGAGGTGCGAGCGCGTGTCGCGCATCGTCGTCAGCGCCTCGTGCAGAGCGGTGCCCGCGTCGAGGTGCAGGACGGGGCGCATGACCTCGCCCGCCGGTCGGTCGTCCGGCTCGAGCATGGTGTCGCGCACGTGGACGACGCCGACGACCCGGCCGCCGGAGCGCACGAGCACCCGCAGGTGGCCCGACGTCACGGTCGCGGCGCGCACGGCGGCGACGTCCTGCTCGGTCGTCACGGCCGTCGCCCGGGCGCCCTCGCGCACGAGGTCGCCGACGGTGAGCGTCTCGAGCTCGAGCGCCGAGGTCAGCTGGCGCGAGCGGTCCTCGTCGAGGGTGCCGGCGCCCGCGGAGTGCTCGACGAGCTGACGCAGGTCGGCCGCGCTCTGACCGCTGTGGGGGCTGTCCTGCGGCTCGACGCCGACCCGGCGCAGGCACCAGTTGGCCGCCTCGTTGAGGGCGACGAGCAGCGGACGGGTGACGAACATGAAGCCGCGCATCGGCAGCGCGAGCGCGGTGGCCGCGGTCTCGGGGTGCGCGATCGCCCACGACTTCGGCGCCATCTCGCCGATGACGAGGTGGAGGAAGGTGACGACGAGCAGGGCGAGGACGAAGCCGAGGGTGCCGGCCAGCCAGGCCGGCAGGCCCCACGACTCGAAGACCGGCGTCAGCGCGTAGTCGAGCGCGGGCTTGGTCACCGCACCCAGGCCCAGGGCCGCGGCGGTGATGCCGAGCTGGCAGCCGGCGAGGAGCACGGTGAGCTCGTCGAAGCTGCGCAGCGCGGCGCGGGCGGACCGGCTCGAGCCGGCGTTGTCCTGCAGGCGGTGCCGCTTGACGGCGAGGAGGGCGAACTCCGCGGCGACGAAGAAGGCGCTGAGGACGATGAGCAGGACGGTGACGGCGACGACGACGAGCGGGCTCATCGGGGGTCCTCCTGCGTCGGGCTGGCGTGGTCATCGGTGTCGTGATCGGGCTCGGGCTCGGGGGGTGGCCCCTCCTCGAGGCTCACCCGGACGACCGACGGCACGTGCCGCTCGACCTCGAGCACCTCGAGCCGGAGGTGCTCCAGCCCCGGCTCGTCGTCCTCGAGGGCCGCGACGGGGTCCGGCGGGAGGGCGACGGCGACCGTCGTGCCGACCTCCGGCAGGGAGCCGTGGGCCTCGATGAGCAGACCGCCGACGGTCTCGGCCTCGCTCTGCGCGAGATCGCGCTCGACGAGCCGCTCGACCTCGTCGACGTGGAGGTCGCCGGGCACGGTCCAGCTGCCGGGCTCGCCCTCCTGCGTCGTCGGCGGCTCGGGGTCGTGCTCGTCCTCGATCTCGCCGACGATCTCCTCGGCGAGGTCCTCGGCCGTGACGACCCCGGCGAAGCCGCCGTACTCGTCGAGGACGCAGAGCAGCTGCGCGCGCTCCTGGGCCATCGTGCGCAGGGCGTCGGGCAGACGCATGAGCGTGGGCACCCGCACGGCGTCGCGCATGAGGTCGGCGGCGGTGCCGCCACCCCCGCGGCCCGCGCCGAGGACGTCCTGGAGGTGCACGACGCCGACGACCTCGTCGTGCTCGTCGAGCACCGGGTAGCGCGAGTGACCGGCGGCCATGAGGCCCCAGAGGGTGTCGACCGCGTCGTCGGGACGCACGACGTCGACGCGGGCCCGCGGGATCATCGCGTGCTCGACGTCGTCGTCGGGGAAGTCGAGGACCCGGTCGAGGAGCACCGACAGCTCGGCCGGCAGGTCCCCGCTCTCGCGGGAGTCGGCGACGATGTGCTCGAGGTCGCGCGGCGTCGCCGCGTGCTCGACGTCGTGGACCGGCTCCATGCCGGCGGCGCGGAGCAGGGCGTTGGACGCCTTGTCGAAGAAGGTGATGAGCCAGCCGAAGAGGCGCAGGTACAGCGTCGTCGACGTCGCGAGGCGCACCGCGAGCATCTCGGGGCGGGCGATCGCGAGGTTCTTCGGGAAGAGCTCGCCGAAGATCATCTGCACGAAGGTCGACAGCAGCAGGGCGAGCACGGTGCCGACGCCGACGCCGACCGCGGTGGGCACGCCGACCCCGCCGAGGGCCTCGCCGAGCGACTGCCCGATGAGGGGCTCGGCGACGTAGCCGACGAGCAGCGCGGTGACGGTGATGCCGAGCTGGGCGCCCGAGAGCATGAAGGACGTGCGCCGGGTGACCGCGAGAGCACGCTCGGCCGCGGCGTCACCGGCCTGGGCACGGGCCTTGAGCCGGGAGCGGTCCACCGACATGTAGGCGAACTCCTGGGCGACGAACCAGCCGGTGGCGGCGGTGATCGCCAGCACGACGAGGACGCCGAGGAGCAGGGAGAGGGCCCACATCAGCGCATCACCGCCCGCTGGGAGGTCACGACACGGGCGGACCCGGGTCGAGCGCGGTGGTCAGGGGCACAGGAACGGGGACTGTCGGTCTCCATCGGGTGCGGCTGGTCTCCTCGTGAGCGGGGCGTCTCCCCGGGGGAGCCCCAGTATGTCGGCGACGCCTGGACGTGGGCTGGACGCGAGCAGTGGATCTGACCCCGTCGTCGCCCCAGGGCCCTCCCAGGACCCTCTGGCTACAGTGACCACATGGCACACCCGGCCCACGCCCCTCGATCCCCGCGGCGCCTGCCCGCGGTCGAGGAGCGCAGCGCCGGCGGGGTCGTCGTCGACGTCCACGAGGGCCAGGCGAGGATCGCCGTCATCGCGCGGCGCAACCGCGCCGGCCGCCTCGAGTGGTGCCTGCCGAAGGGCCACATCGAGGGCGAGGAGACCCTCGTCGAGACCGCGGCCCGTGAGGTCGCCGAGGAGACCGGCATCGAGGCGCGGGTCCTCGTCGAGCTCGGGACGATCGACTACTGGTTCGCCACGAGCGACCGCCGGATCCACAAGTTCGTCCACCACTACCTGCTCGAGGCCATCGGCGGGTATCTGACGATCGACAACGACCCCGACCACGAGGCCGTCGACGTCGCCTGGCTGCTCCTGCGCGACGCGCACCGGCACCTCACCTTCCCCAACGAGCGGCGCATCGCGAGGGAGGCGTGGCAGCGGCTCGCGGGCGACGCCTGAGGTCGCTGCGGGGCGCGTGCGTCGCCGCAGCCCTCGCCGGCCTGCTCGCCCCTGCCCTGCCCGCCCGCGCCTCCGCGTCCGACGCCTCCAGCAGCCTCACCCTCACCTCGATCACCCCGGTCGTCGACGCGACGGGTGCGAGCAGCGGGTCGGCGACGATCCGCGGGCGGCTCACCAACGACGGGTCGACGACCCTGGAGAACCCCGCGGTCTCCGTCCTCCTCGGCGAGGCGGAGATGACCCGCGAGGGCATCGACGACTGGGCGAAGGGGGACGCCCGGGTCACCGGGTCGGCGCTCGACCGCGAGATCGCGACGAGCCGGCTCGTCCCGGGCCAGAGCACGACCTTCGAGCTGGAGGTCGACGGGGCGGACCTGCTGCCCGGCCGGTCCTGGGGTGCCGCGCCGATCAGCGTCCAGTCCGGGCAGGACCAGGTGCACACCTTCCTCGGGATCCACCGGGCCAAGGAGTACGAGCCGCTGAAGATGCTGTGGGGCGTGCCCGTGACGCTCCCCTCGTCCAACCAGCTGTGGGCGGCGCCGGGCGACTCGCGCACGCGGGCCTGGCAGGCCGCCGCCGGGCCGGGGTCCGACCTCGCCCAGATCGCCTCGAGCGCCCCGCGCCCCGGTGACCTGTGGCTCCTCGACCCCCTCCTGCTCCCCGACGCCGTGCCCGCCGAGGACACCGGGCTGTCCCGCGGCGAGCGCGAGGTGCGCGAGGACCTCGCGCGTGACCTCGCCGCCGAGCTCGACCCCGACCGCACGGCCGTGCTGCCCGAGGCCGACGCCGACGTCGCCGCCGCCGCGGAGTCCGATGCCGCCCGCACCCTCGTGCGACCCCGCGTCACCGGGGGTCAGGAGGCTGCCGAGGCGCTCGGGGCTCGCAGCGACATCGCCTGGCCCGCCGACGACCTGATCGCGGGCGACCGCTCGGCCGCGCTCGAGCGGGTCTACGGCAGCCAGCCCACGGTCCTCGTGCCGCGCACGGCGCTCACGGACACCGCCTTCACCCCCGACGCCTTCCAGACCAGCCGGGGCGGCACGCCGCTGCTCGTCAGCGACCCCGAGCTCTCGGCGGTCGTCGGCTCGCTGCGCGAGGACGACGACGCGGTCCTGGCCACCCAGCGCCTCGTCGCCGACTCCGCCTCGGTGCTCGGCGACCTGCCGGGCACCTCACGGACCCTGCTCGTCGTGCCCCCGCGCTCGGCCCGCCCGGACCCGCAGGCCTACCGGGCGATGCGCGAGGCCGTCGCCGACATCCCGTGGACGGCGCGCGGCACGCTCGCGAGCCCCCGCGCGACGGCGCCGGAGTCGCCCGAGCAGGAGATCGACATCCCCGACACGCTCGAGGACCCGCCGGAGCCGGTCCTCACCGACGCCCGCGCGCGGCGGGTCGTGGCCGACATCGCCACCCGGCGCTCGGTGGCGACCGTGCGCGCCGACGGCCCGCAGTGGCAGCGCGCCGTCGCTGCGTCGCAGGTGCAGCTGACCTCGGCGCGCTGGCGCTCCTCGCAGTGGCACTTCCGCGTCCTCGCCTCGCGGCTGCACCGGGACGTCACCGCGACAGGGCGCCAGCTCGAGGTCGCCTCGGGCGAGGTGAACTTCTTCGCCGACACCGGGCGGCTGCAGATCACGGTGCGCAACACGAGCGACGTCGAGCTGCACGACCTCCAGGTCCGGCTCGACCCGGGCTCGCCGATCCTGCGCATCGACGGCGACCCCGAGCCCATCACCGTCGGCCCGCAGTCGCGGCGCACGGTGACGGTCCAGGCGAGCGCCCTGGCGCCTGGTCGGGTCCCGATCGAGGTCGAGGTGACCGACCCGAAGGGGCGTGCGCTCGCCGAGCCCGCCGAGCTGCGCGTCCGGGTGAGCCCCACCGGGGGCTGGATCTACTGGGGTGTCGCTCTCGTGGCGCTCGCTTCCGTCGCCTTCGGCACCTGGCGTACCGTGCGTCGTCGGCCCACCCCCGCAGCACCCGCAGACCCCGAGGACTCATGACCGAGCGCGCCCAGACCCCCGCGGCAGCACCGTCCGTCGCGCGGTCCAGCGCTCTCATGGCCTCCGGGACCCTCGTCAGCCGGGTCCTGGGGCTGCTGCGCCAGACGATGACGATCGGCGTCGTCGGCGCCGTCGGTCTGGCCGCCGACGCGTGGAACGCCGCGAACACGCTGCCCAACAACTTCCACCTGCTGCTCGCCGGCGGCGTGCTCAACGCCGTGATCGTGCCGCAGATCGTCAAGGCCAGCCGCCGCGCGGACGGCGACGAGTACGTCAACCGGCTGCTCACCCTCGCGATGACGATCATGGGCGCGGCGACGGTCCTGCTCACCCTGGCCGCCCCGGCTCTCGTCTGGCTCGTCGTCAGCAAGGACTGGGGAGACGACGCCCGGGGCCTGGCCGTCGCCTTCGCCCTCATCTGCCTGCCGCAGATGTTCTTCTACGGCCTCTACACCCTGCTCGGCCAGGTGCTCACGGCCAACAACCGGTTCGGGGCCTTCATGTGGGCCCCTGCGCTCGCCAACGTCGTCGCGATCGCCGGGCTGGGCTGGTTCATGCTCTCCGGGCGCCAGGACGTCCAGGACGTGGGGCTGTGGGACAGCACGATGATCTGGGTCCTCGCCGGCTCGGCGACGCTGTCGATCGTCGTCCAGGCGCTCGTGCTCATCCCCGCGCTGCGCCGGATCGGATTCCGCTACCGCCCGGTGTGGGGCTTCCGCGGCTACGGCCTGGGCGGCGCCTCGAAGATGGCGACCTGGGCCTTCGGCGCCGTGGCCGTCGGTCAGGTCGCCTTCCTCCTCGTCACCACGCCGGTCCTCACCGGGGCGGCCTTCGACGCGGAGCGCGCCGGTGCCCCCGCCGCCGGGCTCACCTCGTACGGCTTCGCCTTCCTCATCTTCATGCTGCCGCACTCGATCATCACCGTCTCGCTCGTCACGGCGATCTTCACGCGGCTGAGCGGCAACGCCCAGGACGGCGACACCGAGGCGGTGGCCGCCGACCTGCGCCAGGGCATGCGGATGCCTGCCGTCGTCCTCTTCCCCGGGACCGCCGCGATGGTCCTGCTCGCCCCGTGGGCGCTGCAGGCGCTGCTCTTCTCCACGCCCGCCGCCGACGCCAGGGCCGCCACCGGCGTCCTCGTCGCGATGTGCCTCGGGCTCGTCCCCTACGGCTGGTTCTACCTCGTGCAGCGCGCCTGCTACGCCTACGAGGACGGGCGCACCCCCTTCGTCCTCCAGCTCGTCGTCACCGTCATCTCCGTCGCCTTCACCCTCGTCGGGGCGGCCAGCGGCTTCGAGCACACGGCGACCTGGGTCGGCGTCGGGCAGACCGTCGGCAACCTCGTCGGCGCGATCCTCGGCTTCGTCCTGCTGCGCCGCCGTCTGGGCTCCCTCGGGCTGGCCTCGGTCGTCCAGCAGAACGTGCGGCTCCTGCTCTCCACCCTCCTCGCGACCCTCGTCGCCGGTGCCCTCCTCCTCGGCATGACCCGCGTCCTCGACGAGGGCTGGCTCTCCGCCGTCCTCGTCACCGGCGTGTGCGGTGTCGTCCTGCTCGTCGTCGCCCTCCTCGTCGCGGCCCGGCTGCGGGTCACCGAGGTCACGGCGGTGCTCCAGCCGGTGACCCGCCGACTGCGGCGCGCGTAGCAGGAGGGCCCGGCCGGACCGCCTAGGATGGCGCGGCAACGACCTCGACACGGAAGGGGCCCTGACGTGCACGAAGTGCACCCGGGTACCACGCTCGGCAGGTACGCGATCGCTCGCCGTGCCCAGGAGCCCGTCACCGGCGACCCCTCGTCGGGGCAGCGGTGGGTGGCCCGCGACAGCGACCTCGAGCGCGACGTCGTGCTCCTCGTCCTGCCGCTCGACGACCCGCACACCGACGCCGCCCTCGACGCGGCCCGACGAGCCAGCGGGGTCGGTCACCCCGGTCTCACCCGCATCCTCGACGTCGACCACGACGACGAGCGCGCCTGGGTCACCGAGTCCTTCCGCGGCGACGACCGCTCCCTCGCCGAGCTCGCGACGCACGGGCTGCCCGCCGAGGAGGTCCGCCGGATCACCGGTGAGGTCGCCCTCGTGCTCGAGGCCGCGCGCAGCCGTGGGCTGCACCACCTCGCGATCAGCCCCGACAGCGTCTTCGTCGGCCCGGACGGATCCGTGCGCGTGCGCGGCCTCGCCGTCGACGCCGCCTTGGCGGGCGTCGACGAGGAGGGCGACGAGGCCGCGGCGCTCGACGGCGCCGGTGTCGTCGCCCTGGCCTACGCTGGTCTCACCGGCAGCTGGCCGCTCCAGACCTCCACCTCTCTGCCGCCGGCGCCGCGCGACGCCACCGGCGTGCTGCCCCCGTCGCACCTCGCGGTCGGCGTGCCGAGCGACCTCGACACGATCTGCCGCGAGACCCTCGCCGACGACGCCGGCCCCTCCTCGCCCGGCGACTACGCCGCCTCGGTCTCCCCGTGGTCGCGCACGCCCGTCGACGACGGCGCGGCCCAGCCTCTCGACGACGCCACGTCGGACGACGGGGCCGCGTCGCACGACGGGGCCGACGCCTCCTTCGCCGATGCCCCCGGGCCGGACGACACGCAGGTCCTCGGGGTCACCCCGGTCGCCGGTGCCGCCGCCCAGGAGCACCGGAGCACCGCCGTCGACTCCGACGACGACGAGCCCACGCAGGCGATCTCGCGCGGCGCCACGGCTCCCTCGGACGAGCCCACCCAGGTGGTCCCGGCGGAGGGCTCCGACGAGCCCGGCGCCGCCCGGACCGGCCGCGGTGCTGCGGCGGGTGCCGCCGCCGTCTCGGTCGCCGGCGCTCTCGCCGGCGGTGGGAAGGTCCTCGGCGAGCGCGTCGGACGGGCCGCCCAGCGCACCCGCGAGCGCGCCGGGGAGGCCGCCGCCGACCGACGGGCCCAGCGCGAGGCGATCCGCAGCTCCGAGAGCCGCGACCGCGTGAGCCTGGGCAGCGCGGGCAGCCAGGACGACCTCGAGCCCCCGGCGCCGCTGCTGCCCGCCGACGCGAGCGAGCCGCCGAGCCGTGAGCAGTCACGGGTCGTCGTCGCGATCATGGCCCTCTTCGTCGTCGTCGCCCTCGTCATCGGTGCGGTCGGGGTCTCGAAGATCGGCGACAACACCGACCTCAGCGCGATCTTCGGCTCGGACGCCCAGGGCGCCGACCCGGTGCGCCCCACGCAGTCCTCGAGCACCTCACGACCCTCGGGCGGTGGCAACGGCGCCCGCACCAGCGAGCCCATCCCGGTCATCGGTGCCATCGGCTACGACCCGAACGGCGACGGCGCGGAGCACAACTCCGAGGCTCAGCGGGTCTACGACGACGACCTGTCGACCTCGTGGACCACGGAGGGCTACGAGTCCCCGAACTTCGGCAACAAGGGCGGGGTCGGCATCGTCCTCGATCTCGGCCAGGCCCGCCAGGTCCGCAGCGCGACCCTCCAGCTGCCGCAGGCGACGACCGTCCAGGTCTTCGTCGGCGACGAGGCGGGCATCGCCGGCACGGAGCTGGGTCGCAGCGAGGGCAAGAACGGCTCGGTGACGATCACCGGCCGCTCCGCAGCCCGCGGGCAGTACGTGACGATCTGGTTCACGACGACGGTCCAGAGCGACGACGGCCGGCACCGTGCGTCGCTGGCCGAGGTCGTCCTGCGCTAGGCCGACGTGCGAGGGGCGCTGGACGAGATCGACGACCGCGAGCTCGTGCGGCGGCACGTCGCCGGTGACCCGGACGCCTTCGGCGAGCTCTTCGCCCGTCACCGGGACCGCATGTGGGGCGTCGCCCTCTCGGTGTGCCGCGACCCCGAGCTGGCGGCCGACGCCGTCCAGGACGGCTTCCTCGCCGCCTTCCGCCGCGCGGAGGGATATCGCGGCGACGCAGCCGTGACGACCTGGCTGCACCGCGTCGTCGTCAACGCGTGCCTGGACCGTCTGCGCCGGGCCCGGCCGACGGACTCCCTCGACGAGCTCGACGAGCGGGCGTCGACGCGCCTGCCCTCGCGTCCCGACGGGACCGCGCAGGTCGACACCCGGCTGCTCGTCCAGGACGCCCTCGCCGCGCTGCCCGAGCCGCAGCGCCTCGTCCTCGTGCTCGTCGACATGCACGGCGTGCCGGTCGCCGAGGCCGCGCGCATGCTCGGTGTCGCCGAGGGCACGGTGAAGTCGCGGGGCAGTCGTGGCCGCGCCGCCCTGGCCGCCGTCCTGCGTGCGGGAACCCCAGACGGTGCCCGCACGTCAGATGACGAAGGGGGCATCGCGCCCCCGGGCCGCACGGGCCCCTCAGCGAGCGCAGGAGGTGAGGCATGACGCAGGACCCGCAGCGCGCCGACGAGGAGCGCGACGACGAGCACGTCCGCGCCCTGCTCGCCGACCTGCCGTCCGGTGACGAGCACCCGGCGATGCCGCCCGAGCTCGTCGCCCGCATCGAGGCCTCGCTGCACGAGGAGCGCCGACGACGACGTGCCGGCGCCACCGTCACGCCGCTCGCGACCCACCGGCGTCGGGCCGGGTCGTGGCTCCTCGGGGCGGCGGCCGCCGTGGTCCTCGTCACCGGCACCGGGTACGTCGCGAGCACGACGCTGCGCGGCGGAGCGGACAGCTCGGCAGGCTCCGGCGCGGGCGGGAGCGCCGGCGACGAGTCGGGCCCCGCGTCGACCCGCTCCGAGGACGGTGGTCTGACGGACGGGGACGAAGGGGTCGAGGACGCGCCCTCGCAGTCCGCGGAGAGCTCGACCAAGGCCTTCTCGGGGAACTCCGGTCGCTCCCCCTTCCAGAGCTCGTCCCCCTTCGTGCTGACGATGACGGAGCGGCGCTACACCGAGGCGACGCTCGAGGAGGGCGCCGCCCGGACGACGTCCGTATGGACGCGGAAGCATCGTGGTGCCGTGCCGCTCTCGGCGAGCTCGCCGACGCTCGGCCCGCTGACGACCGAGCGCGGGGCGCGGGACTGCCTGCGTCAGATCGGGGCGGGCGAGGTGCACCCCGTCCAGGCCGACGTCGGGACCTTCGACGGGCGGGCGGGATTCCTCCTCGTCGCGGTCGGTGACGACGGCACCCGCGCATGGGCCGTCGCCGCGGGCTGCGAGCCGATCTACGACACGAGCGTGCCGGTGCGCTGAGCGCCCCCTGGACATGCTGGCAGGCGGTCGGGAATCGCTCGCCTACGATGGGTGTTGAGCACGACAGACCCCAAGATCTACCCCTGCACCCACCATCCGAGGACTACATCTGTGACTGCCGACGTCCGTAACGTCATCATCATCGGGTCCGGTCCGGCCGGCTACACCGCGGCCGTGTACGCCGCCCGAGCCAACCTCGCACCCCTGCTCTTCGAGGGTGCGGTCACGGCTGGTGGCGCGCTGATGAACACCACCGAGGTCGAGAACTTCCCCGGCTTCACCGACGGGATCATGGGCCCCGACCTCATGATGTCGATGCGCGGACAGGCCGAGCGCTTCGGGACCGAGATCGTCACCGACGACGTCGCCTCCGTGCGTCTCGACGGCGAGATCAAGGTCGTCACCGACTCCGAGGGCACCGAGCACCGCGCCCACGCGGTGATCCTCGCGATGGGCTCGGCCTACCGCGAGCTCGGCCTGCCGGACGAGAAGCGCCTGTCCGGCCACGGCGTCAGCTGGTGCGCCACGTGCGACGGCTTCTTCTTCCGCGACCAGGACATCGCGGTCGTGGGTGGTGGCGACTCCGCGATCGAGGAGGCGACCTTCCTCACGAAGTTCGCCCGCTCGGTGACGATCGTCCACCGCCGCGAGGAGCTGCGCGCGAGCAAGATCATGGCCGACCGCGCGCTGGGCAACGACAAGATCCGTTTCGCGTGGAACTCCGAGGTCTCGGCGATCCACGGGCAGGACAAGGTCTCCTCGATCACCCTTCGCGACACCCAGACCGGCGCGGAGCGCGACCTCGACGTCACCGGCCTCTTCGTCGCCATCGGTCACGACCCCCGCAACGAGCTGCTCACGCAGACCACCGACGCGGCGAAGGTCGCCCTCGACGGCGAGGGCTACGTCCTCGCCGAGGGTCGCTCGACCCGCACGAACCTCGACGGGGTCTTCGCCTGCGGCGACCTCGTCGACCACACCTACCGCCAGGCCATCACGGCCGCCGGGTCCGGCTGCTCCGCGGCTCTGGACGCCGAGCGGTGGCTCGCCGAGCGCGAGGAGGCCGGGGCACCGGCCGCCGACCAGTCGCTCATCTCTGAGGAGGACCCGGTCGAGGGCACTGTCGGCGTCCGCTGACATCCTCGGCTCCCTCCCCCTTCGTCACCCCGACGCACACCCCGACCGGAAGGATCACCATGGCTGGCACCAAGCCCACCACCGACGCGACGTTCGAGCAGGACGTCCTGGGCAGCGAGACCCCCGTCCTCGTCGACTTCTGGGCGCCCTGGTGCGGCCCGTGCCGCGCGGTCGCGCCGGTGCTCGAGGAGCTCGCCGGGCAGTACGACGGCAAGCTGTCGATCGTCAAGCTCAACACCGACGAGAACCCCGAGATCACCTCGCGCTACGGGATCACCTCGATCCCCACGATGCACGTCTACAAGAACGGCGAGATCGTCAAGACGCTCGTCGGCGCGATGCCGAAGCCGAAGCTCGTCAAGGAGCTCGAGCCCTTCATCGGCTGACCTCAGGACCACCTGGCGAAGGGGGACCCACCGACTGGTGGGTCCCCCTTCGTCATGCCGAAAACCGTTGCGCTGCAACGGATCTCGCGTCGTCAGACGATGTGGGTGCTGTCCATGCCGATTCGCTCGAGGATCCGGGTGAGGTCGTCCATCGAGGCGAACTCGATGGTCATCCGGCCCTTCTTGGCGCCCATCGAGATCTTCGCGCGGGTGTCGAGGTGGTCGCTCACCGCGGCGCCGAGGTCGTCGAGCTCGGGGGCGGGCAGGCGCGGGGAGGAGCGGCGCGCCTCGCGCTCGGGTTCCATGCCGAGCGCGACGATCTCCTCGACGGTGCGCACGGACAGGCCCTCGGCGACGATGCGCTGCGCGAGGCGCTCCATGCTCGCGCCGTCGGGCAGGGAGAGCAGAGCGCGGGCGTGCCCGGCCGAGAGCACGCCGGCGGCGACGCGGCGGGCGACGAGCGGGGGCAGGCGCAGCAGGCGCAGCGTGTTGCTGATCTGCGGGCGGGAGCGGCCGATGCGGGTGGCCAGCTCGTCCTGGGTGCAGCCGAAGTCGTCGAGCAGCTGCTGGTAGGCGGCCGCCTCCTCGAGCACGTTGAGCTCGGAGCGGTGGAGGTTCTCCAGCAGCGCATCGCGCAGGAGGTCGTCGTCCTCGGTGGCCTTGACGATCGCGGGGATGCTCTCGCGGTCCGCGGCGCGGGTCGCCCGCCAGCGACGCTCACCCATGATGAGCTCGAAGCGCACGCCGTCCTGCACGTCCGCACCCTCGGGGAGGGGACGCACGACGATCGGCTGCAGGACACCGATCTCGCGGATCGAGTGCACCAGCTCGGCCATGTCGTCCTCGTCGAAGACGGTGCGCGGCTGACGCGGGTTGGGCCGGATGGCGTCGACGGGGATCTCGGCGTAGTGCGCACCGGGGACGGGCGCGAGACCGTCCTGCGTGGGGGCGGGCTCGGGGTGCTCCACGTGGTGCGGGGCGTCGTGCGCGGCGGTGGGCTCGCCCGTCGGGGCCTTCTGCGCGGCGGCGAGCATGCCTGCAGCGGTGTTCGGGGCGCTCGAGCCGTCCGTGGGTGCACCTGCGGCGGGACTCGCGTCCCGCTCGGCGAAGAAGACGTCCACCGGCCGGCTGCGCGCCGTGCTGGCGTCGGGGATGAGGGCGCCGAGCCCACGTCCGAGTCCGCGTCGCTTCTCGCTCATTCCTGGCCGTCCTGTCCGTCGGTGCCGACCCCGCGGTCGGCGATCTCAGCTGCGGCCTCGAGGTAGGCCAGGGCCCCAGAGCTCTGGGGGTCGTACGTGATGACCGTCTGGCCGAAGCTCGGTGCCTCGGAGACCCGGACGGAGCGCGGGATGGTCGCCCCGATGACCTCGTCGGGGAAGTGGGTGCGGACCTCCTCGGCGACCTGGCGCGAGAGGTTCGTGCGCCCGTCGTACATCGTCAGCAGGATCGTCGAGACGTGCAGCTCGGGGTTGAGATGCGTCTGGATGAGGTCGATGTTCTTGAGCAGCTGCGAGAGGCCTTCGAGCGCGTAGTACTCGCACTGGATGGGGATGAGCACCTCCTGCGCGGCGACGAAGGCGTTGACCGTCAGCAGGCCGAGGCTCGGCGGGCAGTCGACGACGACGTAGTCGATGCGTCGGTCACCCCGCTCGGCCCGGGTGCGGGCGAGCTGGTCGAGGGCGCCGCGCATCCGTGACTCCCGGGCCACGAGGGAGACGAGCTCGATCTCGGCGCCTGCGAGGTCGATCGTCGCGGGCACGCACCACAGGCCGTCGACGTCGGGGCAGGGCTGCATGACGTCGGCCATCGGCGTGCCCTCGATGAGCACGTCGTAGATGCTCGGGACCTCGGCGTGGTGGTCGATGTTGAGCGCCGTGCTTGCGTTGCCCTGCGGGTCGGTGTCGACGAGCAGGACCGTCAGGCCGTTCTGCGCGAGGGCGGCGGCGAGGTTGACGGCGGTCGTCGTCTTGCCGACCCCGCCCTTCTGGTTCGAGACGGTGATGACGCGCGTGCGGTCCGGCGTGGGGAAGGTCTTCGACGCCAGGCGGGCGCGAGCGCGTTTGTCGGCGTTCACCGCGGCGAGGACCGGTGACTCGTCCTCTGCTGCGTCGTCCACGGCCGCTCCCTTGGGCGCGTCCTCGGCGTCCACCTGGTCGCTCGGCATCGACGTTTCACGTGAAACGGGACTCGCGGCGGCCTGCTCGGGCGACGCGCCGCTCGGTGCAGCCGAGGTGTCCGGCGTGCGCGGCGTCACCCGCTCGCCTTGCCAGCCGATGGGCTCGGACTCCGAGGGGGCCGGCAGTGCGGGCCACCCCATCCCTGGGACGACCTGACGACCGGCGGGTCGATCAGTGGGTGCGGCGTCGTGCACGCTCTCTCCGTTCCTCGATGAAGCCGTCCCATTCAACGTCACCGGGCGACGACACGCCAAAGCGGGTAGATGGGCTCGTGGGGCAGGCCGGTGTGCGTGTGTTTCACGTGAAACACGACGCCTGGCATGCGAACCCATCTCGCGCGGCGCGCTCCGGGCTGGGGGGGCTGCGCAGCCTGTTTCACGTGAAACACCAGCGTGCCAACTCTCCTGGTGCCTCCCGGGGCCTCGATCTTCTCGCTGGCATCGCGCAGAGCAAGCCACGCCCGAACCTTGATCACTACGACCTTTGCTGGTCAACCTCCGTAGGTCGCCCCGCTGAACCCCGCCTTTGATCGAGGTGCGGCGGGCAGGGCGGCTCCACCCCGCCCTGCTGGTCGAGATGCGAAAGGCGCCCCGCGCCCGAGCCTCGAGACGACCGGGCCAGAGGCGTCGTCGTGACCATCCGTCGCGACTTGGGAGCTGAGCACGTCGACCGTGAGCCCATCGCGATCGTCCTGGGTGATTTCGAGCCTCCTTCGTCGCACCTCGACCACCGCCGTCTTCGACCTGACGTCGATACCCGCACCTGGCGCGAGATATACCGCGTGCCAGGTGCACGTATCGACGTCAGGCACCATCGCGAGGATCACGGATGAGACCGTCACGACCTGGTCTGGCGATTGGGCCCGGATGGTTTCGAGGCTCCTTCGTCGCACCTCAACCACCACTGGACTATTCGTCCTGCCTCAACGACCACTGGCTCGTCCCTCGCAACTCACCTACCAACACGCCCAGGGTGTGGTTTAGGGGCTCCTTCGTCACATCAAGCACCACTGGTCCCTTCCCCGCACCTCAACCACCGCTGGCTCGTGCGCCGCACCTCAACCACCACCCGCCCCCACCCGCCCTCAGACGCAGGACGGCCCGTGTTTCACGTGAAACACGGGCCGTCGGGTGCGGTGGGGGTCAGCGTCGGCGGGGGCGCTTCGTCCCGGGCTTGCGGGGGGTGACGGTGCAGTCGACCGTCATCGTGGGCTCGGGGAGCACCTCGCCGCCGTGCTCGCTCACCGCGGCGGCGGTCATGCCGAGCTTGCGCAGGGTCGGCGTCACGGCGTCGAGCTCCTCCTGCGCGGAGCGGCCCTTCATCGCGACGAGCTGCCCGCCGTCGTCGAGCAGCGGGAAGCACCAGCGGGCGAGCTTGTCGAGCCGGGCCACGGCGCGCGCGGTCACGAAGGGGGCGCTGAGCACCCCGTGCATCTCCTCGGCCCGCGCACGGTGCACCGTGACATTATCGAGAGCCAGGTCCGCGACGACCCCGTCCAGCCACTCGGTCCGCCGCATCATCGGCTCGACGAGGTGGATCTCGAGATCGGGTCGGGCGATCGCCATCGCGACGCCGGGCAGCCCTGCGCCGCTGCCGACGTCGACGACCCGGGCCCCGCTGGGGAAGGCGTCCTCGATCACCGCGCAGTTGAGGATGTGCCGCTCCCACAGGATCGGCACCTCGCGCGGACCGATGAGCCCGTGGCTCACCCCGGTGTCGGCGAGGATGTCGGCGAAGGCCGTGGCGCGCGGAAGGCGCTCACCGAAGAACCGGTGAGCGCCTTCCGTGGCCTCAGGGGCGTGGTCCACGAGCAGCTCAGGCGTCGGCGTCGGCCGACGCGTCCTGCTCGTCGTCGGCCTCGGCCTGCGTGCCGGCCTCGGGGATGACGACGACGTAGCGCCGCGGCTCGGTGCCCGAGGACTCCGAGCTCAGGCCGGAGGCGAGGACCTCGTCGTGGACGACCTTGCGCTCGAAGGCCGACATCGGCTCCAGCGAGATCTCCTCGCCGGACTCCCGCGAGCGGCGCACCGCGTCGCGGGCGATCTCGACGAGCTCGGCGCGACGGCCGGCGCGGTGACCGGCGATGTCGAGCATGAGGCGGCTGCGCTCACCGGTGGCCGACTGCACGGCGAGGCGCGTCAGCTCCTGGAGCGAGTCGAGGACCTTGCCGTCGCTGCCGATGAGGCGACGAGGCACGCGGCCGTCCTCGGAGTCGACGATGGCCACCGCGGCCCGGTCGCCGTCGATGTCGAGGTCGATGTCGCCGTCGAGGTCGCAGATGTCGAGCAGCGTCTCGAGGAAGTCGGCGGCGACCTCCCCTTCGCGCACCAGTGCGGACTGACGCGTGCCCGCGGGCGCCTGGCTCGAGGCCTCCTCGGGCGTCGCCTCGGTCGTCGTCTCGGGGGTCGTGGTCTCGGTCATGGGTGGTGCTCCTGTCGCAGGCAAGTCGGGCGCAGCGCCCGGGGGACGAAGGGGGATCAGCTGTCGTTGCGTGGGTTCTTCGTGGCGGTCGCCGTCGACGACGAGCCAGGGGGCGGGCCGGGCTTCTTCTTCGTCCCGTCCTTCTTCGAGCGCTTCTTGCTCTTGGGCTGCACCCGCTGCCCGGAGATGACGCCCTTCTCGCGGAGCTCCTCGGCCATCTCGGCGTCGTGCTCCCGCTCGCGCTCCTCCTCGGGGGTGTCCAGCGGCTTGCCGGCCTTGCGCCGACGCTCGTGCATCGCCCTCTCCGCGGCCGAGCCTGGCGCGGGCATGCGGCGGATGACGTAGAACTGCTGGAGCATCGTCCACAGGTTCGTCGTGAACCAGTAGATGAGGACACCGATCGGGAAGTTGATGCCGGAGACGGCGAAGATGATCGGGAAGAGGTAGAGCATGATCTTCTGCTGCTGGGCGAAGGGGCCCTCGAGCGCAGCGGTCGGCATGTTCTTGCGCATCAGCTGGTGCTGCGTGGTGAAGGTCGTCGCCGACATGAGGATGATGAGCACGACGGTGACGATCTGGACGTTGAGCGTGTTCGCGCCCAGGAAGATGTCGGAGAGCTGGGCCCCGAAGATCGTCGACTTCTCGGCCTCGGCAGCCAGGGCCTTGGTCAGCGGTCCGATGGGCTGACGCTCGCCGCTGGCGATCTCGTCGAGGCCGTTGAGGACGCGGAAGAGGCCGAAGAAGAAGGGCGACTGCACGAGGATCGGCAAGCATGACGCGAGCGGGTTGGTGCCTGTCTCCCGGTAGAGAGACATCATCTCCTGCTGCATCTTCTGCTGGGACTCGGGGTCCTTCTTGCCCTTGTACTTCTTCTGGATCTTCTGCATCTCGGGCTGGATGAGCTGCATCTTGCGCGAGGCGTGGATCTGCTTGACGAAGAGCGGGATGAGCGCCGCACGCATGACGAGCACGAGACCGACGATGGACAGCGTCCACGTCCAGCCGTTGTCGCTCGGCAGACCGATGACGACGAGCAGCTTGTGCCACAGGACGATGATCCAGGCGACCAGCCACTCGAAGGGATACATGATGTCGCTGAAGCTCACGGGGAGGTGATCCTTCGCTGTCGGGGTGCGCCGAGGCGGCGCCGGGAGGTCTGGAGATCGGCCTCGCTGAGGGCCGGGGTGTCGTCACCCAGCCGCGGCCGGGTCAGCTCGGGCGAGCCGCGCTGGGCCCACGTGTCGGGCACGAAGTCGACACCTCCGTGCGACCACGGGTGGCAGCGTCCGATCCGGTGCGCCGCGAGGTACCCACCACGCACCGGCCCGAAGCGGCGCAGCGCGGTGACGGCGTACGCCGAGCACGTCGGGTAGTACCGGCACCTGGCCGGCAGGAGCGGGGAGAGGTAGCGCTGGTAGCCCCGGACGAGCAGGACGAAGGGGGTCGCAGCCCGGCTCCCGCTCATGGCGTGGGCTCCGCGGGAGAGGGCTCGGTCAGGCCCAAGGAGGCCAGGACCGAGCCGAGGGTGCGGCCGATCTGCGCGGAGGTGGCGCTGGCGGAGGCGGGGTTGGCCCGCAGCACGAGGTCGGTCCCGCTCGGCACGGCCGGCAGGAGGGGCGCCACCTGGGCGCGCAGCCGACGCTTGACCCGGTTGCGCACGACCGCGTTGCCCACGGCCTTGGACACGACGACACCGACGCGCGGTGGCAGTGCCGACCGCGCGTCGGTGTGACGGGCGTGGACCACGAGCAGCCGCGAGCCCTGGTGTCGAGCGCCGGAGCCACGGACCGTCGCCGTGAACTCCCCGCGCTCCGTCAGCCGGTGCTGCGCGGGCAACACGGGAGGGTCTGCTCAGGCGGAGAGCTTGGCGCGCCCCTTGGCGCGGCGGTTGGCCAGGATGGCGCGGCCGGCGCGGGTGCGCATGCGCAGACGGAAGCCGTGCGTCTTGGCGCGGCGACGGTTGTTCGGCTGGAAGGTGCGCTTGCTCATCGCGGTACTCCATGTGTCGTCGGACGATCGGGCACGTCCGGGTGGGGTTCGTGGATCAGCCGCGATCGGAGGCCCACGTGGCTCGTCCGCGAGGGACGCGCGATCATGGGCATGCGAAAGCGGCCGATCAGGCCGTCTGCCAGGTTACGGCAGCCCGCTCGACCCGGTCAAACCACGCGAGGGAGCACGCGCGGGCGCGACAAACACCCCAGGGTGCCAGCACCGGCTTCGGCCGCACCCACGACACGCCGACGACATCTCGCAGTTGTGCCGACCGGCTTGCCGGGGGGACGCCGAGTTGTTAGCGTCGCCCTTCATCCCCCTCGGTACCCACAGCCTGTGGACAAGCGTGTGGACACCGGTCTGCCGTGGACGCGAGGATGACGACGACATGTCCGTCGCCCCCGCGGCGAGACCGGCCGGACCGACCGAGGTGGTAGAGCGTGGCTGACGCCGACATGGACTTCGCACAGGTCTGGCGCTCCACCCTCGACTCCCTCGACGCCGATGGCGTGCCCGTGGGCCGCCGCGCCTTCCTCACCCACGCCCAGCTCGTCGGCCTCCTCGACAGCACCGCCCTCATCGCCGTGCCCGACGACTTCAGCAAGGAGTTCGTCGAGCAGCGCCTGCGGATGCAGCTGACCCAGGCCCTGTCCGCCCAGCTCGGGCAGGAGGTGCGGATCGCGGTGACCGTCGACCCGGACCTGCACCAGGACGGCGAGGACCACCTGCCCGAGTCCTCTGCCGACGGGTCGCCGCGCGACGAGGCGGACGTCCTCCCCCTTCGCCAGGGTCTGGCCACGCAGGACCCGCTGCCGGTCGGCGACCCGATGACGACGCGCGAGACGGCGGCCGCCAGCGCTGGACGGGCCGGGCGCGGGGCGACCCAGCCCGAGAGCGTCGAGCTGACCCGGCTCAACCCGAAGTACCTCTTCGACACCTTCGTCATCGGCTCGAGCAACCGCTTCGCCCACGCGGCCGCGGTCGCGGTCGCCGAGGCGCCGGCCAAGGCGTACAACCCGCTCTTCATCTACGGCGAGTCGGGGCTGGGCAAGACCCACCTGCTCCACGCGATCGGTCACTACGCGCGCAACCTCTACCCGCACGTCAAGGTGCGCTACGTGAACTCCGAGGAGTTCACCAACGACTTCATCAACAGCATCCGCGACGACAAGGCGGCCGCCTTCCAGGCCCGCTACCGCGACGTCGACGTGCTGCTCATCGACGACATCCAGTTCTTGTCGGGGAAGATGCAGACGCAGGAGGAGTTCTTCCACACCTTCAACACGCTGCACAACGCCAACAAGCAGGTCGTCATCACCAGCGACGTCAAGCCCAAGCTGCTCCAGGGCTTCGAGGAGCGCATGCGCAGCCGCTTCGAGTGGGGGCTGCTCACCGACGTCCAGCCGCCCGACCTCGAGACGCGGATCGCGATCCTGCGCAAGAAGGCCATCCAGGAGCGCCTGTCGGTGCCCGACGAGGTCCTCGAGTTCATCGCCAGCCGGATCTCGACGAACATCCGCGAGCTCGAGGGCGCGCTCATCCGCGTCACCGCCTTCGCCAGCCTCAACCGGCAGCCGGTCGACCTCGGTCTGGCCCAGATCGTGCTCAAGGACCTCATCCCCCACGAGGCGCCCAACGAGATCGATGCCGCGACGATCATGGCGCAGACCGCGGCCTACTTCGGTCTGACGATCGAGGACCTCCAGGGCGCCTCGCGCAGCCGCGTGCTCGTGACCGCCCGGCAGATCGCCATGTACCTGTGCCGCGAGCTCACCGATGCCTCGCTGCCCCAGATCGGCAAGCTCTTCGGCGGGCGCGACCACACGACCGTCATGCACGCGAACCGCAAGATCGGCGAGCTCATGGCCGAGCGGCGCGCGATCTACAACCAGGTCACCGAGCTGACCAACCGCATCAAGCAGCAGGCGAACAGCTAGACCGCCGTGCCGGCGCCGCCGCGAGACCCGACGACGGGTCGCGGCCGTCCTGGCGACCCTGTCCACAGCAGTTGTCCACACCTGTGTGAAGAGTGCCCCTCCTCTGCCGTCCCCACCGCCGGCGACCGGGTCGAGGCACGTTGTCCCCCGAGTTGTCCACAGATCCACAGGCTGTGGACAACTCTGTGCACCCAGCGATCGCGGTGCAGACGCACGCAACACGCCCGGTCCCGTCCACAACCTCGCCACGAGCCGCACGTGTCCACACACCTGTGGACAGCCGACGCCACCGTCGAGGGCCCCGGACGCCACGAGATCGGTGCACATCCCTGCGGACGAGCCTGTGGACAGCTGTGGACGGACCGGGAGCGCATGAGGACGCGCCTGCGCCGTCCACACCCCCCACCCGGTCGTGCACAGCTGCGTCGACAGGTCGTCCACACCCCACCGCGGACGCAGATCCGCCCCACGAGCGGGCTGCAGGCCCCTCGCAGCGGGTTGTCCCCACTGTCCACACGACCTATGACAACGATGAGTCCTCTCCACCTCATCTCCCGTCCCCACGCATGGCGGACCGACCTGCTGTGGATCTAGGGTTGGGCTCCCGTGCGGTGATCATGCGAGCCGAGACGGGTGACACACTTGTCATCGCACACGCGCGGAGGCTCCGCGCGGGAAATGGGTAGGTACTCGTGAAGTTCCGCGTCGAGCGTGACGTCCTCGCCGAGGCGGTCACCTGGGTTGCTCGTGGTCTGCCGGCCCGCCCGCCGGTCCCCGTCCTCGCCGGTGTCCTCGTCTCCGCCGACGAAGGGGGGACGGTCACCCTCTCGGCCTTCGACTACGAGGTCTCCGCCCGGATCACCGTCGCCGCGGACGTCGAGGAGTCCGGCACCGTGCTCGTGCTCGGTCGTCTGCTCGCCGACATCTCCCGCAACCTCCCGGGCCGACCCGTCGACGTCTCCACCGAGGGCACGAAGGTCCAGGTGACGTGCGGCAGCTCGCGCTTCGCCCTCCTGCAGATGCCGGCCGACGAGTACCCCACGCTGCCCACCGCGCCCGAGGGCTCGGGCTCGATCGACGGCAGCGTCTTCACCCAGGCCGTCGCCCAGGTCTCCATCGCCGCCGACCGCGGCGACTCGCTGCCGATCCTCACCGGCGTGCGTGTCGAGGTCGACCGCGACCGGATGACCCTGCTCGCCACCGACCGCTACCGCCTCGCGATGCGCGAGATCACGTGGTCGCCGCGGACCTCCGACGCCAGCCACGTCGCCCTCATCCCGGCACGGACCCTCTCCGAGACCGCCCGCTCGCTCGGCGCCGTCGGCACGATCGACGTCGCCCTCGGCAGCGCGGCAGGCGGTGACGGGCTCGTCGGCTTCGAGGCCGGGCAGCGCCGCACGACCTCCCGGCTGCTCGACGGCGAGTACCCGAAGGTCGCCAAGATCTTCCCGACGAGCAGCGAGACCGAGGCCGTCATCGCGACCGCGGATCTCATCGAGGCGGTCAAGCGCGTCGCCCTCGTCGCCGAGCGCACCACCCCGGTGCGCCTGCGCTTCTCCGAGGGCCAGCTGGCCATCGAGGCCGGTACCGGCGAGGACGCCCAGGCCTCCGAGGCGCTCGAGGCGAGCGTCACCGGCCCGGACATCGCCGTGGCCTTCAACCCCGGCTACCTCCTCGACGGGCTCGGGGTGCTCGGCACCGAGTGGACCCGGATGTCCTTCACCGGCGCGCTCAAGGCCGCGATGATCACGGGTCAGACGAGCCAGGACGGCGAGCTCGACACGACCTACCGCTACGTCCTGCAGCCCGTGCGACTCGCCGGCTGACCCCCTTCGCCCGGCCCGCCGCGCGCGGGCGGGGCACCCCGCACCCCCGACCCGAACGTCGACACACCAAGGAGCACCTCATGCAGCTGGGACTCATCGGCCTGGGCAAGATGGGCGGCAACATGCGCGAGCGCATCCGCCGCGCCGGTCACGAGGTCGTCGGGTACGACCGCGACCAGTCCATCTCGGACAGCACGAGCGTCCAGGACATGATCGACCAGCTCGAGGCGCCCCGGGTCGTGTGGGTCATGGTGCCGGCCGGTGAGATCACCCGCTCCGTCGTCGCCGACCTCGCCGAGCGCCTCGACGAGGGCGACCTCGTCATCGACGGCGGCAACTCCCGCTTCAGCGACGACGCCGTGCACGCCGAGATGCTCAAGGCGCAGGGTGTCGGGTACCTCGACTGCGGGGTGTCCGGCGGCATCTGGGGTCTCGAGAACGGCTACGGCCTCATGGTCGGCGGGCTGAAGAAGCACGTCACCCGGGCGATGCCGATCTTCGACGCGCTGCGCCCCGAGGGCCCGCGCGACGAGGGCTTCGTGCACGCCGGTGCCGTCGGCGCCGGCCACTACGTGAAGATGGTCCACAACGGCATCGAGTACGGCCTCATGCACGCCTACGCCGAGGGCTACGAGCTGCTCGAGAAGAAGGACATCGTCACCGACGTGCCCGGTGCCTTCAAGGCGTGGAGCCGTGGCACCGTCGTGCGCTCCTGGCTGCTCGACCTCATGGTCAAGGCGCTCGAGGAGAACCCCACGCTCGACGACGTCTCCGACTACACCGCCGACTCGGGCGAGGGCCGCTGGACCGTCGAGGAGGCCATCGCCAACTCCGTGCCCATGCCCGTCATCTCGGCCTCGCTCTTCGCCCGCTTCGCCTCGCGCCAGGACTCCAGCCCGACGATGCAGGCCGTCGCCGCGCTGCGCGGCCAGTTCGGCGGGCACCAGGTGATGACGACCGCCGAGGGCGAGCAGCTGCGCGCCGAGGCCGCGGCCGGTCCGAAGGACGCGAAGACCACCCAGCGCAAGGCCGCGAAGAAGGAGAAGCCGACGAAGGACGCCGGCACCGCGCAGGCGAAGGGGCGCAAGGCCGCCTCGGCCGGCCCCTCCTCGGGCAGCGGCAGCACCGGCGGCTCGAAGGGCCCGACGTCGGGCACCCGCTCCACCCGCAGCTCCAGCTGAGGTGCACGTCCGGCACCTCACGGTCGGGGACTTCCGCAGCTACGCGGCGGCCGATCTCGCCCTGGAGCCGGGCATCACGACCCTTGTCGGGCTCAACGGGCAGGGCAAGACCAACCTCGTCGAGGCGATCGGGTACCTCGCGACCCTCTCAAGCCACCGGGTGAGCACCGACCAGCCGCTCGTGCGGGTCGGTGCCGAGCGGGCGATCATCCGCGCCGCGGTGGTGCGCGACGGTCGCGAGCAGGTCGTCGAGCTCGAGATCAACCCGGGCCGGGCCAACCGGGCGAAGCTCGGGCGCTCGCCGCTCCCCCGCACCCGGGACGTCCTGGGCGCCGTGCGCTCCGTGCTCTTCGCCCCCGAGGACCTCGCCCTCGTCAAGGGCGACCCCGACCAGCGCCGCCGCTTCCTCGACGACCTGCTCGTCCAGCGCCAGCCGCGCTGGGCGGGGGTCCGGGGCGACTACGACAAGGTCGTGCGCCAGCGCTCGGCCCTGCTCAAGCAGGCCGGCGCCGACAAGCGCGGCCGGGGCCGTCGGGCCCGGGTGCCCGAGGGCGTCGACCCGGGCGCCGCCCGCGAGGAGGCGATGCGCACCCTCGACATCTGGGACGACCGGCTCGCCACCGTCGGGGCACAGCTGCTGTACGCCCGCCTGCGCCTGCTCACCGACCTCGTCCCCCACCTCACCCAGACCTACGGCGAGGTGAGCGCCAGCGTCAGCGAGGCGACCGCCCGCTACCGCTCCTCGATCCCGGGCCCCGTCGGCGAGGCGCTCGCCGAGGGCTTCGAGAGCGCGCAGGACGTGCCGCCGGTCGAGCGGCTGCGCGAGGAGCTGCTCGAGGGGATGGCGCAGGTGCGTGACCAGGAGCTCGACCGCGGCGTGAGCCTCGTCGGGCCGCACCGCGACGACATCACCCTGGCGCTGGGCGAGATGCCGGCGAAGGGGTACGCGAGCCACGGCGAGTCGTGGTCCTTCGCCCTGGGGCTGCGCCTCGCGGCCTACCGCCTGCTCCAGCACGACCTCGACGACGACCCCGTCCTCGTGCTCGACGACGTCTTCGCCGAGCTCGACTCGGGCCGCCGGACCCGCCTCGCGGGTCTCGTCGCCGGCTCCGAGCAGGTGCTCATCACCGCTGCCGTCGGTGCCGACGTGCCAGAGGAGCTCAGCGGTGCCCGCTTCGCGGTGACGAAGGGGGAGGTCAGCCCGGCATGAGCGGGTCGAGCGAGGAGCCCGGGGCCGGGGCGCACGGAGGTCTCGGCGCCGGTCACGACGACGCCGCGCAGGACGAGGGTGCCACGCAGGACGAGGCGCTCGGCGAGGTCGAGGACGCCGCGGCCACGGCCCTGTCGCGGGCGCGGGCCGTCGCCGCGGGCCGCGGGCTGCGCCCGGGCATGAAGCCGCGCCGACGCCGGGTGCGTCGGGGGATGGAGCCGGAAGGGTCGGCGATCCCCACCGGGCGCGACCCCGAGCTGCTCGGCGACCAGATCGAGCGGATGATCGCCGACCGCGGGTGGCGCACCGACGTCGCGGCAGGCTCGGTGATGTCGCGCTGGCCGGATCTCGTCGGGTCGCAGGTCGCCGAGCACAGCGCTCCGGTGTCCTTCGAGGACGGCGTCCTCACGGTGCGCGCGGACTCGACGGCGTGGGCCACCCAGCTGCGGCTGCTCACCTCGAGCATCCTCGGCCGGCTCGCGGAGGAGGTCGGCCCCGAGACGGTGGTCGAGCTGCGGGTCGTCGGGCCGAGCGCACCGTCGTGGAAGAAGGGCCCGCGCCGGGCCCCGGGCATGCGCGGCCCGCGCGACACCTACGGCTGAGCCGGGCGAGCCGCCGGTCGCCGCCCACGGAGGCGGTCCTGGCCCGACGTTCCGCACGCGCGAACGCGCGTGGAGGCTCCCCCCTTCGCCCGGGCACTCTCACGGGGAGAGCGGCGCTGGTGCCGCCGTCGACCGACCGCGAAGGAGCGCCGGTGCCCCACGTGTCCATCCCCGCGCTGGACGAGGTCGTGTACCTCGAGCCGGACGAGACGGTGCTGTCCGGCCTGTACAAGGCCGGGTACGCCTACACCGTGGGGTGCAAGCGCGGGGGCTGCGGCGTCTGCAAGCTCGACGTCCTCGAGGGCGACTTCACCTACAACCGGCCGGTCGCCGACTCCGTCGTGAGCGCGGACGAGCGCACCGACGGGACCTGCCTGAGCTGCCGAGCCGTCCCGGACTCGGACATCACCATCCAGATGCGCACGAGCGAGCTGCGCCTGGTCAACCCGATCCTCCGCCAGATCAACGCCAAGGCGCGCGAGCGCGCCCAGGCGCTGGCGGCCGGCACCGAGAAGGAGTAACCCATGGGAATCATGCGTCTGGGGTACGCGCACGTGCGCGTCACCGACATGGCCGAGGCCAAGGACCACTACGCGAGCACGCTCGGCCTGTACGAGACCCACTCGGACACGGCCGCCGACGGTGCCAAGCGCACCTTCTACAAGGGCTGGGACGAGTGGGACCACCACTCCCTCGTCCTCGAGGAGGGCGGCGTCGGCGTCGTCAAGTACGGCTGGAAGGTCGAGCACGAGTCCGACATCGACGACATCGAGTCCAAGGCGAAGGCCTTCGGCCTGACCGTCGAGCGGATGGCGAAGGGGGAGAACCCCGAGATCGGCGACGGCATCCGCTTCACCACCCCGAGCGAGCACGTCTTCGAGGTCTACCACCAGGCCACGGCGTACGGCACCGAGGTCGGCTCGCACAACCCCGACGCCTTCCCCCGTCACCTCGTCGGTATCGGCGCCCCCGCGCTCGACCACTCGCTCATCACGACCGAGGACCCGAAGCTCATGGAGCGCATGCTCAAGGACGTCTTCGGCTTCTACGCGACCGAGCGGGTGCAGACCAGCCTCGACGAGGACCACGACCTCGTCGGCACGTGGATGACGTCGAACAACCAGATCCACCAGCTGGCTGTCATCGGCGGACCGCAGGGCAAGCTGCACCACTTCGCCTTCCGCCTCGACAGCTGGAACGACGTCGGCCGTGCGGCGGACCTTATGACGATGGACGACGTGCCGATCGACGTCACCCCGACCCGCCACGGGATCACCCGCGGCCAGACGGTCTACTTCTTCGACCCGTCGGGCAACCGCAACGAGGTCTTCTCCGGCGGCTACCTCGCCTTCCCGGACCGCCCGACGACGGTGTGGACGGTCGACCAGATCGGCAGGGGGATCTTCTACCACTCCCGCGAGCTCAACGAGCGCTTCACCACCGTCCTCACGTGAGCGGGGCGCACGACGCGCACACCCGGACGTCGGCGACGCTCACGCTCGCCGGCGCCCGGGCCGCGGTCGACGCCGCGCTGACGCAGGCCGCCGCGATCGGGGCGTCGATGAACGTCGCGGTCGTCGACCCCGGCGGCGCCCTGCTCGCCTTCGCCCGGATGGACGGGGCCTTCGCCGGATCCGGCGACATCGCGAGGGACAAGGCGCGCACCGTCGTCTGCTTCGGCGGGGCCCCGACCGACGAGCTGTACGCGGCGATCGAGGGCGAGCCCGCGGTCCGCGACGGCATCGCCGGTCGTGAGGGCGTCGCGGCCTTCGGCGGCGGCGTCCCGGTGGTCGTCGACGGCGAGCTCGTCGGCGCCGTCGGTGCCTCGGGCGGGAGCGCAGCGCAGGACAAGCAGGTCGCCCGGGCCGGCGCCGACGCCGTGCGCTGACCCCCTTCGCCCCCGCGCTACGGCGCAGGACTGGTCGCGATCACGACCAGTACTGCGTGGTAGCCCGCGGCAGAGCGGGGGGCATCGCGACCCAGGACGTACGAAGGGGGACCCACCAGGTGGTGGGTCCCCCTTCGGCATGCCCGGGGTGGGCTGCGCGAAGGGGTGGGGCGGGCGAAGGGGCGGAGGGGGCGAAGGGGTCAGGCGGCGCGGGCGGCGGTCTGGCTCGGGAGCTCGCCGAAGCGGCGCTTGTAGTCGGCGGCGAAGCGGCCCATGTGGTGCAGGCCCCAGCGCATCGCGACATCGGTGACCGGGCCGGCGCCGGCGGCGAGGTCGACGCGCACCCGGTCGAGGCGCAGGTCGTGCAGGTAGGCCAGCGGCGAGGTGCCGACGTGCTCGCGGAAGGCCTGCTGCAGCCGGCGCACGCTGCACCCGGCGATCTCGGCGAGGTCGGCCGGCGACCACGGCCGGGAGGGGTCGGCCTCCATCGCCTCGACGGCGCGGTGCACCGGGCGGGGCCGGGTGCTCGTCAGCGAGTCCTCGGGCACCGCCGCGAGGAGCAGCCCGGTGACGAGCATGCTCGAGACGGACTCGGCGACGCGGGGGTCGCGGTAGAGCACGCCGCCGCAGTCGCGGGCGTTGCGCAGGGTCGTGCGGGCCATCGCCACCCAGGCGCGCCCCTCGGGGCCGCTGAGGTCGACGACCCGGGGCAGGACGAGCCCCTTGCGGGCGAGCACCCGCTCGCTCTCGCGGGCGAGGTAGTCCTCGTCGACGCGCAGCCCGAGCACGTCGCTGTCGGGGGTCCAGGCCGGCAGCCGGGCCGGGGTATCGGCGGGGAAGATCGCGGCCTGGCCGGGCTCGGTCGTCACCGACGTGCCGCCGAGGACGGACTCCATCGAGCCGCGCAGCTGGAGGTTGATCGCGACGGCGCCGGCGTGGTCGGTCGAGATGTCGACGGTGGCGCCGAAGCGGATGTGCGCGACGCGGACGAGGGAGAGGTCGACGACCTCGAGCTCGGAGCGGGCGGCAGAGCCCTCGGAGCGCGGCCTCAGGGCATGCGGGAAGTAGGCGTCGGCGACCGCGTCGTGCACGCCCTCCCAGTCGGAGAAGGTGGGCGTGCTCTCATGGAGGTGCCGCATCGCACCTCACCTCCTTCGTCTCGTGAGTATGAGCACCCGGGGGGTGCCCGGGGAAGCGATCGCCGAGACGCGTTCCGCACCGGGGAACGTCCCGGCCTGCCTCGACCGGACGAAGAACCCCGGCGCGAAGGGGGCGGCAAGCCCGCCCGTGAGGGTGGGTGCGCTCCCCGGACAGCGGCTGCGCTCAGCGGATCGTGCCCGCGCCCACCCGCTCCTAACGTCCCTCTCACGCCGTGCAACGACGCCGGCGACGTGCCCTCCCTTCGCCGGGAGCCACGCAACGCAACGGACCGAGGAGTCAGCACGATGACCCCCTTCATGCTCCGAGTGGCAGACGTGGTCGGCGTGGACGCCGACGACCAGCCCGACGTGGGCGCGATCGCGCCGATGCCGACCACCCGCATCAGCCAGCGGATCTCCACGGGCACCGGCGCCGACCGGCACGTCGCCATCCGCTCCCTCGCCGAGCAGCTGCTGTGCGAGGCCAACGCGGTGCTCGGCCCGCAGCGCCACCACCTCTCCCTCGTCGACGAGACGCTGCCCAGCGAGCTCGCCTTCGAGGTGCGCATGGACGAGCGGGCCGCCCGCATCTCCACCACCTTCGAGGACGGCATCGCCTACGGGCGCCTCGTCGGCCAGGGCTTCGACAGCGAGCTCCCGCAGGAGCTCGACAGCGCGGACGCCCTGCCCGACCTGCTCGTCCGACTCATCGTCGAGGCCGGGGCGCACCGCCCCGTCGCCTCCTGACCCACGCCCACCCAGGAGGACACCGTGCAGTACGAGCTGAAGACGCAGGTCATCGAGACCCAGCGCCACACCTTCGACCACGTCGCCGCGATCTTCGGCGACCGGCCGGCCACCCGGTACCAGGAGGGCTCGGTCAACATCCAGCCCAAGGAGAACTTCCACTACGCCCCGATGTGGGCGCCGCAGGCCCAGCTGTACGGCGACGACTTCAGCGCCTTCGTCCTCAGCGACCCCAACGCCTTCCTCGACCCGCGGCAGTACTACTACGCGCCGTACGTCGCCAACCGCGCCGAGGCCTACGACAGCTTCAAGACCTCGCTGGACTACATCGAGGACCGCGACCTGCTCGGCCGGCTGCCCCAGGACTGGAAGGACGTCGTCTCCGAGGTCGTCATCCCGATGCGCCACTACGAGAGCGGCGCGCAGCTGATCCTCACGGCGGCGGCCCGCTTCAGCAACGGCTCGGCCCTGGCCCAGTGCCTCAGCTACGCCGGCTTCGACCGCACCGGCAACGCCCAGGTCATCTCCCGGATCGGCATCGCACTGGGCGGCGGCACGGCCGACCAGCTCGCGACGGCGAAGACGACGTGGCTCGAGGACGACGCGCTGCAGCCGCTGCGCGAGCACATGGAGAAGACGATCTGCGTCGACGACTGGGGCATCGGGCTCGTCACCCTCTACGTCCTCGACGAGATGCTCTACGACCTGCTCTACGTGCACCTCGAGGACAAGGCCGTCACCGGAGGCGCACCGGCGTACTCGCTGGCGATGCAGCACCTCGCCGGCTGGCTCGCCGAGCAGCGCACGTGGATCGAGAAGCTCTTCGTCACGTGGCGCGAGGACCCGCGGACCGGTGCGAAGAACACCGAGCTGCTCGCCTCGACCGTCGAGGAGGCCCTCGGCTCGGCCGAGATCGCCCTTCGCCCCGTCGCCGAGAAGATCGACCGCCTGCTCGACGCCGGCGCCGTCGAGGCGCTTGCGGCCAAGGCCGAGCAGCTGCGCGCCGCCCACGTCGTCCCCACGACCGCCTGAGGAGGCACCCATGAGCGAGACCACCCAGACGCGCAAGGTCGGCGTCGACATCCAGGAGTCGGAGAACAACCGCGGGGTCATCGAGGCGATCGAGGCCGACAACCCCGAGGCCGAGCTCACCCACTCGCCCGGCCTCGTGCGCATCGCCGCCCCCGGCCGCCTCGTCATCCAGCAGGCCACGGTCGAGGAAAAGCTCGGCCGCCCGTGGGAGACCCACGAGTTCCAGATGGCCATCGTCAGCTACTTCGGACACATCCAGGAATGGGATGACGACGAGATCGTCATCGCCTGGGACCACTGAGAGGACCGATCACCATGACCATCGCACCGAAGAAGACCCGCAAGCTCTCGATGAAGTCGCGCTACCAGGCGCTCACCCGTGACCTGGACTGGGAGCCGAGCTACGTCGAGAAGGACGAGATGTTCCCCTACCTCGAGTTCGAGGGGATCAAGATCCACGACTGGGCGGCCTGGGAGGACCCCTTCCGCCTGACGATCGACGCGTACTGCAAGTACCAGGCCGAGAAGGACAAGCGCCTCTACGCCGTCCTCGACGGCTTCGCCCAGGGGCAGGGCCACCTCTCCCTCACCGACGCGAACTACCTCAACGCGATGAAGCTCTTCATCCAGGGTGTCACGCCGCTGGAGTACGCGGCCCACCGCCACTTCGCCTTCCTCGCGCGTCACCTCGCCGGTCCTGGCCCCCGCTTCGCGGCGATGTGCCAGTCGATCGACGAGATGCGTCACTTCCAGACCGAGACGCACACGCTGAGCAACTACAACAAGTACTACGGCGGCTTCCACAACTACGTGCAGATGTACGACCGCGTCTGGTACCTCTCCGTCCCGAAGTCCTTCTTCGACGACGCCCTCACCGCCGGCCCCTTCGAGTTCCTCATCGCCGTCGGCTTCTCCTTCGAGTACCTGCTGACCAACCTGCTCTTCGTGCCCTTCATGTCGGGGGCGTCCTTCAACGGCGACCTGCCGACGATGACCTTCGGCTTCTCGGCGCAGTCCGACGAGTCGCGGCACATGACGCTCGGCCTCGAGGCGATCAAGTTCATCCTCGAGCAGGACGAGGACAACGTCCCGATCGTCCAGGCGTGGGTCGACAAGTGGTTCTGGCGGGGCTACCGCGTCACGGCGCTCATCGCCCAGATGCTCGACTACATGCTCCCGCGCAAGGTCATGAGCTGGAAGGAGAGCTTCGAGCTCTACTTCGAGGAGCAGATGCTCAACGGTCTCTTCAAGGACCTCGAGTTCTACGGGATCCGCCCGCCGAAGCACGTCGACGACGCGATCGCCGAAAAGGACATCCTCAGCCACGAGGTCTACTGGACGCTCTACCAGTTCGCCTTCGCCGCGTCCTTCACGACGACCGTCCCCGACGACGAGCACCTGCAGTGGCTCTCCGACAACTACGGCGAGGCCTTCACCAAGGACTTCCTCCCGCTGTGGGAGAAGGAGAAGAAGATCGTCGCCGAGGGCGGGCGCACCTTCTACCGCGGGCTGCCCCAGCTGTGCCAGGTCTGCCAGGTGCCGATGCTCTTCCGCGCCACCGACGGCTCGGACGAGATCGTCCAGCGCGAGTCCGAGCACGAGGGCGAGCTGTACAACACCTGCTCCGACGGCTGCCAGTGGATCTTCGAGCGCGAGCCCGAGAAGTACGTCCAGGCCTGGCTGCCCGTGCACCAGATCTTCCAGGGCGCGTGCGGCGGTCCGAGCGTGCCCGAGGTCCTCGACTGGTACGGCCTGCAGGAGGGCGACGGCGGCGAGTACATCGGCTCCGTCGACCACCAGAACTGGGAGAAGTGGCACGGCCGCGGCACCGCCGCCGACGCCACAGCTGCCGCCAACGACGACGCGGCCGCCGTGGCCGCCGAGGGGAGGAGCTGAGATGGCTCTGAAGACGATGGGTGCGTACGACTTCCCGTCGCGCTCGCGCCAGGAGCTCTACGGCGAGGACCAGATGGTCCACGTGTGGTGGCGCGACAACCCGTGGCTGTGCTCCGCGGTGACGCAGCGGGCCCCGCGCTCGATGACCTTCGGCGACTTCTGGTCGCAGCTCATCGTGCCGTGGGCGGGCACCGACCCGGAGCTCGCCGAGGGCAAGGACTGGAGCGACTTCGAGTGGACCCTCGGGGGCGAGCCCTTCGCCCCCGACCCGCAGAAGTCGCTCGCCGACCTCGGCATCGCCCACAAGGCCACGCTGTCCATGCGGGGTGCGGCCGCCTGAGCGCGGCCGCCCCGGCGGTACCCACGAAGAGCGAGGACTGTCATGACGCGGTACACCATCACCGTCGAGCCGCTCGGTCGCGAGATCGAGTGCGACGAGGACCAGACCATCCTGGAGGCCTGCCTGCGCAACGGCGTGTGGCTGCCCCACTCGTGCACCCACGGCACCTGTGCCACGTGCAAGAGCGAGTGGCTCGACGGTGAGGTGGACCACGGCCAGGCCAGCTCCTTCGCGCTCATGGACTTCGAGCGCGAGGAGAAGCTGCTCACCTGCTGCGCCAAGCCTCGCTCCGACGTGACGATCGAGGCCGACCTCGACGTCGACGAGGACCTCGAGGTCTTCCCCGTCGACGACTACACGGGCACGGTCACCGTGCTCGAGGACATCGCGACCGACACCCGCCGCCTCGTCGTCGAGCTCGACCGCGAGATGGGCTTCAACGCCGGGCAGTACATGAAGCTGCTCGTCCCCGCGTGCGCGGACGGCCCCGAGGTCGACCGCACGTACTCGATGGCCAACCCGCCCACGCAGACGAGGACCCTCGAGTTCCACATCCGCAAGGTCGAGGGCGGGCGCGGGTCCGACGGCTGGGTCTTCAAGGACCTCGCCGTGGGCCAGCAGATCCGCCTCTCCGGGCCGTACGGGCGCTTCGTGCTCAAGACCGGCGACGACCGCCACGGGATCATGGTCGGCGGCGGCACCGGGATGGCCCCGATGAAGTCGATGGTGCGCCACGCCCTGGAGAACGGCGAGTACGAGGGCGAGCTGACCCTCTACGCCGGCGGGCGCTCGCGCGCCTGGCTCTACGACGTCGACGTCTTCCGGGCGCTCGAGGAGGAGCACGAGGGCTTCACCTTCCGCCCGTGCCTGTCCGACGAGACCCCCGAGGAGGTCGCCGCCTCGGGCGACGACCCCGACCGCTACGGCTACGGGCTGGTGACGGACGTCATCGCCGCCGACCACGACAAGCTCTCCGGCTGCGCCGGGTACCTGTGCGGCCCGCCGCTCATGGTCGAGTCGGCGCTCAAGGTCCTCATGTCCAAGCGGCTCTTCCCCCGCGACATCTACCGCGAGGACTTCTTCAACGAGGCCGACAAGGTCGACGGCGGCCTCAAGTCCCCCCTGATCAAGAGGTGATCCGAGCAGTGACGAGCACGACGACCCCGACCCCGCAGACCAACCCCGAGATCGGCCTGTCCGTCCGGACCGGGCAGCTGCGCACCAACTACCACGACAGCGGTCCCCCGTCGGGGGGCGAAGGGGGGACCGTCCTCCTCCTCCACGGGTCCGGACCGGGGGTGAGCGCCTTCGCGAACTGGCGCCTGCAGATCCCCGCTCTCGGTGCGCGGCACCGCGTCATCGCTCCCGACCTCGCCGGCTTCGGCTTCACCGACGTACCGGAGGGGCAGGAGTACAGCCGCGAGGTGTGGCTGCGCCAGGTCGTCGACCTCCTCGACGCCCTCGAGGTCGACCGGGTCGACGTCGTCGGCAACTCCTTCGGCGGGTCGATGGCGCTCGCGCTCGCGATCCACCACCCGGAGCGGGTGCGCTCCGTCATCCTCATGGGCAGCGTCGGCGTCCCCTTCGCCATCACCGAGGGGCTCGACGCGGTGTGGGGCTACGAGCCCGACGTCCAGACGATGGGCCGCCTCATGCGCGAGACCTTCGCGTACGACAGCTCGCTCATCACCGACGAGCTCGTCGCGAGCCGGTACGCCGCGTCGACGCGCAGCGGGACGATGGAGGCCTTCTCCTCGATGTTCCCGGCGCCGCGCCAGCGGTGGGTCGACGCGATGGCCCACCCGGAGGGCTCGATCCGCGGGATCGAGGCCCCGGTGCTGCTCGTCCACGGGCGCGACGACAAGGTCATCCCGCTGTCGACCTCGGTGACGATGCTCGAGTGGATCGACGACGCGCGGCTGCACGTCTTCGGCCGGTGCGGGCACTGGACGCAGATCGAGCACGCGGCGGCCTTCAACGAGCTGGTCCTGGACTTCCTCGACCAGCAGCCGGGCTAGAGCCCCGAGTCGCGCAGGGTCCGGCTGAGGGTGAAGGCCGCGGTGCGCACGGCGATGCCCAGATGAGCCGGGTCGATCGAGCGGGTCGGCCCGGTCACCGACAGGCCCGCGCGGATCTTGCGGTCGGAGCCGAAGACCGGCGCTGCCACGCACGAGACGCCGACCGTCGACTCCTCGAGGTCGAGCGCCATGCCGACGCTGCGGATCTTGCGCAGCTCCTGGGTGAGCTGGCCCGGCGTGGTGATCGTGCGGGGGGTGAAGCGCGGCAGCCCGGCGTCGACGCGGGCCCGCACGGTCGCCATCGGGGAGTACGCGAGCATCACCTTGCCCACCCCCGTCGCGTGGGCGGGCAGACGGCCGCCGAGCCGGGAGTCCAGGCCGAGGTTCGGGCCGAGGATCTTGAGGTAGACGACGTCGACCCCGTCGAGCATCGCGAGGTGCACGCGGTGGTGGGTCGCCGCCCGCAGGTCCTCCATGACGGGGTCGGCGGCGTCGCGCAGGTCGCGATGGGCCGGCACCTGGGTGCCGAGCTCGAAGAGCTTGGGCCCCAGGCGGATGCGGTCGTCGAGACGCTCGAGCACCTGGACCTCGACGAGCTGGGCGACGAGCCGGTGCACCGAGCTCACCGGCAGGTCGGTCGCCCTGGCGATCGCCCGGACCCCCGACGCCCCCTTCGCCACGGCGTCGAGGATCGCGCTGGCACGGGCGATGACGCCGTCGTCAGCGGTGTTCCGCTCATCGGGACGCATTCCTTGATCATGCCGCACGCGCGGCGGGATCGTCGACACAACAGACCTCACGACACCGTCGTTGCCGAGGAGAGCACCATGTCAGCACAGCCCGTCATCCAGCCCGTCGAGACCGCCTGGTGCGCGTCGACCCCGTTGCGCCGCAAGCCGTCCGACGGTGGTGGCCTGCGCTCGGTGACGACGGCTCTCGACGTGCTCGAGTGCTTCGCCGCCGACGGCGAGCTCGGTGTCTCCGACATCGCCCGCCGGCTCGGCATCGCCAAGAGCACCGTGCACCGCGTCCTCACGACGCTCGCCGGCCGTGGCTTCATCGAGCAGGATCCGGAGACCGGGCTCTACCGTCTCGGGCTGCACCTCTACGAGCTCGGCGAGCTGACCATCGGGCGCCACGAGCTGCGCCACCGGGCGCTGCCCACCCTTCGCCAGGTGGCCACCCAGACCGGGCTCACCGTGAACTTCGGGGTCCCCGACGGCGCCGACGTCGTCTTCCTCGAGCGCATCGCGCTCGGTGCGGGCGAGCACATCCTCGGTCACGCGGGCCGACGCTTCCCCGCCCACGTGACGAGCTCGGGCAAGGCGATCGCCGCCTTCAGCCTCACCGTCGACCGGGCCCGCCGCGAGGCCGGCTTCCCGCCGCGGGTGCGCGGCACCGTGCGCACCGAGCAGGACTGGGCGCACGAGCTCGCCGGGGTGCGCTCGAAGGGGTACGCCATGGCCGTCGACGAGTCCTTCGACGGGGTGGGCTCGATCGCCGTGCCCGTCCTGCGCGGCGAGCTCGCCGTCGCCTCGATCTCGGTCTTCGGGCCGAGCGAGTCCGTCGTCGCCCGCGAGGACCGCATCGTCCCCCTGCTGCGAGCCGCCGCCCGCCGGATCGGCCGCCAGACCCACTGACCCCGCCACCCCCCGGACCCCCGTCACCTCGCGAGGTGGCGGGGGTCTGCCCTGTCGTGGCCTGCTCGTCGGGCGACGGTGCTGGGCGGGTCGAGGTATCAGGGTGTGCTGGGGGTCGTGGGGTCACCTCGACCTGGCGAAGGGGGATCCCGCCTCTCCCGAGATGTTGGCACCCGCGCGGGTTGCAACCCGCGCGGCTGCCAGCTTCTCGAGCAGTTGGGGGGGGGGTGTGGTCTCGAGGCTCCTCCGTCGCACCTCGACCATCAAGAGGCTGGGTCGGGCCTGCCGGGTCTCGCACCTCGACCAGCAGGGGCCTCGACCAGCCGCAGACGGGGGTGTCCCGCTGATCGGGACGGTTTCGTAGCCCTGGTCGGGGTGGGTGCGGGAGCCTCATGAGGTCGCTGCGGGACGCACCCGGCGCACGTTCCACCGAAGGGAACGAGCCGACCACCGCGCCCCCGACATCCCTAGTTTTGATCGAAGTCCGCACCGTCGAAGGAGACCCATGGGCGAGCCGAGCCAGGTCCAGCAGGAGGCAGCGCAGCGCCTGCTGCGGGCCTACGAGACCCACACCCCGATCCCGCCGCTCACCGCGGACTTCCCCGAGCTCACGGTCGAGGACGCCTACGGCATCCAGCTCGAGCAGGTGCGCCGCTGGACCGAGTACGGGCGCACGGTCGTCGGGCACAAGGTCGGGCTGACCTCCGCCGCGATGCAGAAGCAGCTCGGCGTCACCGAGCCCGACTTCGGCCACCTCTTCGCCGACTTCGTGTACTCCGAGCACGAGCCGATCCCCGCCGACCGCTTCCTGCAGCCGCGGGTCGAGCCGGAGATCGCCTTCGTCCTCAAGTCTCCGCTGGCCGGCCCGGGCGTCACCGTCACCCAGGCCATCGCCGCGGTCGACTACGTGCTCCCGGCCCTCGAGGTCGTCGACAGCCGCGTCGCGGACTGGAAGATCACCCTCGCCGACACCATCGCCGACAACGCGAGCTCGGGCGGCTACGTCCTCGGCTCGACGCCGACCCCCCTGCACGAGGTCGACCTGCGCCTCGTCGGCTGCGTCTTCCACCGCAACGCCCAGGTCATCGGGACCGGGGCCGGCGGCGCCGTCCTCGGCTCGCCGATCACCTCGCTCGTCTGGCTCGCCAACACCCTCGGCGCGCTCGGGACGACCCTCGAGGCGGGCGAGGTCATCCTCCCCGGCTCCGTCACCGCCATGAGCCCAGTCGCCCCGGGCGACACCTTCACCGCCACCTTCGCCGGGCTCGGCAGCGTCACGGCCCGCTTCGCCCACAGCTGAGAGACGAGACAGACATGACTGCACGCACGAAGGGGACCGCCGCGATCGTCGGCCCCGGCAACATCGGCACCGACCTGATGTTCAAGCTCATGCGCCGCTCCGAGGTCATCGAGCCGCGCTACATGATCGGCGTCGACCCGGCGAGCGACGGCCTGCGCCGCGCGAAGACCCTGGGTCTCGAGGCCAGCCACGAAGGGGTCGACTGGCTCCTCGCGCAGGACGAGCTGCCCGACGTCGTCTTCGAGTGCACCTCGGCCAAGGCGCACCAGGCCAACGCCCCGCGTTACGCCGAAGCCGGCATCCTCGCCGTCGACCTCACCCCGGCCGCCGTCGGCCCCTACCTGTGCCCGCCGGTCAACCTCGACTTCAACCTCGACGCGACGAACGTCAACATGATCACCTGCGGTGGTCAGGCGACGACGCCGATCGTCGCGGCCGTGTCCTCGGTCGTCCCGGTCCCCTACGCCGAGATCGTCGCCTCGATCTCGAGCAAGTCCGCCGGCCCCGGCACCCGCGCCAACATCGACGAGTTCACCGAGACCACCTCGGAGGCCCTCGAGGTCGTCGGCGGCGCGACGAAGGGCAAGGCGATCATCATCCTCAACCCCGTCGAGCCCCCGCTGATGATGCGCAACACCGTCTTCTGCGCCATCCCCGAGGAGGCCGCCGAGGCCGGCGAGCTCAACGACCGGGTCCGCGAGTCCATCGCCGCCATGGTCGAGCGCGTCCAGGAGTACGTCCCCGGCTACCACCTGCGCGCCGAGCCGCAGTTCGACCACGCCCGTGAGCTGTGGAACGGCATGGCGCGCGTCACCGTCCCCGTCGAGGTCAAGGGTCGCGGCGACTACCTGCCCGACTACGCCGGCAACCTCGACATCATCACCTCGGCCGCGGCCCGGGTCGGCGACATGATGGTCGCCCACCGCCTCGGCGTCGAGACCGGCTGGGTCTCCGAGGACCCGGCCACCACCCCCTCGCCCGACACGAAGCAGCAGGAGGTCTCGGCATGAGCGAGATGACCCACCCCATCCCGGAGTTCTCCGGCGGCGTCGACGTGCGCCTCACCGACACGACGCTGCGCGACGGCTCGCACGCGATGTCGCACCAGTTCACGGAGGAGCAGGTCCGCACGACGGTCCGCGCCCTCGACCAGGCCGGCGTCCAGGTCATCGAGGTGACCCACGGCGACGGGCTCGGCGGCTCGAGCTTCAACTACGGCTTCTCCGCCGTCGACGAGATGTCCCTCATCAAGGCCGCCCGGGCCGAGGCCGAGCGGGCCAAGATCGCCGTCCTCCTCCTGCCCGGTCTCGGCCGTGTCCACGACCTGCACCAGGCCCGCGACAACGGCGCCGACATCGCTCGCATCGCCACGCACTGCACCGAGGCCGACGTCTCGATCCAGCACTTCGGCGCAGCCCGCGACCTCGGCATGGAGACCGTCGGCTTCCTCATGCTCAGCCACATGGTCACGCCCGAGGAGCTCGCCAAGCAGGCGCGCATCATGGTCGACGCCGGCTGCCAGTGCGTCTACGTCGTCGACAGCGCCGGCGCCCTCATCCTCGAGGACGTCTCCGAGCGCGTGAGCGCCCTCGTCTCCGAGATCGGCTCGCAGGCCCAGGTCGGCTACCACGGCCACCAGAACATGTCCTTCGGCGTCGCGAACTCCGTGCTCGCCTACCGCGCCGGAGCCCGTCAGATCGACGGCTCGCTGTGCGCGCTCGGCGCCGGGGCGGGCAACTCCCCCACCGAGGTCCTCGCCGTCGCCTTCGAGCGCCTCGGCATCTCCACCGGCGTCGACATGGACGGCATCCTCGGCGCGGCCCAGGACGTCGTGCGGCCCTACATCCGCCGGCTGCCGTGGATGGACCGCTCCTCGATCACCCAGGGCTACGCGGGCGTCTACAGCTCCTTCCTCATCCACGCGGAGCGGGCCTCGGAGCGCTACGGCGTCCCGGCCCACGCGATCTTGTCGAAGGTCGGCGAGTACGGCTACGTCGGCGGCCAGGAGGACATGATCATCGACGTGGCGCTGGAGCTGCAGAAGCAGCACGAGATCGACATGGGCGACCTCCAGGCGCTCGGGGCGACCTCCTGATGGCCGCCCAGCAGTGGGACGTCGAGTCCGTCGCCGCCGAGCTCCTCGCCTGCGAGGACGAGCGCCGTGACCGGGTGAAGTTCACGGACGAGTGGCCCGAGCTCGACGTCGCGACCGGCTACGAGATCCAGGACCTCACCCTCGCCAAGCGCCTCGAGCGCGGCGAGAAGCTCATCGGGGTCAAGCTCGGCCTCACCTCGCGCGCCAAGCAGCAGCGGATGGGGGTCGACACCCCCTTCGTCGCCTGGCTCACCGACGCGATGATCCTGCCCGCCGGCGACCCCGTGCCCCAGGACGCGCTCATCCACCCCCGCATCGAGCCCGAGCTCGTCTTCGTCATGGGCGAGCGGCTCGAGGGCCCCGGCGTCACCGGTGCGCAGGCCATGGCGGCCGTTGCCGCCGTGCACGGCGGCGCCGAGGTCATCGACAGCCGGTACAAGGACTTCAAGTTCGCCGCCGGCGACGTCATCGCCGACAACGCGAGCTCGGGCGCCTTCGTCACCGGTGGTCTCGGGCTCGCCCCGAGCGAGGTCGACCTCTCCCTCGAGGCCGTCCTCGTCGAGGTCGACGGCGAGGTCGTCGACTCGGCGACCGGCGCCGCGGTCCAGGGTCACCCCGGCGAGGCGCTCGCGCTCGCCGCGAACGACCTCGCGACCCGCGGCCACGCCATCGAGGCCGGCTGGGTCGTGCTCACCGGCGGCATGACCGACGCGGTCTTCGCGCCGCCCGGGTCGAGCGTGGCCTGCCACTTCAGCAACCTCGGCTCGGTCTTCATCAGCGGTGGGACGAAGGGGGACGCCTGATGCCCGTCGTCCAGATCACCCTCACCCAGGGGCGCTCGCCGGAGGCGATCCGCTCGATGATCTCGAAGGTCACCGACGCGATCGTCGAGGCCGAGGTCGCCCCCAAGCCCACCATCCGTGTGCTCGTCACCGAGATCCCCCGCGAGCACTTCGCGGCGGGCGACGTGACGATCGCCGAGCGGCTGGCGTCGCAGGACGCCTCCGCAGAGAGGAGCTCGTCATGAGCGACACCTTTTTCGGTCACATCATCGACGGCGTCGAGGTCGAGTCGCTCGACGGCGGCCGTTTCGACGTCTACAACCCGTGGACGCAGGAGGTCTGGGCCCAGGCCGCCGAGGGCGGCGAGGCCGACGCCGACCGCGCGATCGCGAGCGCCCGCACGGCCTTCGACGAGGGCCCGTGGCCCCGCATGGGCCGCGTCGAGCGCGCAAGGCTCATCCACCGCCTCGCCGACCTCATGGAGGAGCGCACCGACGAGCTGGCGACCCTCGACAGCACGAACATGGGCAAGCCCCTCGCCCAGGCCAAGCACGACGTCGGCCGCTCCGCCGACAACTTCCGCTTCTTCGCCGACCACCAGCGCGACCACGTCGGCTCGGTCTTCCCCATGGACAGCGGCCACCACACGTACAGCGAGTTCGGCCCCGTCGGGGTCGTCGCGGCGATCTCGCCGTGGAACTTCCCGCTGATGATGGCGACGTGGAAGATCGCGCCCGCCATCGCCTGGGGCAACACGTGCATCATCAAGCCGAGCGAGGACACCCCCGCCTCGGTGACCCTCCTCGGGCGGCTCGCGGTCGAGGCCGGCTTCCCGCCCGGCGTCCTCAACGTGCTCAACGGCCACGGGGCGCCCGCCGGCGCCGCCCTCACCGGTGACGACCGCGTCGACCGCGTGACCTTCACCGGCTCCTCGACGACCGGCAAGGCGGTCATGGCCTCGGCCTCGACCCACCTCGCCCCGGTCTCCCTCGAGCTCGGCGGCAAGGGCGCGAACGTCGTCTTCGACGACGCCGATCTCGACAACGCCGTCCACTGGGCGGTCGAGGCGATCTTCCGCAACTCCGGGCAGATCTGCCTGGCCGGCTCGCGCCTCTTCGTCCAGGACGGCATCTACGACGAGTTCATGGAGCGCTTCCAGGCCGCGGCCGAGGCGCTGCCGATCGGCGACCCCTTCGACCCCGAGACGAAGTTCTCCGTCCTGGCCTCCAAGCGCCACTACGACAAGGTCGTCGGCTACGTCGAAGGGGTCGAGGCCACGGGCGGCACGATCCGCACCGGCGGCGTCGACGGCGAGGGCCGCTGGCTCGTGCGACCGACGATCATCGAGGACCTGCCCCTCGACGCCCCCGCGTACTGCGAGGAGATCTTCGGGCCGGTGTGCGTCGTCAACCGCTTCAGCACCGAGGACGAGGTCGTCCACCTCGCCAACGACACGCGCTACGGGCTCAACGCGATGCTCTTCACCGAGGGCCTCTCGCGGGCCCACCGGGTCTCCTCCCGGCTCAAGGCGGGCACCGTGTGGGTCAACTGCTTCTTCATCCGCGACCTGCGCACCCCCTTCGGCGGCGTCGGCGACTCCGGCGTCGGCCGCGAGGGCGGGGACTTCAGCCGCGAGTTCTTCACCGAGCCCAAGGCCGTCGTCATGCAGATCGACCGCACGAGCGCCTGACCGCAGCAGCCCTCCTCAGGGTCGTCCCGGGCGCGCGTCACGCGCGCCCGGGACGTCTGCGTTGTGACAACTGCGGCGATCCTTGGCAGGCTGGTCGACTGCCCGAGACGAGAGGAGGGCGACGATGAGCCGCGACGGCGAGGAGCCCACACCCCTGGACGACGTCCTCTTCGGCGACCCCGATCGCGCCGAGGACGGCGCCGACGCGACGACCGAGCTGCCGCGCGTCGAGGACGGCGAGGACACCCCGACGCAGGTCATGGCCCGCCCCCCGCAGGCGACCTCCGACGCGGTCCCGACGCACTGGTGGACCGAGGACGAAGGGGGGTCCGAGACCGCCGCCGACCGTCCGGCCGCCACCTCGCAGCCCCCCGAGCAGACCCCGCAGCAGTGGGCGGCCTACCGCCCCGGCTACGAGCGCCACCCCGACGACCCGAGCACCGGGGTCTCCCCCGCAGCCGGCGCCGGCGCGGGTGCCGCGGCCGGCGCGGCAGCCCACCGGGCGCCCGCGCCCCAGCCGGGCCCTCAGCACCACCAGCAGAGCGCGGCCCCCGCGCCGCTGCCGCGGTCGCCGCAGCGCTCCGGCGGCGGCCGCACGGCCGGGCTCGTCCTGCTGCTCGTCGGCGCCCTCGTCGCCGGTGCGCTCCTGGCCGTCGCCGGGCTGCGGCTGCTCGGTGACGACGAGCCGAGCAGCACCGCGAGCTCGCCCGCGCCGACCTCCTCGTCCGCGGACGGCGGTCAGCCCTCGTCGTCCTCGTCCAGCTCCAGCAGCAGCTCGAGCAGCTCCTCCTCGGCGACCCGCGCCGGCGTGCTGCCCGAGGGCGCGACCGCCTGCGGCACCGCGAAGCAGGGTCTTCGAGCCGGCATCGCGACCGAGGTGACGTCGTGCCCCTTCGCCGAGGCGGTCCGCGACGCCTACCTCGCCGGCACACCCCGCAGCGACGGGTCGGCCACCCTTCTCGTCAAGAGCCCGGTGACCGACCAGACGTACACGATGCGCTGCTCCGGCGCGACGGTGACGACGTGCACCGGGGGCAACGACGCCTCGGTCGTCCTCTACTAGGCCGCTGGTGAGCCGCGGCGCCCGCCGGGCGCTCGTCCCGGTCGTCGCCGCGCTCGCCCTCGCGGGGTGCACGGCGAGCCCCGTCGACCCCGGGCCGACGACGACCTCCGCCTCACCGAGCCCGACCGCGACGCGGTCCGCGACGCCCGCCCCCGAGCGGGCGACGCTCGACGCGGCCACCCGGCGCGACCTGCGGGCCGTGATCTCCCGCCACCCCGACGAGCAGGTGAGCCTGGCAGTGGCCCCGGTCGGCGGCTCGGGCGCCCCCGCCGTCATCGGCCGCGACGAGGCCCTGCCCGCCTGGTCGACGATCAAGGTGCCGCTCGCGCTCGCCGCGACCCGCGCGGCCCCGGACGACGGCTCGGTCGAGGCGGACGTCGAGCTCGCCCTCACCGCCTCGGACAACGACGCCGCGCTGCGGCTGTGGCAGGGCCTGGGCTCGCCGAGCCGGGCGCAGCGGGCGGTCGAGGACGTCCTCGCCGACGGCGGCGACCGTCGTACGACGGTCCAGCGCCGCTCGACCGTGGCCGGCTTCTCCCCCTTCGGGCAGACGCGGTGGCGCGCCTCGGACCAGGCCCGCTTCGTCGCCGGCGCGGTCTGCCTGCCCGACGCGGAGACCGTCACCGACCCCATGGGTCGGGTCCTCGACTGGCAGGCGTGGGGCGTCGGCCGGCTCGACGGCTCCCTCGTCAAGGGCGGGTGGGGGCCGACCGACGACGGCTACGTCGCCCGTCAGCTCGGGGTGATGAGGGGCGCGAAGGGGGAGCACGTCGCCGTGACCATGACGATCCGGACGAGCAGCTACGAGCGCGGCAGCGCGCTGGGGGACGAGCTGGCGGAGGTCCTCGAGGAGCACGCGGGGGACCTCCCGGGCGGGCGCTGCGAGAAGGCCTCTCACAGCCGCTGAGGGGGTAGGAGCCATACCGGGAGTCCTCGACGGGGAGTTCTGGCGCTCAGATCGGCCGCCACGGGCGCGCACGTGCGTACGTTGTCGCGCTCGGGCGGTAGACTGAGGGCACATCATGGACACACGTCGGACGGCGCGCTCACGGCGCGCCGTCGGCATGACGACGAGGAGACCTGTGGCCGAGCAGGACGACACCCCAGGCACCGACGAGACCTTCACCCCCGCGGAGGCCGAGCAGGCCCGCGCCGAGCACGAGGCGGCGGCCGCGGCCGCCCTCGTCGCCGCTGGCGACGACCCCGCCGCGTACGACGCGAGCGCGATCACGGTGCTCGAGGGTCTCGAGGCCGTCCGCAAGCGTCCGGGCATGTACATCGGCAGCACCGGCGAGCGCGGCCTGCACCACCTCGTGTGGGAGATCGTCGACAACTCCGTCGACGAGGCCCTCGCCGGGTACGCCACCTCGATCACCGTCACCCTCATGGCCGACGGCGCCGTCCGGGTCAAGGACGACGGCCGCGGCATCCCCACCGACATGCACGCGGGCGAGGGCGTGAGCGCGGTCGAGCTCGTGCTCACCCAGCTCCACGCGGGCGGCAAGTTCGGCGGCGGCGGGTACAAGGTCTCCGGCGGTCTGCACGGCGTCGGCTCCTCGGTCGTCAACGCGCTGTCGACGCGCCTCGACGTCTGCGTGCGCCAGAAGGGCTACGCCCACCGGATGTCCTTCGACTACGGCGTCGCCACCGCTCCCCTGGAGCGGATGGAGGAGACGCAGGAGACCGGCACGACGATCACCTTCTGGGCCGACGCCGCGATCTTCGACTCCGTCGAGTACGACTACGAGACGATCCGGGCGCGCTTCCAGCAGACCGCCTTCCTCAACAAGGGCCTGACGGTCACCCTCATCGACGAGCGGGTCGAGCGGGACCAGGACGCCGACGAGGACCTCGACGCCGTCGACGCCGACATCACCGAGGTCGAGCACGACGACGACGCCGGTGACGGCGGCCAGGCGACGACGAAGACGGCGCGCACCGTCACCTACCGCTACGAGAACGGCCTCGTCGACTACGTGACCCACCTCGTCGGCAGCAAGAAGGCCGAGCCGGTCATCGACACGATCATCGACATCGAGACCGAGGACACCGAGCGCTCGCTCTCCCTCGAGATCGCGATGCAGTGGACGACGGCGTACAGCGAGTCGGTCCACACCTACGCGAACAACATCAACACCCACGAGGGCGGCACCCACGAGGAGGGCTTCCGTGCGGCGCTGACGAAGATGATCAACGACTTCGCGCGCAAGCAGGGCCTGCTCAAGGACAAGGACGACAACCTCACCGGCGACGACATCCGCGAGGGGCTCACAGCCGTCATCTCGGTCAAGCTCGGCGAGCCGCAGTTCGAGGGCCAGACGAAGACCAAGCTCGGCAACTCCGAGGTCAAGGGCTTCGTCCAGCGCGCGATGACCGACGAGTTCGGCCACTGGCTCGAGGCCAACCCGACCAAGGGCAAGGACATCGTGCGCAAGTCGGTCCAGGCGGCGACCGCCCGGATCGCGGCGCGCAAGGCGCGCGACGCCACCCGCCGGAAGGGCCTGCTCGAGTCCGGCGGCCTGCCTGGCAAGCTCTCGGACTGCCAGAGCAAGGACCCGACGATCTCCGAGGTCTTCATCGTCGAGGGCGACTCGGCCGGCGGCTCGGCGAAGGCGGGTCGCAACCCCGAGAACCAGGCGATCCTGCCCATCCGCGGCAAGATCCTCAACGTCGAGAAGGCCCGCATCGACCGGGTCATGGCCAACACCGAGGTCCAGGCGCTCATCTCCGCCTTCGGCACCGGCATCGGCGAGGACTTCGACATCGCCAAGGCGAGGTACCACAAGATCGTCCTCATGGCCGACGCCGACGTCGACGGCATGCACATCCGCACGCTGCTGCTCACGCTGCTCTTCCGCTTCATGAAGCCGCTCATCGAGGCCGGGTACGTCTACCTCGCCCAGCCGCCGCTCTACCGGCTCAAGTGGAGCAACCACGAGCACGAGTTCTCCTTCTCCGACCGCGAGCGCGACGCGATGATCGCCCACGGCCAGAGCCAGGGCTGGCGCCTGCCGAAGGAGAACGGCGTCCAGCGCTACAAGGGTCTGGGCGAGATGAACTACCAGGAGCTGTGGGAGACCACGATGGACCCCGACTCGCGGGTGCTGCTCCAGGTGACCCTCGACGACGCCGCCGCGGCCGACGAGATGTTCTCCGTGCTCATGGGCGAGGACGTCGAGTCCCGCCGCTCCTTCATCCAGAAGAACGCACGCGACGTGCGCTTCCTCGACATCTGACCGGGGCCCGAGCACCCCCCTTCGCCCGAACTTGCGAGCTAGAGGACGACATGACTGACACCCCCGACGGCACCGGCACCGAGGTCACCACCGACCGGATCGACCCGATCGACCTCAACGCGGAGATGCAGCGCAGCTACATCGAGTACGCGATGAGCGTCATCGTCAGCCGTGCGCTGCCCGACGTGCGCGACGGCCTCAAGCCGGTGCACCGCCGCATCGTCTACGCCATGTACGACGGCGGCTACCGCCCCGACCGCGGCTACAACAAGTGCTCGCGCGTCGTCGGCGACGTCATGGGTCAGTACCACCCGCACGGCGACAGCGCGATCTACGACGCCATGGTGCGCCTCGTGCAGGCGTGGTCGCTGCGCTACCCGCTCATCGACGGCCAGGGCAACTTCGGCTCCGCCGGCAACGACGGCGCGGCCGCCCCCCGGTACACCGAGTGCAAGATGGCGCCGATCGCCCTCGAGCTCGTGCGCGACATCGACCAGGACACCGTCGACTTCGTGCCGAACTACGACGGCAAGACGCTGCAGCCCGACGTCCTGCCCTCGCGCTTCCCCAACCTGCTCGTTAACGGCTCGGCCGGCATCGCCGTCGGCATGGCCACGCAGATCCCGCCGCACAACCTGCGCGAGGTCGCCGACGCCGCCCAGTGGATGCTGCAGAACCCCGAGGCCAGCCGCGAGGAGGCCCTCGAGGCGGTGATGAAGCGGATCACCGGTCCGGACTTCCCCACCGGCGCGCTCATCATGGGCACCCGGGGCATCGACGAGGCGTACCGCACCGGTCGCGGCTCGATCATCATGCGCGCGGTCGTCGAGGTCGAGGAGCTGCAGGGGCGCACCTGCCTCGTCGTCTCCGAGCTGCCCTACCAGGTCAACCCCGACACCCTGGCGCTGAAGATCGCCGACCTCGTCAAGGAGGGCCGGGTCCAGGGCATCGCCGACATCCAGGACCACACCTCCGGGCGCTCCGGCCAGCGGCTCGTCATCGTGCTCAAGCGCGACGCGGTCGCCAAGGTCGTGCTCAACAACCTCTACAAGCACACCCAGCTGCAGACGAACTTCGGCGCGAACATGCTCGCCCTCGTCGACGGGGTGCCGCGCACGCTGCCGATCTCGGCCTTCATCCGGCACTGGGTGGAGCACCAGATCGAGGTCATCGTCCGGCGCACGAAGTACCGCCTGGCCAAGGCCGAGGCCGCGATCCACATCCTGCGCGGCCTGCTCAAGGCGCTCGACGCGCTCGACGAGGTCATCGCCCTCATCCGCGCGTCGCGCACCGTCGAGGCGGCCCGTGACGGGCTGATCAACCTGCTCGAGATCGACGAGGAGCAGGCCCGCGCCATCCTCGAGATGCAGCTGCGCCGGCTCGCCGCGCTGGAGCGGCAGAAGATCATCGACGAGCACGACGAGCTCGAGGCCCAGATCCTCGACTACCAGGACATCCTCGCCACGCCCGAGCGCCAGCGCAGCATCGTCTCCGAGGAGCTGCAGGCGATCGTCGACAAGTACGGTGACGACCGGCGCACGCGGATCCTGCCCTACGACGGCGATGTCGCGATGGAGGACCTCATCCCCGAGGAGGACGTCGTCGTGACGATCACCCGCGGCGGCTACGCCAAGCGGGTCAAGGTCAGCGAGTACCGCAGCCAGAAGCGCGGCGGCAAGGGCGTGCGCGGCGCGACCCTGCGCGGCGAGGACGTCGTCGAGCACTTCGGCACGACCACCTCGCACCACTGGCTGCTCTTCTTCACCAACTTCGGGCGGGTCTACCGGGCGAAGGCCTACGAGCTGCCCGAGGCGTCGCGCGACGGCAAGGGCCAGCACGTGGCGAACCTGCTCGCCTTCCAGCCCGAGGAGCAGATCGCGGCCGTCCTGGCGATCAAGGACTACCAGGCGGCGCCCTACCTCGTCCTGGCCACGCGCAACGGCCTGACGAAGAAGACGCGTCTCACCGAGTACGACTCCCCCCGCTCCGGCGGTCTCATCGCGATCAACCTGCGCGACGGCGACGAGCTCGTCACCGCGGGTCTCGCCTCCGCCGCCGACGACCTGCTCCTCGTCTCGCGCAACGCGATGTCGGTGCGCTTCCACGCCACCGACGAGCAGCTGCGCCCGATGGGGCGCGGCACGAGCGGTGTCACGGGCATGAAGTTCCGCGACGGCGACTCGCTGCTGTCGATGCAGGTCATCGAGGAGGGCACCGACCCCGACGTCTTCGTCGTCTTCGAGAACGGCGTCGCCAAGCGCACGCCGGCCTCGGAGTGGACGGCGAAGGGCCGCGGCACCCTCGGTGTCATGGCCGCTAAGTCGGGCAAGGGCGGCCAGCTCGTCGGGGCGCTCACGGTGAGCGAGGACGACGAGGTCATGGTCGTCATGGAGCGCGGCAACATCGTGCGCTCGGCGGTCACCGAGGTCTCCCGCACCGGCCGGAACACCATGGGCGTCTCCTTCGCCACCCCCCGCAAGGGCGACGCCATCGTGGCGGTCGCGCGCAACGTCGACCGGGGTGTCGCAGCAGAGGTGGAGGACGACGCGGTAGCGTCAGAGCCTGGACCTGCGTCCGAGGGCGGCTCTGAGCCGGCCACGGGCGCCACGACTGACAGCGGGGACCAGGCCCCCGGAGGTGACCAGTGAGCGACACGACGGTGATGCAGGCCTCTCGCGGCAGCGAGGGCGCGAAGGGGGCGGGCGCCCCCCGTCCCGCGGCGCCCCGACCCGCTCGGGGCGGTCGTCGGGTCAAGCTCATGGTCTCGCGGGTGGACCCGTGGTCGGCGATGAAGGTCGGCTTCCTCCTCTCCGTGGCCCTGGGCATCGCGATGGTCGTCATGAGCGCGGTGCTGTGGAGCCTGATGTCGGCGATGGGGGTCTTCGACTCCATCAATTCCCTGGCTAGCCAGATCATCGGTGACGGCTCGGGCCAGACCTTCGACATCATGGACTTCCTCGGCTTCGGCCGGGTCGTCTCGCTGTCGGTCGTCGTGGCCGTGGTTGATGTCGTCCTGCTGACCGCCCTGGCCACCCTGGGCGCCTTCCTCTACAACATCGTCGCCAGCCTCGTCGGCGGCCTCCACCTCACCCTCACCGACGACTGAGCGCTGCACGACCCCACGGACCCCCGCGTTTTGGCCGTGACGCCAGCCGTGGGGTAACCTCGGGCGTCGCGTCAGCCACGGTGGTTGAGGTGCGAAGGCCCTCAGGGCCTGAGCCTCGAAACCACGCATCTGGTCGCACACGGGCCTATAGCTCAGACGGTTAGAGCGCTTCCCTGATAAGGAAGAGGTCAGAGGTTCAAGTCCTCTTAGGCCCACCCGATCCCCCCTTCGATGCCCGACCACGGAGCAGCCGATGAAGAAGATCCTCGCCCTCGCTGCCGTCGCCGCAGTAGCCGCGTACGCCCGCCGCAAGATCGAGGCGCAGCGCTCGGAGAAGGACCTCTACGCCGCAGCTGCCGCCGGTGGTCAGCGCGGAGGCACCGCGTCCGCCCCGCCGCGCGACGTGTGGGCCGCGGCCACCGACTCCCGCGCCTGACGGGATCGCACAACTTCACATCCAGGGGCCATGGCGCAATTGGTAGCGCACCTGCTTTGCAAGCAGGGGGTTAGGGGTTCGAGTCCCCTTGGCTCCACCGCAGGTCAGAGGCCCTTTCCGCTTGTCGGTCAGGGCCTCTTGGCGTCCGTACCCCAAGGAAGTACTGCAATGCTGGCCCACCTTCGGTGGCAGTGGCTCACCCGTCCGCCGCGCGGCCGAGAAGCGGTCGAGTCCCCTCGCCCGCAGCTCGACTGCTCTGCATCGTTCGCCGAGACGTACGCGTAGCGGTTGCCCCGAACTATGGCGCACTGCGAGCGGACGCTGTATCGTGCTGAGTGGGCAGATGGGCAAGTGGGTTTCGCCCCAACGGCCAACGATGAGGTACGGTCGCACTTATGAAGGAGGCGACGATGGAAGCAACTTCAGGGTTCCGGGCGATCGGCGAGGTAGTGGCAGACGACCGCGCTCGCATCGCGTTTGGCAAGACGGGCGTCCGCAAAGACGACCGGTACGCCATCGCAGTGAACGATGACGGCGCAATCCTGCTAACGCCCTTGGCCACAATCCCCCGGCGGGAGCTACTTGTCTGGGAGAACGCTGAATTGCGCGCCAGCTTGGCTCGAGGCCTCGGCGACAGCGCTGCGGGCCGGGTGAGCGACCTCGGAGATTTCACCCAGTACCTCGATGAGGACGTAACCAAGGAGCCGCAGGAGTAATCCCATCCCCTTCGGAGGGCGGCAGAGCCATTCGTGGGGGGTGGAGCCCTCGTCGTCATGACTACCAGACTCCTAGTTACCGCTGAAGCCAAGAGTGTTTTAGACGACCTCGCGGCGAAGAAGCAGTACCAAGCAAAGTTGAAAAAGGTTCGTAAAACCCTAGGGCTCATCCAACAGAATCCTAGATATCCGGGATTGAATTCCCACAAATACGTCTCGCTAAGCGGTGATCAAGGCGAGGACGTCTGGGAGTCCTACGTCGAGAACCAGACCCCCGGAGCGTGGCGCGTCTTCTGGCACTACGGCCCGTCGGAGAACGAGATCACCATCTTGACAATCGGACCACATCCCTGACCGACGTCTCTACCTACGCCGAGTCATCAGCGGGTGGTTCGCCCTCGAGCCCGCAGCAGTGCACCCAGTATCCTGTCGGCTTGAAGGACACTAGTTCGGGGGACGCATGGAGTTGGACGACAACGATCGGCGCCAAGAGCACATCGTGCTCGATGCGTTGGTTTCATACAGTGACGCGTGCACGCTCCCCCACCTCACACCGTCCTGTCCCTATTACGCAGTGGTGGACAGCGTGCCGACATGTGAGGAGCAATGTCGCCGTCTGATAGCTGAATGGGGCGGCGGCGAACGCCCAGTGGAATCACACCGGCAGGGCAGCCTGGTGCTCACGGGACGCGCAATCCCCCGAGCTTCTGCGAGCGGGGTGACCGCGTTCGATGCCGCTGAGCGATATCTACGCGACCGAGCCTTGCCGCTAACACAGCAGAGCACCGGCAGTCTGCTCTTGGGACTTGAAGCTGCAATGACTGCGATGCCTCGGCCCGAGCGCCTGAAATCAATGAGTCAAGCGCTGGACCTGTGGGACGAACTGGATAGGCGCGGTCTGCCAGTAGATGCTGTCGTAAGAGCAGGCATCCTCCCGACTTTGGCAACACATCTCGCGGCGTTAACAACGATCCCATACGTCCGTTTTCAGGGAGACTCGCACGAGGTCAGCGGCGAGATGCTTGCCCGGCTTGGGGAGTTTATCGAACCGTGGCAAGGCCTCTTGGAGGCGGCGTTTGCCGAGGAAGGGTCGGAAGATGACGTTCGACAAGCAATACGACTTACCTCCAAGCCCGAAGAGCTCAACCGTCGGCTGCTTGGCAGGAGGGCACCTCTGGGGGGTCGGTCTGGCGTAGACGAAGAAGCGTCGATCGTGGACGAGGGGCCCTACGGCCTGCTGATCGCCTACGCGATGTCGGGTCGCTTCGTTGACCGCGTTCTCAGTTGGTTTCACCGTGCGCTAGCTGATGACAAGCTCTTGGTGCTCGGATGGCAGCCTCCTCCCCCTGGCATTTTTAGCGCGCTCAGGACCCACCGCCCAGTCGAGGAGCACGGGCTGTGGCTATGGGAGCGCAACACCGTTACGCACCTCGACGAGTGGTCAACCACCAGCCTGATGGCCGAGTGGCGTGCGCACGAAGTGGCTGACCACAATCTCGCTCCCCTTGTCTACGGAGAGAGGTGTTGCGACCACGAACAGGTTGCAACAACCGCCTTGACGCGGCTCAGCAAGTCCAGGCCGAATCGACCCCGTCCTGTTGAGGGGCTCCGCGCCCAGGACCTGATGAATCGCGCCGTTGAACTGCTTCGAGCCGGAGACCACCAAGCGGCGTCACACGTGTTTTCGGGCTTGGTAGAGCTTCGTCCGTGGGATGGCGATGCGCTCAACAACCTCGGATTTTGCCTGATGCCCATCGATCCGTGGGCCGCGCTGCAGCGTCTGGAAGAGGCTTCGCTGTACCCCAGTGGCGGCCTCACTATCAATGTGGCCAACCGCGTTCTAGCGTTGGCGCTTCTAGACCGGCATGCCGACGCCCGCAACCTGGCTGAATCCAGCATCGAGAAGATCGGCAGCCATCCATCCCGGGATCACGGATGTTACGTGTGGAGAAGGGATGCCGACGGGGCCCTGACTCTAGACCACGCTGAGACGCAGCACGCCTACCTCCAGGAGCTGCTTGACGAGTTGAGCGGTCCTTAGGGCTCGTCCGTCCTGGGTCAAGTCCCGGGTAGTGGTGTAGCGGTGCGTTCTCCTTCGTGATGGGTCAGGCGGTCAGGGCGGGCAGGTCGTCGCCTCCGATCTCGGGTTCGGTGTTGGGGACGATGTTGACTCGGCAGCGGGCGAGGACCTCGAGTCCGAGGTAGCGGCGGCCTTCGGCCCATTCGTCGGTCTGCTCGGCCAGCACGGCTCCGACCAGGCGGACGATGGCGTCGCGGGTCGGGAAGATGCCCACGGCGTCGGTGCGGCGCCGGATCTCGCGGTTGAGGCGTTCGGCGGGGTTGTTGGACCAGATCTGGGTCCACACGTCCTTGGGGAAGCCGGTGAACGCGAGGATGTCGGCGCGGGCAGCGTCGAGGTGGTCGTGGACCTCGGGCAGCTTTCCCTCGACGTAGTCCAGGAGTCGGTCGAACTGGGCGTGGACCGCGGGACGGTCGGGCTGGTCGTACACGCTGTGCAGCATCGCCTTGACCGCGGGCCACATGCTCTTGGGTGTCACGGACATGAGGTTCGCGGCGTAGTGGGTGCGGCACCGCTGCCACGAGGCTCCGGGGAGGTTGGCTGCGATCGCCTCGACCAGACCCTGGTGGGCGTCGCTGGTGACCAGCCGGACCCCGGTCAGACCGCGGGCGACGAGGTCGGCGAAGAACTCGTTCCACGCCGGCCCGGTTTCGCTGGTCGCGACGCGCATCCCGAGGACCTCGCGGTGCCCGTCGCCGTTGACGCCGGTGGCCAGCAGCACCACGGCGTTGATGACCCGCCCGCCTTCGCGGACCTTCATGGTCAACGCGTCCGCGGCGACGAAGGTGAACGGTCCCGCTGCGCCGAGGGGTCGGTGGCGGAACTGCTCGACGTGCTCGTCGAGCTCGGCCGCCATGCGCGACACCTGCGACTTCGACAGCGAGTCGATCCTCAGCGTTTTCACGAGCTTGTCCATCCGCCGGGTGGACACCCCGGCGAGGTAGCAGTCGGCCACGACAGTGATCAGCGCCGCCTCGGCACGTTTGCGGCGCTCGAGCAGCCACTCCGGGAAGTAGGTGCCCTTGCGGAGCTTGGGTATCGCGACGTCGATGGTCCCGACCCGGGTGTCGAGGTCGCGGTGGCGGTAGCCGTTGCGCTGGGTGACCCGGCCTGGGGTGGGGCGGCCGTACTCGGCGCCGACCACCGCATCGGCATCGGCACAGAGCAGGGCGTTGATCATCGTCCGCAGCAGATCGCGCATCAGATCGGGCGATGCTTCGGCGAGGGCTTCGCCAAGCAGACGTGCAGGGTCGACAATGTGGGGAGCGGTCATCGTGATGGTCCTCGAGGATTCGGTAGAAGGTTGACTCGAAGGATCACGCGGTGGCCGCGCCTACGTCCGACGTACACGCCGGTGACGATCTCGGCGACCGCGCTACACCACTATCGGGGACTCAACTCTCGCCGGACGAGGGCTCGGCACGAGCACCCAGATCCGGTCGACCGTGTGGCGCTTGCGAGCCGACGGCGCCACGGTCCATCTCGTCACGGCGTCGCCGCTGCCCGCAGACGTCGCGACGCTCCCTTCGTGCGTCGTCGCGTCGAGCAGCCCGACGACCCGCTGCCGCTTCCGCCTCACCGACGCGGACGCCGGACGGTCCGCGACGCTCGCCGCCGCCCGGCAAGCCAGCCCGCGCATCTCCGTCCTCGACCTCACGCCTCTCGCCGCCCGCGGGTCGGGCCCGACCTACTCGCCCGTCCACACGGGGACCGACGGGCCGGTCCAGATCTACCGCGGCGTCTCCAACCACCTCACCGCCACCTGGTCCCGTGAGGTCCTCGCCGGCCGGCTCGCGACCCTCACCCGCTGACCCACGCACGGGCCCCCATCCAGTCACTCGCGTGCGAGCATCACCCCCGTGGACGAGACCCAGGACGCACCGACTCCGGAGCCCCTCGACTGGGCGAGCTTCGAGCGGGTCGACATGCGGGTCGGCACCATCACGGCGGCCGAGCCGAACGCCCGAGCGCGCAAGCCGGCCTACGTCCTCCAGGTCGACCTCGGCCCGCTGGGCACGAAGACCTCCAGCGCGCAGATCACCGACCTCTACGAGCCCGGGGACCTCGTCGGCCGTCAGGTGCTGTGCGTGGTCAACTTCCCGCCGAAGCGCATCGCGGGAGTCGTGTCCGAGGTCCTCGTGACCGGGGTCCCCGATGCCGAGGGCCGCATCGTCCTCGCGACGACAGCCAGCACAGTCCCCGACGGCAGCCGGCTCGCCTGAGCCCGGCAGCGAACCTCAGGCCCCGAGCGTCCCGCGGGCCAGCGAGTCGCCGGAGTGCTCGGGCTTGTCGTCGAAGGCTTCGCGCGAGATGTCTACGACCGTGTAGCCCTCGTCGATGAGGTCCTGCGTCACCGTGTAGTCCTGGGGCGAGTCACCGTCGAGGACACCGACCGACACCATGCGAGACCCGTCGGTGTTGAGCAGCCACACCTCGAGGTAGCCGGGACCCTTCGGCAGAGACTGCGGCTGCACCTGCAGCTGCAGGCCGTCGCCGGCGCGCACGAGCTCGGCCTGGCCGCGCGCGACCTTCGCGTCGTCGACCGTGCTGAGCCGGGCCACCTCGGTCACCTCGGGGCTCGGGTCGCCGATGCCGCGCCCGAGGGCGAGGCCGACGACGAGCGCGGCGACACCGGCGAGCCACGGCACCGTGCGCCGCAGGCTGAAGCCGCCGGCGGACCGCTCCGCAGCGGGGGTAGGGCCATCGCCCGCCCGGTCGGCCGGGGCCGGCACGGCACGAGCCGGCCGCTCCTCGCCGACCACGATGAGCGCAGGCCTGCCCATCTCGGCGGCGATCGCGTCCCACACCCGCTCGTCGGGGTACTGCCAGGCGATCTCGCCCCGGTCGTCGACCGCGCGGGCGAGGGGTCCCCCTTCGCCAGGCACGCGGCCGCGCGCCAGGTCGCTCAGCTCGGTGAGGTCGGCGGAGCACTGCGCGCACCCGGCGACGTGCGCGACGACGTCCGGGTCACCCGGCAGACCGTCGCGCACGTCGAAGGCATGGTCGGCCAGGGCCTCTTCGTCCGGGTGGCCATCGGTCCATCGCATGGTCTCAGTCATCGTCTCGCACCTCCTTGAGCACCTGTCGTAGGTGGATCAGCCCTCGTCTGGCATGACTCTTCACGGTCCCGAGCGGCAGGTCGAGCCGGTCGGCGACGTCGCTGTGGCTCAGCCCTTCCATGATCGTCATCCGCAGGATCGGACCCCGTGGGTCGCCCATCGCCTCGAGCTCGGCGATGATCGCGATCTCCAGGGCATGATCTCGCGCCGGTGCGGGACCGATCCGACCCGTCTCGTCGGCGACGGCGCGCAGCCGCCGCGACTCCTGGCCCCGGGCCTGCAGCACGTCGGCGATCTTGTGCCGGGCGATGCCGACGAGCCAGCCGGGCAGAGCGGTGGGGGACGGGCGCAGGTTCTGCGCACCGCGCCACGCGGCGAGGAAGACCTGCTGCGTCACGTCCTCCGCGTCCTGGCGGTCGCCGAGCGCCCGGAGCGCGATCGTGTAGATCAGGTGCGAGTAGTGCTGGTAGGCCGCCTCGATCGCCGACGGCTGCCCCTCGCTCAGCTGCACGGCCATGGCTTCACGCTCCTCGGGAGCAAGGTCCCGGTGCGAAGGCGTGGTCGGTGGCACATCGCCGATCCTATTCACGCCCCGTGGCGGGGTCGGCGATCGCCACGACGTTGTCCTCGTAGTGCCCGGTCTTCGGGTCGAAGGCTCCCCCGCACGTCACGAGGTGCAGCGCGGGCCGTCCGGAGCGGCGGAAGAGGGCGTCGAGGTCGAGCTCGGTCTTGCGGGCGAGCACGACCTCGCGCACGCGGTAGGTGGTCGTCCCGGCCGAGGTCCTCACGGTGACGGCATCCCCCTTCGAGAGGGTGTCGAGACGGGCCAACGGCCCGGGTCCGAGCTCCTTGGTGTCGACGTGCGCGGTGATGACCGTCGCGCCGTCCTGCCCGGGGGCGGACCCGAACTTGTACCAGCCCGCCTGCCTCGGGTCCTCGGGGATGCTCATCGCCCCGGTCGTGTCGACGCCGACCGGGCGGACCGGGAGCGTCGCGTCGAGCTCGGGCACGCTCACCGAGGTGGGTGCGGGAGGGGCGGCCGAAGGGGTGGCGGGCGCCGTGGCGACGGCGGTCCGGGGGGCCTTCGCGGCCTTCGTCGAGCCCGGTGATGGCGACGTCTGGGAGGACGTCGGTGAGGGAGCAGTGCTCGAGCTGCTGCTCGACCCGCCCGTCGCCGACGGCCCCGACAGGGCCGCGTCCACGGTGCCGGCGTCGTCGGCCGACGGGCGGGTGAGGAAGAGCAGGACGGCACCCACGAGGAGCGCGGTGACGGCGGCGAGACCGATCACGCGCCCTCGTGGGTGCCGCGCCCGGGTCATCAGGATCAGGCCTGGACCCGGGACTTGCGGCGACCCGCGAAGAAGACCAGACCGCCGGCCGCGAGTGCGCCCAGGGTGGCCATCGCGTAGCGACCGGTCTCGTCAGCCGCCGCGACCTGGCCGCCCGAACCGCTCGGGACCCCGTTGGGGGAGGAGTGCATGCCCGAGATCGACTGGGTGGCCAGCTTGAGGTTCTTGTCCTTCGCGCTGCCCCACGCGTAGACGATGGTGTTCGTGCCCTCACCGAGGTTGAGGTCCGCCGGGCCGATCGCCACGGTGTCCGTGCCCGCGAGGACGACGTCCGCCGAGACCGTGCCGGCCGCGACGTCAGCGCTCTCCTCGTTGGGGTTGGTGAGGTTCGAGAAGACGACCTCCTCGTTCGCCCGGACGTCCACCGCGGGGGCGGCGGCCGTGTGGCGCACCGTGAGGCGGGCCTTGCCGGCGTCGATCGCGCTGGTGTCGTTGACGAAGGGGGTGAGCGCCGGCTGGTCGTCGGCGTCGAGGTGGGCGACGACGGTGATGTTCGCACCGGCGGGGACGTCGACGTCGTTGGCCTCGACGATGGCGTCGCCGTCGGCACCGGCGCCCGCGGCGGTCACCTTGAGGTCGTACTGACCCTCGGGCAGGGCCTGCGGGTCGGTGAGGGTGCCGGGCTTGAAGTCGGTGAGCAGGGCGTCGCCGTTGACGTAGACGTCGACGGTGGCGCCGGGCACGGCGTGGAGGATCGAGACGTGCGCGTCGTCGGCGGCGTGCGCCGGCGCGGCGGCCGAGAGCCCGACGAGGGCCATCGCTGCGGTAACTCCCATGGCGCGAGTGGTTGCGGACATTGGGTTTCCTCTCCCTAGGCGAGGACGCCGTGTGCGTCCTGTCATCTCGTACTTCCCGCGGGGAGGCATTGTCGGATGCAGCTCCGAAGACTTTTTTGAAGTTTTTTCGATCTGGGGTCGTGAGGTGGTGGTCTCGAGGCTCGCGACCAGCGAGCCACTGGTGGTCGAGGTGCGAAGGCCCGCCAGGGCCTGAGCCTCGAGACCTGGTGATGTGGTCTCGAGGCTCCCCTTCGAGGCTCCTTCGTCGCACCTCAGGACAGGACTGGCGCTCGCACCTCGACCAGCGATGGGGGGCATCCCTAGAGACCCGGCGGTGGTGGTCTCGAGGCTCGCTGGCGCTCGCACCTCGACCATCAACGGGGGCTGGCGCTCGCACCTCGACCATCAACGGGGGCTGGCGCTCGCACCTCGACCAGCAAAGGGGGCTGGCGCTCGGACCTCGACCATCAACGCGGCTGGCGCTCGTATCTCAACCCACCCAGGACACGACGAAGGGGTGGTCACGGCTGATGCCGTGACCCACCCCTTCGTCATGGGTCGTGCTGGGTCAGCCCCGCTTGTCGTCGGGGTTCTGGCCGTCGTCGGCCCAGTCGCGGGCGCTGCTCCAGGCGTCGCCGCCCTCGCCGTTGGTCTGAGCGGTCTCGTCGGGAGAACCGACGTGGGCCTGGGTCGGGTCGTCGGAGGCGAGCTCGTCGATCTCCTCGTTGGACAGCGGACGGGTCTCGCCGAGACCGGTGTCGCCCGAGCCCGTGGACGCCGAGGTGCTCGTCGAGGACGCGCCCTGGTCGCTGACGCCGTCCGGGTGGCCGGTCATCGCGGCGTGGGTCGTGTCGCCCTCGCCGAGGACGGGGCCGTCACCGGCGTCGAGCGAGGGGGCCGCGGAGCCCGCGACCGGCACGTCGTCGGTCGAGACGACCTCGTCCGCGACGACCTCGTCGGCGATCGGCGTCTGGCTCGTCGCCGCGGCGCCGTCGGTCACCGGGGCGGCCGGGGTGACGCTCGAGGCGCGCCCGGTGTCGGGGGCCTTGTACGGATCACCGGCGGGCACGGCCCACGGGTCCTTCTTCGGCTTCTGCTGCTTCTTCGCGACGTAGAAGGCGACACCACCGGCGACGAGCGCCAGCAGCAGGACCTTCCAGCTGCGGCCCGAGCGGCGGGTCTCGCCCTTGATCGCGGCGAGCGCGGCGTGGGTGTCGTGGTCGTCCTTGAGCGCGTGGAAGGCCTCGGGAGCGCGCTTGCCCGCCTCGTCCGCGACCGACTTCGTCGTCGCGGCGCCGGTGGCGGCCAGGCCCGTCGCGGTGGCGACGACCTTCGGCAGGACGTCGTCGACGATCGTGTCGCGCAGGTCCTGGGCGCCGTCACCGGCACGCTTGCCGGCCTTCTTCGCGTCCTTGCGCAGCTGCTTGGTGCTCTTCGAGGCGTCCTTGCGCAGCTGCTTGCCGGTCTTCTTCGCGTCCTTGCGGACGTCCTTGCTCGCGTCGGCGGCCTGGGCGCGCAGGTCGGCGCTCTTCGCGCTCGCTGCTGCGCCGAGCCCGGCCGCCCGGTCCGAGCCGGTCTCGGCGCCCTCGGCGACCTTGTCGATGAGGGTGTGGATCTTGGCCACACCCGACTCGGCGCCCTCGTGGGCGGCGACGCGGCCCTTCTCGACCTTGCTCTCCGTGCGGAACACCGGTCCTCCTCGAATGTCGTGGGTGGTGCTTCGTGCGTGGTGCTTGCGACCCATCCTGCCCCGGATCGCCTGGCGATATGCCGTCGGCGTCCAGGGAATCCGGGGCTCTCACCGCACGCACGGGTCGCTGTGCCAAACTCGCCACATGCAGGCGATCCTCCACACCAACCACGGCGACATCACCATCGAGCTCTTCCCGGACGTCGCTCCGAAGACCGTCGACAGCTTCGTCGGCCTCGCGAAGGGGACGAAGGAGTACAAGGACGACGCGGGCCGCACCAACCCGACGCCCTTCTACGACGGCCTGGTCTTCCACCGGATCATCTCCGGCTTCATGATCCAGGGCGGCGACCCCCTCGGCGAGGGCTTCGGCGGCCCGGGCTACACCTTCGACGACGAGCCCCACCCCGAGCACACCTTCGACAAGCCCTACCAGCTCGCCATGGCCAACGCCGGCAAGCGCATGGGCAAGGGCACCAACGGCAGCCAGTTCTTCATCACCGTCGCGCCGACGCAGTTCCTCTACGGCAAGCACACGGTCTTCGGCGAGGTCGCCGACGGCCCGAGCCGCGAGGTCGTCGACAAGATCGCCGCGGTCCGTACGGGCGCCAACGACAAGCCGGCCGAGCCGGTCGTCATGGAGTCCGTCGAGATCGTCGACTGACGGCTCTCCCCCTTCGCGCTGCGCATGTCCGAGCAGCCCATCTCCGGGCCCCCGCCGACCTGCCCCCGTCACCCTGACCGGGTCAGCTACGTCCGCTGCCAGCGGTGCGGCAGGCCGGCGTGCTCGGACTGCCAGCGCCCCGCAGCGGTCGGCGTGCAGTGCGTCGACTGCGTGCGCGAGGCCGCCCGCGCCGACCGACCGACGCTCACGCCGCTCGGCGGCCGGGCCTCGCGCAGCGACACCCCCTACCTCACCCGGGCGATCGTCGCGATCTGCGTGCTCGTCTACCTCGGCGAGCTCGCGACCCCGCAGGTCTACGGCGAAGGGGCCCTGGCGGCCTTCCTCGCCGTCGACCAGCCGTGGCGCCTGCTGACCTCGGCCTTCCTGCACTCGCCCTCGCAGATCTTCCACATCGTCTTCAACATGATGGCGCTGTGGTTCGTCGGGCCCTACCTCGAGGGCCTGCTCGGGCGCGCCCGCTTCCTCGGGCTCTACCTCGTCTCTGCGCTCGCTGGCTCGGTGACCTACCTGCTCTTCCAGCCGGTCGGCTCCACCCAGGGCGTCGTCGGTGCCTCGGGCGCGGTCTTCGGCCTCTTCGGGGCGCTCGTCGTGCTGCAGCGCCACCTCGGCCGTGACTCCTCGGCGATGGTCGGCACGATCGCCATCAACGCCGTCCTCGGTTTCGTCATCCCCAACGTCGCCTGGCAGGCCCACCTCGGCGGGCTCGTCGCCGGTGCCGCCATCGCGGCCGGCTTCGCGCTCGCCCGTCAGCGCCGCGCACCGGCCATCGCGTGGGGCACCCTCGGCGCCGTCGCTGGCCTGACGATCGCGCTCTTCGTCGTCAAGTACGTCATCCTCGCGCCCGCCGTCGTCATCCCCATCGCCTGACACCGGTGACCGCGGGCCCCCTTCGCCCGTCTTACACGCGTGTCATTCATCCCCAGGTGTGCACAAGCCTGTGGACAAACCCCGATATCCACACACAGGCCGGTCTGAGTTGTCCACAGGCCTGTGTGTGACCGTGGCGTCTCGAGGCCTCGATGAACGCATCTGGCCCCCTCTAGCGCGAGGGCTAGAGAGGGCCAGACGAGACGATCAGGTGTGCCGGGGCTACTTCCAGCGGGTCGTCATGACGAAGCCGGCCATCATCAGCGCGAAGCCGGCGCCGAGGTTCCACTGGCCCCACGCGGCGACGGGGTACTCCTGCTGGGTGATGTAGAAGGTGACCACCCAGATGAGCCCGAGGATCATCAGGCCGAGCATCACCGGCACGTACCAGCTGGGGTTGCCGATCTTCTGCGCCTTGACCTTCTCGCGCTTGGCCTTGACGGGCTTGTCGGCCTCCGCCTCCGCCTCCGCACGGCGCCGGGGGTCGCCCGAGCGCTTGCCCGCGCTCGTGCCGGTGCTCGCGACCTTCTCGGTCTGCTCGAGCTCGTCCTCGTTCTTCTTCGACGGCGCCACGTCGTCAGTGCTCCTCGTCACGGGGAGGCGCGCGGACGCGCCGGGTCAGTGCCTTAGCGTAGAGGTCTGAGCACCGGTGACGAAGGGAGGTGCCCGCCATGGGGGAGCACGAGGCCCCGAGCCGTCCGCACGGACCGCGTCGTCTGGTGCGCTGGTACCTCGACCACCGGCCCACCCGGTGGTCGGCGGGAGTGCCCGTCATCGCCCTGTGCGCCGGGCTGCTCTTCTCGGTCTCCGGCACGACCGCGCGCGGCGGAGACCTGCGCTCCGAGGTGACGACGCTGCCCGCGCTCATCCGTGAGCGCACCCACGACAACGCCGTGAAGGCCCGGCGCGCCGAGGAGCTGCGCACGACCGTCACCGCGCTGACGAAGGAGCGCTCGCCGGGCAACCAGGAGATCGACCGGATCAGCCGCGACACGGCCAACGCCGCGCCGAAGGCCGGCTTCGAGGAGGTCCGCGGGCCCTCGGTCTCGGTGAGCCTCGACGACGCGCCGCTGGACGCCGACCAGATCCCCGAGGGCTTCGACGTCGACGACGTCGTCGTGCACCAGCAGGACGTGCAGGGCGTGGTCAACGCGCTGTGGCGCGGCGGGGCCGAGGCGATGATGATCCAGGACCAGCGGATCATCTCCACGAGCGCCGTGCGCTGCGTCGGCAACACCCTCATCCTCCAGGGCCGGGTGTACTCGCCCCCCTTCGTCATCACCGCGATCGGCGACCGCGACGCCCTGCAGGCCTCGCTCGACGAGGACCCGACGGTGAGCATCTACCGCGAGTACGTCGACCAGATCGGTCTGGGCTACGAGGTGACGTCGAGCGACGAGACGACACTGCCCGCCTACGCCGGGCAGAGCCAGCTGGCACACGCCCGGGCTGCGCGCTGATCGCAGGCATACTGCACGTGTGAGCACCGTCCTCGTCGTCGACAACTACGACAGCTTCGTCTTCACCATCGTCGGCTACCTCCAGCAGCTCGGCGCGCAGACGACCGTCGTGCGCAACGACGCCGTGAGCCCCGCCGACGGCGCCGACTTCGACGGCGTGCTCGTCTCGCCGGGGCCCGGTACCCCCGAGCAGGCCGGCGTCTCGATGGCGATGATCGAGGCCTGCGCCGAGCGCGCCCAGCCGATGCTCGGCGTGTGCCTGGGCCACCAGGCCCTCGGCGTCGTGTGCGGCGCAACCGTCGGTCGCGCGCCCGAGCTGCTCCACGGCAAGACCAGCCAGGTCGAGCACGACGGCACCGGCGTCCTCGCCGGGCTGCCCGCGCCCTTCACGGCCACCCGCTACCACTCGCTGACGATCGAGCCCGAGACGATCCCGGACACCCTCGTGCCCAACGGGCGCACCGCGAGCGGCATCGTCATGGCCGCGCACCACCGCGACCTGCCCCTGCACGGCGTGCAGTTCCACCCCGAGTCCGTCCTCACCCAGGGCGGTCACCGGATCCTCGCCAACTGGCTCGAGCTGCTCGGCGACGACGGCGCGGTCGCCCGCTCCGAGGGGCTGAGCCCCCTCGTGCGCGACGCCGAGGGCGTCGCCCGCATGGTCGCCGCGGGCTAGGGCGCACCGACCGTGAGCGCGGGGGTGACGACGCAGCAGGGCAGCGACAGCGGGCAGGGCGGGGGAGAGGACGAGCGGCGACGGGTCGGCCCGGTCGACCGCTTCCAGCGCAAGCACCCGGTCATCGGCATGCCGATCGCCGTCGTCTACAAGTTCTTCGACGACTTCGGCGGGTACCTCGCCGCGCTCATCACCTACTACGGCTTCCTCTCGCTCTTCCCCCTGCTGCTGCTCCTGTCGACCCTGCTCGGCATCGTCCTCGAGGGGCACCCGCAGTGGCAGCAGCGCATCCTCGACTCCGCGCTGTCGGAGTTCCCCATCGTCGGAGACGAGCTGCGCCAGACCGGCACGCTCGGCGGCGGCACGCTCGGCGTCATCATCGGCTCGGTCGCCGCGATCTACGGCGGGCTCGGCGTGGCCCAGGCCCTCCAGTACGCGATGAACACCGCGTGGATGGTCCCGCGCAACTCGCGGCCCAACCCCTTCGTCTCGCGCGCCCGCGGCCTGATGATCATCCTCACCGCGGGGCTGGCGGTCGTCGCGACGAGCGTGCTCACGCAGGTGGCGAACAGGCTCGTCGTCGGTGCCTGGCAGAGCCTGGCGGTCGACCTCGGGTCGGTCGTGCTCAACGCCGGCGTCTTCACCTTCCTCTTCATCATCTCGACGACCCGCGCCCCCACGCCGCGCCAGGTGCTGCCGGGCGCGGTCATCGCCTCGATCCTCTTCCTGCTGCTGCAGAACGTCGGCGTGCTCTACGTCGGCACGGTCGTCAGCCGCGCGAGCAACGTCAGCTCGGTCTTCGCGATCGTCCTCGGCCTGCTGATCTTCATCTACAGCAACGCCGTGGTCATCCTGCTGTGCGTCGAGATCAACGTCGTGCTCGCCGAGCGGCTGTGGCCGCGTGCGCTCCTCACGATCTTCACCGACGACGTCGAGCTCACCGACGCCGACCGCCGCGCCTACCGCGGGCAGGCCCGGGCGCAGCGGCTCAAGGGCTTCGAGAAGATCTCCGTGAGCTTCGAGCGACCCCGCCCCGAGGTCCCGGAGGACGACGAAGGGGGAGCCGAGGCTCCCCCTTCGACCGCATCCTGACGGGCGGGTCCGGCTACGGCGTCTGCGCCGTCGTCGAGCGCGGGTTCGGCGTCGACGGGCTGGCCGGGCCGCCCGGGGTCTGGTTGCCCTGGTCGCCCTCCTCGCCGTCGCTCGGGTCCGTCGTCGTCTCCGGCGGGCTCGTCGTGCTCGGGTCGCTCGTCTCCGGAGGAGTCGTCTCGGAGGTGGAGGGCGGCGGCGGGGTGACCGTCGTCGTCTCCGTCTTGTCCTGGGGGCCCGCGATCTCGAGGCGGATGGTGCGGCCCTGGGCGATCGTGCCGCCGCCCTGCGGGTCCTGGCTGAGGATCTGGCCGGCCGGCTCGTCCGAGGGGACGGTGACCTCGCGGGTCTTCAGCCCCAGCGCGTAGATGTCGGGACGGACCTGCTCGATCTGCTGGCCGACGTAGTCCTCGAGCTTGACGTCACCGCTCGCGACGACGAGGTCGACGGTGCTGCCGGCCTCGACCTGCTCGGACTGCCCGGGGCTCACCGAGATGACGCGGTTCTTCTTCTGCTCGTTGCTGTCCTCGAAGGTGACGTCGCCGACCTCCAGGCCGGCATCGCGGATCGCCTTCTCGGCATCCGCGCGGCTCTGGCCGACGACCTGGGGCACGGTGGCCTGCTCCGGGCCCTGCGACACGGTGTAGGCGATCGTCGACCCCTCGTCGACCATCTCGCCCTCGGGCACGCTCTGCTCGAAGACCTCGCCCTCGGGGGCCGCGTTGTTGGCCTCGGACCGATCACCGTCGAGACCGAGGTCGGTGAGCTTCGCCTCCGCCGCGTCCTCGTCGAGCCCGACGAGCTGCGGCGCGGCGACCCGGACGATCTCCGGCGGCTGGTTGGAGTCCCAGACGTACCACCCGAGGGCGGCGACGGGGATGAGGAGCAGGAGCGCCAGGAGCCAGCCCAGGCCACCGCGCCGGCGACGCTCGGGCTCGAGCGGGGTGGGCGGGTCCTGGATCGGACGGAAGGTCGAGGTGTCACCGAGGTGCTGCGCCGGGGCGGCCGCGGCGAGGGCGACCGTGGGGTCGGCCTCGAGCGCGCCGGCGCCCGCGACGGCCGCGAGGGCACCCTGCGCGAGCTCGCTGACCGGACGGCCGGCGCGGACGGCGCGCAGGTCGTCGGCCATGTCCGAGGCGTCCTGGTAGCGCTCGTCGCGGTCCTTGGTGAGCGCGGCGGCGACGACGGCGTCGAGGTCGCTCGAGACCGTGGGCTCGAGCGAGCTCGGCAGCGGGATCGGCGCGTTGACGTGCTGGTAGGTGAGGCTGATCGGCTCGCCGGTGTAGGGCGTCGTGCCGGTCATGAGCTCGAAGAGCAGGCAGCCGACGGAGTAGACGTCACTGCGGTTGTCGACGGTCTCGCCCCGGGCCTGCTCGGGCGAGACGTACTGCGCCGTGCCGATGACCGCCGCGGTCTGCGTCATCGTCGCCTGGGTGTCGGCGACCGCGCGGGCGATGCCGAAGTCCATGACCTTGACCGTGCCGTCGGCGGTGAGCATGACGTTGCCGGGCTTGATGTCGCGGTGGACGATGCCCATGCGGTGGCTGTAGGACAGCGCGTCGAGGACGCCCTCGCAGATCCGTGCGGCCTCGGCGGGCGCGAGCGGGCCCTGGTCGTTGAGGACCTCGCGCAGGGTCTGGCCCTCGACGAGCTCCATGACGATGTACGGCACGGACAGGCCGGCGCCGCCGGACTCGGTCGTGCGGTCCTCGCCGGAGTCGTAGACCGCGACGATCGAGCGGTGGTTGAGCCCGGCGACCGACTGGGCCTCGCGGCGGAAGCGGTGGAGGAAGGAGGTGTCCCGCGCGTGGTCGCTGCGCAGGATCTTCACCGCCACGGGTCGTCCGAGACGGGTGTCGTAGCCACGGTGGACCTCGGCCATGCCGCCTCGGCCGATGAGCTCGCCGAGCTCGTACCGTCCTCCGAGCAGCCGGGGGGTGCTTGTCGTCACGACGTCCTCTCTTCCTGTGCCGCCATTGTGGCCGACACGACGTCTGACCTGGTCAGGGGTCCGCTGCTCACTCGAGCACCGCCTTCATCACCGCAGCGCTGATCGGTCCGGCGACCGAGCCGCCGTACGCCTCGTTGCCCGCCCGGCCGCCGTCCTCGACGACGACCGCGACCGCGACCTTGGGGTTGTCCGCCGGGGCGAAGCCGGTGAACCACGCGTGCGGGGCCGCGCCCTCGGCGTGCTCGGCGGTCCCGGTCTTGCCGGCGACGCTCGTGCCGGGGACCGCGGCCTGGGTGCCGGTGCCGCGCTCGACGACGAGCTTCATCATGTCGGTGAGCTCGGTGGCGGTCTCCGGGTCGATCGCCCGCGAGAGCTGCTCGGGCTTGGTGTCGGAGATGACCGAGAGGTCGTCGCCCTGCACCCGCTCGACGACGTAGGGCCGCATGACGACCCCGTCGTTGGCGACCGCGGAGCTCATCATCGCGACCTGCAGGGGCGTGACGCGCACGTCGTACTGGCCGATGGCCGACTGCGCCTCCTGCGGCGGGTTGAGCCCGGTGGGGAAGGTGGAGGGTGTGACGTCCATGGGGATCTCGAGCTTGTCGCCGAAGCCGAACTTGCTCGCCTGGTCGCCGACGGTGTCGCCGCCGAGCTCCATGCCCAGCCAGCCGAAGGCGGTGTTGCACGAGTCCTGCATCGCCACGGCGAGGGTGACGCGGTCGTTCGGGCCGCACGCGCCGGGGTGGCTGTTGGGCAGGCCGACGTCGGTCTGGGGCAGGTCGAGGACCGCGGGCCCGGGGATCGACGAGCTCTCGTCGTAGTCACCGGACTCGATGGCAGCGGCCGCGGTGACGACCTTGAAGACCGACCCCGGCGGGTAGAGGTTGCCGCCGATCGCGCGGTTGACCAGGGGGCGGGAGGAGTCGGCGTTGAGGCTCTCCCACGCCTTGGCCGCCGTGCCCTGCTCGTGGCTGACGAGCGGGGTCGGGCTGTACGTCGGCGAGGAGTACATCGCGAGGATCGCCCCGGTCCGCGGGTCCATGGCGACGACGGCGCCGCGCTGGTCTCCGAGCGCCTCCTTCGCGGCCCGCTGGGCCTGCGGGTCGATGGTCAGCTCGAGCGAGGCCCCCTTCGAGGCCTTGCCGGAGAGGATGTCGGAGACCCGGCCGTAGAAGAGCGTGTCGTCGGTGCCGCTGAGCAGGGAGTTCGCGGCGCCCTCGAGCCCGCCGCCGGCGCCGTACTCGAAGGAGTAGTAGCCGGTGATGTGCGCGTAGGTCTCGGGCGAGGCGTAGACGCGCTGCCACTGCAGCTCGTCGTCGGAGGGTACCGAGCGGGCGATCGGCTGACCGCCGAGGAGGATCTGGCCGCGCTCCTGGCCGTAGTTCTTCAGCGCGGTGCGGCGGTTGTCCGGGCGGTCGTTGATCGCCTCGGCCCCGACGACCTGGAGCCAGGTCGAGGAGACGAGCAGCGCGGTGAAGAGCAGCGCCGCGAGCATCGAGAGGCGTCGGATGGGCTCGTTCATCGGGTGCTCACCACCTCGGTCGGGGCGTCCATCGACGCCGGGTCCAGCTCGGGCTCGGGACGGCGCGCGTGGTCGCTGATGCGCAGGAGGATCGCGGCGAGGGTCCAGTTCGCGAGGAGCGAGGACCCGCCGTACGCGACGAAGGGGAGGGTGAGACCGGTGAGCGGGATGACCCGGGTGACCCCGCCGACGACGACGAAGACCTGGAGCGCGACGGTGAAGGCCAGACCCGTCGCGAGCAGCTTGCCGAAGCCGTCACGCAGGCCGATGGCCGAGCGCAGGCCGCGCTCGACGAGGATCGCGTACAGGGCGATGATCGCCATGATGCCGACGAGCCCGAGCTCCTCGCCGAGGCTGTTGAAGATGAAGTCGGTCTCCGGCAGCGGCGTCGACCACGGCCGCCCGCGACCGAGCCCCGTGCCGAGCAGCCCGCCCGCGGAGAGCCCCATCAGGCCGCTCACGAGCTGGCCGCACTGGCGGGTGCCCTCCTCGCTGAAGGGGTCGACCCAGCACAGGACGCGCGTCTGCAGGTGGGGGAAGAGGCGGTAGGCGACGAAGGCGCCGAAGGCCGCCAGGCTCAGGCCGATCGCGATCCAGCTCACCCGCTCGGTCGCGACGTAGAGCATCGAGACGAAGAGGCCGAAGAGGAGCAGCGAGGTGCCGAGGTCGGTCTCGAGGACGAGGACGAGGACCGAGGCGACCCAGGCGACGAGGATCGGCCCGAGGTCACGGCCGCGCGGCAGGGTGAGCCCGAGGACCTTGCGCCCGGCGAGGGCGAGCACGTCACGGGTCTGCACGAGGTACCCGGCGAAGAAGACGGCGAAGCAGATCTTCGCGACCTCGGCGGGCTGGAAGGTGAAGGGCCCGATCTTGATCCAGATGTTCGCGCCGTAGACGTCGTGACCGATGATCGGCAGCAGCGGCAGCAGGAGCAGCACGAGGCCGAGCAGGCCGGCGGTGTAGGTGTAGCGGCGCAGGACGCGGTGGTCGCGCAGGGCGACGAGCACGGTGAGGGCGAGGGCCACGCCCAGCGCCGTCCACTGCAGCTGCTTGAGGGCGTAGCCCTCGCTGAAGTCCCGGCCGGCAGCCAGGTCGAGGCGGTGGATCATCACCAGGCCGATGCCGTTGAGCAGGGTGAGGATCGGCAGCACGAGCGGGTCGGCGTACGACGCGCGCCAGCGCAGCACGACGTGGAAGACGAGCGCGATGGCCGCGAGCATGCCGGTGTGGGCCAGCAGGTCCGGCGGCACGGAGCCGTTGGCCGCCACCTCGACGTTGATGTACGCGAGGACGACGACGCCGATCGCGAGCGCGACGAGCAGCAGCTCGACGTTGCGGCCGCGCTTCGGGGCGATCGTCGTGATCGTCTTCAGCGACCGCACGGCTCGCCCTCGCTGCGCAGCTCGGCGCACCGCTTCGCGGCGACGCGCAGGTCGTCGACCTTCTTCTGGGCGTCGCGCTCGGAGTCGACGCTCACGCTCTCCTCGATGCTGCTGCGGTAGAAGTCGGGCAGGTCGGAGAGCATGACGTCGGTCTGCTCGACCGCGGAGGACAGCGGGATCGGGCCGAGGTCGGAGGCGATGCCGCGGTAGATCGTCACGCGGCCGTCCTGACCGGCGATGTAGTACTGCTGCTGCGTCCAGGCCCACGCGCCGTACAGGATCGCACCGAGGACGAGCGCGACGACGCCGAGCGCGGCGACCCGTCGCAGCCAGCGGCCCCGCCGGGTCGAGCCCTCCTCGGCGAGCTCGAGGTCGGGCTCGGGGGTCTCGGGCCGCACGAGGGCGGCAGCCTTCTCGGCCGGGGTGGTCGGGATGGCGCGCGTCGAGCTCGAGCGCATCGAGGCCGACCCGACGACCTGCGGCTGGGTCGAGGGCGGGGTCCCGTCGGCGCTGTCGACGACGTCGGCGACGATGACGGTGACGTTGTCGGGTGCGCCCGCGCGCAGGGCGAGGGCGACGAGGTCGTCGGCGGTCTCGGCGGGGGTGCGCCCCGAGGAGAGCTGCTCGGCGATGGTGTCGCGGGCGACGAAGCCGGACAGGCCGTCAGAGCACAGCAGGTAGCGGTCGCCGAGACGGGCCTCGCGGGCGCCGACGTCCGGGTCGTCGTCCTCGTCGCCGGTGAGGACGCGGGTGACGACCGAGCGCTGGGGGTGGGTCGAGGCCTCCTCCTCGGTGATCCGGCCCTCGTCGATGAGGGTCTGGACGAAGGAGTGGTCCGTCGTGATCTGGGTGACGGTGCCGTCGCGCAGGAGGTAGGCGCGGGAGTCGCCGATGTGGGCGAGGATGAGCTTGTTGCGAGCCCGCATGAGCGCGGTCGTCGTCGTGCCCATGCCCGAGAGCTCCTTGCGCTCCTCGGCGATGCGCGCGATCTCGCGGTTGGCCCGGCGGATGGCCTTGCCGAGCTGGGCGCTCGCCTCGGACGCGCCGAGCGAGTCGTGGTCGAGCTCGACGAGCTCGGTGATCACCGTGGCGCTCGCGATGTCGCCCCCGGCGTGCCCGCCCATGCCGTCGGCGACGACGAGCAGGTGGGGCCCGGCGTAGCCCGAGTCCTGGTTGTCCGAGCGGACCAGCCCGACGTCGGAGCGCGCTGCGTACCTCAGTCCGATGGCCATGCGTCAGCTCCGCAGCTCGAGGCGGGTCTTGCCGATGCGCACGGTCGTGCCGGCCTCGACGGGCACCGCCTCGCCGACGCGGAACTCGCCGATGAAGGTGCCGTTGGTGCTGCCGAGGTCCTCGACGTACCAGCTGTCGTCACCGCGGATGATCCGGGCGTGACGCCCTGAGGCGAAGTCGTCGTCGAGGACGAGGGTGCACTCGGGGTTGCGCCCGATGAGCACGCCCTTGTCGCGCAGCGGCAGCGAGGTGCCGGCGAGGGCGCCGCCGGTGATGACGAGGTGGGTCGGGGTGCGGGGGTTGCGGCGCGGGGTGTCGGCCGCCCGCTTCTCCTTGCGCGAGCGCCGGCTCGAGGCCGAGCCCTGGCGTGCGATGACGCGCGTGCCGTAGAGGTCGGAGCGCAGCACGCCCGCGAGGGAGAGGACGAAGGCCCACAGCAGGATGAGCAGGCCGAGGCGCAGCACGGTGACGGTCAGCTCGCTCATGGGGCTCCTCTCGGGTGTCGCGTCGGACGGTATGGTCACGGCGCGGGTGGCCGCAGGTGGGCAGGGTAGTCGTCGAACCTCAGCGACGTGCCAGCCGGAAGATCACGCTCGTGCGCCCGACGGTGATGCGGTCGCCGTCGTGGAGGGGGCAGGCGTCGACCTGCTCGCCGTTGACGTACGAGCCGTTGGTGCTGCCGAGGTCGCGCAGGTGGGCGACCTGGTGCGGTCCGTCGTTCGTGACGCGGACCTCGGCGTGGCGGCGTGAGATGCCCGGGTCGTCGAGGACGACGTCGGCGCTCTCGTCGCGGCCGAGCACGGTCATCGCGCTCATGAGCGGGTAGCGCTCGCCGTCGACCTCGAGCCAGGGCAGGTCCTGCACCCGCGGCCGGCGGGCGGCCGCACGAGCGGGCTCCGGGGCGCGGGGCTCGGGGGTGCGGGGCTGGGGTGCTGGCACGGGAGCCGGCGCAGGGGCGGCGGCTGCACCGCGGGCGGAGGTCGGCACCTCCCACTCGTCGTCCTCGACGTCGTCGTCCCACCACTCGTCGGCCGAGGGCGCGGCCGGCCCCCGGGCGGGCGCCGGGGTGGGCGCGGCCGGGGCCTGGGCCCGGCCCTGCGGCACGGGCGCGGAGTACTCGTCGTAGTCCTCGCCCTCGGTCTCGACGTACTCCTCGCGGTACTCCCGCACCGCCGAGGGGTCCTCGACGCGCTGCCGGGCGGTCGCCGGGCGCACCCGGAAGACACCCGTCTCGAGCTCGTCGTCGGACTCGAAGATCACCTGCAGCGGCCCGCCGGGGCGGTAGCGCTGGGTCTCGGCGTGCTCCTGGGCCGCGGCGATGAGCTCGTCCTCGAGCTCCTCGTCGTACTCCGTGAGCCGGTCGTAGTCACCGGGCGAGAGCTCGATGGTGAAGAGGTTGGGCACCGCGGTGCGGCCGCGCCCGATGAGGGTCGCGCGGTCGTCCATGGCGCGCCGGACGGCGGAGGCCAGCTCGAGGGGCTGGACCTCGGAGCGGAAGGCCTTGGCGAAGACGCCGTTGACCGTGCGCTCGAGCTTGCGCTCCATGCGCTCGAAGAGACTCATGCCGAGGCCCTCCCTTCGTCTGCGTGCGGGCTGGGTGCGTCATCGATCCTAACCACCAGCCTGGGCGCAGCCTGGGACGGGCGAAGGGGGACCACCTCACGGTGGTCCCCCTTCGTCACCGCTCGCTCACGGGAGCTCGATGGTCCACTCCTCCTTGGGGAAGGTCTTGTCGGAGCCGATGACCTTCGCCGCGAGGCGGGTGTAGACGAACTCGTAGGAGTCCGCGCGGGTGTTGACCTGGAAGGCGAGCCAGCCCGTGGCCTCCTCGCCACGGCTCGGGCCGTCGAAGGGGGTCATGCCCGCGGCCTCGAGCTCGTCGTCGACGATGCTCGTCGAGGAGGAGTCGGTGCCGTCGGCGCGGAGCTTGAAGGGGCCGTTGACGCCGCCGCTGAACTCGTCGCCGGCCTTCGCGTCGATCTCGACGAGGACGATCTCGCCGCCGTCCTCGGCGATGTTGGCGAAGTCCTCCGAGGCGAAGTCGCGCACGATCTTCGTCACCTCGACGGTGTTGCCGAGCTCGGGGTCCTCGACGCTCTCGCCGACCTCGACCTCCTCCATCTCGCCGCCGGCCGATCCCGAATCGCTCTCGGAGGCCTCGGTCCCGGAGCTCTCTGTCTCGGAGCTCTCGGGGCTCTCCGACTCGGACGCGCTGCTCTCGGACGGCGTGCTCTCGCTCGTGCTGCTCGACGTGCTGGCGGACTGCGTCGTGCCGCTCCCGGACTCGCCACCCCCGCACGCGGTGAGCAGGACGGCGACGGCGGCGGTCGCGGTGACGGTGCGGATCTGCACGGGCTGCCTCTCGGTAGATGGGTGCACCGCCCCCTGCAGCGGTGCACACCGCTGCCAGTGTCGTCGACCCCTCGGCGTCGCAACACCCCACGAAATCGCAGACCTGACACCGGGATTCGCGCTCGGGAGGCGGGCTCCGCGCTTTTCGCGGGGTGACCTGGGGTGATCCGTCGGGGATCATCGACGCGTGACCGACGACAGCCCTGCCCCGAGCCGCCGGTGGTGGTGGCCGGACTCGCTGCCGACGACTCAGGCCGGGGCGCTGTGGGGCATCGCCCTGCTCGTCATGGGCGCGCGTGTCGGCACGCTCGTGCAGATGGCGCCGTCCTTCACCTCCGCGCTGCGGGTGGCTCCCGACGAGCGGGCCGCCGCGCTCACGTGGCTGGCTGCTCTCGTCATGACCGTCGCGGTGTGCGTGCGGATGATCGCCACCCGCGGACCGCTGTCGACGGCGTGGACGGCCGTCGACCTCGCCGTCGCCTGCATGCTGCTCGTCCTCGGGCCGCTCACCGTGCCCGACGACTTCCGCGTCGGGACGTGGGTGGGCTTCCAGCCCGGGTACGCCCTGGGGGTGCTGCTCACCGCGAGCGCCCTGCGCAGCCACGTCCTGTGGCTCGGCTCGATGACCGCCGTCGTCGCCTCCGCCTCGGTGTACATGGCCGACGGCACGCGCACCCACCCGAGCACGGTCCTGGGCAACCTGCTCACCTACATCGCCCTCGGCATCGTCGGGCGCCTGCTCGTCGGCTACAACCTGCGTCTGGCGCAGGACGCCGACCACGCCCGCGCGCTCGCCGCCGAGCTCGGCCGACGCGAGGAGGAGCACCGCGCCCGGGTGGCGATCCACAACGGCGCCGCGGTGATGCGCCTGCTCACCGACGACGACGTCGACGACAGCACGCGCGAGCGGCTGCGCCAGCAGGCCCTCGTCGAGTCGCGCCGGATGCGCGCCTACCTCCAGGGGCCGACGCCCGGCGCGACCCCGGCTCGGGGCGAGGTCGCCCTCGCCGGTCGTGTCCAGGCCGTGTGCGAGCGCTTCGTCGACCTGCGCCTGGAGACCTCACTCGACCTCGGCGCGCAGGTGCGCCTGGCCGCCGAGGACACCGAGGCGGTCGAGCAGGCGCTCGCGAGCGTGCTGCTCAACGTGCGCCAGCACGCGGCGGCCTCGCTCGTCGTCGTCCACCTCGACTCGGACGAGGGAGACGACGACGCGCATGACGGGGGTGCCCGCGCGGGTGAGAGGACCCCCCTTCGCTGGGTGCTCTCGGTGCACGACGACGGGGTCGGCTTCGACCCCGAGGTGACGGACAGGGGGGTGGGGCTCGGCGACGTCGTCGTCGGCGAGCTCTCCAGCCGGGGGATCGGGGTCGACATCGACTCCGAGCCCGGGATCGGGACGACGGTGCGCATGGGCACCATGGAGATCGGGGTGGAGCAGGGATGACGCAGGACCAGCCACGGGTGCGCGCGCTCGTCGTCGACGACGCGACGGTGATCCGCGAGTCGATGCCGGCGCTCATGCCGGGGATCGACTTCGTGGGGCAGTACTCGAGGGTCGAGACGCTGCTCGAGGACCGGCCGGTCGCCGACGTCGTCGTGCTCGACCTGCACCTCGTCAACAGCACGCAGCCCTCGGCGCGCCAGGGCGTCGCGGCGGTGCGGATGCTCGTCGACGCGGGCTACCGGGTGTGCGTGTACAGCCAGGAGGAGCGCCGCTTCGTGCTCGCGGCGTGCATGGCGGCGGGGGCGACCGGCATCGTCTCGAAGTCGGCGCCCACGGCCGAGGCCCAGGAGGCCTTCGTCGACGCGGCGGCCGGTCGGGTCGTCGTGCCGCAGGCGATCATCGGGCTCATCGAGGTGCTCGTGCGCCGCAAGAGCCTGACGATCCTCTCGCAGCGCCAGCGCCAGGTGCTCGCCGGTCGCGCCCGCGGGCTCACCTACGCCGAGCTGAGCACCCAGCTCTACCTGTCGGAGTCGACCTTGCGCGGCTACTGGCGCGATCTCACGACGAACGTCTCGACCCACCTCCAGCAGACGACCCCCGCCGAGATCGAGCGCGCGCTCGGCCTCGGCCCGGGTGACCTGCTCGAGTTCTGGCCCGAGTCGCCCGCCCGCCCCCGCTGACCCCCTTCGCCCCCCTTCGCCCGCCCGCCCCCGCCACACCCCCCCGATGCGCCGAGCCCCGCTCGTGGTCCGTGAGGGACGGTCGTCGCGGGCCGGCAAGGACCGGGGTTCGCGGACGACGAGCGGTGCTCGGCGAAGGGGGAGCGGCGAAGGGGGAGCGGTGCGGGGCCGAAGAGGGAGGGAGCGAAGCGGGGGCGAGGGGGGACGGGGACGGCGACGCCCCCTCCACCCGGTCGGGCGAATGGGGCGTCGGCAGCCGCGCGCTACGGCTTGACCGCGAGCACCGGGCAGGTCGCGTCGAGCAGGACCCGCTGGGCGGTGCTGCCCATGAGGAGCTTGCCGACGGGGGAGCGGCGGCGCAGACCGAGGCAGATGAGCGAGGCCTCGACCTGCTGGGCGACCTGGATGACGGCGTCGGCCGGGTCGTGCAGGTCCGAGGTGCGCACCTCGAGCGAGACGCCGGTGGCGTCCGGCCCCTCGCCCCCCTCGAGCACGGCCCGCAGCGACTCGGCCGTGGGGTCGAGGTCCGCGGTCGCGGGCACGACGACGACCTCCTCGGAGCGAAGGACGGCCTCGCGGGCGGCTGCCCGCAGCGCGGCGTGACCCGGTGGGGTGTCCGCGTAGGCGACGACGATGGTCATGAGCGTGTCCTCTCAGGTGGTGGTCAGCCCTGCAGCAGACCGGTCGGCAGGTCCACGGGCAGGATCGAGGGCAGTGCGGCCAGCACGAGGCACAGCACCAGTGTGTAGATGATCGCGGTGCGAGGCCGGGCCCGGGCCACGTAGAGCAGGAAGCCCGGCACGAAGAGGGTCACCGCGACGAGGTAGCCGCCGAGCATGACGAGCACGAGGAAGAGCGCCATCGCGCCGAACATCCTCACCGCGATCGTCACGTCGTGGGTCCACCCGGGGCGAGGGGCCGCCCCGTCGCGACGCGTGCGCAGCTCGGCCCACACGAGGACCAGCCCCATGATCAGACCGCCGGCGCTCACGAGCTGGGGCATGAGCCGCGCCTCCGGGGAGAAGGTCTGGCTGACCCCGAGGGCGACCGCGAAGACGACCGTCGTGAGGACCGCGAAGCCCAGCGACCACGGCGAGTCCTTGAGCATGCCCTGCTCGGTGTCCTCGTCGTCGTCGTGACGCAGGTCGGCCTCGCCGCGGTGGCCGAGGTCGGCCGCCTGGTCGCGGTTGCGACGCGTGCGCTTGACGAGCCCCCACACGAGGGGGCCGACGAGCACGGCGAGGAAGACGAGGACGCCCGGGCGGGTCAGCCAGCCGACGCCGTCGTAGAGCGAGTCCGTGAGGTAGTAGTAGCGCTCCATCGGGATCGCGAGGACGAAGCCGATGAGGAAGGGCGCGCGGGGGGTGTCGGTGGCCTTCATCAGCCAGCCGGCGGCGCCGAGCGCGACCATGATCCACAGGTCGCCGATCTGGCCACCCTCCTGGAAGGCGCCGAGCAGCATGATGACGAGCAGGCCGGCGCCGAGGACGGCGAAGGGGACCTTCGTCAGCTTGGCCAGCCCGGGGGTGGCCAGGAAGCACAAGAAGGCGCCGACGATGCTCGCGATCGCGAAGCACCACACGATGAGGTACATGAGGTTGAGGTGCTCGGTGACGATCGCCGGCCCCGGCTGGATGCCGTAGGTGAGCAGCATCCCGAGGAGCATCGCGGAGGGGACACCACCGGGGATGCCGAAGAGCAGCGTCGGGATGAGGTCGCCGGCCTCGACGGAGTTGTTCGCGCTCTCCGGGCCGACGATGCCGCGGGGGTCGCCCTTGCCGAACTTGCGCTTGTCCTTGGCCGTCGCGACGGCCTGGCCGTAGGCGAGCCAGGTGCCGGCGGTCGCGCCGACGCCGGGCAGGACGCCGGCCCAGATGCCGATGAGCGAGCCGCGGATGACCTGGGTCCAGTGGGTGACCCACTCCTTGATGCCCGACATCCAGCCGCCGCCGAGGCTGACCATGTCGCGGTCGACGGTGCGCTGGCCGACGCGCGAGGCGATCTCGGCCAGGCCGAAGATGCCGAGCGCGACCGCGACGAGCGAGAGGCCGTCGCCGAGGAAGAGGCTGCCGCCGGTGAAGCGCTCCTCGGCGGTCGTCGGCGAGGTGCCGACGAAGCCGAGCAGCAGGCCGAGCAGACCGGCGAGCAGGCCCTTGACGACGTTGCCGCGCGAGAGCACGGCGGCGAGCGAGACGCCGAGCACCGTGAGCATGAAGAGCTCGGGGCTGGCGAAGGACAGGACGAGCGGGCGGGCGAGCGGGATGGCCAGGGTGAGGCCGAGCGCGCCGATGAGACCGCCGGCCATGGAGGAGAGGAAGGCGAGCGAGAGCGCCCGCTTCGCCTCGCCCTTGCGGGCCATGGCGTAGCCGTCGAGCATCGTCACGCTCGCCGACGCCGATCCCGGTGCGCCGAGGAGGACCGCGGAGACGGTGTCGGAGGTGTGGACCACCGCGAGGGCGCCGATGAGCAGGGCGAAGGCCTGCTCGGGCTCCATCCCGAAGGTCACCGGCAGCAGGATCGCGACCGCGCCCGTGCCGCCGAGACCGGGGATGAGGCCCATGACGAGACCGGCGATGACACCGGCGGCGAGCATGAGGAGCAGGGAGGGCTCGGAGAGGGAGCCCAGGGCTGAGAGTGCAGCGTCGAACATGTCAGGACCTCACTCGACCGTCACGTGGTAGGAGCTCGAGAGCAGCGTGATGACGTGCTCCCGGACGGAGGCGTCGACCGTGTACGCCTCCCGGATGCGGGTCGCCAGGTCGGCGCCCGCGTCGAGTGGGTACCCGCCGAGCACCTTGTCGGCGGCCTCCTCGAAGTCCTTGTCCTGCGCGAGCGCCTGCGAGGACGTGCGCATGAGGTCGACGACGGCCTTCGGCGTCTCGGCGGGGACCCAGAGGGCCTTCTGGTAGGTGTACGTCACGCCGAGGACCGTCTTGTAGGCGTCGAGCTTCGGGCCCGAGGGGGCCGAGCCGTGCAGCTCCTCGTAGGCCTCGACGACCGTGGGGGTGTCGGGGAAGTTCGGGTCGCGGACGACCTCGCCGGACTCGTCGAGCTGACCGAGGCAGAAGAGCACGACGGCCGTCTTCGCCTCCTCCATCGGCTCGACGGCCGACGCGTAGGTCGACGTCGTCGTGTAGTCGATGTCGATCTCGCCGCGCTGGAGGGCGAGGTTGACCGGCCCGCGGCCCTCGAAGCCGAAGGTCGCGTCGACGTCCATCTCGAGCAGGTCGAAGGCGAGCAGCGTCGTGAGGTCGAGCCCGGTGGCGGTGATGCCGCCGAACTTCAGCGGGGTCGGACGGTCGACGAGGTCGGACAGGCCGCTGACACCGGCGCCGGTGCGCGCGTAGACGACCGCGCCGGTGCCGTTGGCGAGGATCGGCTGGAGCCTCGTGAAGTCGTAGCGGACCGCGGGACGCGTGAGCAGCCACGGGACGACGGTCGTCGCGGTGCTCACGAGGACCTCGGTGCCGTCCGGGGGAGCCGAGCTGACGAAGTGGTTGGTGCCGGTGATCCCTTCGCCGCCGGCCTCGTTGACCGGCGCGAAGCCGGGCACGCCGGGGATCTTGTGGACGAGCTCGGCCCCGACGAAGCGGGCCCAGGTGTCGGTGCCGCCGCCCTCGGCGAGCGGGATGAGGAACTCGACGGTCTCGCCGGCGAAGTCGCCGTCGGCGGTCGAGGCCGGCGGGTTGAGCAGGCGGCCGCCCAGCAGGGTGCCGCCGACCCCGGCCACGGCGAAGCCGGCCATGATGGCCAGCGCCGTCCGGCGGTTCGGCGGCGGCGGGTCCTCCGGCCGTGCGGGTGTCACGAGGTTGTCCTGGGTCATGATTCCTCTCCCTTGAGGATGCGGTGCGTGGCGGTGCTCGTGGGCGGGTCGGGCAGGAAGACCACTCCCTGCGCCAGACGGCGGTAGGTGCGGGTCGCGCCCACGACGACCTGCCCGTCGGTCTCGGAGACGTAGGTCGTGACGACGCCCGCGGCGGTGCGCATGACGAGCTGGTCGGCCTGGGTCTCCTCGTCGTCGAGCAGCTGCGCGACGACGGTGCCGGGGTGGCGCGACGCGAGGGTGAGCGCGACGCTGCCGGTGATGGGGATGGCGGGGTGCGCGCGGCCCATCGAGAGCATGAGGACGTCGACGTCGCAGCCCTCCTCGCGCGGTGCGGCGACGAGCGCGAGCTTCGGCACGGCGCGGGCGGCCTCGCCGACGTCGGCGACGAGGCCCATCGCGACCGCGCCCTCGCGCCGGATCGCGTCGAGCCGGCCGAGGAGAGCGGGGTCGGCGTCGAGGGCGGCGAGCGAGTCGTGACCGGTGAGACCGACGTCGGCCGCGCGAAGGGCGACCACGGGCGCCCCGGCGTCGACGAGGGTGGCCTCGATGCCCCCTTCGCCGTCGGGGAGCCGGTCGCGCTCGCGACCGGTGGGGAAGAGCCGGCCGGTCGTGCGGCCGGCCGGGTCGAGGAAGCCCATCCGCACGGGCGAGCCGAGGAAGGGCACGCCCGGGATCGCGGTCGTCAGGTCCTCGGTGAGGACGCCTCCGGGGGTGCTCAGCTCCTGGACGATGACCTGGTCGGTGTTCGTGTTGAGCACACGGACCTCGGTGCTCGGGTCCTGCGCGGCGACCCAGCCCTCGCGCACGGCGAAGGCCGCGACGACCGCCGAGCAGTTGCCGCAGTTGCTGCCCCAGTCGACCGTGGCGGCCTCGATGCCGACCTGAGCGAAGGTGTAGTCGACGTCGACGCCCTCGCGCTGTGAGGCCGAGAGGATGACCGCCTTGCTCGTCGTGGAGGTGCCGCCGCCGACGCCGTCGACCTGGCGCACGTCGGGGCTGCCGTACACGCGCAGGAGCACCTCGTCGACCGACATGCCGGGCACGTCGAGGTCGTCGCGCCGGAAGACCCAGCACTTGCTGGTCCCTCCGCGCATCCACGTCGCCGGGATCTCCATCCGGGCCTCCTCACATCTCGTGCGACCGAGTGGTCGCCGCAGACGAGAGTGACGGCGATCTGGCTGAAGGACCAGCGCGAGATCGAGCGTGGGTCTGAAGCATCGCTTCAACCGCGGAGTCGAAGGGGGGTGAGGCGGGGGTGCGGTCTCCTCCCGCTCCCGTCGGGCTCGCCCGGCGCCATGCGGATGCCCGCTACGCTGAAGCCCATGATGGTCGCAGTGCACGAGGCTGAAGCGATGCTTCAGGGTCGGAGGTCGACGTGCTCGACGTGAGTCGTCTCCAGGTCCTCCTGCACGTCATCGAGGAGGGCTCGGTCACCGCGGCGGCCGCCCGGCTGCAGTACTCGCCGTCGGCCGTCTCGCAGCAGCTGCGGCGGCTCGAGCGCGAGGTGGGGCAGCCCCTGCTCACCCGGCACGCGCGCGGCATGGTGCCGACCGAGGCCGGTCAGGTGCTCGCCGGGCACGCCCGCAAGGTGGTGCGCCAGCTCACCGCCGCCGAGGCCGATCTCGCCGAGATCGCCGGTCTGCGCCGGGGGCAGCTGTCGATCGGCACCTTCGCGACCGTGGGCTCGTCCTTCGTCCCGCTCGCGGTGCAGCGCTTCCGCCAGCTCTACCCCTCGATCCGGATGCACATCCACAGCGACCGCGAGCAGGGCCTCATCGACAAGCTCGAGGAGGGCGAGGTGGGGCTCTCGCTGCTGTGGGACTACGAGTGGCGTCGGATCGACCCGAGCCAGGTCGCGCTGACGACGCTCTTCGAGGACCCCACTGTGCTCGTCGTCGCCGCGGACCACCCGCTCGCCGGGGAGCGCTCCGTGCACATGCGCGATCTCGCCGACGAGGGCTGGATCATCCGCTCCGAGCAGCACGCGGTCGTCGAGGTGCTCCACCGCAGCGCGGCGGCCGCGGGCTTCGAGCCGCGGATCTCCTTCGAGGCCAACGACTACCAGGAGGCGCAGGCGATGGTGAGCGTCGGCTTCGGGGTCGCGCTCGCGCCGCGCACCGCGCTGACGAACAAGCACCCCGGGGTGCGCATCGTCTCGCTCGGCGACTCCGCCCCGCCGCGCCGGATCGTCGTCGCCCACCGGCACGACCGGGTCCGCGCCCCTGCCGAGATCGCCTTCCACGAGGTGCTGCTCGACATGGCCCAGGGCTACGAGCCGGACTGACCCCCCCTTCGCCCCCCTTCGCCCGCCCCCAGATGCGCCGAGCCCCGCTCATGGTCCGTGAGGGCCGGTCGTCGCGGGGCGGCGACGAGCGGGGTTCGCGGACGACGAGCGGGGCTCGGCGAAGGGGGGGGCGGGGTTTGGCGAAGGGCGGAGCGGGTCAGCTCACCTTGCGCGGCCACCAGAAGCGGTCGCCGAGCAGGAGGGTGATCGCCGGGACGACGACGGTGCGCACGAGCAGGGTGTCGAGGAGCACGCCGATGCAGATGATGACGCCGATCTGCGCGAGGACGACGAGCGGCAGGACGCCGAGGACGGCGAAGACCGCGGCGAGCAGGACGCCCGCGCTCGTGATGACCCCACCGGTGGCGGCCAGTGCGCGCAGCATCCCCTCGCGGGTCCCGTGCTCGCGGGTCTCCTCCTTCGCCCGGGTGACGAGGAAGATGTTGTAGTCGACGCCGAGCGCCACGAGGAAGAGGAAGGCGTACAGCACGGTGATCTGGTCGAGGGCGCTGAAGCCGAAGACCTTCGTGAAGATCCACCACGAGACGCCGATCGCCGCGAAGTTCGTCGCCATGACCGTCGCGATGAGCACGAGCGGCGCGACGAGGCTGCGCAGCAGGGCGATGAGCGCGACGAGGACCAGCCCGAGGATGAGGGGCAGGATGAGCAGCCGGTCGCGCTGGGCCCCGTCGCCGACGTCAACCGCCTCGGCCGTGGTGCCGCCGACGTGCGTGTCGGTGAGGTTGGCGTCTGCGATGGCCGCGCGCAGCGCGACGACCGCGTCCTCGGCCTCCTGGCTGTCGGGCTGACCGGGGAGCACCGCCTGGAGCTCGCTCACCCCGTCACCCGAGGCCCCGGGGCGGACCGACTCGATGCCGTCGACCCCTTCGGCGACCTTCGTGACCTCCGCCGGGTCGGCCTTCGTGACGATGACCGCAGGGTCGGAGGAGCCGGCGGGGAAGGACTCGGCGAGGCGCTCGGCGGCGACGATCGCCTCGGGCTTGTCGAGGAACTGCTCGGACTGCGGCAGGCCGAGGCGGACCGAGAAGACGCCGGCCGACATCACCGCGAGGAGCACGACGGCACCGCCGACGAAGACGGAGGGGCGGCGGGCGACCGCGTCGCCGATGCGGCGCCACAGCGAGCGGCCGTCGCTGAGGGTCGTCTCGCCGGCGTGGGGGACCTTCGGCCAGAAGACCCAGCGCCCGAAGAGCGAGAGCACCGCGGGCAGCATGACGAGCGCCGACAGGACGGCGATGACGATGCCGATCGCGCTCGCCAGACCGAGCCCGCGGGTGCCCGGGGTGAGCGAGAGCAGGAGGCAGAGCACGCCGACGACGACCGTCGTCGCGCTCGCGAGGACGGGCTCGAAGGTCTTCGCGAGGGCCTCGGTGAGCGCCTCGCGCCGGTCCTCGGTCACCCGCAGCGCGTCGCGGTAGCGCGACATGAGGAGCAGGGCGTAGTTCGTCCCCGCGCCGAAGACGAGGACCGAGAGGATGCCGGTCGTCGAGTCGTCCCACGTCATGCCGAGGCGCTCGAGGATCTGGGTCGCGGCGACCGTCGCGGTGCGGTCGCCGACGCCGATGACGGTCAGCGGGATGATCCACAGGACCGGGCTGCGGTAGGTGAGGATGAGCAGGACGGCGACGATCGAGGCGGTCGAGAGCAGCAGCCGGGTGTCGGCCCCGTCGAAGACGGCGGCCAGGTCGGCGGTGATGCCCGCGGGCCCCGTCACCTCGGCGGTGATGCCGTCCGGGGTGCGCTCGCCGAGGTCGGCGCGCAGGTCGCGCACCGCGTCGCGGATCTTCGGGCTGTCCGTCGTCTCGATCGGCACGAAGGTGATCGCCGCGGTGCCGTCCTCGCTCGGGACGACGGTCGCGTCCTCGCCGAGACCGGCGGCCTTCGCGAGCTCGGGCAGCTCGGCCTTGTCGATCGTGCCCTCGTCGGCGGTGAAGAGGACGAGGGCCTGGGTGCCGTCCTGCTCGGGCAGCTGCTCGCGCAGCTCGGCCGCGGCCGTCGAGTCGTAGCCCCGGGGCAGCGAGTCGGTAGGGGTGGCCTGACGGGTGCCGGCGCCGAGCGACATGACGACGCCGATGAGCACGAGGCCGAGGACGATGACGGCCCAGGCGGACCGCTTGCCCGTGATGAGGGCGGCGACGCGATGACGCACCGTAGACTCCTGGTGTCGAAGAAGATTGCTAACTAAGTGAGTTATATCGTGAACGAAGGTACGACGGGGCGAGGTGGTCCGTCCACTTCTAGTCCAGCCCGCTCCCTGCGCACCCTCGTCCAGGTCGCGGCCGGCGTGCCGGGGGCGATGGCCCGTCGTGCCGGCTTCTCCCACAACGAGATGGCGGTCCTCGACCTGCTGAGCGACGCGCCGCACGGACCGGCGGAGATCGCGCGCGCCCTCTCCGTGAGCTCGGCGGCCGCCTCGGGCATCGTCGACCGGCTCGTCGCCCGCGGCTACGCCGTGCGCACCCCGCACCCCGAGGACGGGCGGCGCACGCTCGTCGAGATCTCCGACGCCGGTCGCACCGAGATGCTCGGGCACCTGCTGCCGATGCTCGGCCCGCTCCAGGCCCTCGACGACGCGATGACCGACGCCGACCGGGCCGCCGTCCAGCGCTACCTCGACGGCGCCACCCAGGCCATCCGCCGCCTGCTCTGAGCCCTGGCACCGCCCCCGCGGTGCGACGATCGCCAGATGAGCGAGCACCCCGTCGAGTCGGTCTGGGACTACCCGCGCCCGCCCGCGCTCGTCCCCTTCGCCGGTCTCGTCGAGGTCGACGTCGCCGGTCAGAGCCTGGCCCGCACGACCTCCGCGCTGCGGGTGCTCGAGACGAGCCACCCGCCGACGTACTACATGCCGCTCGCCGACGTCGACACCTCGCTGCTGCGACCCGTCGACGGCGGGCGCACGATCTGCGAGTTCAAGGGCGTCGCGAGCTATTTCGACGTCGTCGTCGGCGACCGCGTCATCTCCCGCGCGGTGTGGACCTACCCCGACCCGACGCCCGCCTTCGCCGACCTGCGGGGCCACGTCTCCCTCATGCCGGGGCTCATGGACGAGTGCCGGGTCGACGGCGAGGTCGTCGTCGCGCAGGAGGGCGACTTCTACGGCGGGTGGGTGACGTCGTGGATCACCGGCCCCTTCAAGGGCGGACCGGGGACGCGCGGGTGGTGAGGGCCCTCGTCCTGCCGAGCCCGCTGCTGCCGGCGCTCGCCTACGTCGAGCTCGCGGACGCGCTGACGCGGGCGGGGTGGTCGGCCCGGGTGGCCGCCGCGGACCTCGGCGAAGGGGAGGGCGCGGGTGACCTCGTCGAGCGCTGGGCCGGCGAGGTCGGCCTGAGCGACGTGCTCGTCGCCCACAGCAACGCCGGCTACCTCGCCCCGCTCGTGCGCGAGACCGCCGGCCTCGACGTGCCCCTCGTCGCGATGGACGCCGCCCTGCCGCCGGCCGAGGGCCGGTACGCGCTCGCCCCGCCGGCGCTGCGCGACATGCTGACCGCGCTCGCGGACGCCGACGGTCTGCTGCCGCCGTGGACCCGCTGGTGGCCCTCCGGCGCGCTCGACGACGTCGTGCCCGCCGACCGTCTCGCCGAGCTCGACGCCGCCTGCCCGAGGCTGCCCGTCACCTACGTCGACGAGATCTTCGAGGCGCCGAAGGGGTGGGCGACGCGGCCGTCGGCGTACCTCGCCTTCGGGCAGACCTACGCCGAGGAGATCGCCGCTGCGCGGTCGTGGGACTGGCCCGTGCGCGTTCTCGAGGGCGCGCACCTCCACCACATCCACGCCCCCGACGAGGTGGCCGCCGCGGTGGTCGCCCTCGCCGCCCCCCTTCGTCCCGGCGGGCTGACTCACCCCGGGCTGAGCGCCGGCTCGACCACGCGGCCGTCGACCACCGTGACCAGCGCGTCGAGGGCGTCGCGGTGGACGAGGTCGTGGGTGACGAGCAGAGTGGCCGTGCCGCGCTCGTGGGTGAGGCGGGCGACGAGCTCCATGATCTCGGCGCCGCGCTCCTGGTCCAGCGCGCTCGTCGGCTCGTCGACGAGGAGCACCGAGGGGTCGCCGACGAGGGCCCGCGCGATGGCGACCCGCTGGCGCTGACCGCCGGAGAGCTGGGCGGGCCGCTTGTGCTCTTGCCCGGCGAGACCGACCTCCTCGAGCAGCTCGTCGGCGCGCGAGCGGACGGCGGCCCGGCGTCGGCGACCGTCGCCGCCGAGCTCGGCCATGACGAGCAGCTGGTCGCGCGCGGTGAGCGAGGGCAGGAGGTTCGACTGCTGGAAGACGATGCCGATGCGCTCGCGGCGCAGCGCGGTCGCCTCGCGGGGGGTGAGCGCGGCGGCGTCGACGTCGTCGACGAGGACGCGCCCGGAGTCGGGCCGGATGAGGGTGCCCGCGACGGCGAGCAGCGACGACTTGCCCGAGCCGGACGGCCCGGTGATGCCGGTGACGGCGCCGTCCGGCGCGGCGAGGGTGACGTGGTCGACCGCGGTGACGCGGGCGTCGCCGTCGGGGAAGGTGAGGGTGACGTCGTCGAGGGTGATCATCGGTTGCTCCCGAGGGCGGTGAGGGGGTCTGCCTTGGTCACGGTGCGAAGGGTGACCGCGGCCCCGGAGAGACCGAGCGCGGCCATGGCGAGGCCGGGGACGACGGTGGTCAGCGGGCTGAGGACGAAGGGGAGCGCCCCTCCGGCGAGCAGCCCGAGCCCGACGACGAGGGCCAGCCCGACGCCGATGCCGACGACGAGCACGACGAGGGCCTGGCCGAGAGCGTCGCGGACGAGCGAGCGGGTCGACGCGCCGAGGGCCTTGAGGACGGCGATGTCGCCGGCGCGCTGCATCGTCCACACGGTGAAGAACGCGCCGACGACCAGAGCCGAGACCCCGAAGAGCATGGCGATCATCAGACCGAGCGAGCCCACCTCGGAGCGGAAGGTCTCCAGCGCGGTGAGGCTGCGCAGCGGCGAGGCCGCCGAGGTGCCGGTGGCGGCCGCGGTCGCCTCCCAGTCAGGGGAGCCGCTGACAGCGAGGACGGTCGCCTCGCCGTCACCGCCGAGCCCGCGGTCTGCCGCCGCCCAGGCCTTCGGGCTGAGGGCGACGACGGGGGTGTGGCTGTACCAGACGTCGCCGCCGACGGAGGCCACGCGGTAGGTCGTGCCGCCGACGGTGACGTCGTCCCCCTTCGTCACGCCGAGGTCGGACGCAGCCCCCGAGGACAGCCCCACCTCGTCGTCCGCGGCGGGGGCGAGGTCGGACACCGCGCCGGCGGGGGCGTCGTGGGGGAGGCCGAGCAGGGCGACCGCGACCGGGCCGGACCCGGTGCCGGTCGCGCGGCCCTGGGTGACGCCGACCGGGGTGACGCCGGTGACGCCGGGGGTCTCACGCCACCGGTCAACGGTGCGCTCGCCGACCGAGGAGTCGGCGAAGGACGGCTGCCCGTCCGCTGGCAGCTCGAGGACGAGCCGGTCGCCGGGCAGCCCGAGGACCGCCGAGACGTTCTGCGACGCGAGGCCACCGGTGAGCCCGGCGAGGAATCCGACGAGCACGGTGATGAGCGCGACGACCGCGCTGATGAGGGCGAAGCGACCGCGGGCGAAGCGCAGGTCGCGCCAGGCGACGAACACGAGATCTCCTGTCTGGGTGGGGCCGAGGGGTCTCCCCGGTGTCCTCTCCAGCCTCGCGACGACGACCGCGCGATCCATCGCCGTGAGGACTGGTCTCGCGATCCACCTTTCGGTTGATCCGGGAGGGGCTCGCCCTTCGTAGGCTGAGGTCGTCATGCGGCACAGCTCCCTCACCCCCGTCTTCGTCGGGCTGCGCACCGGGCTGCACGTCCTGCTCGCGGCGCTGCTGGCGCTCGTCGTCGTGCAGGTGCTCACGCGGCACGACAGCACGACGTGGGTCGCGCTCGTGCTCGCCGCGCTCTTCGCGCTCGTCTACGTCCTCGGGGCGCGGCTCGCCGCAACGACCGGGGCGCGACGGGCCGCGGCGTCGGCGCTGTGGGTGGGGGCACTGACGCTCGTCTGGGTCGCGCTGCTGTGGCTCGTGCCCGAGGCCGCATACCTCGTCTTCCCGCTCTTCTTCCTCTACCTCCACGTGCTGCCGGGCGCGGTCGGTCCGGTCGCCGTCGTGCTCGCGACCGGGGTGGCGGTCGTCGCGCTCGGCCTGCACGGGGGCTTCACCGTCGGCGGGGTGATCGGGCCGCTCGTCGGCGCGGGGGTCGCCCTGCTCATCGGGCTGGGCTACCGGGCGCTCGCGCGCGAGGCGGTCGAGCGCGAGGCGCTGCTCGCCGAGCTCGTCGCGACCCGTGACCGGCTCGCGGCGACGCAGCGCGAGCAGGGGGTGCTCGCGGAGCGGTCGCGTCTCGCCCGCGAGATCCACGACACCGTCGCCCAGGGCCTGTCGAGCATCCAGATGCTGCTGCACGCCGCCGAGGCGGCGGACGGGGAGCGGCCGGGGCTCGAGCACATCCGGCTCGCCCGGGCCACCGCCGCGGAGGGCCTGGCCGACACCCGGCGCTTCATCCGCGAGCTCGCCCCGCCGGCGCTCGACGCCGGTCTCGGGCCGGCGCTCGTGCGGCTCGGCGAGCGGTGGGAGCGCGAGCGGATGCAGGTGCACGTGAGCGTGCCGCCGGTCGACCCCGCGCTGAGCATGGACGCCCAGACGGCGCTGCTCCGGGTCGCGCAGGGTGCGCTGGCCAACGTCGCTCAGCACGCCGGGGCGAGCGAGGTGCGGGTGGCGCTCACCGATCTCGGCGGGGGCGCGCGGCTCGTGATCGCCGACGACGGGGTCGGCTTCGACCCCGAGGTGGTGCGCGAAGGGGGAGGCGCCAGCGACTCCTTCGGGCTGCGGGCCATCGCCGAGCGGGTCGAGCAGCTCGGCGGCGACCTCGTCGTCGACAGCGCCCCGGGCGACGGGACGACGCTCACCGTGACCCTGGAGGCGGCACCGTGATCCGCGTGGTCATCGCCGACGACCACCCGGTCGTGCGGGCCGGTCTGAGGGCCCTGCTGAGCACGGCCGAGGACGTCGAGGTGGTCGGCGAGGCCGAGACCCCGGGGGCGGCGGTCGAGCTCGCCGGCTCGCTCGTGCCCGACCTCGTGCTCATGGACCTGCAGTTCGGCCAGGAGCTCTCGGGGGCGGACGCGACCCGTCGCATCCGGGCCCTCGACGCCCCGCCGTACGTCCTCGTGCTGACGAACTACGACAGCGACGGCGACATCCTCGGCGCCGTCGAGGCGGGGGCCAGCGGCTACCTGCTCAAGGACGCGCCCCCGCACGAGCTGCTCGCCGGGGTCCGGGCCGCCGCGGCGGGGGAGAGCGCGCTCGCGCCGGCGGTGGCCAGCCGGCTCATGGCGCGGATGCGTGCGCCGCGGGTCAGCCTGTCGGCGCGCGAGATCGAGGTGCTCGCCCTCGTCGCCGCGGGCGCGTCGAACGGCGAGATCGCCGGGCGCCTCCACATCACCGACGCGACGGTGAAGTCGCACCTCGTGCACGTGTACTCCAAGCTCGGGGTGACCTCGAGGACCGCGGCCGTCTCTGCGGCGCGCTCGCTCGGGATCCTGCGCTGACCCCCTTCGCCCGGTAAGTCGGTGGCCTGGCAGTCGCGCGACGTGGTGGGGTGGCGCCCATGACGTGGACCGCACCCGAGGTCGCCGACGAGCGACCCGACCTGGACATGACCGCCGACGAGCTGCCGGGGCTGCTCGAGTGGCTCGAGATGTACCGCGCGACCGTGCCGCTCAAGGTGGCCGGGCTCACCGGCGAGGAGCTGTGCCGTCAGCCGGTGCCCGGGTCGACCCTCAGCCTGCTCGGGGTCGTGCGGCACCTCACCGAGGTCGAGCGCTACTGGCTCACCGACGTGCTGCTCGATGACGACAGCCCCGACATCTACAGCCACCGCGAGGCGCCGGAAGGAGACTTCGAGCTCGGGACGCCGCAGAGCGCGCCCGCCGATCTCGAGCGCTTCGAGGACGAGGTCGCCCAGGCCCGTCGTCATCTGGCCGGGGTCGGGTCGGTCGACGAGCTGGCGAAGGGGTTGCGTCACGGCAAGCCGGTCAACGTCCGGTGGATCCTCGTGCACCTGATCGAGGAGTACGCGCGGCACCTCGGGCACATGGACATGCTGCGCGGAGCCGTCGACGGGCGTCTCGGGTACTGAGGGGTCCGGGTCGCCGGTCGGCTCCGTCGGACCGGTGGGCCGGGGTGGCCGGTCAGGCGGGGGCGACCTCGGCGTCCGTCGCGGCATCGGTCTGGGTCGTCGTGCCGAGCCGCTGGGCGGCTCGGTTGCCGCGGCGCCCGGCGGGGACGGTGCCGGTGGCGGCGCCAAGGCCGACCTCGGCGTCGACGTACATCGTCTCGATGCCGGCCGCGGGCACGGCGTAGGTCTCGTGCCAGATGCCGACCGCGCCGGGCGCGCTGCGGACGGCCCGGTTGAAGGCGCGCCAGGCGGGGACGTGCGCGGCGTCGGGGTTGCTCGCGTAGGCGTAGAGCTCGTCGGTGCTGCGCCAGTACTGGATGACGACAGGTCCGCCGGGGCCGATGGCGGTGCGCGAGCCGAGGTAGCCGAGGTGCGGCTCGAGGCCCTGCGCCGCGCGGGCCTTGTTGCGCTCGAGCTCGGCGAGCATGCGCGGCATCGCGGCGAAGACGGGGGCGAGCCTGTCGACGCGCCACCACTTCATCGGGCGCATGCCGATGAGGAAGACGACGACGTCGCCGTCGTGGGCGTGGGTCCTGCGATCGGCCATGACTGCTCCTCGGTCGTTGGATAGTGCTGATATCCAGTATTGGGTACTAGTACTATCCAGTGTCAAGAGGGAAGGGGTCCGGCGGTGAAGATCTCCGAGCTGGCGAGCGTGACCGACGTCGGCGTGCCGACGCTGAAGTACTACCTGCGCGAAGGGGTGCTCCACGCGGGCGAGGTGCGCTCGCGCACCCAGGCGAGCTACGACGACAGCCATGTCGAGCGGGTGCGGCTCGTCCGGGCGCTCACCGGGGTGGGCGGTCTGTCGATCGCCGCCGTCCGTCGGGTGCTCGAGGTCATCGAGGACCCGGGCGTCGGCCCGACCGACGTCATGGCTGCTGCCGCCGCGTCGTTGTACGAGCCGGACGCCCACGACGCCTCGCGCTCTGCGAGCGATGACTCCTCCGCCCGCGAGCTCGTCGACGACCTCGGCTGGCACATCTACCCCGACGACCCCGCCCTCACCGCGCTCGACGAGGCGTGGTCGGCGTGCTCGGACGCGGGGATCGGTCTCGACGCCGACCGAATGCGCCGGTACGCGACCTCGATGCACGGCGTCGCCGAGACCGACGTCTCGAGCGTCCCCGCCGACCCGGCCGGGGCAGTCCGCCAGGTCGTCCTCGGCACGGTCCTCGTCGACCCGGTGCTCCTCTCACTTCGCCGCCTCGCCCAGCAGGACGTCGCCGTGCGGGCCGGCGCGATCAGCCCGCCGCCGACGGCGTAGCCGCAACCGCTTTGGTCGAAGGGCTGCTGGTAGGGCACAATGGGCGCGCTTGCGACTTCGGTCGTGGGCGCACTCACGCGAGAGTGGCGGAACGGCAGACGCGCTGTCTTCAGGTGGCAGTGTCCTTATGGGCGTGGGGGTTCAAATCCCCCCTCTCGCACCACATGCCGAAGGCCCCGGGACCACATGGTCCCGGGGCCTTCGTCGTGCCCGGGCTGGCTTCGCGTCCCGACCTCGGTGAGCGCGAATCGCCGCTATGCAGATGGCGTAGCGGCGATTCGCGCTCACTCTGCGGTGGCGCTCAGGCGTCGACCGCGGTCCGGGCCGGTTGAGTGGCGGCGGGGTCACCCCTTCGCTCTCCCGCGTTCCGCGAGAACCACACGGCCAGACCGCTGACGACGTACGCGGCCACGATGTACAGACCGAGGTCGCGCGTCCCTGCGTCGGCGGTGACGAGCTCCTGCGCGACGAGAGGGGCGAGGCCGGCGCCGAGGAGCGAGCCGAGCTGGTAGGTCGCCGAGACGCCCGAGTACCGCGCGGTGGGCTCGAACATCTCCGACAGGTACGCGCCGACGGGGCCGAACATCGAGGCCTGGATGAGCGGGTTGCCGACGAGGAAGGCGATGGCCACGAGGACTGGTGACCCGCTGTCGAAGAGGGCGAACATCGGCCAGATCGCGACGGCGGAGAAGATCGCGCCCGCGACCATCGTGCGGCGCCGCCCGACCCGGTCGCTCACCCACGCGAAGAACGGGATCGCGAAGACATGCACGAAGTTGCTCAGCGTGAGCATGTACAGCGCGGTCTCGCGGGTGACGACTCCCGCCTCGACGACGTACGGGACCATGAAGACCGCGAGCAGACTCTGGATGAAGAGCGGCGCCATGACGCCGAGGGTGCCGAGCAGGACGGCGCGCCGGTACTTCGTCACGAGGATCGCGACGGGCAGACCGGTGTGCACCTCGCCGCGCTCGCGAGCGGCCTCGAACTCCGGGCTCTCAGAGACCCGCGTGCGCAGGTAGAGACCCACGGCGACGACGACCGCGGAGAGCAGGAAGGGCACGCGCCAGCCCCACTCGAGGAAGGCGTCACCGGTCGCCGACGAGGTGAGCGCGAGGACGAGCGTGGCCAGCACCGCGCCGAAGGGGGCGCCCGCCATCGCGATGCTCGCGCCGATGCCGCGGGACTCGGACTTCGAGTGCTCCATCGACATGAGCATCGCGCCGGCCCACTCGCCGCCGACGGCGAAGCCCTGCAGCAGCCGCATCAGGGCGAGGAGGATCGGGGCGGCGATGCCGATCGAGCCGGCCGTCGGCATGAGGCCGATGGCGATCGAGACGAGCCCCATGACCATGAGGGTGATGAAGAGCATCCGCTTGCGACCGATCTTGTCGCCGAAGTGCCCGAAGAGCAGACCACCGATGGGTCGCGAGATGTACCCGGTGAAGAGGGTGAGATAGCTGAGCAGGATCGCCACGCCCTGGTCCATCCCCGTGAAGAACAGCTCGGGGAAGACGAGACCGGCGGCCGCCGCGTAGAGCAGGAAGTCGTAGTACTCGACCGCGGAGCCGAGGAAGCTCGAGGCCTGCGCGCGCCGGCGCTCGGTCGGCGTCGAGGTGGCCAGGGCCGCGGGCGGGGCGGCGGGCGCCGTCGAGCGGAGATCGTCGTTGATCATGGGGGTCCCTTCACGGAAGCGGTGACCGTCCTCATTGGCGGGGTCCGCGGGTCGGCGCACCAGGAGTCGTGCCACCAGGCGGCACGCCGGGCGTAGCCTGATCCGGTCGACGAAGGGGGACCCAGCATGGCACCGAAGAGGGTCACCTCCGTCGACCGCGCGGTCCAGCTGCTCGCCGCCGTCGACCAGTTCGGCACCGACGGGCTCGGCGTGAGCGAGCTCGCCCGACGCACGGGGCTGCCCAAGTCGACGGTCTTCCGCCTCGTGACGACGCTCGAGGAGAACGGCGCCGTCGAGCGGCACGAGGACGGCTACCGCACAGGTCCGCTCTTCGGCACGAACCTCGCGATCCCGAGCAACTCGCTCGTCGCGCGGCTGCAGGTCGTGCTCACGCCCTTCCTCGCGTCGTTGTACGAGGCGAGCCGGCAGACCTGCCAGCTCGGGGTGCTCGACCGCGACGAGATCCTCTTCCTCAACAAGCTCCACGGGATCCACCGCGCGCACTCGCCATCGCGCATCGGCGGTCGCCAGCCTGCGCACTGCACGTCGCTCGGCAAGGCGCTGCTCGCCTTCGACCGGGCCGCGGCCGATCGTGTCTGCTCGCGTCCGCTGCCCGCGCTCACGAGCCGGACGATCACCGACGGCGAGACGCTGCGGGTCGAGCTGACCCGCGTCGCACGCACGAGGGTCGGGCTCGACGACGGCGAGACGGTCGAAGGGGTGGGCAGTGTCGCCTCGGTCGTCACGGACGCGTCGGGGGCAGCGGTCGCCTCGCTCGCGGTCACCGGGCCGGCCGGCGCGGTGCTGGGTGTCGGCAACGAGCAGGTCGTGCTCGAGGTGTGCGCCCGGGCGAGCAAGGCGCTCGCCGCGGTCGGCGACGCCGACGCCGACGACCTCGTCGCGCACCCCCGCTCGATCTGAGGGCGGCCACTTCGCTGGTTGAGGTGCGAAGGCCCGCCAGGGCCTGAGCCTCGAAACCGGCGCCTCGGGTCGGTGGTCTCGAGGCTCCTGCGTCGCACCTCGACCAGCAAAGGTCTCGAGGCTCCTCGCTGCGCTCGTCGCACCTCGACCAGCAAGACTCTCGTCGCACCTCGACCAGCAAGGGTCGTGCCACTCGGTGGCACGTGTCCTCGCGGGGGTGGTCTCCCCCTTCGTAGCGTCCGCCAGGACAACGCGTACATCGTCGTGCGAAGGAGCAGACATGCAGACCGAGGTGGTGATCGCCGGCGCCGGGCCGTGCGGCCTGGCACTGGCCAACCTGCTGGGGCAGTACGGCCGCAAGGTCGTCGTCCTCGAGGCCCGGGCGGACCTCATCGACTACCCGCGGGGGGTCGGTCTCGACGACGAGTCGATGCGCACGATCCAGACGATGGGGCTGACCGACGAGGTCGTCCCGTACACGATCCCGCACCACGTCATGCGGCTCGTCAACGGCAAGGGCGAGGTCATGGTGACCAACGACCCGACGGGCGAGCCCTTCGGCTGGCCGCGGAAGTTCGGCTTCATCCAGCCGCTCGTCGACCGTGAGCTCTACCGCGGCACGCAGCGCTACGACGACGTCGACGTCCGCTTCGGCCACACGGTGACCGGTCACGTCGACCACGGCGACCACGTCGCCGTCACCGTCTCGGTCGCGCAGGACGACGGCACCGTGCGCGAGGAGACGATCACCGCGCAGTACCTCGTCGGCTGCGAAGGGGGGTCCTCGCGGACGCGGAAGGCGATGGACGTCGACTTCGTCGGGGAGTCCCCCTCGACCCGGTGGGTCGTCATCGACGTGCGCAACGACCCCCTCGGCGTGCCGAACGTCTACCTCGGCGCCGACCCGGCCCGCCCCTACGTCTCCATCGGGCTGCCGCACGCGATCCGGCGCTGGGAGTTCATGCTCTTCGACGACGAGCCGAGCGAGCGCGTCGAGGACGACGAGTTCGTCGCCGAGCTGCTGCGCGAGCACGTGCCGGACTCCGCGAGCCTCGACGTCATCCGCCGCCGCGTCTTCACCCACCACGGGCGCATCGCCAGCCACTTCCGCGAGGGTCGCGTCCTCGTCGCCGGCGACGCCGCGCACCTCATGCCCGTGTGGATGGGCCAGGGGTGGAACTCCGGCATGCGCGACGCGACGAACCTGTCGTGGAAGCTCGCGAGCGTGCTGTCCGGCCAGGCCGACGAGGGCATCCTCGACAGCTACGAGTCCGAGCGGCGCGACCACGCGAAGGCGATGATCGACCTGTCGATGACCCTCGGCAACGTCATCAAGCCGACGAACCGTCTCGTGTGCGGCGCTCGCGACGTCGCCAGCCGCGTGCTCAACCTCAGCCCGCAGGTCAAGGACTACTTCGCGGACATGAAGTTCAAGCCGATGCCCTTCTACGCCGAGGGCGTCGTCGTCGAGCCGGACACCCTGCGCCCCGGGCGCCAGGAGCGCACGCGGCGCTCGCGCTTCATGACCGTGCGCAACGCCGTCTCGAAGGTCACCCCCGTCGGCACGCAGTTCATCCAGCCGCGGGTGCGCACCGCCGACGTGCACGAGGCGCGTCTCGACGACGTCGTCGGCCCGTGGTGGACCGTCGCCGCGTGGGGCAACGACCCCGCCCGTCTCTTCACCCCGCAGGAGCGAGAGCAGCTGCGGCACATGGGCGCTCAGCTCGTCTGCTTCACCTCCGAGTCGCAGCGGGCGTGGGCGCAGGACAACCTCGCCGACCCCGAGACGCTCGTCGTCGGATGCGTCGACGGCGCGCTGAAGAGCTGGTTCGACACCCGCGCCATGGGTGTGGTCTTCCTGCGGCCGGACCGCTTCGTCGCCGCCGCGTGCCTCGCCCAGGAGGCCGGCAAGGCCCTCGCCTCGCTGCGCACCGCGATGCACGCGACGCCGGTCGCGCCGGGTGCGGTCGCCGAAGCCGCTGACGTCGCCGGTGACGTCACAGATGCCGGGGCGGCCACCCCTTCGCTCGAGGTCGTCGCATGAGTCTCTCGCTCGTCGCGATGTCGCACACGCCGCTGCTGCGCCGGATCGACCCGGGCCCGGAGATCTCGGGCGAGGTCGAGGGGGCCTTCACCGCGGTCCGCGACTTCGTGCGCGAGGTGGACCCCGAGCTCGTCATCACCTTCGGGCCGGACCACTACAACGGCTTCTTCTACGACACGATGCCGCCCTTCTGCCTCGGGCTCGGGGCCTTCGGGCTCGGCGACTACGGCACGCCGACCGGCGAGCTCGACGTGCCGTCCGAGCTCGCCGAGGAGCTCGCCGGGTACGTCCAGGGCGAAGGGGTGGACCTCACCGTGTCGCGTCGGATGGGTGTCGACCACGGCGCCGTCCAGCCGCTCGACGTCATCTTCGGCGGGGTCGACACCCTCCCGACGATCCCCGTCTTCGTCAACGGTGTCGCCGCCCCCTTCGTTCCCATGGCGCGGATCCGTGCGCTCGGCGAGGCGATCGGCCGGTGGGCTGCCGATCGGCCCGAGCGCATCCTGCTCATCGCGTCGGGCGGGCTGAGCCACGACCCGCCCGTGCCGCGGTGGGCGACGGCGCCGCCGGAGGTCCGCGAGGGCCTGCTCGACGGGCGCGACCCGACGCCCGAGGCGCGGGCCGCGCGCGAGCAGCGCGTCGTCGACACCGCGCTCGCCTTCGCCGAGGGCGAGGCCGGCATCCAGGACCTCAACCCGGAGTGGGACCGCGAGTTCATGCGGGTCTGCGCGGCGCAGGACACCGCCGCCTTCGACGCCTACGAGGCGGGCGAGATGGCGGCCGAGGCGGGCAACTCCAGCCACGAGGTGCGTGGCTGGGTCGCGGCCTTCTCCGCGCTCGGCGCGACCGGCCGCTACGAGGTCGGCTACGAGTACTACCGCCCGATCCGGCACTTCATCGCCGGCTTCGGGGTCATGACCGCACGACGAGAGGACACGCCGCGATGAGCGAGCTGACGTACGACTCCACGAGCCGGATGGTGCAGACGCGCCAGTGGCGGATCCATGTCAACGAGGCCGGCAACGGCCCCGTCGTCTTCCTCCTGCACGGGTCCGGCCCGGGCGCGACGGGGTGGAGCAACTTCTCGCAGAACATCCCGGCGCTGGCGCGCGACCACCGCGTCATCGCCGTCGACATGCCCGGGTGGGGCGAGTCCGACCCGGTGAGCTGGCAGGACCGGGACCACTCGACGACGCTCGCGGACCTCATGGACGCGCTCGAGGTCGACCGCGCGGCCGCCGTCATCGGCAACTCGATGGGCGGCGGGACCACGCTGCGCTTCGGGTACGAGCACCCCGAGCGGGTCGAGCGGCTCGTCACGATGGGCTCCTCCTCCGGCGGGCCGACGCTCATGGGTCCGGCCGGGCTCACCGAGGGCCTGAAGGTGCTGCAGAAGGGGTATCGAGAGCCGTCCTTCGAGACGATGCGCGAGCTCGTCGACATCATGACCTTCGACTCGACCTTCGCCACCGACGAGCTCATCCAGGGCCGCGCCGACATGGTGCTGGCTCATCCCGAGCACGCGCAGAACTTCATCGAGGGCACGGGCAAGCGCCCCGTCGTCGAGCTCGACCACGCGCGGCTGCGCGGCATCACCGCGCCGACCCTGCTCTTCCACGGGCGGGACGACCGGGTGGTGCACTTCGAGCACTCGCTGCGGCTCACGTCGCTGATCCCCGACTCGCGGCTGTACCTCATCAACGGCTGCGGCCACTGGCTGCAGACCGAGCACGCGGAGGAGTTCACGAGTCAGGTGCTGCACTTCCTCCACGGCTGAGGTCACGCGGGCGCTGGTCGGGGTGTCGAGGTGGCGGCAGGATGGGTGCATGACCTCACCTGCGCGCCTCGAGACCGATGGATCGAGCACGGGGGTGCTGCGCCGGGTCGCGCAGGTCGCCCTCGGGGGCGCGATGCTCTTCGCCGGGACCGGGCACCTCACCTTCGCCCGGCAGGAGTTCCAGGCGCAGGTGCCGCCGTGGGTCCCGCTCGATGTCGACTTCGTCGTGCTGGCGTCGGGGGTTGTCGAGATCGCCGTCGGGGCGGCTCTGCTCGCGACCTGGCGCCAGCCCCGCCGAGCCCTCGTCGGCGCCGCGACCGGTCTGCTCTTCGTCGCGGTCTTCCCCGGCAACATCGCCCAGCTCACGGAGCGCCGCGACGCCTTCGGGCTCGACAGCGACGGCGCCCGTGCGGCTCGCCTGGTCTTCCAGCCGCTCCTCGTCGCCTGGGCGCTGTGGGCGACCGACGCGGTCGGGGAGTGGCGCCGGCGGCGGGGGTGAACCCGCTCCCGAGGGAACCTACCCGGCAGTAACGGGACCTCCTGGGCGGTTGCTCTCGTATATGGAGTCCTACGACCTCAGGGGTCCCATCGGTGTATCACACCCCTCCATCCACGAGTACCCCGTCCTTGATCGACCACCGACGTGTCAGCCCGATCCGTCCGAGGAAGTCCTCGTCGTGGCTCACGACGAGCAACGCCCCCTCGTAGGCCGACAACGCCTGCACGAGCTGCGCGACCGACTCGACGTCGAGCGAGTTCGTGGGCTCGTCGAGGATCAGCAGCTGCGGCGCGGGGTCGGCGAGCAGCACCCGTGCCAGGGCGAGACGGAAGCGCTCCCCACCGGAGAGCTCGCGCACGTGCTGGTCGCCGCGCGACCCGCGGAAGAGGAAGCGGGCCAGCTGGGCGCGCACCTCGTGCGGTGTACGTGACGGTGCGGCCGCCCGGACGGTCTCGACGAGCGTCGCGTCCTCGTCGTCGAAGCGGATCCGCTGCGGCAGCAGCCCGGTCTCCGCGACGCGCTGCACGACCGCGGCGACCGGCGCGGGAGCGCCGTCGGGCGAGAACTCCTGCGTGCCGTGCCGCATGATCGCGCCGATCAGCGTGGACTTGCCGGCGCCGTTGCGCCCGGTGAGCGCGATGCGCTCCGGCCCGCGCACGACGACAGACGTTTTGCCGGCGGGCTGAAGCGTGAGCACGTCGCGCCCCGCCGGCACCCGGGCCTGCGGCAGGTCGACGCGGATCGTCGCGTCGTCGCGCACCCGACCCTCCGCAGACTCGAGAGCCGCCTGCGCGCCGGCCTCCCTCCCTTCGTGCAGTGCTTTGGACCGAGCGCTCGTGCGCTCCGAGCGCGCGGCGAGGCCTCCGGCGAGGATCTTCGGGATGCCGCCGGCGAGCTGCGCCCGACGCCCGGCCGCCTCGGCCCGTTGCCGCCGCTCGTGCGCCTCGATGCGCTCCCTTCGCTCCCGCCGGACCTCGGCGCGAGCGTCCCGCACGTCCTGGGCGGCCACGGCCTGCTCGGCCTCGACCGCCTCGCGGTAGACCGAGTACGGGCCCTCGACGGTCCGCAGCTCGGAGCCGCGGACCTCGGCGATGCGGTCGACCCGCTCGAGGAGCGCGGTGTCGTGACTGACGACGACGAGGGTGCCGCGCCACGTGGCGACGGCCTCGTGGACGAGCGCGCGGGCGGTCGCGTCGAGGTCGTTCGTCGGCTCGTCGAGCAGGGCGATGTCGGCGCGCCGCAGCCTGATGCCGGCGAGCCCGACGAGCACGGCCTCGCCCCCGGAGAGCGAGGCGACCGGGCGGGTGAGCAGCGAGTGGTCGCCGCGCAGACCGAGGCCGGCGAGGGTTGCGAGGGCCTCGGCCTCGACGTCCCAGCGGTCGCCGACGGTCTCGAAGACCTCCGTCGACACGTCACCGGACTCGATGGCTGCGATGGCGCGCAGCACGGGACCGATCCCGAGGGCGTCGGCCACGGTGCCCGGACCGAGGGCGAGGTGCTGCGGCAGCATCGCGACGGTGCCGCTGGTGTCGACCCGTCCCGCGGTAGGTGCGAGGTCGCCCGCGAGCAGGCGCAGGAGGGTGGTCTTGCCGGCGCCGTTGCGGCCGACGAGGCCGGTGGTGCCGTGACTGAGGGATCCGGTGAGGCCCTCGGGCGGGCCGAAGACGACGGTGCCGTCGCGCCAGACGAGCTGGGCGTGGGTGAGCGTGATGGCGGGCTGAGCCATGGGAGATCCTGTCGAGCGTCGGGGCGCTGACGGGTGCGTCGACGATGCGTGGTCGTCGGGTCAGCGCGTGGTCGCGGCTCCGCGGATCTCGGTCATCTCGGCTCTCATGCGTGGCAGGGCGTCGGTGCTGTCACCGCCGACGTCGGTCGCTGCCAGGCTAGCGAAGGGGGAGGACAGCGTCGACGCGATATCGGCCAGGTCAGCGTCGGGGGCGCGTCACGGCGGTGGCCGCCGCCCAGCCGAGCAGCGCGACGGTGACGACGAGCAGGCCGAGGGTCAGTGCCTCGGGGCCGCCTGCGGCCCAGGAGATCGCGGTGAGCGTGCCGAGGGACATCGCGCCGAAGGCCATGCGCACGACGGCCGCCCCTGAGGCGGCCGCCGGGTCGAGCCGCGTCCCGTCCATGACCTCTCGGGTGGCGAGGAAGGCCTTGACCGGCAGCACGGCGACGAGCAGCGACATCAGCCCCATGAAGCCGGCGACGCCCCACCCGCCAAAGAACATGAGCGGCGCCGCGGCGAAGCCCCGCTCATCACGCGGCCAGTAGTAGTGGTCGTAGATGCCCTCGCTCGTCGAGGTGATGAGGTCCTGGCCGTACCCGCTCGCGCCGAAGGCGACCCACACGACCGTCGAGATGACGACGCTCGGCAGCGGCGTGAGGATGCAGGCGATGAAGAGCCGCTGCGCGAGCGGGAGGGCCGTCCGGCGCCAGAGCAGCTCGAAGCTCGCCCAGACCGCGACCGCCGACGGCGCGGCGAGCGGGAGCTGACCGAGGTGCCGGTCGCCGTACGCGTCGCTCAGGCTGTCGTAGCTGCCGTAGGCGCTCGCCACGGCGAGCAGCCCGATGAGCCCCCACGTGTACGGCGAGATCTCGTCGAGCAGCAGCCGACCCGGGGACTGCCGGCCTCGGATCCTGCGCGCGCTGCTCGTCACGGGGCCGAGCATCGCACGGATGTCGTTGCGGGAGTTGACCTCACGTGCACCTGAGGGTCGAAGGTGGGCACATGCCCTTCGCCCTCGACGCCTACCTCGCCCGCACCGGTGCCTCCGCCGAGCCGCCGAGCCTGGCCGCGCTCGGTGCGCTGCAGACGGCGCACGTGCGGACCTTCGCCTTCGACGACATTGACGTGCTCCTCGGTCAGCATCCCGGGGTCGGTCTCGACGCCGTGGCCGAGAAGTTCGTCGGCCGGGGGCGCGGCGGCTACTGCTTCGAGCACGCGACGCTCTTCCACGCCGTGGTGACCGCGCTTGGGTACGACGCGCAGCTGCGGCTCGCACGGGTGGGGGACCCGCAGCAGGCCCCGCGCACGCATCTCGCGGTCGTCATGACGATCGACGGCACGCGCTACCTCAGCGACCCGGGCATCGGCGTCCCGCCGCTCGCGCCGATCGAGCTGCGCGACGGTGCACGGCTGGAGGGCGGGATCTGGGAGCACGAGATCCGTCGGGTCGACGAAGGGGGAGCCGGCCCGGCCTGGCAGCTGTGGCGGCAGCGGGCGAAGGGGTGGGAGCTCATGCACTCGACCGACGAGCTGCCCGTGCGTCCTATCGACGTCGTCATGGGTCACCACTACACGTCGACGCACCCGGCGTCGCACTTCACCCGGACGCTCACCGTGGCGCGGCACCACGTCGACGCCGACGGGCGTCCGGTGCACATGACGCTGACGATCGACGGGCTGCAGATCCGGCGGGCGGGGGAGGAGACGCAGCTGCGGGAGTTGGCAGACGAGGAGATCCCGGAGGTGTGCGAGGAGATCGGCGCTCACCTCACGGACGACGAAGGGGGACGCCTTGTCGAGCGCGTGAGGGAGCTGCGGACACAACGCAAGTCAGCGCAACACGCCATCGCTAACCGACGAAGAACTCTACGGCTTCCAGAACGGCCTGCAGACCCTTCTTCGTGACAGTGCCGCCCGCAGATTCGTAGTCGGCATTCCAAGGGTGTCCCGCAGCTTCGACGATCGCTTGCGCCATCTGTGGCTTCGTCAACGACCCTCCAAGCTCGAGGCCCAAGGTGCTGTTGACCAGATCGAATATCTCGCGAGGCTCGGTGGATCCAGTCGACATCGGCGGTGGAGACGCACCCAGGAGGTGGGAGATCTGAATGACGATGTCTTCCTTGAGCACTACCATTCGCTCGCCTTCATGAGAGGTCTCAAGCCATTTGTGGTCTCCGTCACCCAACCTCCTACGGCCGGAGGGTCGCAACCCCGCTGCAGCAACTCCATGACCCGTATTCGGTCGATCACGGTTACCACCGTCGTAAGCTGGCCCCACTCAGGTCCCGATGCTCTGATTGTTCCGGGCAACACCAACAGGCTCAGCGGGTCGACGTCAGTTGCCAGCCAACTTGCCCAAAGACGGAGATCGATATCCGAGGTCTTGGTAAAGGCTTCGGACTGAATGGTGCATTGGGCGAGAGCAATGGGAAAACCGGGACGGCGGTCCGCGAACTGTCTCCACGCAATGACATCGACTCCACCATCCTTGCGCCGTGGGGGCCTGTATCCCATACCAACGCTTAGCCCAATCTTCTCAGCCACCCACGGTACCGCGAGGCTGAACTCCTTCGGGCGCCCATGCTTCGACGGGTACCCGAACGCCAGTGCCTCGCCGCCGTGTCCCCAGAAGTTGGCTAGGGCGACCTCGGAGACCTCCTCAAGAAGCGCACCCATGAGAGGTGTCTCGGAATGACGAATGGTCTGCCGCGCTATCGACCCGGGCGTCAGGTGGAGCAAACAAGCGTATACCTCTGCCCAGGAGGAGTTCGTGCGCAGCACCGCCAGTTCATTCACGACAAAAGGGTATGTTTTCCCGAGGTTCTTCGCGCGACGCACCATGACGTCGAGTGCCAATGAGACTGATGCCTCGCTGGAGCCAAGCTCGCTGCTGGCGAGATCAAACAGTAAACCTCTACTGAGGTGCCCTGCTGTGCTCACGAGTAGGCTGCTCTCGACCCAGTCTGCTAGGAGTTCCGAAGAGCCGGCCGAGAAATCACTCAACTGCGGGCGCCATCTGCTCGACGAGGACCTCGTCGATTGTTGAACGGAGACTCTCCACGATCGACTCAACGTCAGCAACGAGGGTCTGTATCTGCGCATCTGCAGCGAATTCCGCGATATCACTCGATGCCGCGCTGAGAGAGTTTCTCCCGGCGGTAAGTCTCCTAGTGAGAGACTCGAGCGGGTCAAGGCCGACGGCCTGAATGGTCTGCTTCGCTTCCTCGAGAGTCTTGCCTTGACGCAGCACGCTCAGACCCACGTCATTGGCGATAACGTTTCCTAGCTGGGGAATCTGCCGCGAGTCAGAAACCACAGGTTCCCGCTCTTCATCACCGAACACCCATTGAATCATCTCTTTGAGTTCCGCTGACTTATCTGACGGAATTGGGTCCACACCTACCTCGGTTCGAGAACCAAGTGGCGCGCCAACATGATTCCTGATCTTGGTACTGCCCATAGCAACAGTGAGCAGCGAGAAGGCGGCTTCGACTTGCGATGTCTGCAGTCCAAGACTAGCGGCCTGAGTTAGAACTGCTTGATCACGATACAGGTCGGCTGCTTTGCTCTTCGGTATGCCAATCAAGTCCGCTACCTCTTGAATGGTGCGGCCCTCTGCCACTCGAGCAGCGATGTACTTTGCCTGCATGAAAGGGCGCCACGGCAATTTCCCGACCACATGGACCCGCGCGATTTCTGCATGTGTCGTGTCCCGAGAGTCATGCATGATAACGGGGATCATCATGCTGGAGTTGAAAGACCGCTCTTTCGCTAGTCGCTCCCATCGGTCTGGAGTAGCGAATTGCGACCGAACGCCGGGGTCCGCGAGGCCAAGCAGGGCGGTCAGCCGCCGGTTTCCTTCTGCGACAATCCAGGTGCCTGCTTCAGAAGGGTTTGGGATCACGATCAGCGGCTCCGCATTGAAGAAGCCAAGTTGTGCAATCGACTGAGCGACCGGAAAGGCCTCAAACCCCATCTCGAGCAGTACGGCAAGCTCATTCGTAGGCTTTCCGCGGTGGCTTTCTGGAATACGTGGATTTTCAGGATCGAGCCGAAGGTCGCGAAGCGCGACGTTCCCTGGGCGACCCGAGCTTGAGGGGATGTTCTCAGACACTGAGTTCCTTTCGAACTACTCTACCATTACCGAGGTATAGCGCTAGCGCGAGGATTTCATTCCCCAAAGGGTCGCCACGAACGACAGTTCTGTGAACTTGGATCACGATCTGATCGGGATCGTCTTGGAGGTCCAGAACATCTCTGTCACCCGGGTAGTAATCGCCATTGGGCTGGGGCTTCAGGTCGCGCCCCTGAAAGAGGTTGACGAAGCCAGACTCCTCGGACCACTTGCGCACCCGGGGCCGGTCTCCATCTTCCATGAGGATGAGAGTAATCACGCCAACGTGTGCGAAGGCGCGCACCAATGCGTCCGTGAACTCATCTTGAAGCCAGCCTGGGCTATATTCGGAGCGACGCCATGCGGTCAAGAAGTTAACGACCGGAGTGGCGTCCGTCATTTGTAGAGTTTTCAGGTGGAGGCGGCCGTGAAGTTGTCTGGGGGCATCGAGAAGCCCAATTTCGCGAGTTAAACGCCGATTGAATTGGTTGTCAACAGAGTTCAGGGATGGCTTACGCTGCGCATGCCAACCGAGGGCGAGGGTGGACAGCGCACGAACGACACTAGTTCGTGTCGGAGCCATACCTTCCGGCAGCAAGAGTCCGATTTCCTCAGCCCAGGTTTTGACCGATCCGCCCTCTGCTACATGATCTTGCAGGCGAGCTCTGAGATCCTCCTCAGTATGAACAATTTCCGTCAACGACCGGGTTGTCTTTTTGCTGGCGAAGAACTGACAGTACGGAAGAAGATCTGCTCGATAACCGAACGCACGGGCGCGCTGTTCCAAGGTGTCAACCTGGGGGCTGGCAGGTCTGTTCATGTACGTGACCGTCAGCCCCTCGACAGTGAAGCCACGGTCCAGCTTGTTTCCGCCGACCAGTATGTGAATGGGAGCAACATGCCATTCGACCTTATTGATATCAGCAGTGCTGTTGACCAGCCATGTAGTGGTTTCCGCGAGAGCGAACTGAAGCTTGGCCTGAAAAACGGCATCATCGACATCTGATGCACCGTTTCTTACTAGGCGGGCCCGCTCCTCCGCAATCAACCCGGGTATGCTCTGGTGCGGGTCAGCCAACAGCTCCGCCCGCCACTTCTTGACCTGTTGCCGGATCAGAAATTCGTACCTGGCTTGGACGTCGTTTCGTGCCGTGGAGTGGATGAGCATGCTGATCGGTGGGCTTGCTGGCTCGTTCGCAAGAAGAAGCGATGCACCTGCAAGAAATGAAGATAATGCTTGCGTGAGGCTGGTTTGCAACTCCAGGGGGGGCGACTTTGAGGCCTGCTCGTCGAGCATGGGGACGTTCCGAACCACCCTGAATGAGTTGTCGAGGAAGAACTCTTTCCCTCCCGTGTAACCCTTCCCTGGCTGAAGAAATTCGACACTATCGGGTTTCAGGGAGTCGGTGGCTTCCAGCATCAGCGGAGCATAGGGCGTGGCGGTGTACTGCACGTACAGATGACGGGGAACTGCATCTCTGAGTACTTTTATTGCCGCATACGTGCGACTCTCAACCTCTCGGCCGGTATTCAGTGATGCTTGGTCAGCCTCGTCGTCTATGATGAGGACCTTGATGTCGTCGGGAATCTTCTCGAGCTGCTTCGCGACTGCTTTGATTCGGCCGGCGTGCTTCAAGACCGAGACCAGGCAGACCCTGCCGCGGTCTACGTAGTCAGCCAGGTTCTTTCCGGCGGTCTCCGTCGTCGGGTTTGTAGTGGAGTACCAGACCCACTCGCTCGGGCGTGCCACGCCCAGAGACGTCTCCAAGCGGGACCTGTTCTGGTCGAGGAGGAGGTTGGTCGAGCCAAGGAGGGCGATGATCAACTGGTAGCCCTCATCCGCGGCTGCGGCGGCGAGCGCTGTGATCGATGTCGTCTTTCCTGACTGGACGTATCCGAGCGCCAGAGCAGTCTGACCGCTCGCGGAGCCCTCCGACGGGCCATTCTCCAAAATCCGTCCTGCGGACTCCCAAATACTGGTACGCGTGTCCGCATCGATGTGCCCCGCGAGAATGGCGTCTAGCCTGCTGACCTCAGTCATCGTCTGGCTTTCTTGTCAGAGCCTGGCGCTTGAGTTCGGACCAAGTTCCGAACCGGTTGCGCAATGTGGGCATCGATGGAGCATCGGGTGCGTTGGTGCGCCTCCAATCATCGTATCGGTGCGCGGAGGCTGGATACAGCGGGTCGAGGAAGTATTGCCGAGCGAAGTCGAGTAGGTCGTCGTCTGTCCACTTGGACTGATACGTCGTTCGAGGCGTAGCGCCTGGTTCCACGCCCGCAGCGTCGCAGGCAGAGACCCAGCTGCCAAAGCGCTTGTCAATTGCTGGAGCGCTGGGCCCTTTGACGGCTCCGGCGCGCACCAGCTCGGCATAAGCGCTCCGGGTGAGCGGGTACTCGTAGGTCGCAGCATCGCGCAAGGCATCCAGGATTGACGTCTCGGTCCACGTCACCCTACGCCGCCCGCTGGAGCCCTCGAGTCGCATGTGAAGTAAGTCCTTGGGCCAGTGTCGGCGCACTTCGGGATTGGTCAGACCAGTTTGCGCAGCGACTTGTTCGTGCGTCATCGGCCCGTGAGTATCGATGGTTTCACGGATTGCCTGAGTCTGCGAATCGACCTTGTCCTGTTTGGCTCGGGCTTTCGCCAGCCGCACCTGTTCTGCGGATACGGTTCCTTGCTTCTTGACTATCTGGCGAACTCTCTCGCGGGTGACCCCAGTCTGAGAGGCGATCTCGGCCAACCCCCGACCCTTAGCACGCTGCTGCACGATCCACTGGTCCCGGAGCGGGGGTGGGCCATTGGGCCGTGGACCCCCAGCAGATGGTCCGCTGTTTCCGGGGTCTGCGTGAGGACGTTCGAAGAGGTCTTGAGGGGTTTCAGCCTCGGGCACCCAGGCGAATGAGCCACCAAGTCGCGCTAGAGGCGACGGCGACAGTTCGGCAATGGCAAGGACGCAATGCCTGACATCTTGATCGTGGGTATTGGCAGCAGCTATACGTACAGACAGGACAACGTCGCCAATTGTGTAGAACTTGCCTGGGTTGCTTCGAAAAACGTCTATCACCGCAGCCATAGTGCGTTCATCCATAGCGCGCTACCTGGTGATTCCGCAAGGCGACCAACACACGTCCTTCATGGTAGGACCTCCCGGGTAGCAGTCTGAGTAGCCGGACTGTTGTTCGCGGCTAAGCGTCGGGTCTTTGTGATGTCAACTTGCCTCTAGCCTAGTTTGACGATCGGCGCTGCAGGCGTGCTCCGGACCTCTGACAATTACTGCATCACTGGCTGGGTTTGAGTCCGCGTCTAGGACCGCCAACACCAACTGGTTCGGCAGATCCGACGCATTCGCTCGAACATGAGTCTGTAGGACGTGCCAGGCTGCTCCGACGGCGACACCGTTGCCGACCTGCTTGTAGGACGCAGAGTCCCGCTGATCCCCGAAGGTGAAAGAACGGGGAAACCCCTGCAGGCGTGCGGCTTCGTGCGGAGTGAGGCGGCGGCGGCGGGGGCCGTAGATCGACGTCTGCGTGATGGCGACGAGTGCTGGCAGGTAGGTCGGCGCCTTCGCCCTGATGCCGGACGGGCGGAAGTGCATCACCGTGTCCCACAGGCTGGCGGTGTCCTGCGCCTGCCACTCGAGCTTGCGACGGGAAGCCGGGAAGGCCTTGAAACCGGGGTGGGCCTTGCGCCACTCGTCGACGACCGCCTTGTTGTCGTCGTAGAAGCGAGCGTTCTTGACGAGGATCTGGCTCTTCCACCGAGGGAGGGCCTCGAGCTCGACGGGGTCAAGCGTGCGCTCCGGCATGAAGTGATCGGCCCACAGCGGGAACCCAGGGAGCCGCGTGCCGGTCCTCGACCAGATGCGCTGCACGAGGTCGTCCCAGGCGTCGACCCAGGCGACCTCGTCCGCGCTCAGGCGATACCGCTGTATGTCCTTGATCGACTCGTCCGCGTCGAGGACCCACTCGGTGCGCCAGTCCGTGGCCTTCCAGCCGTTGACCGGGGCACGGACCACCGTCGGAGCAGGCTGCAGGCCCGCCTCCAGCTCCTCGCGCACGCGCTCAGGACCGATAAAGGTGCCCAGGATGAAGACCCGGTCGCGCACCTGCGGCGTGCCACCCATCTCCGGCGGCAGGAAGTGCGGGGAGAAGACGGTCGGCGTCTCGGAGACGCGGTACCCGATCTCACGCAGCGTGCGAATGATCGTCTCCCACTCGTGCCGGTGACGCGGTCCTGCGATGTTTCGGACGTTCTCCAGCAGCACGACAGCGGGGGTGCGGTCCTGCAGGATCCGGGCGATGTTCCAGAAGAGCGTGCCGCGGGCCTCGTCCATCCCGCGCTGGTAACCGGACTTCGAGAAGGGCTGGCAAGGGAAACCGGCTGCGAGGACGTCATGCTCCGGCACTCCGACCTCCTCCTGCTCCGGGGTGTCGAGCGTGATGTCCGTATTCACCATCGGGCGGCGGTGCTCGGGCAGCGGGTCGATCCAGTTGCGGGCGTACGTGATCCGAGCCTCGCGGTCGATCTCGGAGACGTAGACGCACTCGCCACCGGCGTGGTCGAGCATTGCGTGGAAGCCCCCGATCCCGGCGAAGAGATCTACGTAGCGAAAGGCCGGAGCAGCGCCCGGAGACGCGAGGTCGCTCGGTCCGTCGTGCCGGTTGACGCTGGTGAGCTCGTTCACGTGTACGAGCTTAGCAGCTGAAGCGTCAGCTATTTGGGAGCTCCTTCGGGGTGTCCTCAGGTCGAGGTCGAGTGATGGCTGAAGCACGTGCACCTCGCAGGGTCGTCACCCCCGCTCGACCCTGGCAGATGGTGTGATTGATCGTGAGCCGAGATCTCATCATCGAGCGCCGACAACGAAGGGGGACGGGCCGTGGCGACCTTCAACGTCCCCCGTCATCCCGGGGCGTCGTCCCCTTCGCTCTCGGCCCGCATGTCCGTCGCGAGGCGACGAGACACAGCCCCTGAGGTGGCTCTTCGGCGCGAGCTGCACGCCCGCGGTCGACGGTTCCGACTCGTCGTCAAGGTGCCTGGCAACAACCGGCGGACGATCGACATCGCCTTCCCTCGGCAGCGGCTGGCGATCTTCGTCGACGGCTGCTTCTGGCACGGGTGCCCGGAGCACGGGACCAGGCCGGCGGCGAACTCGGCGTGGTGGGAGCAGAAGCTCGCCGCGAACTACGGCCGCGATCGTGACACCGACGACCTGCTCGAGGCTGCCGGGTGGCGCGTCCTGCGCATCTGGGAGCACGTCGACCCCGCCGCAGCGGCCGACGAGGTCGAGCGCCTCCTCGACGAGACCGAGGCCTGAACGCCTCACCGCTGCTCAAGCAGCCCCAGCACGTAGCCGATCTGCCCCTGGTGCTGCGTGATGTCCCCGATGACGGAGACGAGTCGGGCCTGGGCGGTGACGTCCTCGCCGTCGAAGGTGTCGACCACCGTCGCGAGGTCGTCGTCACTCATCGACCCGAGCACCTCCTCGGTCCGCTCGTGCACGGCCGCGAGGTAGCCGAGCAGCAGCTCGGCGTCACCGACCGAGAACTCGCCGACCTCCTCGCTGCTCTGCCCGTACCCGATCGAGTCGGAGTCGTAGGGCAGCCCGAAGCGCTCCTCCCACTGCGGCCACGCCTCCTCGACGGGGTGACCCACCCCCTTCGCCACGCCCGCGAGATGGTCGTCCTGGACCCGCGCGAGGTGCCACACGAGCCACGCCACGGGGTTCGCGTCGGGCGCTGGGCGCCACAGCAGGTCGTCAGAGGAGCGGCCGCGGACCTGGTCGGGCAGGCCGTCGCGCACGCGGGCGAAGGCCTCACGGATGACGTCGAGGGCGGGGGTCGGGCCGGTCTGCTCAGTCATCTGACCAGCGTGCCACCGCGGTCCTACGATCGGCCCATGGCCGACTTCGTCATCTCGCGCTCCACCCACGTCGTCGCCGACCCGGAGGTCGTCCGCGCGTGCGTTGACGACTTCCACGAGTGGGTCGCGTGGTCGCCCTGGGAGGGCAGCGACCCCGACCTGCAGCGCACGTACTCCGGTGCCGAGCGCGGGACCGGCGCCCGCTACGAGTGGCGCGGCAACGCCAAGGCCGGTCAGGGCTCGATGGTCGTCACGTGCTCGACGCCGCAGCAGGTCGACGTCGACCTCGCCTTCCTCAAGCCCTTCAAGGCGACGAACCAGGTGACCTTCGCCCTCGTTTCCTCCGCGCAAGGCGGCACCGACGTCACGTGGACGATGCGCGGGACGCGAGGCGTCGCGGGCCAGGTCTTCGCCAAGGTGCTGCGTCTCGACGACAAGCTCGGCGGCGACTTCGAGCGCGGGCTCGTGCAGCTCAAGGCGCTCGCGGAGGAGCGGGCGAAGGGGTGACCGCTCGGCGGGTGGTGGTGGTCTCGAGGCTCGGGCCTGGCGGCCCTCGCACCTCGACCAGCAACAAGCTCGGGCGCTGAGCGCCCTCGCACCTCGATCACCAATGGCGCTCAGACAGGGACAGCGGTGACGACGACGTTGTCGCGGTAGTGCCGCTCCATGCCGTCGGAGATCACCGGGCCGCCGCACGTGACGAGCGCGAGCTGGCGGGCGCCGTCGGTCGCGAAGATCTCGCGAGGTAGCGCGACCTTCGAGTACTGCTGCAGCGACGACACGACGAAGTCGCTGCGCCGGCCCTGCTCGTCGGTGACGTAGACGCGCGCGCCGACCGGCATCTGCGCCAGCGGCGACAGCGCGCCGGGGGTGCCGCCGAGATCGACGTGACCGGCGAGCAGCGTCGTGCCCTCACCGGCGGACAGACCCGCCGACTCGGTGTCGATGCCCACCCGCCACGGCTGGTCCGGCACCGTGAGCCGGCCCCCGCTGAAGCGTACCGGCGCCAGGCTCGCGTAGATCCGCAGCGCCGGCACGTAGAGCCGGTCCGGCCCCATGTCGGCGGGATCCATCTGCCCGACCGGGTCTGCCGGCGCGCTCGAGGACGAGTCGTCCGGGATCGGCTCGACCGGCGCCGCAGTCACCGGGTCGGGCGTCGGCTCGGCGACCATGTACGTCTCGCTCGGCCTCAGCGCGGCGACCGGCGGCTCGGTGCGTAGGGACATCCAGATGACGAGCCCGCCGACGCTGACGAGCGCGACGGCGAGGGTGAGCAGGGTGGCCCGCTTCGCGTCCGGGCTCACGCTGATGCCGTCACGAGCGGTCGAAGGGGGATCAGCTGCGGGTCAGGCGACGCGGCGGATCCGCAGGGCGCAGCCGACACCGGCGGCGACGAGGAGGCTGCCGCCGAGCAGACCGAGGAGGTCGGCCTGGTCGCCGAAGCCGCTGTCGATGAGCATCGCTCCGCTGCGGTCGGAGGCCAGCATCGTCTCGCACGGGATGCCGTCCCGGTCGCTGTCGAGGCGATGCACGTCGTTGGCGACACCACCGAGGCTGTCGTACAGGGCCTGGGCCTCGGCCTGGGTCGCGAAGTCGGCGCAGTTCTTGTCGTCGAAGACGGCGATGGGCGCAGCAGCCTTCGCCGCAGCAGCGGGCTTGGCGGGCGCAGCCTTGGCCGCGGGGACCGCCTTCGGCGCGGCGGCCTTCGGTGCAGCCGCCTTCGGCGCGGCCTGAGGGGCTGCAGCGGGAGCAGCCTGAGGAGCGGCAGCCTTCGGGGCTGCCGCCGGCGGCGCGGCGGCGGGAGCCTGCTGCTGCGCAGCCACCGGAGCCTCGGCCGGAGCAGCCGCGGGCGCCGCGGGCGCCGCGGGCGGGGCCGAGTCAGCAGCGGGCGCCTGAGCCGGCGCCTCGACCGCGGGCACCTCGAGCTCGCCGCACGCCTGCGTGAGCAGCGACTCGGTCGCCGCTCCGCCGCCGGCGAGACCGATGGGCGCCCAGTCCGAGCCCTCCACGGCCGCGGCCGGGTCGAGCTCGCCGGCGTGGATCGCGACGGCCATGACCGAGGGCGACCCCCCGTCGACGACCGCGTCGGCCGGAGCGAGGGTCGCGGTGATCGCGCCTCCCGACGCGGCCGGGGCCAGCCCCCGGGCGACGAGGGCGTCGCGCACGGCGTCGGTCGTCGCGGCGTCGGCGGCGCTGGTGATCGTCACGGTCGTACCGGGCTCGCACAGCGCACCTCCGCCCGCGGCGAGGGCCGGGCTCGCGAGCACGGGCGTGGCGAGCCCGAGCGAGACCGCGGCGACGGCGAGAGCGGTGCGGTGGGCAGCGCGCATAGGGTGGTACCTCCCCTGCAGGCACCGGACGTGGCGTCGCCGGTGCGAGATGGCAGCAGTATGCCCAGGTCACCGCCCCGCCGCCTCACGACACCGCCCGCCCGGCGCGACTGTGCGCCGGGCGGTCGGTCTCACACGCGAGCCACCGACGCCGCGAGCACCCGCTCCTCCGCCCGCTCGAAGGCTGCGCGGTCGAGCACGACGTAGCGGGCGTCCTTGTCGTGCACGCGGATCCGCTCGCCGATGTCCGCCCCGGCCTGCGCCATGCGCCGCAGCATCGCGACGTTGCGCTCGTCGGGCTCGGCGACCACCCGCCGCACCCCGGCCCGCCCGAAGGCGAGCCGCATCGCGGCGACCATCGCCGTCTCGGTCCGGTCGAGACCGGCGACGCCGACCGCCTCCGGCCCGACGAAGAGGTGGAGGCCGAGGTCCCCTTCGCGCACCTCGACGACCTCGCCGAGGGGGTCCTGCGCCGGGTCGTAGAGCTGCACGAGCGCGCACGGCCGGTCGTCGACGTGCACGAGGTACGCGTCGTGCGTGGGCAGAGACGCGACGTACTCGTAGGTCTGCGCGACCTCCTCGAGGCTCTGGTCGCCCATGCCCCAGAAGCGCCCCCGCGGCTGCGTCACCCACCGGTGCACGAGCGCGGCGTCACCGCGCGGGTCGAGCAGCCGGGCGGTCGCCTCGGCACCGCCGGGCAGCGGGATGGTCACGGTCATCGGGTCTCCTGTCGGGACGGGGAGGGTGGTGCCGGCGGCCCACAGCGGGGCCTGGTCGAGGGCGTGGGGCGCGTCGAGCACCCCGTCGGCGCCGAAGGGGACGACCCACCGGCTGCGCGAGCGGTCGCCGAGGTCCCACAGCACCCGGGCGGCGGGTCCGCGGACGACGTCGTGCCCGGTGCCGGTGTGGGTGCTCGTCGCGCAGACCGCGTCGTCGGCCCCGCTCACCGGGGTCCGCAGCCGAGGGGTCGTGGAGCCCGGCGGCACGAGCGGGAGCACCCGGTGCAGCTCGCCCCACGTCGCCGGCCGACCCTCCGCGGCCACCGCGTGCAGGGCCGCCCGGGTGGCCGGCTCGAGCGCGAGACCCAGCCCCTCGCCCCGCTCGACGACGCGCTCCAGGCTCGTCGTCACCCGGGCGAGCGGGTCGGTCCAGGGCGCGTAGAGAGCGGGCAGACCCCTGCCGGAGCGAAGGGGGAGCAGCGCCGGGTCGTCGAGGACGGCCTGCGCGAGGTGCAGGCGGAAGCGGGCGGCGAGGGCCGCCCCTTCGCTCGCCGCGACCATCGCGCCGTCGAAGCCGAGCAGCTCCTCCCGGACCTGCGTCGCGGCCGGGTCGAGACCGCGCCCGACGACCGGGCGGGCCAGCAGCCCGCGCAGGACGGGCCACGACCCGCTCACCGCGTCCCGCTGGATCTGCGCGCAGTCGTCGAGGGTGACCTGGTCGTGCGGCTCGAGGAGGCTCTCGACCCGTCGCGCCCGGTGGTCGGGCGCGAAGGCCTGGCCCCACGGTGCGGTGAGCGCGCTCGCGTGGTTCGCGTGCACGGCGACCGACCCGTCGGGCACGACGCGGGTGGTCCGTGTCGTCGGCCCCGCGGCGGTCAGGCCGGCGACCCGCTCGAGCACCTGCCCCGTGCTGTCGGCGACGAGCACGGCGTTGACCGGCTCGACCCAGTGCTCGAGCGCGGCGTCGACGTCCTCGACGTCGTGGGCGAGCAGCAGGTCGCGCCAGGCCCGCACGCCGACCCGCGAACCCACCCACGCGGGAGTCCGGAGCCGACGTGCGGGCCGCCCGGCCACGGGGTCGAGCACGACCGGCCCGTCCGTGGCCTCCTCCACCTGGGGCCCGTCGTCGACGAGCTCCTGGTAGTGCGCCATCGCGTTGGTGATGACCCACGCGACGTCGCCCGTGTGCCCGAAGTGGGGCATGCCGGGCACGCCGGGGAAGGCGAGGCCGAGCACGTCGACCCTGTCCTCCTCGGCGACGAGATGCACCTGCTGGTAGATGCCCGGGCACTCGAGCAGCCGGTGCGGGTCGGCCGCGAGCAACGGTGCGCCGGTCGCGCTGCGCGACGGCGTCACCGCCCACGCGTTGCTGCCCGACAGCGCCGGGTGGCCGTGCGCCGGCGCGAGGACGTCGGCCCACCGCTCGCCGAGCGTGCCCTCGACGTGCTCGCGCCACAGCTCGTGCGGATAGCTGCCGAAGAGGACGTGGTTGACGAGGAAGACCCCGATCGGCGACCACGGCGCCCACCGCCCGGGCTGCACCCGGGCGGCGGCCATCTCGGGGGAGCGGGCGGCGCCGACCTGCATGCCGTCGTTGACGCCGTCGACGTAGGCCTGCAGCCAGGCCGCGACCTCCGGCTCCTCCTCGAGCAGTCGCGCCCAGCACCGCAGCGCGAGCGCGTCGAGCCGTGCCCGGGAGGCGAGCTCGTCGACGCCTCGGCAGGACTCGTCGCCCAGCCAGTCGGCGAGCCCGCCGGTGCTGCGACGCCGGTCGGTCTCGACCTGCCAGGCCCGGTCGTGCGCGCACGCCCAGCCCTGGGCGTACGCGAGGTCGTCGAGACCGCGCCCGACGCACCGGGCGATGCCGTGCTTGTCGCTCTCGACCCGCCACCGCGCGCCGGAGGCGACGACCTCAGGCATCGGCGATCGGGTTGACGAGCTCGCCGACGTAGGTCAGCGACGAGGCCTGGTCGGCGAGGTCGACCATCTGCAGGGTGTTGCGCAGCTGGAGCCGGTTGAGGCACGAGTGGGCGAAGGTCGCCCGGTCCAGCGCGAGGTCGGCGGCCACCGGGCCGCCGTCGCGCACCGTCTCGGCGACGCACTCGCGCACGAGCGCCCAGAAGTCGTCGCCGTCGAGCAGCCCGTCGTCGGCGAGGATCTCGGCGACGTAGCGCAGCACGCCGTCCATGACGTCGGTGAAGAAGGACTGCGCGGTGAGCTCGACGTCGTCGGCCATGCGCACCCGCTCGACCTCCTCGGGCAGCGGCCCCGAGCCGAGGTAGGCGACCTCCTCGCCGATGTCCTTCATGATCGCGCGCGCCGGCACGTGGTCCGGCCCGAGGACGAGCACGAGGTTCTCGCTGTGCGGCATGAAGGCCATGCGGTGCACCCGCAAGCAGTGCACGACCGGCCGCACGTACGCGCGCAGCAGCGCCCGCACCCACTGCTCCGGGTCGACCGTGCTCGCGCGGATCCACTCCCCGAGCAGCGACACCCCGTCGCGGTCGCGGTGCAGCGTCCCGGCGAGGGTCGCCAGCCGCTCGCCGGGGGCGAGCAGGGGGGCCGGGTGGTCGCGCCACAGCGCGGCCACCATCTTCGTGTGCGCGGTGCGGGTGCCGAGCTGGTGGTAGGCGTCGCCGGTGTAGCCGATCGAGGCCACCTCGGGCAGCACGGTGAAGCCGCACGACGCGAGCACCGGGTCGCCGTCGAGGGTGTCGAGCACCCACTCGTTGATCGCCGGGGTGACGCGCATGTACGCCGGTGAGAGACCGCGCAGGAAGCCCATGTTCTGGATCGCGCAGGCGGTCTTGACGTACCGGCTCTCGCGCTCCATCGGGTAGAAGGTGCGGATCGACTGCTGCGCCCGGTAGTGCTGCTCGCCCGGCCCGAGGTGCACGAGGTCGTGCCGAGCCAGGTCGGGCGCGAAGGTCACCGCGATCTTGTGCTCCATCTGCCACGGGTGCACCGGCAGCCAGACGTAGTGGTCGGGGTCCTCCCCGAGTGCCGTGAGGTGCGCGCGGAAGCCGTCGACCACCCCTTCGCCCAGCTCCTCGCGGTAGAGCCGCTCCTCGGTGAGGTCGCCGCCGAGCGCGAGGTGGGTCAGCGAGCGGCGGGCCGCGAGCCACTCGAGGCGCACGGGCGCACCGGACTCGGGGGCGTAGCGGGCGTGGTCGAGCACGCCGAAGCCGATCCGCCCGTTGTTCGCGACGAAGGCCGGGTGCCCCTCGCTCATCGCCTGCTCGACGTCCTGGAAGTCGGCGTCGACGAGCTCGGCGCTCGTGCGGCGCTGGTGGGTCCACTTGTGGCACAGCGAGGCGATCGTCGAGGCGATCTCCTCGAGGTAGACCGAGCGCAGGTGCTCGGGGATGCCGAGGACGGGGGCGAGCTGGCTGAGGAGCAGCTGCGCGTCGACGGGACCGGAGTCGTGCTCGACCGAGGCCGGGTCGACCCGCCAGTGCTCGAGCGCGTGCCGCGTCGCGGCGAAGCCCCACCGCGCCCCGCTCGGCGTCGTGACGACGTACCGCCCGTCGACCACCTCTGGGGTGATGAGGTGCTCGTGGGTCAGCTCGCCCAGCGCCTTCGCGGCGACGTGACGGTGGGCCCGCTCCGCGACGTCCGGCCGCAGGTGAGCGAGCAGCGTGCGTCGCCCGAGCTCGCTCGTGCGGTACTCGTGCGCGGTGACGACCCCGAGCAGCGCCGTCTTGCCCGCGAGCGGCACCGCCCGCTGCACGCGGATGCCGGCGAGCGCGTTCTTCGCGTGGATCGCGTCGTTGCGGACGTCCGGCTCCACGACGACGCGCAGCGCGCCGAGCGGCCCGACGCACAGCTCCATCACCGCGCGCATCACCTCGGTCGTCGTGCCGGGCACGGGGTGCTCGGCAGGCGCGACGAGGACGTGCATCCCGAGGTCGCCGCGGGCGATCTCGGGCAGGTCGGCGAGCTCGCTGCCCACCGGGTCGTAGGTCTCGACGAGGAAGGTCGGGCGGCCGTCGACCTCGCCGACCCACGCGTCGTGGTCGTCGCGAGTGTCGATCTGGGCGTAGGCCTCGCGCACCTGCTCGGCGCTCCAGCCCTCCATCTGCCAGTAGCGCGCCCGTGGCGTCGTCACCCAGGCGTGCAGCCGGTCGGCGTCGAGCCCGAGGTCGAGCGGGCGGATGGTGATCTCGCCGATCGGCGAGGGCAGGCGCAGGCGGGGCGAAGGGGTGACCGTCGCCCCCTTCGTCGTCGTGGTCTCGAGGGTGGCGGTCATCGGGTCACCTCGAGGTGGCGGGCCGGGCGGGCGGGCGCGGGGGCGCCCGCCCCGGCGGGGACGCCGAAGTCCTGGAAGGCGATCCGGCGCTCGACGGGGTAGATCTCCTCGCCGAGGAGGTCGGCGAGGATGACGGAGTTGCGCCACGCGCCCATGCCGAGGTCGGGGGCGATGAGCGAGTGGACGTGCTCGTCGCCGTTCTGCATGTAGACGCGGCCGTGGGGCGCGTCGGGCTCGGCGAGGTCGACGCGGAAGGCGGCGTCGGTGACGAGTCGGCCGCGCTCGTCGCGGCGCAGGTGCCCGAGGACAGGGTCGAGCATCGCGGGGACCCGCGGGGTGTACCCGGTGGACAGCACGACGGCGTCGGTCGTCAGCGTGTAGCCGCGGTCCTGTTCGAGGTGGTGCAGGTCGAGCACGGTGCGCCCGTCCTCGTCGCGCCCGCCGCGCAGCTCGCTCGAGGTGGCGAGCGTCGTCGCGACGCCGCCCTGCTCGACCTCGATCCGGTAGAGGGTGTCGTAGATGGCGTCGACGAGCTCGCTGCTGATGCCCTTGTAGAGGTGGCGCTGGCTGCGGGCCAGCCCGGCGCGGACCGGCTCGGGCAGCTCGCGGTGATAGCGCGCGTAGTCCGGGGAGGTCATCTCGAGCGTGAGCTTCGTGTACTCCATGGGGAAGAAGCGGGGGCTGCGCGTCACCCAGGCGACGTGGCGGCCGGTGCCCTCGGCCCGCTGGAGCAGGTCGTGGTAGATCTCGGCGGCCGACTGGCCGGAGCCGACGACGGTGACGTGGTCGAGCTCGGCGAGGTCGTCGCGGCGCTGGAGGTAGTGGCCGCTGTGCACGACGGTGCCGGTGATGCCGGCCGCGGCGGCGGGATAGCTGGGCTCGGTCCCGATGCCCAGGGCGAGGTGACGGGTCAGCCGCTCGACGGGGGCTCCCCCTTCGCGCTCGCTCGTCACGACGAAGCCCTCGTCGTCGCGCTCGACGGCGACGACCCGCTCGCCGTAGCGGAGGGTCGGCAGCTGGTCGCTCACCCAGCGGCAGTAGCGCTCGTACTCGGCGCGAAGGGGGTTGAGGTCCTCGCGGATGTAGAAGGAGTAGAGCCGCCCGCACGCCTTGAGGTAGGCGAGGAAGGAGTACGGCGAGGTCGGGTCGGCGAGCGTCACGAGATCGGCCATGAAGGGCAGCTGGATCGTCGAGCCCTCGATGAGCATCCCCGGGTGCCAGCGGAAGTCGGCGTCGGCCTCGACGAAGGCCGTGCTCGGGGCGGCGAGCGGCTCGGTGAGGGCGGCCAGCCCGAGGTTGAAGGGGCCGAGCCCCACCCCGAGCAGGTCGACCCGCTCCGGGGTGCGAGAGTCGGTGCGGTCGCGCACGTCAGTCCTCCTACAATTGGTTAGGTAAGCCAAACCTAAGTCACGCCGAGGCGGACGCACCTCGACACCGAGGCGTGGACCGTCGGTGGGCGGTGCGAAGGTGGTCTCGTGACCCCTCCCCACCACGACGTCGACCGGCTGCTCGCCGACATCCGGACCGGGAGCCTGCGCGTCACCCGGCGCACCAGCGCGATCGCGCTGCTGCTCCACGGCGGGCGCTCGGTCAAGACCCAGCCGGACCGCTTCCGCGACATCTCCTACCTGCGGATGCTCCCTTTCGGGATGGCCGTCATGCGCGCCTCTCGGGGCCGGGTTGCCCCCTACCTCGTGCACAACACCCACGGGGGGTGGATCGCCTCGTCCGGCAGCGGGCTCGTCCAGGCGCGCGCGCTCGTGCGAGGGCTGAGCGAGACCCACGGGCTGCCGGTCGTGCTCCTCGGGCACTCCAGCGGCGGGTGGGCGGCCCTGCGCATCGCCGACGAGCCCGGTGTCGCCGGCGCGGTCGCGCTCGCCCCGTGGGTCGAGGAGGGCGAGGGCGTCGACCACCTCGTGCGCTCCGACGCCCACGTGCGCGTCATCCACGGCGAGTCCGACACCGTGTGCAGCCCCGTGCGCTCGCGGGCCTACGTCGAGCGGGCCGTGCGGGCGGGCGTCGACGCGACCTTCGAGGGCGTGCCGGGCGGCAACCACGCGATGCTCGACCGGCCGTGGCGCTGGCACCGCCGGGCCGGCGAGGCCGTCACCGGTCTCGTCCCCGGCGTCTGACGCCGACCTCCGCGGCGGAGCACACTGGCCTCATGGCCGACGTCGTGACGCTCACCGGCAGCTGCTCCTTCCGCCTCATGCCCGACGACCCCCTCGCCGAGGCGGCGTCGAGCGCGACCCTGACGACCCTGCCCGACGGCGCGGTCGTCCTCGGCTACCGCTGGACCCACCCGGCCGACGGCGACCAGCACGGGAGCCTGCTCGTCGGACGCGCGGAGGAGGGCGCGGTCGAGGCCGCCTGGTACGACACGTGGCACCAGCACCCGGGGCTGATGACGCTCACCGGTCGCCGGGTGGGCGGGCACGTGCGTCTCGAGGCGACGTACGAGCAGGAGTGGGGCTGGCAGGTCGAGCTCGACCTCGGCGAGAGCTCGACGGCGATGACGATGCGCAACGTCGTGCCCGCCTCGGCGGCGAGCGAGACGACCCCCGCCGGCCCCTACGACGTCGTGGTGGCGCGCTGGTCCTAGGCGCACGGGGTCCTAGCCCTATGACGAAGGGGGCGGGTCCAGTCGTGCTGGACTCGCCCCCTTCGTCGTCCTGCCCGCCCCCGGCTACAAAACCCTGCCAGCAGCCTTTCGACGTGCCAGGACCCTGTCGAGACCCTGCTGGCTCATCAAGACCCAGCCAGCAGGGTTTTGTACGGGGGGTGGCTGGTCCTAGCCCATGGCGAAGGGGGCGGGCCCAGTTGTCCTGGACCCGCCCCCTTCGCCGTGGTGCGGCTCGGTCAGCCGACGATCTCGGCCGTCGTCGCGGAGCTCGTCGCCCAGCGCTCGTAGTGGTCGAGGACGTCGTGGCAGATCTCGTCCTGGCTGCGGTCCATGAGGCTGTAGCGACCACCGGTCGGCAGGACGACCTCGAGGACCGTCGTCATGTCGTCCGCCTCGCGCACGCCCGCGCCGTAGCTCGGCGCCGGGGAGCGCCGGACCTCGACGGGGTAGCGGAAGTCGGTGACCTCGCCGGGCACGACGAGCGTCGCGGAGCGCACGAGCCGGCCCTCGCCCTCGACCTCCTCGACGACGGCGTCCAGACCCTCGCCGGACAGGCCGTCACGCACGTCCTGCAGCGCGGGCAGCACGACGCGGTCGAGCCGGCGGGCGGCCTGCTCGGGGGACACCCGGCCGAAGCCCTCGGACAGCCGACGGCGCCACGACCCGGCGCCGCGCGAGCGCCCGGCCAGCGAGCTCGCGAGCGAGGTGCGGATCGCGTCGGTCATGACGCGCTCCTCCTCGAGCGCCCGGTGCAGGCCCCACATGACGAGCACCATGACGACGGCGAAGGGCAGCCCCATGATGATCGTCGCGTTCTGCAGCGCGGGGATCCCGCCGACGACCAGCATCGCGATGGTGAGCACGGCCGTCGCGCTCGCCCACAGGATGCGCAGCCACGGGGCGGCGTCGGTGTCGGGGTCGTCGAGCTCGGCCGACAGGTTGGCCATGACGAGCGCGCCGGAGTCGGCCGAGGTGACGTAGAAGAGCAGCCCGACGAAGGTCGCCAGCGCGACGAGGACGAGCGCGCCCGGGGTGTCCTGGAGCAGGGCGAAGAAGCCGGCCTCGGGGGTGTTGACCGCTGCCTCGCCGAAGCCGGTGTCGCCGTCCATGATCTTCTGCACCGCGCTGTTGCCGAAGACGGTGACCCACATGACGATGTAGCAGAAGGGGATCGTCAGCGTGCCGACGACGAACTGGCCGATGGTGCGCCCCTTGCTGATCCGGGCGAGGAACATCCCGACGAAGGACGCCCAGGCGATCCACCACGCCCAGAAGAAGAGCGTCCAGCCGCCCATCCACTCGGCGTCGTAGTCGAAGGCCATCGTGTCCATCGTCATGCCCGGGAAGAGCGAGACGAAGTCGCCGACGTTCATCACCGCGGCGCGCAGGAGGAAGGCCGTGTCGCGAGTGACGAGCACCCACGCGGCGAGGAGCAGCGCGAGCAGCACGTTGAGCTGCGAGAGCACCCGGATGCCGCGGTCGACACCGGTGACCGCCGAGACCGTCGCGACGGCCACGGCGAGGACGACGAGCCCGATCTGGGCGGGCACGCCCTGCGGGATGCCGAAGAGGATGTCGAGGCCGACGTTGAGCATGACGACACCGATGCCCAGCGAGGTCGCGATGCCGAAGATCGTCCCGAGCATCGTCGCGATGTCGACGGCCGCGCCGGCTCCCCCCTTCGTGCGCCGACCGAGGATCGGCGAGAGGGCGGAGCGCACCGCAAGCGGCAGGCCCTTGCGGTGGGCGAAGAAGCCGAGCGCGATGCCCATGAGGGCGTACATGCCCCACCCGGTGATGCCGTAGTGGAAGAGCGTCCACACGGTCGACTCGCGGGCCGCCTCGAGCGTGCCGCCCTCGCCCTGCGGCGGGGCGAGGTACTGGCTCGCGGGCTCGGCGACGGCGAAGAACATCACGTCGGTGCCGATGCCGGCGGCGAAGAGCATCGAGGCCCAGGCGAAGGTGGAGAACTCGGGCCGGTCGTCGTCACGGCCGAGGCGGACCTTGCCGTAGCGCAGCCCGACGTAGACGACGAAGACGAGGATGACGGTGGCCAGGAGGATGTAGAACCACCCGAACCACTCGCTCGTCCACCCGACGACGGAGCCGAGGACCTCCTCGGAGCGCTCGGGGGCGATGAGCGCCCACAGCGCGACGACGGCGGTGACGGCGCCGACGGCGAGGACGACGGGCCACTTCGTGCGGGTGGTGCTCGGACCTGGCGGCGTGCTCGTGGTGGTCGTGCTCATCGGGTCTCCTCCGTCGCGCGGGCCATGGCGGTCAGGGCGCTCGGCTGCTCGGCCGCGGCGTCCCAGGCGTCGTTGCGCGGGTCGCCCTGCGGGTAGAGCGGCATGCCCTGGCCGGCGCGGTAGACCGGCACGTCCTGGGGGGCGAGCGGGGTGTTGCCGGCGATGAGGTCGGCGGCCTTCTCGGCGACCATCATCACGGGCGCGTAGATGTTGCCGTTGGTGATGCTGGGGAAGACCGAGGCGTCGACGACGCGCAGCCCCTGCGTGCCGTGGACGCGCATGCTCGTCGGGTCGACGACGGACATCTCGTCGACGCCCATCTTCGCCGAGCAGCTGGGGTGCAGCGCGGTCTCGGCGTCGCGGCGGACCCAGTCGAGGATCTCCTCGTCGCTCTGCACGCCGGGCCCGGGGCTGATCTCGCCGCCGTCGAAGGGGGAGAACGCCGGCTGGGAGAGGATGTGGCGCGCGGCGCGCACGACCTCGACCCACTCGCGGCGGTCGCGCTCGGTCGAGAGGTAGTTGAAGAGGATCGACGGGCGCACCGACGGGTCGTCGCTCGTGATGTGCAGCCGACCGCGCACGTCGGAGTTCATCGGTCCGATGTGCACCTGGTAGCCGTGCTTGCCCTCCGCCGCGGTGCCGTCGTAGCGCACGGCGATCGGCAGGAAGTGGAACATGAGGTTGGGGTACTCGACCTCGTCGTTGGTGCGGATGAAGCCGCCCCCTTCGAAGTGGTTGCTCGCACCGACGCCGCGGTTGCGCAAGAGCCACTCGGCGCCGATGTAGGGCGCCTTCCACTTCTTGAGCCACGGCGCGATCGAGACCGGCTGCAGCGAGGTGTGCTGGAGGTAGACCTCGAGGTGGTCCTGGAGGTTCTCGCCGACGCCCGGCAGGGCGACGCGCGTCTGCACGCCGGCCGCCGAGAGGACGTCGGGGTTGCCGACGCCGGAGACCTGGAGCAGGTGCGGCGAGGCGAAGGCGCCGCCGCACAGGATGACCTCACCGGCGTCGACGCTGTGCTGGGTGCGCATCCGGCGGTAGTCGACACCCGTGACGCGGGTGCCCTCCCAGCGCAGCCCGGTGGCCGTCGACAGCGTGGAGATGTCGAGGTTCTTGCGGTCACGGATGGGGCGCAGGTAGGCGCGGGAGGCCGACATCCGGCTGCCCTGGTAGACGTTGCGGTCGAAGGGGGCGAAGCCCTCCTGGCGGTAGCCGTTGACGTCGTCGGTCGGTGCGTAGCCCGCCTCGCGGGTGGCCTCGAAGAAGGCCTGGAAGAGCGGGCTCGACGCCGGGCCGCGCTCGAGCTTGAGCGGGCCGGCGGAGCCGCGCCACGCGTCGGCGCCCTCGGTGCACGTCTCCATCCGGCGGAAGTAGGGCAGGCAGTGGGCGAAGTCCCACTGCTCCATGCCGTCGTTGCGCGCCCACGCGTCGTAGTCGCCGGGGTTGCCGCGCTGGAAGATCATGCCGTTGATCGAGGAGCTGCCGCCGAGGACCTTGCCGCGGGCGTGGGGGATGCGCCGGCCGTCCATGTGCGGCTCGGGGTCGGACTCGTAGGCCCAGTCGTAGAGGGGGTTGCCGGCGGGGAACATCAGCGCCGCGGGCATGTGGATGAGCGGGTCGGCCAGGACGTCGGAGCGGCCGGCCTCGAGGACGAGCACGGTCGTGCTCTCGTCGGCGGAGAGCCGGTTGGCCAGGGCGGAGCCGGCGGATCCTCCGCCGACGATGACGTAGTCGTATCGGGTGCGCATCGATGTCTCTCGTTCCGTAGGTGGTCCCGCTACCACGCAGTACTGGTCGTGATCACGACCAGTACTGCGTGGTAGGTCGCGGGGTAGGTGGCGTCGTGCGTCGGTGGTGCGGTGGTGCGGTGGTGCGGTGGTGCGGTGGTGCGGTGTGCGAAGGGGGGGTCAGCCGCGGTCGGCGAACCAGTCGGCCTTCGCGGGACGGGTGTTGTGCCAGACGTGCTTGGTCTCGACGTACTCGTGCAGCCCGGCGCGGCCGAGCTCGCGCCCGACGCCCGACTGCTTCATCCCGCCCCACTCGGCCTGGGGCACGTAGGGGTGGAAGTCGTTGATCCAGATCGTCCCGTGGCGCAGCCGGCGGGCCACCCGCTCGGCACGGCCGGCGTCCTGGGTCCACACGGCCCCGGCGAGGCCGTAGATCGTGTCGTTGGCGATGGCGACCGCGGCGTCCTCGGCGGCGTCGTGGTCGGCGCCGGAGAAGGTCTCGACGGTGAGCACCGGGCCGAAGGACTCGTCGTGGACGCAGCCCATCTCCTGCGTGCAGCCGTCGAGGATCGTCGGCGGGTAGTACCAGCCCCCGGCGAGGTCGCCACCGGGGATCTCGCCGCCGGTGAGCAGCTGAGCCCCCTCGGCGACGGCGGCCTCGACGTAGGCGTGCACCTTCGCGCGGTGCGCCTCGCTGATGAGCGGGCCGGTCTCGGCGTCCTCGTCGAAGGGGCCGCCGAGGCGGATCCCCTTCGCCCGGCGGACGAGCTCGGTGACGACCTCGTCGTGGATGCCCTCCTCGACGACGAGACGGGTGCCGGCCGAGCAGACCTGGCCGGAGTCGAGGAAGACGGCGGTGAGGGCGTTGTCGATCGCGGCGGGCAGGTCGGCGTCGGCGAAGACGACGTTGGGGTTCTTGCCGCCGAGCTCGAGGGCGACCCGCTTCACGGTGGGGGCGGCGGCGGCCATGATCGTGCGGCCGGTCTGCAGCCCGCCGGTGAAGGAGACGAGGTCGACGTCGGGGTGCTCGCTGAGCACCGCGCCGACCTCGGCGCCCGTGCCGAGGACGAGGTTGGCGACGCCCGCGGGCAGGCCGGCCCGCTCGAGCGCGCCGAGCAGCCAGATCGCGCTCTGCGGGGTGAGCTCGCTGGGCTTGAGGACGAAGGTGTTGCCGGCGGCCAGGGCCGGGGCGACCTTCCACGAGGTCTGCAGGAGGGGGAAGTTCCAGGGCGTGACGAGCGCGCAGACGCCGACCGGCTCGTGGACGACGCGCGACGCGACGTCGGGCATGCCGGTGTCGACGACCTGGCCGGCCTCGCCCTGGACGAGGGCGGCGAAGTGGCGGAAGACGCCGATGACGTCCTGCATGTCGATCCGCGACTCGACGAGCCGCTTGCCGGTGTCGAGCGACTCGAGCCGGGCGACCTCCTCGAGCTCGGCCTCGAGGAGGTCGGCGACGCGGGTGAGCATCGCGGCCCGCTCGGGGGTGGGGGTGGCCGGCCACGGCCCGTGGTCGAAGGCCCGGCGCGCGGCGGCGACGGCGGCCTGCGCGTCCTGGGCTCCCCCTTCGCTCACGGTCGCGACGACCTGCTGGTCGGCCGGGCAGCGGATCTCACGGGTGGCTCCGGACGCTGCGGCCTGCCACTGGCCGTCGACGTAGAGGCTCGACATCGCTCTCCTTCTCGGTCGGGGCGGCCGGTCGGTCGAACGGCCGATAACGCACGTTTCAGTAACGCACGTTATAGAGTTGGGGCATGGCTCGTCAAAGCACCCCGGTCCGCCAGCGTCTGCTCGACGCCGGTGACGAGGTCCTCTTCGTCGACGGCTCGGTGCACACCCCGGTCGACGTCATCTGCCGCGCCGCGGGCGCCTCGCCGCCGAGCCTGTACGCCCACTTCGGCAACAAGCACGGCTTCCTCGCCGCCGCCCTGCGCCGTCGTCTCGACGTGTGGGCAGGCGTGTGGCAGCGGGCGATCGACGCGACCGACGACCCGGTCGAGCGGGTGCTCGCCGTCTTCCCCGCGCTGCGCGCCTACCAGGAGGAGTACCTGCGCGAGCGGTGGTGCGCGTTCTCCGCGACGACCTCCGCGGTGCCCGACCCGAGCCCCGAGCTCGAGGCGGTGCTCGCCGAGGAGCGCGCGATGCTCCACGACCGGATCTGCGCGACCGTCGCCGACCTGCCGCTGACGCAGGAGGTCGCCGCCGCCCTCGTGCGGCAGGTCTGCATCGCCTACGCCGGCACGATCGTGTCGATGCTGCGCGAGCCGGACGCGCCCTCCATCGCCGCCGGCGAGGAGGCCGCCCGGGTGCTCGTCGGGGCTGCCCTCGCCCGGTCCTCAGACGAAGGGGTGCGCGGCGCGACCTGCGTAGGTTAGGGTCACCTAACTTCACGAAGGGTGGCGTCATGGATGCAGCACGTCGGGCCAAGACCGTCCTCGCGACGGCGACCTCGGTCGAGGTCGGCTGCGCCGGCCGGCGCGTGCGCCTGTGGCGCCACGCCGTCGAGCAGACCGGGGGACTGCTCTTCCCCTTCGCCCGGCTCGCGCCCGAGTGCGCGGACCGGGTCGTGCCCGGGGCGAAGGGGCCGCTCGTGCACGCCGTCGCCTCCGACGTCACCTCGGTGCCGCTCGCCGATCGCGTGCGCGGCACGGTCCGGCTCTCCGGGGTCCTCGAGACGGTGACCGACCCCTCCGACGACCTCGTCGAGCGGCTCGGTGCCCGGCCCGGCGAGCTCGTCGCCCGGGTCGTGCCGCGCTCGGTGACCCTCGAGTGGCACGTCGAGAGCGGCGCGGGGGCGGGCGGTCCGGTGCCGGTCGAGCCGCACCGCCTCGCCGGCGCGCTCGTCGACCCCCTCGGCGGGTGGCAGGACGAGTGGATGGCGCACCTCGACGCCTGCCACGGCGAGTCGCTGCGCTGCCTCGCCGGGTCGGTGACCTCGCTCGACGCGGCGGCCCGGGTGCGCCCGGTCCTCGCCGACGAGAACGGGATCGTCCTGCGCGAGGAGCTGCCCGGCTGCCACCGCGACATCCGGGTCGCCTTCGCCGGCCCGGCCCGCTGCGGGTGCGAGGCCTCCGAGCGGCTCGAGGGGCTCATGCGCTCGCTCTGAGCGAACCGGACGGACCCTGGACAGCCCGGGGTGCTCCGACCCCGTCGGCCCCTCCGCCTGGCCTACCGTCGAGACGAATCCACCCGTCGACCGTCAGGAGCTGACATGGCTGAGCAGGACCCCCACGAGATCGTCGCCGAGATCATGAAGTACACCCACATCGCGATCCTCACCTACGTGGACGCGCAGGGTCGCCTCGTCTCGACGCCCATGGGCACGCAAGACCTCGACGACCCGGGCCGCGTGCACTTCATCACCGAGGCCGACACCGACAAGATGCACGCCATCGCCGCGAACCCGCAGGTCAACGTCGCCTACTCCTCCGACAAGGGTTGGGTGAGCCTGGCCGGCACGGGTGCGCGCAACGACGACCGCGCGCTGCTCGAGCGGCTCTGGGACTCCTCCGCGAGCGCGTGGATGGAGGGTGGCCCCGAGGACCCCAACAGCACGTTGCTCACCGTCACCGCCGACACCGCCTCGTACTGGGAGTCCCCGGGCAAGGTCGCCGTCGCGGTCCAGCTGCTCAAGGGCAAGGTCCAGGGTACGGACGCCGACCCGGAGCCGCAGGACGGCCAGAGCGGCACCATCAGCCTCTAGTCACGACCCAGCAGCACATCGAAGCGGGGGGGGCCCCCCCCGGGGGGGGGCGGGGGGGGCGGGGGGGGGGGGGGGCGGGGGGTGGGGGGGGGGGGGGGGGGGGGGGGGGGTGGGTGGGGGGGGGGGGGGGGGGCGGGGCGCGGGGGGGGGGGGGGGCCGCGGGGCGGGGCCCCCCCCCCCGCCCCCCCCCCCACCCCCCCCCCCACCCCCCCCCCCCCCCCCCCCCCCCGCCCCCCCCCCCCCCGGGGGGGGCCCCCCCCGCTTCGAGGTGCTGCATGCAGCAGCGTGTTCCTGGGGGCGAAGGGGGAGTCAGCCCGCGTGGTCGAAGCCGGCGCGCTCGGCGGAGCGGTCGTCGAGGAACCACACGTGGGGGTCGGCTCCGTCGTAGCCCTCCTCGCCGGGGACGAGGTAGGTGCGGGTGTCCTCCCACGCCTTGACGGTGTGGTCGAGGGGGACGGCGCCGTCGTCGAGGGGCGCGGCCGAGCCGACGCCGTAGCCGCCGTCACGGATCTCCTCGACGGAGGAGACGCGCCGTCCGTCGACCCCGCGCTCCTGCTCGCCGTGCTGGGTGTCCTCGTGCTGGGTGCCGTCGTGCGGCGTGTCATCGTGCTGCGCGCTGCCGTGGGCCTCGGTGCCGGGGGCGTCGTCGGAGCTGCCCTCGCCCGAGGTCACGTCGTCCTCGGTGAGCTTGCCCGTCTCGGCCGTCCAGTCACCGGCCTGACGGAACTCCTCGCCGGCCGCCACGTCGTGGTCGTCGGGGTCGTGCTCGGCGGCGAAGGCCTCCTCGCGAGCCCGGCGCTCCTCGTCGCTCTCGACTCGCGGGTCGTCGCCGGCGTCGTCATCCGCGTCGTCGTCGCCCGAGGCGCGTGAGGTCGGGGGAGCGGCCGCCCCCTCGGGCCCGCTCGCCGCGTCCGCCTCGGCGTCACCGGCGCCCGACGCGGTCGCCGCCTCGTCGTCGGCACCGCGCTCGTCGCCAGCAGGCTCGTCGGCGCCCTCGTCCTCTCCCCCGCCGTGCCGGGGCTCGTGGTCGCGCTGCTCGTCCTCGATCTGCTGCAGCCGTTCCTCGACCTGCTCCTGCGGGTCCACCGGGCCGTCGTCGTCGGTGCGCACCCCCGCGTCCAGGGCCGGGTCTGCGGGTGCGGGGGTGCTGCCGGTGCTCTGCTCTCGTGCGTCCTGCTCGCTCATCGTCGCCTCCACGGGCGGGTCGGGCTTGGAAGGGATGCCCACGCTATCGACGTCGGTGCGGCCCGGGGCGGGCGAGCGGCCCCCCTTCGTCCCCCGCCCTCCCACCCGAGGCGGACCCCGATCTCATCCGGTGGTGGGATCCGCCCGCGGCGCGGGTGCAGCACCGTGGGGGGACACGCAGACGACAGCAGGGAGAGAGACGATGCACCGCCGCACCAGCCGACGCCCCAGCACCCGCCCGCGCACGACCGCCGCCCTCGGCGCGGGTCTCGCGCTCGCCATGACGGCCGCGCTGCCCGCGACCGCGAGCCCCGCCGAGCCCGGTCCCTCCGACGGGGTCGCCGAGCGCTCCACCCGGGCCCTCGAGCCGGTCGCGCCCCGCAGCTCGGCGCCCACGAGCCCGTCGGCCGCCGAGCGCCGGGGCACCGGGCAGCGGACCTTCGCCAAGCCGGTGCCGCGCAACGGCCCGGCCCGCGACGCGGTCCTCGACGCCAGCCTCGACCGGCTCGTCGACGACGGGGCCGTCGGTGTCGTCGCCCGCGTCGACCGGCCCGGCCGCGACTACGCCGGCGCGGCCGGCGTGCGCGATCGCACGAAGCCCGCGAAGGCCCGCGAGGGCGACCGCTTCCGCGTCGCGAGCAACACGAAGTCGATGGTCTCGGTGCTCGTCATGCGCCAGGTCGAGCGGGGCACGTGGTCGCTCGGCACGACCGTCGACGAGGTGCTGCCGGGCGCGCTGCCCGGCCACGGCGATGTCACCGTCGAGGAGCTGCTCAGCCACACCTCGGGGCTGCAGACCGGCACCGACGCCTCGCTCCTGCGACACATGCAGGACCCGAGCTCGTGGGACGACTTCTTCGCGGCGACGGGGGCGGACTACACCGACGAGCAGCTCGTCGCCGACGCGGCCGCGCTGCCGTGGGGCCCGCGCGGCCAGCACCTGTACTCCAACGCCGGTTACGTGCTGCTCGGGATGATGCTGCGCGAGGAGACCGGCCGCGACGTCGCCCAGCTGCTGCGCACGGAGGTCTTCCGGCCCGCCGGCATGACCCACTCGAGCTTCGCCACCCGGGTCGGCACCCCCGGCCCGATGCTCGTCGGCGCGTCGAGCACCTCGCAGGGCTGGTACTCCGAGGCCGGCTTCAACCCCGACCTCTTCTCGAGCGCCGGGGCGGTCATCTCGACCACCCGCGACCTCGGCCGCTTCACCAAGGCGGTCAACAACGGGACCCTGCTCAAGCGCTCGACCGTGCGCGAGATGCAGGTCCCTCGCGACGAGACCGGGTGGTACGGCCTGGGCATCTACCGCCTGCCCGACCCGTGCACGCCGAAGGGGGCGGCGCAGCGCTACCTCTACGGCCACGACGGCGGGTCGTACGGCACGACGAGCATGGCGCTGTCGAGCCCCGACGGCCGGCGTCAGGTGACCCTGGGCGTCACGGGCCGCTACTTCAGCGAGACCGACCCGACCCAGGCGCAGCCCTTCGACCTGCTCGGGCTCTACACCCAGCTGGCTCGCGCGACCTGCTGACCCCCCGTCGGCCGGCGGCTGACGTGCCGGTCGGCGGCGTGCTTGGATCGCTGTCATGAGCGAGATGCACGCCGCCGACCGGCATGACGTCATCCGGGTCCGCGGCGCGCGGGTCAACAACCTCCGGGGGGTCGACGTCGACATCCCCAAGCGACGGCTCACGGTCTTCACCGGGGTGTCCGGGTCGGGCAAGTCGAGCCTCGTCTTCGGCACGGTCGCGGCGGAGTCGCAGCGGCTCATCAACGAGACGTACTCGGCCTTCCTCCAGTCCTTCATGGGGACGCCGCCGCGGCCCGAGGTCGACGAGCTGGCAGGCGTCACGCCGGCGATCGTCGTGGACCAGGAGCGGCTGCAGGCCAACAGCCGCTCGACGGTCGGCACGGTCACCGACGCCTACTCGATGCTGCGCGTCCTGTACTCGCGCCGCTCGCAGCCTCACGTCGGCAGCTCGCAGGCCTTCGCCTTCAACATCGCGAGCGCGAGCGGCAGCGGCATGCTCAAGAAGGCCGACGGGTCGGCTGAGCGCAAGACCTTCGAGGTCGTCGGCGGGATGTGCCCGCGGTGCGAGGGCAAGGGCAAGGTCTCGACCATCGACGAGTCCGCGATCGTCGACACCTCGCTGTCGCTCAACGGGGGAGCGGTCCTCGTGCCGGGCATGCCCACCGGCAGCTGGCAGTGGCGCAGCTATGCCGAGTCCGACAAGCTCGATGCGGACAAGGTGCTCGCCGACTACACGCCCGACGAGTGGCACTGGCTCATGCACCAGGAGACGACGAAGGTCCGCTTCGGGGGGATCAACTACTCCTACCTCGGGCTGGTCGAGCGGGTGCGGCGCGGCTTCATCGACCGCGAGACCGAGAGCAAGCAGGCGCACGTGCGCGAGTACGCGGCGAAGGTCGCGACGTACGACACGTGCCCGGAGTGCCACGGGACGCGCCTGGCCGAGGCGTCCCGCACCGCGACCGTCGCCGGTCGGACCATCCCCGAGTGCTCCGCGATGCAGGTGAGCGACCTGCTCGAGTGGGTCGAGGGGCTCGACGAGCCCGGTGTCGGCCCGCTCGTCGCGAGCCTCGCGGCGATGCTGCGCGGCTTCGTCGACATCGGCCTGGGCTACCTCAGCCTCGACCGCGAGTCAGGGACGCTCTCGGGCGGCGAGGCGCAGCGGGTGAAGATGATCCGCCACCTCGGGTCGGCGCTCACCGACGTCACCTACGTCTTCGACGAGCCGACGATCGGGCTGCACCCCCACGACATCCGCAAGATGAACGACCTGCTCCTCCAGCTGCGCGACAAGGGCAACTCGGTGCTCGTCGTCGAGCACAAGCCCGAGGTCATGGAGATCGCCGACCGGGTCGTCGACCTCGGGCCGGGGGCAGGTCGCGACGGCGGCACGATCACCTTCGAGGGCGACGTCGCGGGGCTGCGCGCCTCGGGCACGCTCACCGGGCGCTACCTCGACCACCGCGTCGGGCTGCGCGAGCCGGTGCGCGAGGCCACCGGGCAGCTCGAGATCCGGGGCGCGTCGACGCACAACCTGCGCGACGTCGACGTCGACGTGCCGACCGGGGTCCTGTGCGTCGTCACCGGTGTCGCCGGGTCGGGCAAGTCCTCGCTCATCCACGGCTCGCTCGGCGGGCGCGACGACGTGCTCGTCGTCGACCAGGGCGCGATCAAGGGCTCGCGCCGCTCCAACCCCGCGACGTACACCGGGCTGCTCGACGGCATCCGGACCGCCTTCGCCAAGGAGAACGGCGTCAAGCCCGCCCTCTTCTCCGCCAACTCCGAGGGCGCCTGCGAGATGTGCAACGGGCAGGGCGTCATCTACACCGACCTGGCGATGATGGCCGGGGTGGCCATCCCCTGCGAGGCGTGCGAGGGGCGCCGCTTCAAGCCCGAGGTGCTGCAGTACACGTTGCACGGGCTGACCATCGCCGAGGTCCTCGACCTCTCGCTCGACCAGGCCGCCGAGGTCTTCACCACCGGCAAGCCGAGGACGATCATCACCAAGCTGCGCGACGTCGGCCTGGGCTACCTCACCCTCGGCCAGCCGCTCATCACCCTCTCCGGGGGCGAGCGCCAGCGGATCAAGCTCGCCGCCCAGCTCGGCAAGGAGCGCGCGATCATCGTCCTCGACGAGCCGACCGCCGGCCTGCACCTCGCCGACACCGAGCGCCTGCTGACGATGCTCCACGGGCTCGTCGACCAGGGGCACTCGCTCGTCGTCATCGAGCACAACCTCGCCGTCATGGCCCAGGCCGACTGGGTCATCGACATCGGCCCCGGCGCCGGGCACGACGGCGGCCAGGTCGTCTTCACCGGCACCCCCGCCGACATGGTCGCGACGGGGTCGGGCGCCACCGCCGAGGTCCTCGCGGAATACGTCGGGGGCTGACCCCCCTTCGCCCCCGGCTGACAAAACCCTGCCAGCAGCACTTCGACGAGCCAGGACCCTTTCGAAAGGGTCCTGGCACATCAAGACCCAGCCAGCAGCCTTTTGTAGCCGGGGGGAGCGGGTTGCAGTGCGGCGGGACGCCCGGCGAAGGGGTCAGAGGGGCAGTTTCATCCCCACGTGGGTGGCCTCGTAGCCCAGGCGCGCGTAGAAGCGGTGGGCGTCGACACGGTCGGTGTCGGTCGCGAGCTGCGCCAGCGAGGCACCGCGCGCCCGGCCGTGGTCGTGGGCCCAGGCGAGCATCGCCGTCCCGATGCCCCGGCCGCGCCAGGGGGAGGCGACGCGGACCCCTTCGAGCTCGAGGCGGGTGGCCCCCGCCCGCGACAGCCCGGGCACGACGCTCAGCTGCACCGTCGCGACGACCGTGCCCTCGTCGTCGCGGACGACCGCGAGGTACTGCGCCGGGTCGCCGGCGATGACGTCGTAGGCGGCCTCGTAGCGGGCGAGCTCGGGGCTCTCGCGCACGGCCGCGATCGGGTCGTCGGAGAGCAGCCCGACGACGGCCGGCACGTCGGTGCGCCGGGCCCGTTGCACCCGGTAGCGGCGTCCGCCGACCTTGAGCAGACCGCCGACCGCCTCGCTGGCCTCGGCGCGCAGCTCGGTGACGAGCCGGTCGAGCCACCTCCCGACGTGGTGGCGGGCCTCGTCGGTGTCGGGGTAGCGGCAGCGCAGGTGCAGCCCCGACTCGTCGAGGACGAACCACAGCATGACGCCGTCGGTGCGGATCGCGGCCCCGACGTACTGCGCCTGCAGCCCGCGCGAGTCGACGCGCACCGGCAGCCGGCGCAGGTCGAGCCAGGAGATGGCGAACATCCCCGGCGCGGTCGGCATGTCCTCGCCGAGGACGTCGGCGAGCGAGCAGGACCCGAGCCGCACGGCCTCGCGCACGGCTGCGGCGGCGGCGCGGGGGGAGGGGTCGGCGCTCGTGAGCACCGAGTTCGTGATGAACCACCCGGCGGAGTCGTGCCATCGCGGCTCGTAGCGGCTGTGCACGGGGAAGACCGCGCGCAGCGGCCGGTCGGCGAGCTCGCGCGTCACCCGGGTCATCGCGGCGACGACGAGCGAGAGCGTCGAGACGCCCTCCTCGGCGGCGCGCACCCCGAGGGCCGCGCTCGCGTCGACGTCGAGGACGTCGCGCACCTCGACGCGCTCGGGCTGCGGGGAGTCGCCAGGTCCGAGCGGCAGCGGGAAGCACGGCATGACCCCGCCGGCGCCGCGCATCACCTCGGCCCACCGCGCCCGCAGGTCGTCGTCGACCGGCGGCCGCTCGGCGAGGGCAGCCGTGTGCTCGGCGAAGTCGGGCGGCTTGGGCATTCCGGCGAAGGGGGTCCGTCCGCCGCGCACGGCCTCGAGCGCGGCGAGCAGGTCGCGGGCGAGGACGAGCATCGACCACATGTCGACGTGCGAGTGGTCGGCGGCGACGACGACCGTCGGGCCGTCGGCGGTCTCGAGCAGGCACAGGCGGTGCGAGGGCCGGGCGAAGGGGGTGCACGTCGCGTCGAGGACGCGGCGCAGGGCGTCCTCGACGGCCTGGCCCGGGGCGACGGGGTGCTCGACCCAGCGCCCGTCCCCGATCTCGACCTCGCGCAGCACCGGACCGTCCGGCCCGGGCTCGGCGACCGTGCGCAGCGTCCCGTGCCGCTGGACGACGGCACGCCACGCGGCGGCGAGCTCGTCGGCCGGGGGCGACTGGGGCAGGCGGAAGGACAGCGCCATCCACGACCCGGGGCGCTCGCCCTCGCCGACGTGCCGGCGCTGGTCGAAGGAGATCGGCCGCAGCCGGTCGGTCGGCACGACGTCGAGGTCGTACCCGCTGAGGTGCCCGAAGGGCAGTCGCAGCTGCGCGATGTTGGTCAGCCGCATGCGCCGTACCCTATGCCTCACCTCACGCCCGAGGACGACGACAGGAGCCACCGTGCCGCGCTTCGCCCTCCCCGGTGCCGAGCTCGACTGGGAGCTGAGCGACGAGGGCGGCGCCCCGGTCGTCCAGCTCCACGGCCTGACGTCGAGCCGCTACCGCGACCGTCTGCTCGGGGTCGACCTCGGCCTCGGGCTGAGCGGCACCCGGTTGCTGCGCTACGACGCCCGTGGTCACGGACGCTCGACCGGCCGGGCCGTGCCCGAGGACTACCGGTGGGACCCACTCGCGCACGACCTGCTCGCGCTGCTCGACCACGTCTTCCCCGGCGAGGCGGTCCACGGAGTGGGGCCGTCGATGGGCTGCGGCACCCTCCTGCACGCGATCGCCCTCGACCCCGGGCGCTTCCGCGGGCTCACCCTCGTCGTGCCCGCGACGGCGTGGGAGACGCGGGCCGCGCGGGCCGCCGAGTACCGCGCGAGCGCCGACGTCGTCGAGCAGCAGGGCTTCGAGACCTTCGCCGCCCTCGGGGCGCTCGCGCCGCGACCGCCGGCGACCGTCGGCACCCCGATCACCCAGCCCGACGTGCCCGAGGAGCTGCTGCCGACGCTCTTCCGCGGCGCGGCCCTCACCGACCTGCCGCCGCGCGAGGTCGTCGCGCGGGTGGCGGTGCCGACGACGGTCATGGCGTGGGTCGACGACCCGGCCCACCCGGTGAGCTCGGCGGAGGCGATCGCGGGCCTGGTGCAGGGCAGCCGGCTCGTCCTCGCGCGCACCCCGCAGGACGTCGCGCAGTGGCCGGCGATGCTCCACGAGCAGGTCCTCGAGACGCGCTGAGCACTCGCCTCGGCGGGGGTCGTCGAGGTGGGAAGGTGACCCCATGAGGTCCTACTGCGCGGTCCACGTCGACGTCGGCTACCTGCTCGCCTCGGCGGCGACGTACGTCACCGGCAGCTCGCTGCGCCGCGGGGTGGTCGTCGACTACCCGACCCTCATCGCCCGTCTCGTCGAGCAGGCCGAGACCGACTCCGGTCTGCCGCTGCTCCGGGTCAACTGGTACGACTCCGGCGCCCGCCCCGGCGGGATGCCCGACTACCAGCAGGAGGAGATCGGCCTGCTCCCGCGGGTCAAGCTGCGCCTGGGCCGGCTGTCGTACTCCGGCGACCAGAAGGGCGTCGACATCCGGATCGGGCTCGACCTCGCGATCCAGGGCCGCAACCGCGTCGCCGACGCCGTCTACCTCGTCTCCGGCGACGACGACCTCACCGAGGCCGTCGAGGAGGCGCAGAGCCACGGGGTGCAGGTCGTCCTGCTCGCCGTCGCCGACCGCGCCGGCCGCCCCCACGGCGTCTCGAAGCACCTGCGCCGCGCGGTCGACGGGCTGCTGCTCGTCGGGCCCGAGACGATCGAGGCCACCGTGCGCTCCGTCGCGATCCCCGAGGAGCTGCTCCCCGAGGGGGCGAAGGGGGAGACCCTCGAGGAGGAGTGCGCGGCCGTCGCGCCCGAGGGCGTCGACGAGGTCATGCCCGCGGCGGTGGAGGAGGAGGGCCCGGGCGAGCCGGCCGCCGACCCCGTCGAGACGGGGACGGCACCCCCTTCGCCCGCTCCCCCTTCGCCCGCTCCCGTGCCGGTGGCCGCGGCCGAGGCGACGCCCTCGCCCGCGACGGACGGGGCGCCGCGGCCGGGTCTGCCGAGCCCCGCGGTCTTCGCCCGGCGGCGGGCGACCGCGCTCGTGCTGCCCGGGGCAGACATGCACATGGAGGTCGCCGTCGACCCCGAGCTCGGGGTCACCGAGGAGGTCGTCGACGGCGTCGCGAAGCGTCTCGTCGCGTCGTGGTGCGCGACCTCGACGCCCGAGCAGCTCGCCGAGCTGCGGCGCGCGGCGCCGACCCTGCCCGCCGAGCTCGACCGGGCCCTGCTCGTCGACCTCGCGAGCCGCACCCAGGACCACCACGTCGACGACGAGGCCCGTCAGCACCTGCGCGACCGCTTCTGGGTGCACGTCGGGCGCGTCCGCATGGAGTGACCCGACGTGGGGTCACCCGGCGGACGCGCCCGGGGTGGTGCGGTGAGGCGTGAGCCTTTAGAGGCGGACGAGCATCTTGCCCGTGTTGGCCCCGCCGAGCAGGTCGATGAAGGCCTGCGGTGCGGCGCCGAGGCCGTCGCGGAAGGTCTCGTCGGCCTGCAGCTGCCCGTCGGCGAGCCACTGCGTCGCGCGCTCGCGGTACTCGGCCGCGAGGTGCTCGTAGTGCCCGACGATGAAGCCGCGCAGGGTGAGGTTGCGGCCGATGGCGATCGCGAGGTTGCGCGGGCCGGGGGTCGGCTCGGTGGAGTTGTACTGCGCGATCGCGCCGCACATGGCCACGCGGCCGAAGAGGTTGAGGCTGCCGATCGCGGCCTCGAGGTGGTCGCCGCCGACGTTGTCGAAGTAGACGTCGATGCCGTTCGGAGCGGCCTCGCGCAGGCTCTCGCGGACCGGCTTGTCGCGGTAGCTGAAGGCCTCGTCGAAGCCGAGCTCGCGCAGACGGGCGACCTTCTCGGCGCTGCCGGCCGAGCCGATGACCTTCGAGGCGCCGAGCGCCTTCGCGACCTGACCGACGACGGAGCCGACGGCACCGGCGGCGCCGGAGACGAAGACGACGTCGCCCTCCTTCATCTCGGCGACGGCGGTCAGGCCCGCGTACGCGGTCAGACCGGTCATGCCGAGGACGCCGAGGTAGGCGGAGGTGGGGGCTGCGTCGGTGTCGACGACGCGGACGCGCGCGGCGGGCAGCACGGCGTGCTCGCGCCAGCCCAGGCCGTGGACGACGTGCTGGCCGACGGAGACGGCGTCCGAGCGCGAGGCGATGACCTCGCCGACGGCGCCGCCGTCGAGGGGGCCGTCGACGGCGAAGGGGGCGACGTAGGAGTCGCGGTCGTCCATCCGGCCGCGCATGTACGGGTCGACCGACATGACGGTCGTGCGCACGAGGATCTCGCCCTCGGCGAGCTCGGGGAGGTCCACGGTCTCGACGCGGAAGTCGTCGGGCGTGGGCTCTCCCTTCGGGCGGGAGGCGAGGACGACCTGGCGGGTGCTGGTGGGGGTCGAGGAGGTCACGGGCATCAGTCCTGGGCGACCGTGACGGTCACGTCGATGTTGCCGCGGGTCGCGTTGCTGTACGGGCACACCTGGTGCGCGGCGTCGGCGAGCTGCTGGGCGGCGTCGGCGTCGAGGGCCGGGAGGGTCACCTCGAGCTCGACGGCGAGCTGGAAGCCGCCGTCGTCGGTCGGGCCGATGTGGACGCGCGAGCCGACGGAGGAGTTGCTGACGTCGGCCTTCGTGCGGCGGGCCACGGCCTGGAGCGCGGAGTGGAAGCAGGCCGCATAGCCGAGCGCGAAGAGCTGCTCGGGGTTGGCGCCCTGGCCGCTGCCGCCCATCTCGGTGGGGATGGCCATGTCGAGGTCGAGGCTGCCGTCCGCGGTGCGGGCGTGGCCGTCGCGGCCGGCGCCGGTGGCCAGGGCCTCGGCGGTGTAGAGGGTCTTCATGATGATGCTCCTTCGTGGGGCGAGGGGGTGGTGGTCTGGTCGGCGGGGGCGCCGGAGGCCGCGTCGCAGAAGCGGCGGGCGAGGCTGCGCAGCATGCTCAGCTCGTCGGGGGTCATGTCGACGGCCGCGAAGACGCGCCGCTGCAGGGCGGCGATCTCGTGCTCGAGCTCAAGGCCGTGCTCGGTGAGGTGCACGGTGACCTGACGGGCGTCGGTGCTCTCGCGACGACGCTCGACGAGGCCGAGCGAGACCATGCGGGTGAGCAGGGGCGAGAGCGTGCCGCTGTCGAGGCGGAGCGCGGTGCCGAGCTCGGAGACGGCCTGGCCGTCGCGCTCCCACAGGGCGAGGAGGGTGACGTACTGCGTGTAGGTCAGCCCGAGGTCGGCGAGCGACTCCCGGTAGGCCGAGGTCGCCGCCCGCGACGCCGAGTACAGGGCGAAGCAGAGCTGCTCGTCGAGGGGGTGGGAGTCGGCCATGGAGATAAAGATTGCACACAACTGAGTTGTGCGCAACTTAGGTTCGCAGGGAGGGGCGCTGCTACGCCTCGGCGAGGAGGGCGCGGACGGCGCGCTCGACGACGGCCTGCTCCTGGGCGGGGGTGCGCGGGCGCCGGGCGCGGGGGACCGTGAGGACGCGGCCCTCCTCGTAGAGGTCGATGACCCGCGGGTCGATGTAGGACGTCCGCGCGATCGTCGGGGTGTTGCCGAGGTAGTCGGCGACCTGCTCGACGGCCTGCTTGATGGCCCGGCGACGTGAGGCCTGGGTCAGGCCGTCCTCGCTCGACTGCGCGAGGGCGACGGCCGCGTGCACCGTCGCGTGCCACGTGCGGAAGTCCTTGGCCGTCACCTCGCCGCGGAAGAGCTCGGCGAGGTAGCCGTTGACCATCGCGGCGTCGAGGTCGCTCCACAGCCGCCCGTCCTTGTAGACGAGCAGGCGGTCGGACCCGCCGCGTCGGCCGCGCATCACCTGCAGCGAGGCGGCGACGTCGACGTCCTCGACGGTGATCGACTGCTGGATACCGCCCTTGCCGACGAAGGTGAAGAGCAGCGCCCCCTTCGCCCGGCGCACGTGCGTGCGCTGCAGCGTCGTCAGCCCGAAGGACCCGTGCTCGTCGGTGTAGCTCTCGCTGCCGATCCGGAAGTAGCCGAGGTCGAGCAGGCGTACCGCGGTCGCCGTCGCCCGCGTGATCGGCATGCCGTCGAGCGCGAGGTCGAGAGCGAGCTGCTTGCGCACACGCGGGAGCCGGGCCGCCGCGGCGAGCACCCGGTCGTGCTTCGCGGCGTCGCGCTTCTCGCGCCAGTGCGGGTGGTAGAGGTACTGCCGCCGCCCGGCCGCGTCGGTGCCGACGGCCTGGATGTGCCCGTTGGCGAAGGGGGAGATCCACACCTGCTCCCACGCGGGCGGGATGGCGAGCGCCCGGATCCGCGCGACCTCCTCGGCCGGCAGCCGCTGCCCGTCCGCGTCGACGTAGGAGAAGCCCCGCCCGGCACGCCGGCGGGTCCACCCCTTCGCGCTCGGCGACACGGTCCGCAGCCTCATCTGCCCGATGATGGCGCGCCGCAGGCCTCAGACGGCTGGCACGAAGGGGGGTCGTCCAGGGTTGAGCAAGGGCGCTGCGTCGGGTCGGAGGTCGGCGCCGGCTCTGACCGTCAGCTCGTGCGGTGCACCTTGTGCGCCGCGGCCTGCGCGAGCGGGCGCACGGTGAGCTTGTCGATGTTGACGTGGTGGGGGAGCCCGGCGACCCACGACACGCACTCGGCGATGTCCTCCTGGGTCAGCGGCTCCTCGACGCCCGCGTAGACCGCGTCGGCCTTGGCCTGGTCGCCGTCGAAGCGCACGAGCGAGAACTCGTCCGAGCGGACCATCCCCGGGGCGATGTCGCACACCCGCACCGGCTCGCCGTTGAGCTCGAGCCGCAGGGTGTCCGCGACGAAGGCCTCGGCGGCCTTCGCCCCGCAGTACCCGGCGCCGCCCTCGTAGGCGACGAGCGCCGCGACGGAGGTGATCATGACGACCGTCCCGCGGCCGGCACGGAGGGCGGGCAGCAGCGCCTTGGTCACGGCGACCGTCCCGATGACGTTCGTCTCGTACATCGCGCGCCACGCGTCGAGGTCGGCCTCGGCGACCGGCTCGAGCCCGAGGGCACCGCCGGCGTTGTTGACGAGGAGGGTGACCTGCGGCCCCGCAGCCTCGGCGAGCGCCGCGACGTCGTCGGGCTTCGTCACGTCGCACGTCACCGCGCGCCCGCCGATCTCGGCCGCGAGCGCCTCGACGCGCTCGGTGCGGCGGGCGGCGAGGACCACGTCGTACCCGTCGGCGGCGAGGCGCTGCGCGCACGCCTTGCCGATCCCGCTGCTCGCCCCGGTCACCACTGCCACGCCACGTGAGGTCATGGGCGCGAGCCTAGGACCGGGTGGCCGAGACCTCGACGCGGGTCGTGCGGGTGAGGCGCAGGGCATGTCGATCGGAGACTTGGTCGCTGCCCCGTACGTACGGGGCAGCGACCGAGTCGGCAGGACGGGGTGTCGGTGCGGCTCAGCCCCAGGCGGCGAGGAGCGCGGCGCCGCTCGCCCAGGTGGCGCCGGCGCACACGAGCGCGAAGCTGCCCTGCCACACGGCCCCCGGCACGCTGGTGAGCCGGGCCATCGCCGAGGAGTCGCTGCCCGCGTCGTGGGAGCGGACGGTGGCACCGAGGTGACGCCACGCCCCGACGAGCAGGAGCAGGCCCAGGCCGACGAGCACGTGCTGCTGCACCACGTCGTCCCGCCACCACCACAGCGAGCCGCCCGCGGCGAGGACGGCGAGGACGACGACACCGGTGAGGGCCGAGCGCACGTAGACGAGGGAGACGAGCAGGGCGAGGAGGGTCAGGGTGAGCACCGGCGCGGCCCAGCCGCGGGCGGCGGCGAGCACGAGCACCGCCCCCGCGACGGCTGGCGCGGGGTAGCCGGCCCACGTCGTCGCGGCCAGGCCCGGGCCGCGCGGGCGCCCGACGGTCACCGTGTGGCCCGACATGTCGGGGCGCAGGACGAAGCCGGTGAAGCGGCGACCGGAGAGGACCCCGACGACGGCGTGCCCGAGCTCGTGGACGAGCGTCACGCCGAGCCGCAGGACCCGCCAGGCGGGGGCCCAGCCGACGGCGACCGCGGTGACCGCGAGGACGACGAGGACCCCCTGGGGCGCGAGCAGCTCGGTGCGCGCCGCAGGGGACCAGCGCTGCGCGAGATCGGCCCACTCCACGGGGTCACCGTAGGGCTGCCCCCTGACCGCTCCCTGGGGCCCCTCGGTGCGAGGATGACGAGATGGCCATCGATCGCTTCGACGGCGCCATCCTCGGCGTCGGCACGACCTCCGGGGTCCGGGTCGTCGTGGGGCGCTGGGAGGGCTCGCCGCTCGGCGCCTTCGCCGACGTCATGCTCGCCACCGCCGACGACCAGCGGGTGCTGCTCGCCCCGGACGAGGCGGTCGCCGAGTACGTCTCGCAGACCTACAACTTCGACGAGGTCGTCCACTGCCCGGTGACCGTGCGCGACACCGGCGACGGTGCGAGCCGCAGGTGGCACGTCAGCGCGGGCGAGCTCGTCCTCGACGTCGTCCTCGGCGGGCGCACCGCGACCGGCCGGCTGCTGCGCCCGATCCCCACCGCGCTCGCGACGAGCCGTCCCGTCGCCGTCCTCGCCGACCCCTTCGCCCGTCTCCTCCACCCCGGGGTGCGCACGGTCGGCACCGCCGGGGGCGGGCGCCGCGAGTACTACGGCGCGCGCGACCAGCACGCCGTCGAGGCCGTCGCGGGCAGCTGGCGCGGCGTCGACCTCGGCCGACTCGCCCCGGTGGACCCGCCGCCGCGCTTCGGCTTCAGCAGCACCCCCCGCACGCCGAGCCTGACGAGGGTGCGCACGACGATCGTGCGCAGCGAGGTCGTAGGGTCGTGAGGGACCCGATCCCCTGCGGAAGGACCCTCATGGCACACGTGCTCATCATCGGCGGACACGGCAAGGTCGCCCTGCTGGCCGCCCCTCTCCTCGTCGCGGACGGGCACCGCGTCACCTCGCTCATCCGCAACCCCGACCACGCCGACGAGGTCGCCGCCACCGGTGCCGACCCGGAGGTCGCCGACGTCCAGGAGCTCGACACCGACGCGATGGCCGAGCTGCTCGAGGGCGTCGACGTCCTCGTGTGGTCGGCTGGTGCCGGCGGTGGCAGCCCCGAGCGCACCTACGCCGTCGACCGCGATGCCGCCGTGCGCAGCATGGACGCCGCGGCCCGCGCCGGCGTCGGGCACTACGTCATGGTCAGCTACTACGGCGCCGGGCTCGACCACGGCGTCCCCGAGGACGACGGCTTCTACGCCTACGCCCAGTCCAAGGCCGAGGCCGACGAGCACCTGCGCTCGAGCCGGCTCACGTGGACGATCCTCGGCCCGAGCGGGCTCACCCTCGACCCCGGCACGGGGCGGATCGACGCCGACGCGACCGAGGGCGGTCACGTCCCGCGGGCCGACGTCGCCGCCGTCATCGCCGGGACCGTCCGCGAGGGCGCGCGCCTGGGCGGGGTCACCGTGGAGTTCAACACCGGTGACACCCCGGTTGCCGAGGCGCTCGCCGCCCACCGCGCGGGCTGAGGACCGACGTGCCCGACCTGCACCCCCGACTCCAGACCCAGCTCGACCTCGTCACGGCGCGCAACCCCGGCGAGCCCGAGTTCCTCCAGGCCGTCCAGGAGCTCATGCTCAGGCTGAGCCCCATCGCCGGCCGCCGGCCCGACTACGCCCAGTGGTCGGTGCTCAAGCGGATGTGCGAGCCCGAGCGGCAGATCATCTTCCGCGTCCCGTGGGTCGACGACGCCGGCGAGGTGCAGATCAACCGCGGCTTCCGCGTCGAGTTCAGCTCGGTGCTCGGGCCGTACAAGGGCGGGCTGCGCTTCCACCCCAGCGTGAACATCTCGATCGTCAAGTTCCTCGGCTTCGAGCAGGTCTTCAAGAACGCGCTCACCGGTCTGCCGATCGGCGGCGGCAAGGGCGGCTCGGACTTCGACCCGAAGGGACGCAGCGACGGCGAGGTCATGCGCTTCTGCCAGTCCTTCATGACCGAGCTGCACCGCCACATCGGCGAGTACACGGATGTGCCGGCCGGCGACATCGGCGTCGGGGCGCGCGAGCTGGGGTACCTCTTCGGTCAGTACAAGCGGATCACCAACCGCTACGAGTCCGGGGTGCTCACCGGCAAGGGCCTGTCGTGGGGCGGCTCCCGGGTGCGCACCGAGGCCACGGGGTACGGCACCGTCTACTTCGCGCAGGAGATGCTCGCGACCCGCGGCGACTCCTTCGACGGCAAGCGCGTCGTCATCTCCGGGTCGGGCAACGTCGCGACGTACGCCGCGCAGAAGGCCGAGCAGCTCGGTGCGACGGTCGTCGCCGTCTCCGACTCCGGCGGCTACGTCGTCGACGAGTCCGGGATCGACGTCGCCCTGCTGCAGGAGATCAAGGAGCAGCGGCGCGAGCGGCTCACCGAGTACGTCAGCGCAAAGGGGGCCTCGGCCCACCACGTCGCGGACGGGTCGATCTGGGACGTGCCGTGCGACATCGCCCTGCCGTGCGCGACCCAGAACGAGCTCACCGGGCGTGACGCGAAGACGCTCGTCGAGCACGGGGTCGGGCTGGTCGCCGAGGGCGCGAACATGCCGTGCACGACCGACGCCGTCGAGGTGCTGCGCGACGCGGGTGTGCTCTACGCGCCCGGCAAGGCGAGCAACGCCGGCGGGGTCGCGACGAGCGCGCTGGAGATGCAGCAGAACGCCAGCCGCGAGTCATGGGGCTTCGAGGAGACCGAGGACAGGCTGCGCGAGATCATGACCTCGATCCACGAGCAGTGCGTCGCGACCGCCGACGAGTACGGCGACCCGGGCAATTACGTCATGGGCGCCAACCTCGGCGGCTACCTCCGCGTCGCCGACGCGATGGTCGCCCTCGGCGTCGTCTGAGCCGTCCGCCTCGGTGGTCTAGAGACCCGGACCGCTCAGCCGAGGAAGGACTGCACGCGGTCCTTCGGCCGGCCGATGATCGCGCGGTCGCCGCGGACGAGGACGGGGCGCTGGAGCAGGCGGGGGTGGTCGACGAGCACGGCGACGACCTGGTCCTCGCTCGCGACGTCGTCCTCGCCCAGGCCCAGCTGCTTGAAGTGGCTGTCGCGCCGCACGAGGTCGGTCACCGGGTCCTCGAGCTTGCCGGCGAGCTCGCGCAGCGCGGTCTCGTCGAGCGGGTCCTTGAGGTACTGGACGACCTCGACGTCGGCGCCGGCCGCCTCGGCGACCTCCACCGCGTGCCGGGAGGTCGAGCAGCGCGGGTTGTGCAGAAGCGTGATCTCAGCCATGGCACCGACGATAGGGCCGCGGACCCCCTTCGGTGCGGCGGGTCGGCGACCGGCTCAGCCGCGGCGGAAGACGGGGACGTCGCTGCTCGAGACCGACGGCTCGAAGCGGTACCCGCCGCCGTCGAAGTCGCGCAGAGCCCGCACCGAGCGCACCCGGTGCTGCACCATCCACGCAGCCATCTCGCCGCGGGCCCGCTTGGCGGGGAAGGAGATGACGCGCCACCGCCCGGAGCGGTCCTGGTCCTCGAAGCGAGGCGTGACGACCCGCGCGTCGAGCGCGTCGAGGTCGACCGAGCCCGCGTACTCCTGCGAGGCGAGGTTGACGACGACCGCCGGACCGGGAGACTCGGCGAGGTCGGCGGCGACGAGGTCGGTGATCTGCGAGCCCCACCACGCGTAGAGCGAGTCGCCGCGCTCCGTCGCCAGGCGCGTGCCCATCTCGAGCCGGTAGGGCTGGACGAGGTCGAGCGGGCGGAGCACCCCGTAGAGCCCGGAGAGGATGCGCACGACCTTCTGCGCCTCGGTGAGGTCCCGGGCGTCGAAGCGCTCGCGCGCGTCCATCCCGCGGTAGACGTCGCCGTCGAAGAGGTAGATCGCCGGCCGGGCGTTCTTCGTCGTGAAGGGCGTCTCGAAGTCCTCGTAGCGCTGCGCGTTGAGCCGCCCGAGCTCGGGGGAGATGTCCATGAGGTCGCCGATCTCCTCCGGCGACTTCGTGCGCATGACCTCGACGAGCCGCTCGGCCTGCTCGAGCATCCGCGGCTGCGTGTGCTTGCGCGTCGGCAGCGGCGAGTCGAGGTCGAGGGACTTGGCGGGGGAGAGCAGCGCGAGCACGCCACGACGCTACCCGGCCGGGCCGGCTGTCGGCGACGTCGGTGAGGATGGGGCAGTGAGCTCCTCCCTTCGCGTCGCGTCGTACAACGTCAACGGCATCCGGGCCGCGCACCGCCGCGGCTTCGGCGAGTGGCTTGCCCGCCGCGACCCCGACGTCGTCGCCCTCCAGGAGGTCCGGGCGCCCGCTGCGGCGATCCCCGAGGGCGCCTTCGGCGACCTCCACTGCGTCTACGAGCCGGGGCAGATCCCCGGCCGCAACGGCGTCGCCGTGCTCACCCGCGAGGCCCCGACCGCCGTGCGCACGTGGGACGGCACCGCCGTCGTCATCGCCCCGGGCCAGGAGCAGCACGTCGTCGAGGCGCCGCCAGGCACCCTCGCCCGCGGCATCTCGCGCTACGCGACCGAGGGCCGATACGTCGAGGTCGACCTCGCCGACCGTCCCCTCACGGTCGCCTCGCTCTACCTGCCGAAGGGGGGTCTGCCGGCCGAGCTGCAGAAGCCGGGCCGGATGCGCGAGGCCCCCGACGGCGGCGCCCGCTACGAGCGCAAGATGCACTTCATGGACGCCTTCGCGCGCCAGCTCGCCCGCTCGCGCAAGGCGGCGCTCGCCGCCGGGCGGGACTTCCTCCTCATGGGCGACCTCAACGTCGCCCATCTCGAGCACGACGTGCGCAACTGGCGCCGGGCCCGCCAGTCCGAGGGCTTCCTGCCCGAGGAGCGCGAGTGGATCGACGCGCTCATCGGGCCGCGCACCCTCGTCGACGTGCTGCGCTCGCACGTCGGTCCGGCCGACGGCCCGTACTCGTGGTGGTCGTGGATGGGCGAGGCCTTCGCCAAGGACGTCGGCTGGCGCATCGACTACCACCTCGCCACCCCGCGGCTGGCGCGGACGGCCGTGGCCGCCGGGGTCGACCGCGAGCCGTCCGCCGACGCGCGCGTGAGCGACCACGCGCCCGTCGTCGTCGACTACGCGACCTGACCTCGGAGCCGGGGCGGGGCGGTCAGTCGCCCGCGATGTCGAACATCCACTTCCCGCCGTCGCTGACGCCGACCCGCCAGCCCATGTACCCGGTGCCGGCCTCGCGCATCTGCTCCGCCTGGGCGGGCGTCAGCAGACCGGCGTCGACGACCTCGTCCCACGCGGCGTCGCTGTCGGCCCAGTACGGGGTCGCGACTCGGGGCCACACGCGGTAGGTCGCGTAGGCGGTCTTCTGCGTGCCCCACTGCGTACCCATGGCGACGGCCGTCCAGCCGTAGCGGTGCTCCGGGTCGTCGGGCAGCGCCCACGCCTGGCGCGGGGTGGTGATCCCGAAGCTCAGCCGAGTGCGGTCACGGGTCGTGCGCCACACGAGGGCGTCCTGGCGGCAGCCGACGGTGTCGGTGCGGATCGCCTCGGCGGTGCGGCGGGCCCGGTCGGGCAGGGCCCAGCCCGAACGCAGCCGTGAGGTGACCTCGCTGCCGCTGCACGTCGGCGCGGTCGCGCCGCTGCCTGCCGACGGGGCCGCTGCTGATGGCGCGGCGGTGGCGGCGGGCGCGGCGAGCGCGAGCAGACCGAGCGCGGCCGTGGCGGTGATGAGGTGATGACGCATGGCGTTCCCCTTCCTCTCCGGCGCCCGGGCGGGCGCCGCGAGCCCCCTGCGGGCTCTCCTCCTACGACGTCGCAGGTCGCCGACCGGTTCGGGGTGACCCTGGACGAAGGGGGGCGCTCACCCCCTTCGCCCGCGCCGACGGCGAGAGGATGGCGGCCATGACCTACCGAGTGGACGAGTACCAGGCGGCTGCGGGCCGCTACGCGCACGGCGCCGCCGCGACGAGCGGCACGGGGATGGTCTACCGACGGTGCGGGGCCTCGGGCCTGGACCTGCCGGCGATCTCGCTCGGGCTGTGGCACAACTTCGGCGACGACGTGCCGATGGATCGCCAGCGCGACATCTTGCGACGTGCCTTCGACCGCGGCGTCACCCACTTCGACCTCGCGAACAACTACGGCCCGCCGTACGGCTCGGCCGAGCGCAACTTCGGGGTGCACCTCGAGCGCGACCTCCGCCGCTACCGCGACGAGCTCGTCATCAGCAGCAAGGCCGGCTACGACATGTGGCCCGGTCCGTACGGCCAGGGCGGCGGCTCGCGCAAGTACCTGATCTCCAGCCTCGACCAGTCGCTGCAGCGGATGGGGCTCGACTACGTCGACATCTTCTACAGCCACCGCTTCGACGAGACGACCCCGCTCGAGGAGACGATGGGTGCGCTGGACTCGGTCGTGCGGGCGGGCAAGGCGCTCTACGTCGGCATCTCCAGCTACTCGGGGCCGCGCACCCGCGAGGCCATCGCGATCCTGCGCGACCTCGGGACCCCGCTGCTCATCCACCAGCCGAGCTACTCGATGCTCAACCGCTGGGTCGAGGAGGACCTGCTCGACGTCCTCGGCGTCGAGGGCGTGGGCTGCATCGCCTTCAGCCCGCTCGCCCAGGGGATGCTCACCGACAAGTACCTCGACGGCATCCCCGAGGGATCGCGGGCCGCGCAGGGCAAGTCGCTCGACCCCTCGCTGCTCACCGACTCCGCGCTCGCCCACGTGCGGGCGCTGAACTCTATGGCGCAGGACCGCGGCCAGAGCCTGGCCCAGCTCGCGCTGTCGTGGGTGCTGCGCGACCCGCGGGTCACCTCCGCGCTCGTCGGAGCCAGCAGCGTCGAGCAGCTCGACAGCAGCCTCGACGCGCTCGGGTCGCTCGACTTCGAGACCGAGGAGCTCACGGCGATCGACCAGCACGCGGTCGAGGCCGGGATCAACCTCTGGGCGCCGAGCAGCGCGCACTGAGGCGGGACGGCACGTCGTGGACGGCACGCCTCTGACAGCGCGAAGGGGGTCGGCTCAGCGGACCCGGACGACCCGCACGTCGGAGCGCGGCAGCTCGGCCGGCCCGGCGCTCGCCGTGGCGACGGTGGCGTAGGTCGGGGTCGGCGAGTGCCCCAGCTGGACCACTCCGGCCGCGGAGGCCGGGACGGCCGCGGGGCCGACGACGGCCACGGCCGAGGCGGTGAGGACGGCTCCGGCGAGCCGGGCTGCGGTGCGGGCGGTGCGGTGGGCCATGACGATCTCCTCATCGGTCGGTCCGCCGGTGGTGGCGGCACGACCGACTCTGGGGCGGGGCCTTGTGGGTCGGCTGTGCGCTTCGTGTGACGCCGCGACGAGGTGCTCGCTAGCCTCACGGCATGACGACTCATCGAGTCCAGGCCCCCGTCATCGGCGAGGGCGAGAAGGTCACGGGTCCCGCCTCGTACTTCCCGGCGATCGAGCGGACGTACGACCGGCCGGTGCAGGGCTGGCTCGACATGGCCGCCGACGCGCTCGAGACCCGCACTCACATGGAGGTGGTCGGCATGCTCAAGCAGGAGCACGGCCTCGGCCACGGGCATGCCAACGCCGTCGTCGCCTACGTCCGGGCCGCCCAGGACGGCTGACCGGCCGACCCAGCCGCGTCCTGTCCCAGGGGCGGGGCGGGGCGGGTCCACCCGCTCGCGCGGGCCCGCGTCCCCGCTCAGGCGGGGGCGTCGAGCCGCTCGAGCTGCTCCGGGGCGAGCTCGGCGCGCGCGGCGACGAGCGCCGAGTCGAGCTGCTCGGCGGTGCTCACACCGACGATCGGCCGCCACCCGCGCGCGAGCATCCATGCGAGGACGACCTGACCGGCGTCGAGCCCGCTCTCGTCGGCGACCGCGTCGAGGACGGCGAGACGGGCGGTGGTCCCCGGGTGGTCGTAGGCCTCGGGGAAGGGCCGCTCGGCGCGCCGGGTGTAGCTCGCCTGGACGAGCGGGCTGTAGACCCACAGCTCGGTGCCCGGGTGCGCGTCGAGGTAGGACAGGGTGTCGACCCCCACCCAGCCGTACGGGTTGTCCTTGCCCGGCACGGCGGCACCGGGCCGGGGCGAGACGTAGGACGTGTGCAGCTGGAGCGCGTCGACGGGCTGCAGACCCGCGGCGACGGCCACCGCACGCGCCCGCTCGACCTGCCACACGGGGAAGTTCGACATCCCCACCCGTCGGGCCGAGCCCTCGGCGACGACCTCGCCGAAGGTGCGCGCGACCTCCTCGACCGGGGTGCGCTCATCGGGCACGTGGGCCCAGTAGACGTCGACGACGTCGGTGCGCAGCCGGCGCAGCGAGGCCTCGACCGCCGAGCGCACGTGGTCGCGCCCGAGCCCGACCGTCCGGCGGATCTCGCCGTCGAAGGGGTGGTCCGGCTCGGCCCCGACCTTCGTCGCCAGCTCGACCCGGGCGCGCATGCCGGGCCGCGAGGTGAGCCACTCGCCGACGCACTCCTCGGACTGCCCGCCCCGCCCGGACTCGCTCGTCCAGAAGGAGTAGGCGTCGGCGGTGTCGATCATCCGCCCTCCCGCGTCGACGAAGCGGTCCATGAGGTCGTGGGCCGTGCCCTGCTCCACCCGCGTGCCGAAGTACATGGTCCCGAGGACCAGCTGGTCGATGCTCATACCCGCACCGTAGAGGCCAGCGCCTAGGCTCGACGCGTGACGACCCCGGCCGAGCAGGAGCCGCCGGCCCCCTCGCGGGACCGGGGCTGGGTCGTCCTCGTCGCCCTCACCGTCGTCGGGCTCGTCCTCGCCGTCCTCGCGACCCGCAGCGCCGGTCCGGGCCAGGGAGCGCAGCCGGTCGCCTCGACGTCCTCGTCGTCGTCGTCCACCTCGGCGGCCGGCCCGCCGGCGGGCGGCCCGACGGCGACCTCGGGCCCGAAGGGGGAGGACGTCCCCCCGGCCACCGCGTCGCCCACCCCCGCCGACCCCCGGGTCGTCGAGAGCGGCAACGGCCGTCTCGCCCCCGTCTCGGTGAGCGGGGCGGACCCCGGCGGCGACGGGCGCGTCGTGCGGTGGAGCCTGCAGGCCGAGCAGGGCCTCGGCGTCGACCTCGACGAGCTCGCCCGGGTCGTGCGCAGCACGCTCGTCGACCGGCGCGGCTGGCGGGGCGCCGACGGCATCCGCTTCGTCCACGTGCCGGCCTGGCGGGTCGCCCGTGGCGAGCCGGTGCAGATCCGGATCACCCTGGCCAGCCCGCAGACCACCGACCGGCTGTGCGCCCCGCTGCAGACCCGCGGCGAGGTGTCGTGCTGGCAGGGCGGCAGGGTCGTGCTCAACAGCCGTCGCTGGCTCACCGGCGCGCCCGCCTACAAGGGTCGTCTGGCCGACTACCGCACCTATCTCGTCAACCACGAGGTCGGCCACGGCCTGGGCTACGGCCACGAGGAGTGCGCCGGTGCCGGCCGCCGCGCCCCGGTGATGATGCAGCAGACCCTCGGCGTCGGTCGCTGCTGGTCGTGGCCCTACCCCGTCGGCGACGGCTCCGTGCTGCGCTGAGCGGCTAGCCTGCCGCGATGGGGGTGCGGGAGAGGCTCGGCTTCGCCGTCGCCGTGGCCGGGCAGAACCTCGTCTACACCTTCCTCGGGCTCTACCTGCTCGTCTACCTCTACGACACCGTCGGGCTCTCCGAGCGCGCGGTCGTCGTGCTCACGGCGACCATCGCCGCGATCCGCGTCTGGGACGCCGTCGACGACCTCCTCGTCGGCCTCGTCGTCGACCGCACCCGCACCCGGTGGGGCACCTACCGGCCCTACGTGCTGCTCACCGCGCTCCCGGTCGCGCTGCTCACGTGGGCACTCTTCAGCGTGCCGGACATCGGCGAGGGTGCCCAGGTCGCCCTCGTCGCCGTCGTCTACCTGCTGTGGGGCATCACCTACACGGCGTGCGACGTGCCGCTGTGGTCGCTCACCGCGGTCGTCGCGACCGACGACGAGAGCCGCAGCCGGCTCGTCGCGTGGGCCCGGGCGGCGGCGATGCTTGGGCTCGCGGTCGCGACCCTCGCCGGCGCCCCTCTCGCCCTCGCCCTGAGCGCCGGGCCCGAGGTCACCGCGCAGGGATGGAGCCGGGCCGCGCTGGTCGTCGCCCTCGTCGGCATGGGCCTGTACTCGCTCGCCTTCTTCGCGACGACCGAGCGGGTCGCCCACGACCGAGCGCCCATCCCCCTTCGCACCTCCGCCCGGGGCTACCTGTACAACCGCCCCCTGCTCCTCGTCCTACTCTCCGGGGTGCTCGGCTTCGGCCAGCTCGTCGTGCAGGTGGGCGGCGCGGTCGTCGCGAGCGTCGTCTTCGGCGGGGTCGAGGTCTTCACGACGCTCGGCGGGGCGCTCGTCGCCGGGGTCGTCGTCGGCGCCGCGCTCGCCCCCCGCGTGCTGCGGCGCTCGACCCGTCGACGCACCGCCCTGCTCGCGCTCTCGGCGATGTCGGCGACAGGCCTGGTCCTGCTCGCCGTCGGACCGGGCTCGCTGCCGCTCGTCGCCGCGCTCTTCGCGCTCGTCGGCCTGTGCAACGGCGTGCATGCCGTCACCCAGACCCTCCTCGTCGCCGACACCTCCGACCTCGCCGAGATCCGCACCGGCGAGCGGGTCGACGGCGCCTCCTTCGCCGGGCTGACCTTCGTCACGAAGCTCGGGGGCGCCCTGGCCACCCTCGTCTTCGGCGTCGCGGTGAGCGCCGTCGGCTACGCGAAGGGGGTCGAGGTCACCCCCTCGATGCGCGAGGAGCTGTGGCGCTGGCTCACGATCGTGCCCGCGCTGAGCAGCGCCGCCGCGATGCTGCCCCTCCTGCGCTACGACGTGCCGGAGGCCGACCTGCCCCGGTTGCTGCGGGAACGACGTGCGGGCAAGGGGGCTGCGTCCCGGCCGCACGGCGGCGAGGGGGAGCGGACCGGGGGGTCCGCGGAGTACGGTCCGGGACTGTGAGCGAGATGAAGACCGAGACGACGAGCGGCGACGCCCCGCTCGTCGAGCGCGTCGGAGCGGTGCTGCGCACCCTCGACGACCTCCAGGAGTACCTCAGCGGCGTCGTCCACACGGTGCGGGCGGCGATCCCCGGGTGCGACGCCGTCGGCGTGACCGTCGTGTGCGGGGAGCGACCCTTCACCGCCGCCTACACGACCGCCATGACCCTGCAGATCGACGCGGTGCAGTACTCGCTCGACGAGGGCCCGTGCCTCGAGGCCCACGACACGATGACCTCGGTGCGGGCCGACCTCGACGAGGCCGCCGAGCGCTGGCCGCGTTTCGTCGCCGCGATCGAGCCCACCCCGACCCGCGGGCTCGTCGCCTACCCGCTCCTCGTCGACGGCGAGTCCTACGGCGCGCTCAACCTCTACGCTGCGAGCGTGTCCGCCGTGGAGCACGCCGACGACTCCATGCTGCGCGCGACGGCGAGGCGCATCGCCGAGGTCGTCGCCTCCGGCATCGCGCTGGCGGAGGCCACCGAGCTCGTCGGCCAGCTCGAGCAGGCCGTGGCCTCGCGCGCGGTCATCGAGCAGGCGAAGGGGATCCTCATGGGTCGGCACGGGGTCGACGAGGCCCGGGCCTTCGACCTGCTGCGAGAGCAGTCGTCACGCACGAACGTCAAGCTCCGCCAGATCGCCGCCTCCGTCGTCGCCGGCACGAGCGGGCGGTCCTGACACCGGTACATCCTTTCGGGTAGTCGCGCGAGGGCTCCCGTCCTTCGTATGCTCTCCCTGCCCTGAAGCCAACCGGGGATCGCGCGAGCGTCCCCGTCGGCCCTGCCCTCGGCACCCCCGGTCGGCCCTCGCGACGGTCCCGCGAAGGAGAGCCGCACCGGTGTCGATCACCTGGGAGTCGCGACGCGCCCGTCGCGCTGAGCCGACGCTGCTGTGGGTCGTCGACCCGAGCAGCCCGGTCACCCGCGCCGACCTCGGGGTCGTGCGCGACATCGCCCACGCCGTCCAGGGCCAGCTGCCCGTCGAGGTCGTCGTCACCGGCGAGGACGAGCGCGCCGCCGCGGCGAGCACCGCCGTCCTCGCCCTCCTCGCGACGAGCCCGGAGCACCCCGTGCGCGTCGTCGAGGACGTGTGCCGCGCGCACCTCGACGACGCCCTCGACCTCGCCGACCACGGCGTCGTCGCCCAGCTCGCCGACCGCCGCGGTCTCGACGCCGAGGCCGTGCGCGTCCTCGTCGGCTCGGACGCCGTCGCGGGCATGGCCGCCGAGGACCGCGACATCGCCCGCTGCCTCGGCGACCCGGCCGACCACGCCCTGTACTACCTCGCCGGCCGTGACATCCATCGACTCCCCGGTCCGGGCAGCTCGGCACGCGAGCTGTACGCAGCCTTGCGACAGGTGCACCCGGCGGGCTGACCCCCTTCGCCGCCCGCGGCTAGGGTGACGCCATGGCGCGCCCGCACACCGCCGCCCTCCTCGAGGACGCGTGGCACCGACAGCTCGCCGGCGTCATGCGCCGCCGCGGCTGGGGCACCCGGGTGCTCGCCTTCACCGGGTACGGGTCGACCTCGTCGGTGCGCATCCTCGGGCGCGTCCTCATGACCCGCCGCCCCTACGCGCCGGCGGCCGCCGACGCGGGCGCGACCTGGCTCGAGCTGCGCAACGCCGACGTCGAGCGACGCGGGTGGCGCGCCTTCTTCACCACCCCGGCGATCGGCGAGCCGGTCACCGTGCACGTCGGCGACCGCGAGGTGCGCGCCCGGGCCGACCGCTCGGGCCTGCTCGACCTCACCGTCACCGGGCACGGTCTCGAGCCGGGCTGGCACGAGGTGCGCCTGGAGTCGCCGCGGGCGGCCGAGACGACCGCCTCGGTCTTCGTCGTCGCGCCCGAGACGACGATGGGGCTCGTCAGCGACATCGACGACACGATCATCACGACGACGATGCCCCGGCCCTTCATCGCCGCGTACAACACCTTCTTCCGGCACGAGGGCTCGCGCCGACCGGTGCGCGGCATGGCGACGATGTACCGCTCGCTGCTCGAGGAGCACCCCGGTGCCCCGGTCGTCTACGTCTCGACGGGGGCGTGGAACGCCGTGCCCCAGCTCACCCGCTTCATGCGCCGCGGCGGCTTCCCGCCCGGGCCGCTGCTCATGACCGACTGGGGCCCGACGAACACCGGCTGGTTCCGCTCCGGGCAGGACCACAAGCGGGCCTGCCTGCACCGCCTGGCCCGGGACCTGCCGCAGGTGCGGTGGGTGCTCGTCGGCGACGACGGGCAGCACGACCCGAGCATCTACGGCGCCTTCGCCGAGCAGCGCCCGGACCGCGTCCGGGCGATCTGCATCCGGGTGCTCACCGCGACCGAGCAGATGCTCTCGCACTTCACCCCCGTGGCGACCGACGACTTCGAGCAGCACGTCGGCGTCGACCTGCCCGTCGTGCGCGCGCCCGACGGCTTCGCGATGGCGCCGGTGCTACGACGCGCCATCGCCGCCGGCCAAGAGAGGACCGCTGATGCCTGAGCTGCCCGAGGTCACCGGCCTCGTCGACTTCCTCGCCCACCGCCTCGACGGCCTGGCCGTCGACAGCCTCGAGCTGGCCTCGATCACGGTGCTCAAGACCTACGACCCGCCGCCCCAGGCGCTCGCCGGGTTGCCGGTCGACGCCGTGCGACGGCACGGCAAGTTCGTCGACCTCGACTGCGACGGCACGCATCTCGTCTTCCACCTTGCCAAAGCGGGCTGGCTGCGCTGGTACGAGGAGGCACCCGCGGCGACGGCCCGTCCGGGCAAGGGGCCGATCGCGCTGCGCGTGCGCTTCTCCGACGGGTCGGGCTTCGACCTCACCGAGGCCGGCACCCGCAAGTCGCTCGCCGCCTACGTCGTGAGCGACCCCGCCCAGGTGCCGGGCGTCGCCGCGCTCGGGCCCGACCCGATGACGACGGACTTCACCCGTGAGCGCTTCGGCGAGGTCGTCCGGGCGCAGAAGGGCCAGATCAAGGGCGTGCTGCGCGACCAGCGGGTCATCGCGGGCATCGGCAACGCCTACTCCGACGAGATCCTCCACGCGGCGCGGCTCTCCCCCTTCGCCCTCGTCTCCTCGCTCGACGACGACGACCTCGACCTGCTCTACGACGCGATGCGCCACGTCCTCGCCGAGGCCGTCGAGGCGGCGTCGGGCAAGCCGGCCGCCGAGCTCAAGGACGCGAAACGGGCCGGGATGCGCGTGCACGGCCGGACCGGTGAGACCTGCCCGGTGTGCGGCGACGTCGTGCGCGAGGTGAGCTTCGCCGACCGCTCACTGCAGTACTGCGCGACCTGCCAGACCGGCGGCAAGCCGCTCGCCGACCGCCGCAGCAGCAAGTTCCTCAAGTAGTCAGCAGGGCCTCGGCGAGCGCGCGGTCGCACACGATCGCCTCGGGGAAGCCGCCGGCGACGGCGGCGCGCACGACCTGCGCCTTCTCCGCACCCGCGGCGAGCAGGACGACGTGGGGGATGCGCTCGAGGTCGCGCAGCGTGAGGGTGACGAGCCGGTCGTAGGTCGCGCTCGCGACGCCGCGCCCCTGCGCGTCGAGGAGCACGCCGGCGACCTCGCCCACGACGCCCTGCCGGGCGGTCTGGCGCCGTGCGGTCGCCGAGATCGCGTCGTGGACCGTCGAGGAGCCCTCCTGCCAGGCCCCGGCGGCGACGAGCGCGTGGGTGACGCGGCGCAGCTGCGCGCGCGCCGCGCGGACCTCGGGCTGACGGGCGAAGGTCGCCGCGGCCTCGGCGTCCTCGGCGACGAAGGGGGCGAAGAAGAGCGTCGAGCGGCCCCCGCTCACCCGGGCGACGGCGCGCGCGATGGCGACCGCGCTCGTGTCGATCCCGGGCGACTGGTGGGCCCCGGTGAGCTGGACGACGTCGACGACCGGCAGGTCGTGGACGTGCTCGACCATGCGGGCGATGGTCCGCGACCACGGCAGCCCGAGGACGTCGCCGTCGGCGAGCAGCTGGGGGAGCAGGTCGGCGGCGGCGAGCGCGACGTCACCGGTCGCGACGACCGCGCGCTGCAGGCCGAGCTCGGAGCGCAGCCGCTCGGAGAGCTCGAGGTCGACGCACGAGTCGTCGTCGATCTGGATGCGCACGATCCCGTGCTGCCGGGCGAGCTCGATGAGCCGGGCGACCTTGAAGCGCGAGACGCCGAGCGCCTCGGCGATGTCGGTCTTGCTGCGGTCCTCGAGGTAGTGCATCCGGGCAGCGGCGACGCACGAGGCCCGCTCCGCGGGGCTCAGCGGCTCCAGCGCGCTTCCGGTTGACACGGATGCACGGTACTCCAATACTCATCTGAGCACCACGGCTGCTCAGATGAGCGTCCCGCGCTCGACGGAGAGCGCCACGAGGGGCCATCGGGCCGGACCCGCCACGACGGAGGACTGACGTGTCGCACAAGAGATCTCGCACGATCGGGGCCACGCTCTCGGTCCTCCTCGTCGGTGGCTGCACCGCCGGATGGGGAGGCGGGGCCGGCGAGGGCGGGCAGGACAGCATCAACGTCCTCATGGTCAACAACCCGCAGATGATCGACCTGCAGAACCTCACCGAGGAGCACTTCACCAAGGAGACGGGGATCAAGGTCAACTACACCGTCCTGCCGGAGAACGATGTCCGCGGCAAGATCAGCCAGGAGTTCTCCAGCCAGGCCGGGCAGTACGACGTCGCCTCGCTGAGCAACTTCGAGGTGCCGATCTACGCCAAGGCCGGCTGGATCGCCCCGCTCGACGAGTACATCGACGCCGACCCCGACTTCGACCAGGACGACATCCTCGAGTCGATGGCGACGTCGCTGTCCTCCGACGGGTCGGTGTACGCCGAGCCCTTCTACGGCGAGAGCTCCTTCCTCATGTACCGCAAGGACGTCCTCGACAAGCACGGGGTGACGATGCCGGCCAACCCCACGTGGGACGAGGTCGCCGAGGCGGCCGCGGCGGTCGACGACAAGGAGCCGGGCATGGACGGCATCTGCCTGCGCGGCCTGCCCGGGTGGGGCCAGGTCTTCGCCCCCCTGACGACCGTCGTCAACACCTACGGGGGCACGTGGTTCGAGGAGGACTGGACGGCGAAGGTCAACTCCCCGGAGTTCACCGCGGCCGTGCAGTTCTACGTCGACCTCGTGCGCGAGCACGGGCAGACCGGCGCGGCGCAGTCCGGCTTCGCCGAGTGCCTCAACAGCCTCGTCCAGGGGCAGACCGCGATGTGGTACGACGCCACCTCCGCCGCCGGCTCGATCGAGGCCGAGGACTCGCCGAACAAGGGCAAGTTCGGCTACGCCGCCGCGCCGGTCAAGGAGACGAAGAGCTCGGGCTGGCTCTACACGTGGGCCTGGTCGATGCAGTCGGCGAGCACGCGCAAGGACGCCGCGTGGGAGTTCATCTCCTGGGCGAGCAGCAAAGAGTTCGAGGAGACGGTCGGCACGGAGATCGGCTGGGCCAACGTGCCCTCCGGCAAGCGCCGCTCGACCTACGAGAACAAGGACTACCTCGAGGTCGCGGGAGCCTTCGCCGAGCCGACGCTCAAGGCGATCGAGTCCGCCGACCCGGAGAACCCCGGGCTCCAGCCGCGGCCCGCGCCGGGCATCCAGTTCGTCGACATCCCCGAGTTCCCGATCCTCGGGACCCAGGTGAGCCAGGAGATCAGCTCGGCGATCGCCGGCAAGCAGACGGTGCCCGAGGCTCTCGCCAACGGGCAGGTCCTCGCGGAGGACGTCAGCACGAAGTACCAGAGACGCGAGGAGGGGCAGTGAGCGCGACGACGCAGCAGCGCCGGGTGGACCGTGAGGGACCCGCCACGGACGACAGGCGGCTCGACCAGGCCGGTCGGTGGGCACGGCGGGCCCCGCTGCTGCCCGCGCTGATCTTCACGATCATCCTCACCCAGCTCCCCTTCGTGGTGGCCCTGGGGATCTCCTTCATGAACTGGAACTCCTACTACCCCGACGACCGCGGCTTCGCCGGGGTGCAGAACTTCGTCGACATCTTCACCGACACCAACGCGCGCAACGCGGTCGTCGTGACGATCATCCTCACGGCGAGCGTCGTCATCCTCAGCCTGCTGCTCGGCCTGGGCATCGCGCTGCTGCTCGACCGGCCCTTCCGGGGTCGCGGCTTCGTGCGCACGATGATGATCACGCCCTTCCTCGTCGTGCCGGTCGCGGCCGCGCTGCTGTGGAAGCACGCGCTCTACAACCCCGAGTACGGCCTGCTCAACGGCATGCTGACGACGATCTTCGGCGACGACGCGCCGCAGCCGGACTGGATCACGAACAACCCGCTCATCTCGATCATCGTCGCGCTCGTGTGGCAGTGGACGCCCTTCATGATGCTCATCCTGCTGGCCGGGCTGCAGAGCCGACCGCTCGACGTCGTCGAGGCAGCGCGCATCGACGGCGCGAGCTCGTGGCAGATCTTCACGAACATGACGCTGCCCCACCTGCGCCGCTACATCGAGCTCGCCGGTCTGCTCGGCGCGATCTACGTCGTGCAGAACTTCGACCACGTCTTCACGATCACCGGCGGCGGGCTCGGCACCGCGAACCTGCCGTACTACATCTACGAGACCTTCTACATCGGGCAGGACTACGGCCGGGCGTCGGCTGCCGGTGTCATCACCGTCATCGGCACGCTGATCGTCGCCTCGCTCGCCCTGCGCACGGCCCTGTCGATCTTCCAGGAGGACAAGTGAGCACCGCGACCGCCACCCCCGGAGCACGCACGAAGAAGCCGCGGAGCGGGCCCAGCCGCAAGGGCGTCCTGCTGAGCGTCGCCGCCTGGGTCATCGCCCTGCTCTTCGTCGCCCCCGTGCTGTGGATGATCCTCACGTCCTTCCACAGCGAGGCCGACGCGGCGACGAACCCGCCGAGCTTCTTCGCGCCCATCTCGACGGAGGGCTATCAGACCTTCCTCGACGCGGGGCCGTGGCCGCCGCTGCTCAACTCGATGACGGCGAGCGTCGTGAGCACGGTCCTGTGCATCGTCCTCGCCCTGCCGGCCGCGTACGCGCTGTCGATCAAGCCGGTGGAGAAGTGGACCGACGTCCTCTTCTTCTTCCTCTCGACGAAGATGCTGCCGATCGTCGCGGCGATCATGCCGATCTACCTCTTCGCCAGCAAGCTGCAGGTGCTCGACAACATCTGGGCGCTGACGATCCTCTACACGGCGATGAACCTGCCGATCGCGGTGTGGATGCTGCGCTCCTTCCTCGCGGAGGTACCGGTGGAGATGCTCGAGGCCGCGCAGATCGACGGCGCCGGGCTGATCCGGACGCTCACGCGGATCATCGCGCCCGTCGTCATGCCGGGCATCGCCGCCGCCTCGCTCATCTGCTTCATCTTCAGCTGGAACGAGCTGCTCCTCGCCCGGGTGCTCACGAGCACGGTCGCCCAGACCGCCCCGGTCTTCCTCACCGGCTTCGTCACGAGCCAGGGCCTCTTCCTCGCCAAGGTGTGCGCCGCCTCCTTCGTCGTCTCGCTGCCGGTGCTCATCGCCGGCTTCGCCGCGCAGGACAAGCTCGTCCAGGGCCTGTCGATGGGTGCGGTGCGCTGATGGCGGTGGCTCTCGAGCAGTCCGCGCTCGCGCAGCTCGGCGAGGTCTCGGTGCCGACGTACGACCGGTCCGCGCTGCGGACCGGGGTGGTGCACTTCGGGATAGGCGGCTTCCACCGGGCGCACCTCGCGATGTACCTCGACCGGCTGCTCGAAGGGGGAGTCCCCGGGGCGCAGGAGTGGGCGGTCACCGGTGTCGGCCTGCTCGACCAGGACCGCCGGGTCGTCGAGACCCTCACGGCGCAGGACGGCCTGTACACGCTCGTCGTCAAGCACCCGGACGGGCAGCTCGAGGGGAGGGTGGTCGGCTCGATCCGTGAGGCGCTGCTCGCCCCCGACGACCCCGAGGCCGTCCTCGACCGGCTCACCGCGCCGACGACCCGTGTGGTCTCGCTGACGATCACCGAGGGCGGCTACCTCATCAACCAGGTGACCGGTCGCTTCGACCCGACGCACCCGAGCCTGGCCTCCGACCTCGCCGGGGACGGCCCGCCGCGGACCGCCTTCGGGTACCTCGTCGAGGCCCTGCGCCGACGACGTGACGCCGGCACCGCGCCCTTCACCGTCATGTCGTGCGACAACCTGCCCGGCAACGGCGACGTCGCCCGGCACGCCGTGACGACCTTCGCCGCCCAGCGCGACCCCGAGCTCGCCGGCTGGATCGAGGAGGAGGTCGCCTTCCCGAACGCGATGGTCGACCGGATCACCCCGGTGACGACCGACGAGGACCGCGCGACGGTGCGCGAGCAGCTCGGCGTCGACGACGGCTGGCCGGTCGTGTGCGAGCCCTTCACCCAGTGGGTGCTCGAGGACCACTTCGTCGACGGGCGACCGCCGGTCGAGGAGGTCGGTGCCCAGCTCGTCGACGACGTCGAGCCCTACGAGCTGATGAAGCTGCGGCTGCTCAACGCCAGCCATCAGGCGCTGTGCTACCTCGGCTACCTCGCCGGGCACCGGTACGCGCACGAGGTGTGCAACGACGAGGACTTCGTCACCTTCCTCCAGGGGTACATGCGCGACGAGGGCCGACCGACCCTGCCGGAGGTGCCCGGGGTCGACCTGCAGGAGTACTCGGACACGCTCGTCGAGCGCTTCGCCAACCCGCAGATCCGCGACACCCTCGCCCGGCTGTGCGCGGAGTCATCCGACCGGATCCCGAAGTGGCTGCTCCCCGTCGTCCGGCACAACCTCGAGCACGGCGGCGAGATCTCGCGCAGCGCGCTCGTCGTCGCCGCCTGGGCCCGGTACGCCGAGGGCGTCGACGAGCAGGGTCAGCCGATCGAGGTCATCGACCACCGCCGCGACCGCGTGCTCGCGGCGGCCCAGGCCCAGCTCGGCGACGACCCGCTCGCCTTCCTGCGCGACGACGAGCTCTTCGGCGACCTCGCGCAAGAAGAGCGCTTCACGTCGGTCTACCTCGAGCACCTCGAGGTCCTCCACCGCGACGGCGCCCGCGAGGCGGTCCGCCGCGTCAACACCCAGCAGTGACGGTCGGGGTGCGGGGGGAGGGCTCGCTGGTCGAGGTGCGAGCGTCAGGGAGCCTCGAGACCACCCGCCCTTCGCTGGTCGAGGTGCGAGCGCCAGCGAGCCTCGAGACCACCTCCCCGCCGCTCCGGCGCAGCAGGGCTCGCGGAGCCTTGGTCCTCCCTCCGCTCGGGCGCTGCGCGCCCTTCGCTGCGGTCCGGTCCGCCTGATGCTCCGCGAACCCTCCCGCGCCTGCGCTCACCTCACCTTCGCTGGTCGAGGTGCGAGCGCCGGCGAGCCCGAGACCGCTCGCTCCCTTCGCTGGTCGAGGTGCGAGTCGCCCGCCAGGGCGCGAGCCTCGAGACCACCGACCCCCAGGACCACTCCCCACCCGCCGAGCACGAGAGCATGACTGAGATGAGCACCACGACGATCCCGACGAGCATGCCCGGCGTGCGTCTGCCCGGGGACTCCACCGTCGAGCACGTGACCCTGCCCGTCCCCGAGCCGGGGCCGGGCCAGGTCCTGCTCCGGATGCGGGCGTCCTCGATCTGCGGCAGCGACATCCGGGCGATCTACCGCGAGCACCTCGGGCACGGTGCCGAGGCCTACCAGGGTGTCGTCGGCGGCCACGAGCCGTGCGGCGACGTCGCCGTCCTCGGGCCGGGCGTCGTCGACCTCGCCGTCGGCGACCGCGTCGTCGTCTACCACATCGCCGGCTGCCAGCGCTGCGACGAGTGCCGCCGCGGCTACCCCATCGGGTGCACCTCCGCGCAGCGCGCCGCCCACGGCTGGCAGCGCGACGGCGGCCACGCCGACTACATGCTCGCCGACGCCGTCTCGTGCCTGCCGCTGCCGGACTCGCTCACCCACGTCGACGGCGCGCTCGTCTCGTGCGGCTTCGGCACCGCCTACGAGGGCCTGCTGCGCGGCCGGGTGAGCGGCCGCGACCGGTTGCTCGTCACCGGGCTCGGCCCGGTCGGCCTCGCCGCGGCGATGCTCGGTCGCCACCTCGGCGCGACGACCGTCATCGGCTCCGACCCCTCGCCCGAGCGGGCCGCCCTCGCCCTCGAGCTCGGTCTCGTCGACGCGGCGATCACCGATGCGAGCACCCTCGACGACGTCGTCGCCGAGCACACCGGCGGCCACGGCGTCGAGGTGAGCATCGACTGCTCCGGCCACCCCGACGCCCGGCACGCCGCCCTGCGCAGCACGGCGGTGCGCGGACGCTGCGTCTTCGTCGGCGAGGGCGGCACGGTCGACTTCGCCGTCTCCGACCTCATGATCCACAAGCAGCTCGAGGTCCACGGCTCGTGGGTGACCTCGCTGCACCACATGGCCGAGCTGCTCAGCCTGCTCGACCGATGGGGCGAGCACCCCGAGCGGGTGGTCACCGACCGACTGCCGCTCGCGCACGCCGACCGGGCCTACGAGCTCGCCGCGGCCGGCGCCGCCGGCAAGGTCGTCATCACGTGGGACGAGCGATGAGCGCCGCGGCGGCCGCGGTGCCGGAGACGATGCGCGCGGCGGTGCTGCGTGGCGTCGGTGACATCGTCGTCGAGGAGCGCCCCGTGCCCGCCCCCGGGCTCGGCGAGGTCCTCGTCGAGATCGCCGCAGTCGGGGTGTGCGGCTCCGACACCCACTACCTCCTGCACGGGCGCATCGGCCCGCACGTCGTGCGCGAGCCCCTCGTCCTCGGCCACGAGGCGAGCGGTCGCGTCGTCGTGGTGGGCGAAGGGGTGGACCCGGCCCGCGTCGGCGAGCGAGTCTCCCTCGAGCCGGGCGTGCCCTGCGGCACCTGCCCGACCTGCCGGTCGGGCCGCTACAACCTCTGCCCGCAGATGGTCTTCCACGCCACACCGCCCGTCGACGGCTCGATGCAGCAGCACGTCGCGATCCACGCCTCGATGGCCCACCCGGTGCCTGACGAGGTGAGCGACGTCGCCGCGGCGATGCTCGAGCCGTTGTCGGTCGGCATCTGGGCCTGCCGCCGGGCCGAGGTCGCCCTCGGCGACCGCGTGCTCGTCACCGGCGCGGGGCCGGTCGGGCTGCTCGCCGCCCAGGTCGCCCGTGCGTCCGGTGCCGACGTCGTCGTCAGCGACGTCGCCCCCCAGCGCCGGGCTGTCGCAGCGGCCCTCGGTCTGAAGGTCCACGACCCCGCCGAGGAGACCGCGGGCGCGGGTCCTGGCCCGGTCGAGGTGCTCCTCGAGTGCTCCGGTCACCCCTCGGCCGTCGCCTCCGGGCTCGAGGCGCTCGCGCCCGCCGGCCGCGCCGTGCTCGTCGGCATGGGTGGCGACGAGGTGAGCATCCCGCTCGCGATCCTGCAGGACCGCGAGGTGAGCATTACCGGCACCTTCCGCTACGCCGGGACGTGGCCTACCGCGATCGCGCTCGCGGCATCCGGCGCCGTCGTCCTCGACGCGCTGCCGGTGCGCACCTTCGCCCTCGACGACGCCGCGGCCGCGCTCACCGCGGGTCGCGACGACCCCGGTCTCGTCAAGGCGCTCGTCGTGCCGGGACTGGCCCGCACGTCGCCAGACACCCCGTCGCTCGACACCCCGTCGCCCGGTACCTCGTCGACCAGGCCCGGGCCGACCCCTTCGCCCGACACCTCGACCTCCAGGCCGGGCACCCCGTCGCCCGGCTCCCGCCCCACCCCCGACACGGAGGACCGCTCGTGATCCGTCTCGTCGCCGGGGTCGACTCCTCGACCCAGTCCACGAAGGTCGTCGTCTGCGACGCCGCCACCGGTGAGGTCGTGCGGCAGGGCCGTGCCGCCCACCCCGACGGCACCGAGGTCGACCCCATGCGCTGGTGGGACGCGTGGTGCGAGGCGACCCGCGGCGGGCTGCTCGACGGCGTCGAGGCCATCGCCGTCGGCGGCCAGCAGCACGGCATGGTCGCGACCGACGAGTCCGGCGAGGTCGTGCGCGACGCCCTGCTGTGGAACGACACCCGCTCCGCGCCCCAGGCCCGCGCCCTCGTCGAGGAGCTCGGTGGCCCGCAGGCCTGGGTGGACAGCGCCGGGTCGGTGCCGACGGTGAGCTTCACCGTGACGAAGCTGCGGTGGATGGCCGAGCACGAGCCCGAGCACGCCGCGCGCACCGCTCGAGTCGAGCTGCCGCACGACTGGCTCACCGGCCGGATGCTCGACGGCGGCGAGCCGGTGGCCCCCGCGGTCACCGACCGCGGCGAGGCCTCCGGCACCGGCTACTACTCGCCCGCGAGCGGCGAGTACCTGCCCGACCTCCTGCGTCGTTCGCTCGGCCACGTGCCCGAGCTGCCGCGCGTGCTCGGCCCGGGCGAGGCCGCGGGCCGCACCCCCGACGGCCTCCTCGTCGGCGCGGGCACCGGCGACAACATGGCCGCCGGCCTCGGTCTCGGCCTCGAGCCCGGTGACGTCGTCGTCTCGCTCGGCACGAGCGGCACGGTCTTCGCCCGGCACGACCGCGCCGTCGCCGACCCCAGCGGAGACATCGCCGGCTTCGCCGACGCCGAAGGCGGCTTCCTGCCTCTCGTGTGCACCCTCAACGCCGCCCGCGTCCTCGTCGCGACGGCACAGCTGCTCGGCGTCGACCTCGCCGAGCTGGCCGAGCTGGCCGGCCGGGCCGAGCCGGGGTCGGGCGGGCTGACGCTCCTGCCCTTCCTCGACGGCGAGCGCACCCCGAACCTCCCGACCGCCACCGGCACGCTCGGTGGTCTGACCCGGGCGGCGATGACCCGCGAGGGCATGGCCCGGGCCGCGCACGAGGGGATGCTGTGCAACCTCGCCGAGGGGGTCGACCGCATCCGTGAGGCGGGCATCGAGGCGCGACGCGTGCTGCTCATCGGCGGTGCCTCGGCCTCACCGCTCGTCCCGCAGATCACCGCCGACCTCATCGGCCTGCCCGTCGTCGTCCCGGTGGCGGGGGAGTACGTCGCCCTCGGGGCTGCGCGTCAGGCCGCGTGGGTCCTCGACGGGGGAGAGGCGCCGCCGACGTGGTCGGTGCGTCACGACGTGACCCGCGAGCCGATCGGCGCTGCCGCGCAGGCGCACGCCGAGGTCCGCGAGCGCTACACCGAGCTGCTCCGCACGCGGCACCCCGAGCTCGGCGAGGTCGCGGCGGGGGCCCAGGCCCTCTAGCCGGCTCAGCGGCTGCTCAACCCAGCGGTTCAGCGGCTGCTCGACTCGGCGGCTCTGACATGTCGGCGGCTCAGACGGCCGCGGCTCAGACGTACCGGCGGGCGATCGACCGGGCCTGCTCGACGTAGCCCCCGCCGAAGAGGACGGCGTGGAGCATCACCGGGTGCAGCTGGTGCAGCGGGACGCGCTCCTGCCACCCGTCGGCGAGGGGTGCCGCCTCGTCGTACGCCGCGACGATGCGCGCGACGTGCGGCCCGCGGAAGAGCATGAGCATCGCGAGGTCGCCCTCGCGGTGGCCGCCGTGGGCGGCGGGGTCGACGAGCACCCCGCCGGAGCGGGTCCACATGACGTTGCCCGCCCACAGGTCGCCGTGCAGGCGCGCGGGCGCGTCGTCGGTGTCGTGCTCGCCGGTCGCCAGCCGCGCGGCGACCGCCTCGAAGAGGGCGCGGTCGCCGTCGGTGTCGAAGGTGCCCTGGTTGCGACCGAGCCGGTACGTGTGGAGCACCCGCTGCTCGCCGTAGAACTCGCCCCACGTCGCGGTCTCCTGCAGCGGCAGGGGCAGCGGTCGGATCGACGGTCCGAGGAACCCGTGGGTCGTCCATCGGGCGGGCGGAGAGCCGAAGGCCGGCGCCCCGGCCGCGTGCGTCGCGGCGAGCGCAGCGCCGAAGGCGTCGGCCTGGAAGTTCGTCGGCGGCACCGGCGAGAGCCGCTCGAGGTCGAGGTGGCCGGTCTGCACGTCGTGCACGCGCACCACCCGCGCGCCGCCGCCCTCCTCGGCCTCCTCGAGCCAGAGCAGGCCGCTGGCCTCCCAGGCCGTGTAGCCGGCGGGCGCCTCGCCGGCGTCCTTGCGGAAGATCTCTGGGTCCTCGGTGCTCACCGGACCAGCCTACGAAGGGGGAGCGCGCCCCCGGTCAGCTGTCGTGCCGGTGGTAGAGCGAGGTCATCTTGCCGTCGGGGTCGATCCGGCCGAGGATCGCGTCGGTGATCTCGCCGAGCTGGGTCATCTGCTCCTCGGTGAGGGCGTCGACGACGTACTCGCGCACGGCGCGGACGTGACCGGGCGCGGCGGCCTCGACCGCGCGCACGCCGTCGTCGGTGAGCGAGGCGTTCGTCGCCCGGCCGTCGCTGGGGCAGCGGCTGCGCTCGACGAGCCCGCGGTCCTCGAGACGCTTCACGACGTGGCTGAGGCGGGGCAGGGTCGAGTTCGTCTGCGCGGCCAGCGCGGTCATCCGCAACGTGCGGTCGGTCGCCTCCGAGAGCATCGCGAGGACCTGGTACTCGAAGCTCGTCATCGCGCTCTCGCGGCGCATCTGCGCGTCGAGCGCGGCGGGGAGCAGCTCCATGACCGCCACCGTGCGGACCCACGTGGCCAGCTGCGGGGTGCTGAGCCAGGGAGTCGTCATGCGTGCAGTCTACGCAAAAGTTGTCTTGTCAACAAATGACGCGGGCGACGGGGCGGTCGCTCGTGGTCACCCTGCCGGCAGACGCGCGCCCCGCCCTCGACCCGGGCGGGGCGCACGTCGTGCCCGGTCAGCGCGTCGGCGTGTGGAGGTGGCGGACGCGGCGGCGCTCAGGCGGGTCAGGCGGTCGGCGTGGTGCCGACCTCCTCGATCGGGTCCACGGCCGGCCGCGTGACGGCCGGGCCGTCGCTGCCGCCGGCGCCCGACCCGGTCGTGGTCTTGCCGTCGCCCGCGATCGCCGTGGCGACCGCGTCGGTGACGTCGGCGTGGAAGACGCTGGGGATGATGTAGCTGCGGTTGAGCTCCTCGTCGGTGACGACGCCGGCGATGGCGTCGGCCGCGCGGATGAGCATCTCGATCGTCACGTCCTCGGCGCCCGCGTCGAGCAGACCGCGGAAGACGCCCGGGAAGGCGAGGACGTTGTTGATCTGGTTCGGGTAGTCCGAGCGGCCCGAGGCGACGACCGCGGCGTACTGTGCGGCCTCGGCGGGGTCGATCTCCGGGTCGGGGTTGGCCAGCGCGAAGACGATCGGGTCGCTCGCCATGTGGTCGCGGATCCACTCGGCCTTGAGGATGCCAGGGGCGCTCACGCCGATGAAGACGTCGGCGCCCTCGAGGCCGGCGGTGAGGTCGCCGCGGACCCGACGCGGGTTGGTCCGCTGCGCGAGCTCGAGCTTGGCCGGCGGCAGCGAGTCGTCGTCGGCGGACAGGCAGCCCTCGCGGTCGTACATGACGACGTCCTTGGCGCCCGCGGCCATGAGCAGGGTGACGATGGCGCTGCCCGCGGCGCCGGCGCCGGAGACGACGAGACGAGCGGTGTCGAGCTCCTTGCCGAGGACGCGCAGGGCGTTGCGCAGTGCGGCGAGCACGACGATCGCGGTGCCGTGCTGGTCGTCGTGGAAGACGGGGATGTCGAGGCTCTCGCGCAGCCGACGCTCGATCTCGAAGCACTGCGGCGCGGCGATGTCCTCGAGGTTGATGCCGCCGAAGCCGGGGGCGATCATCTCGACGGCGCGCACGATCTCGTCGGGGTCCTGGCTGGCCAGGCAGATCGGCCAGGCGTCGATGTCGGCGAAGCGCTTGAAGAGCGCGGCCTTGCCCTCCATGACCGGCATCGCGGCCTCGGGCCCGATGTTGCCCAGGCCGAGCACGGCCGAGCCGTCGGTGACGACGGCGACCGTGTTGCCCTTGATGGTGAGGCGACGCGCGTCCTCGGGCTGCTTGGCGATCGCCATGCTCACCCGGCCGACACCGGGGGTGTAGGCCATCGAGAGGTCGTCACGGGTGCGAAGGGGGACCTTCGACTTGACCTCGATCTTGCCGCCGAGGTGGAGCAGGAAGGTGCGGTCGGAGACCTTGTGGACCTTGACCCCTTCGACCTCCTCGACGGCGGCGACGAGCTGGTCGGTGTGCGAGGCGTCGATGCCGGAGCACGTGACGTCGACGACCAGGCGGTCGTGCCGGGAGTCCGCGACGTCGATCGCGGTGACGATGCCGCCCTGCTGGGCGATGACGGTGGCGACCTGGCCGACGACGGCGTGGTCGGGCGCAGTGTGCAGGCGGACGGTGATCGAGTACGACGAGGGAGTAGCGGCGGCCATGTGAGTAGGGTCTCACCACCGGGGGCTCGGGGCGTAGTCGGTCTCATGTCTCACGCGGTCTCGCGGGCGTGTCGAGCCGCCGGCCGAGCCCCCACCTCGCTCACCGGTCGGGCCCCTCGCGCGCGTCGTGCCTCGTGCCACCTCGCTGGCACCGCGGCTGGGTGACGATGGGGCGGTGATCCCCCTCTCGGCCCAGCGTGTGCGGACGCGCCACTTCACGCCCGACGACGCCGACTTCGTCCTCGCCGTGCACCAGCACCCCGGGCTGCGCCGCTTCATCCCGCGCCAGGTCATCGAGGACGCCGACGCGGCCGAGGCCGTGCCCGCGCGGATCGAGCGCTTCCGCCGCTACGACGCGGATCCCGTGCTCGGCGTGGTCCTCGTCGAGACGATGCCCGCCGACGACGCACCGGCCGTGCCGGTGGCCCTCATCATGCTGCAGCCCATCCCGGCCTCGACGGGCGTCGCCCTGCAGGACGTCGAGATCGGCTGGCGCGCCCATCCCGAGCACACCGGTCACGGCTACGTCGCCGAGGCCGCCCGTGCCGTGCTCGACCACGTCCTCGCCTCCGGGCTCCCGCGCGTCGTCGCCGTCACCGACCCCGCGAACTCCGCCTCCCAGGCCGTCTGCGAGCGCATCGGCATGACCCGCGTCGGCCTCAGCCGCGACTACTACGACGAGGAGACGATGCTCTTCGTCGCCGACCGCCCGGGTGGCTGACCACCCGAGTCGATGACGCCGTCTCCACTCGTATGTCCTGACCGCTAGACGGCGTCATAAGGGCTCATCGACCGTCTCAGGTAGCCCGGCCTCCGCGGGTCAGCGTCGGACCGGGCTCATCGCGGCAACCCCTGGGTGAGGCGGGGGAGCGCTCGCTCCACCGGCCCGGGTAGCCCGTCCTCGTCGAAGACGACGACGTCGACCGTCGTGGCCTTGCCCTTGGGCCGGGTCCACGTGCCGAGCGCGCGCCCGGCCTGGACGACGGTGGGGCGGAAGACGCCGTTCTTGCCCGGGACGACGTGCACGCGCTCCTGCTCGTCGGTCATCACCGGCGAGCGGTCGCCGTAGCCGAGCACGACCTCGTCGAAGCCGGGCAGCAGCAGGGGTGCTGCGGTCGCCCGCTTGCGCGAGCCGTACGTCTCGAGCACCTCGGGGTCGACCCAGTGCCTCACCCCGTCGACCTCGATCGACGTCAGCGTGGTCGGCGGGTCGGCGACGACGGGGGAGAGGTCGCGGCGCAGGAACTTGCTCCACCACATGAAGTCGGCCTCGGCCACCGGGCCGTGCCCGAGCACGTACCGCGTGAACCACCGGGTCACGGCCTCCTCGCGCGTCAACCGCTCCGTCGCCGGCAGCCAGTCCTCGCAGAGCACGAAGAGCTGCTCGACCGCTCGCCCCTCCGCGCGACGGGTCGGGCCCAGGCAGATGACCTGGCTCAGGGCGAGGTGCGCGATCTGGTGGTACCCCCGGCCGCCGTCGACCGGCACCCCGGCCCCGGTCCATGCCTCGAGCAGCTCGGACCGGCTGAGCCCCTCGGCGGGGATCGCCTCGCGGGCCACCTGCTCGGAGCGCTCGATCACCTCGTCGGGCAGACCCAGCTCGAGACGACGACGCTGCGTCGAGCGCAGGGTCGGCTCGCCCATGACGTCGAGCATCCAGCCGAGGTCCTCGGCCGCCACGGCGAAGAGGGTGCCGCGCATCGGCCACGACCGCACGATCTCGCGCGCGTCGTAGGCGTCGTAGACCTCGGCGAGCGACCGCCCCGTCGTCCGCAGCGCGATCGACATGGTCGACCCGGGGAAGTCCTGCGCCTGCGTGCACGTCAGGTGCCGCACCACCTCCGTCGGCGACCCCATCGGGTCGACGAGCCGCTGCGAGAGCAGCCTCATCCGGGCGACGTCCTCGACCGTCCAGCGCGTCATGGCACGAACCTAGGCCTCTGCGGCCCCGCCGTCACGACCTCGGTCACGCGGACCCCTCCTGTCTCGTCGCACGTGCCGGTGGACGGCCCGTCGGGGCTCGCCGCTTCGCTTCGCACCTCAGGGGCCACGGCTGGTCGAGGCTCGTCGCCCCGCTTCGTCACGTCCTCGCACCTCGGGACCACGGCACGCCCCTACGTCCGTCGTCTCGCGAGCTCGACGACGACACGGCTGCCCTCACGCAGCACCCGATGCTCGAAGCCCCGGTCGAGCATGCGGTGGTGCCTGCCGCACAGGGGGATGCCGTTCTTCAGGTCGGTGCTCCCGCCGAGCTTCCACGGGTGCGCGTGATGGACCTCCGTCCAGGCGAAGGGGATGTCGCACCCTCGTGCCGCGCACGTGTCGTAGATCGTCGCGAGCGCCACGCGCTGCGTCGACGAGTAGAAGCGGGTCTGCCGGCCGAGGTCGATCGGGACGGAGTCTCCGTCGAGGACCGCGGGGACGATGCCGGCCTGGCACGCGACCCGGCGGACCTCGCCCGGGCTGAGCGTGTCGCCCGTGTCGGTGGACCCGACGCGCAGCGTCTCCCCGACGAGGTCGCTGAGGCGCGTGGTGACGACGACGGTGGCCGCGGTCTTCTCGTGGAGGTGGTCGGTCGGCAGGTGCCCGAGGAGGACGGAGAGGTCCTGCCCCTGGCGCTGCTGGCGGGCGACCTGCCGGTCGCGCGGGCTGAGCCCGGGGTCGCACCACGCCGGGAGCGGCACGCCGGCCCCTGACGTGCTGGCCCCTGACGCGCCGGCCCCTGAGGCATCCGCCCCTGACGCGCCCGCGCCAGCCGACGTCTCGTCACCCGCCCCGGTGCTGCCGTCAGGACCTGCGGCGCCGCGTCGTCGCGGCGAGGACATCGCGTCGAGGATCTTCTTCAGCGTCTGCCCGGCGAGGGTGGGCACGGTGAACTGACCGTGCATCGTCCCGTCGCCGTTGTCGCGGATCCAGAAGGAGGCGCGCTCCCACGCGAGGTCCTCGGCGCTGCGCACCTGCTGCTCCTCGTGGGCGTCGACGACCTCGACCGGCTGCCCGACCTGCTCGAGCACCCGTGCCGCGAGGCGGCGGAGGTCTCGTGGTCCGTGCCCGTGCCCGTGCCCGTGCGCGAGCTCGATGAGCTCGCGCACGCACCCGAGGACCGCCTCCGGCGCCAGCCCGTCGGGCAGCGCGGACAGGCTGGTCTGGATGACCTCGACCTGCTCGCGCGACAGGTCGCCGGCGAGCTGGGCACGCCCCGTGAGGCTCACCTCGGCTCCCTTCGCCCCGTCTCCAGCGGACCCGTCTGCCACCGAACCGACCCCCACCGCCCCGGACCCCTTCAACACGCTCCCGCCCGACGTCACGGCGGCCAGACCCGCGCCCTCGGCCCGCTGGGCCTGCCGGTAGCCCGCCCGCGGGTCGCTACTCGTCACCTGGGCCAGCCACTGCCCCGTCGACCGCGCCCCGGTCCGTCCGGCGACGTCGATCGACGCGGCGACGGCCGCGCCCTTGTCGGTGAGGGCCTGCATCCGGTTGAGCAGACGGGTCAGCTCACGCATGACCTCGCCCATCTCGCGGGCGGTGACCCCCGGCGCCCGCCCGAGCGCGTCGAGATCGGCCTCGAGCCGGTCCAGACCGGCGTGCACCTCACCGCAGGCCCCACCCGGACGCGGACCGTCCGGAGAGGGGCGAAGGGCTGGTGCGAGAGCCATGGGTAGAACATACGTTCGACCACCGACAACGCTGCCGCCCCGACGAGACCTGACCGACACCCCTTCGCTGCGACTCGCTACCGAGATATCGGGAGACGGCTAGACATCGGGATACCGTCCGATCTCATGGACCCGATCACCAACCCGTACGCGCCCGGCGCCGGCCAGCGACCGCCCGAGCTCGCGGGTCGCGAGGAGCAGCTGCAGACCTTCGACGTCGTCCTCGCGCGGGTCGCCGCCGGCCGTCCCGACCGCAGCCTCGTCCTCACCGGGCTGCGCGGCGTGGGCAAGACGGTGCTCCTCAACCAGCTGCGCAGCGCCGCCGTCCGCGCGCGGTGGGGGACCGGCAAGATCGAGGCCCGCCCGGACCAGCGGCTGCGCCGCCCCCTCGCCAGCGCCCTGCACCAGGCGGTCCGCGAGCTCGGCCACAGCCAGGCCGAGGAGGTCGAGCACGTCCTCGGCGTCATCAAGTCCTTCGGGCAGCGTGACTCCGCGCCGGGCACGAAGCTGCGCGAGATGTGGACCGGCGGCATCGACGCGCCCGCCATCAAGGGTCGCGCCGACTCCGGCGACATCGAGATCGACCTCGTCGAGCTGCTCACCGACGTCGGCGGGCTCGCGGCGGACCTCGGCCGCGGCGTCGCCGTCTTCATCGACGAGATGCAGGACCTCGGGCCCGACGACATCTCCGCGCTGTGCGCCGCCTGCCACGAGATCAGCCAGTCCGGTCTGCCCGTCATCGTCGTCGGCGCCGGGCTGCCGCACCTGCCGGCCGTGCTCTCGGCGAGCAAGTCCTACTCGGAGCGCCTGTTCCGCTACGTGCGCATCGACCGGCTGCCGCGCGAGGCCGCCGACCGGGCGCTCACCTCGCCCGCCGAGCTCGAGGGCGCAGCCTTCGAGCAGGAGGCCCTCGACCGTCTCTACGCGGCGACGGGCGGGTACCCCTACTTCATCCAGGCGTACGGGAAGTCCGTGTGGGACAAGGCCCCCCGCTCGCCGATCACCCCCGACGACGTCACCGTCGCGGCTCCCGACGCGGAGAGCGAGCTCGCCGTCGGCTTCTTCGGCTCGCGCTTCGAGCGCGCGACGCCGGGGGAGCGCGAGTACCTGCGCGCGATGGCCGACCTGGCCGCCGACACCGCGGCGAAGGGGGAGGAGCTCGACGACATCGAGTCCGTCGCCACCGCGGAGGTCGCCTCGCACCTCGGCAAGAAGCCGCAGTCGCTCTCGCCGGCTCGCGACGCACTGCTGAAGAAGGGCCTCATCTACTCGGGGGAGCGCGGCCGCATCGCCTTCACCGTGCCGCACTTCGGCCGGTACCTGCGCGAGCAGACCTGAGCGAAGGTGTCCGGGCATTACCGATTCTGATCTCCTGGCCCAGTCCCGCGACGAATCTGATTGTCGTGATCAAGGCGAGTGATTTTTCGACGAACTTGATCGCTGTGTTCGAGGATCCTGGTCCACTCGATGAGGCGCCGCGCGTGGCCCGTCGGGTTCTGTTGGGGCGGCCGTCGTCGCGTTGGCGACCGATATGTTCGATCGGCAGGGTTGACCATGTCGAGTGGTAGGGGTGGAAATGACTTGGTGGGCATACATCGCGTCCGCTGCGATAACAGCTCTAGCCGTAGCCGGTGTCGGGTTGTTCACCAACCGGAGCAATCGGCAGATCGCGGAGCTGTCGCGGGAGAACGCCGAGCGCGAACGGGAGTTCACGCAACTCGAAGCCGAGCAGGCGCGGCTGTACGGATCGCGCGAGCGGGTCTACGCGCTGGTCATGCAATGGATCGTCCAGTCGTCGCATCAGCTTGTGCCCTGGCGTATGGCTCTGCGCGAAGGGTCTCCTCGCAACAACATCGAGCTGCCCGGTACGTCTATCGGTATCCCGATCGAGACGCTGGCACAGATCTACACATTCGGGTCGAACGAGACGATCGATGCGGTCGCCCGGGCATCTCGGGACGTCGATGAGGCGATCCTGATGCTCAACCAGCTGAAATGGATAGTCCCGCCGCAGTTGCACGGGAGGGCGGTAGAGACACTCAAGACAGCCTCTATGAGCCTGGCCAGGGCGCGAGAGGTCGTCCGCTCCGACCTGGGCAGCTCACGAAGTGCGCGCGGGGTCGACCCCAGTTCATGAGGACACGGAGGGCGTCCGCGATCGGTTGACGGGCGAGGACCTCGAGCAGGTGGTGTGCTGGGACGACGCCCACCGACATGAAGGAGCGCGATGTTCGAGTCGAGCCACCCCGACCGTGCCCGCCAGATCACCGCGAGCTTCGACAGGCAGGGTCTGATGCACACCCTGGGGGCGAGGCTGGGCTCGGTGGAGTCCGGGGAGGTGCACATCCACCTGCCGATGAGCCCGGCAGTGACCCAGCAGCACGGGATGTTCCACGGAGGGGTCACCACCACCGTCGCGGACAGCGCTGGTGGCTACGCCGCACTGACCCTTCTCGATGATGGGAGCGAGGTCCTCACGGTGGAGCTGAAGGTCAACTTCTTGGCACCGGCCCGAGGGGAGGAGCTGGAGGCGGTGGGGAGCGTGATCAAGAGTGGTCGGACCCTGTCGGTGTGCCGCCTCGAGGTGTACGCCCGTGACGGGGATCGGTCCACGCTGGTGGCAGTGGGGCAGCAGACCGTGATCCGGGTGGATGCTTGAGCGCTCTCCTGCCGCCCTCGGTCGCATGGGTCGAGCGTCCGTTCCCCGACTGCAACCTGACGGTCCTGCGCGGTTCGAACCCGACCGTCGTCGACTCCGGGTTCGCCGCCCACGCGGTGCAGACCGCCAGGCTCGTCGACGAGCACTGCCCACGGGTGGGCACGGTGGTCAACACGACACTGATCCGACGACGAGCGCACCTCGTGCGCGGCAGGGAGGCAGACATGACAGAGCGGGTAGGGATCCCCAGGGCCGTCGACAGCGCCGGTCGCACCTTCGACCGCACCGCCATCGAGAGGGTCCCCCAGCCCTTCGACGGGCCCCTGCGCTGCGCCGGATGCACCACCGTCGTGCAGGCCGTGCACGGGTACCCCAGACGCAACGGCACCCTGGTGGACCCCTACTACCGGCTCACCCACCGCACCGAGGCGCCGCACGACCCGCACTGCCGCTACGACTTCGACGCCCGGGTGGGTCGACTGCACGAAGAGCACCGCAGTGCCCTGACCAAGGACGGGGACGTCTACGAGCTCCGACTGCCCGAGACCGACACCGCACCCCCCGGGGCCGCCCTGCTGGCAGACACCCGTAGTGACGGTCGCGACCGGCTCACCATCCACCCCCGTCGGGGCCACACCCTCGCACCGGTCCTGTCGGCGGCCGCAGCGATCGCCGCCATGATCTCCACCTACGACGACGACCCCCAGGCCCGGGCCCGTTTCGCAGCCCGCTGGAAGGGCGAGCGCATCGCCTGGGAGGACTTCTACTTCGACGTCGCGCAGGACGCCAGACGCCTCGCCCGGGTCGTCGCCGGCCGCGACCACCCGGTCGCGGTCAGCGGCCACGTCAAGCGCGTCGGCCGCACCGCCCGCGATACCGCCGACGTCGTGGAGCTGGCCACGGGCCGAGGCGTCACCCACCCACCCAACGGACGGTGGATCCACGTGCGCCTGATGAGCAAGGCACCCGGTGCGCTGCCCCGCGAGGTCGGACAGCGCGTCCTGGGCTACGGCCGCTGGGAGCACTTCGAACCGGAGGACTCGGACAACCACTACGTCAACCTCTGGGTCGATCACGCGTCCTCGGTCACGACGACGCGATGAAGCCGCCCGCAGCCCTCGGGCTCTGCCGGCGACCACACGTGGGGACGGGACGCGATCTCCCGGGCCGGCGCGACACCGTCCGCACCGGACGGCGAGGCTCTTCTCGAGCGGCTCGCCTCGACCGGCCGGAGGACCACCTGCCGGGTCCGGTCACACAGGCGGTGGCATCGGCACGGCAGCGGAGCCGCAGCTGTGCACCCTCGGTGCGCCGCTGTCGCGCGCTCGACCTGCGTGCGTGCGCCCCGGGGGGCGGCTCACCACGCGAGCAGCCGCTCCAGGTCCGCCCGCGGGGCGCCACCGATCCGCCCGAGCTGGTCGTCCTTGTCGAGGATGGCCGATGCCTGGGGCGCACCGTGCAGGGTCGCCACCAACGAGGCCGCCAGACCGGTCAACGACACGGTCCCCAGCGGGAACGCCGGGTGCGACTGCATCACCAGGCGTGCCGCAGTGAGTCGTTCTCGGTTCAGCACGTCCTCGTCGCCGCGATCGATACCCTCACAGTCCGGCGGGCATCTCGGGTGAGGATGGATGAGGCACTCGGTGCCGATGGTCCATCCGATGATGGCCTGGGCATGCTGATACGGGTGGACGGCGAGCGAGGCCGTCGCGGAGGACTCGGCCATCTCGAATCGCCAACCTGTGGCGTGGACGACGCCCTCGTCTCGGGACTGGATCAGGGACAGCCGGATGGCGCAACGGGTCACCTGCTCCTTGCTCCCGTCCAGCTGCACGGTGGCGATGGGCACCACGAGCCGGGGCCCGTCGTGCATCGACGGACCGCACAGCCATTGACCCCGGTCGATCAGATCCAGGCTGGTCCCCGCAGGCTGCAGGCTCTCGCGCACCTCCGAGGCCTCGATCCTCGTGAACGCCTCGACGTACGCGTCGACGAGCCCGTCTCCCGTGCCGCCGGACGCCCGGGCCGACACCCACGCGGCGAGGACGCGCCACATCCCCATGCGGTCCTTATGGCCCCCCGCGACGACGGTCATACCAGGAGGCGGCGTCTGGGGTGGTAGTCCACGTCGGCGATCTCGGCGACGTATCTCTGGGCCCACGGGCCGTCGACGTCCGAGAAGTAGTCCTTCGCGTGATCGGCTGACTCGAAGCGGGAGGTGTCCTCGCAGAACACGGGATCCTCGCGGCGGGACCTGGCCCCACCGGGGCCCAGTGCCGACACGTCGGCCCAGCGCCACACCGGGCGGCCCAGCAGGCACGAGGCGCCCGCGACGACGGGCGCGTCGACCGCCGCGCCGCTCAGGTCCCACCACGCAGCCGCGGCGTTCCACGTGTCCATGTCCTCGCGCCCCGGCACCCGCCACGGCTGCCGCACGAGCAGGTGGGGCATGTCGACGAAGACGTTCTGGGCGTTGAGCACCTCTCGGTCCAGCCAGCGCCGCAACCCGAACACGGCTACACGGACCTTCTGCTGCGGGGAGGCGCCTTCTTTGAGCCTCAGCCCGTAGGCGCTGTCCTGCGCGACGGCGGTCAGTGTCGTGCCGGTGGTCAGATCCTCGAGGCCGAGTGCCTCCAGCTGACGGCCGGTGAGCATGTTCAGGTCACCCTCGGTGATGTCGAGCAGATCCCTCACGGGGGTCTCGGGGTCGACCCTGCCGAGCACGTCGGCGATCTGGCCGGGAAGTGCCCTCAGGTCGGGCCAGTGCCATGGCCGGAAGCCCTCGGGGTTGGGAGCCAGCGGCGACCACAGCGCGGGGTTGTCGATGTCGTCCTCGCTGACGTAGACGTCGGCGACCTCGTCGGCGATGTCCCTCATGGTCAGGTCGAACGCGCGGTGTCTCCACTTCTGGTTGACCACGACGATCGCCCCGGCGTCGGAGTAGCAGCGGGCGAGGTGGGCCACCTCGCCCCCCAGCTCGCCGACGAGGTGCTCCATGACGGCAGATCCGTCCTCGACATCCGTGACCGCGTCCGGGGTCAGGTCGGAATCGACGACCAGCACGTCGGCGGTGTCGATCCCCAGCGCCTCGCCCATGATCTCGGCCGAGCTCGCGCCCTGTCGCTTCGCCCGGATCTTGCGGGCCTTCAGCTGCCCGACGGTGCGTCCGAAGTCGTCCCCGCTCAACGCCGAGACCTCGAGCCGGTCGTCCACCTCCTGGATCCTGCGACTCCACTTCGCGGCGCGAGCCACGTCGTCGTCGCACACCACCACCCGCACAGGCATGGCATCGCTCATCTGGGCTCCTTCCATTGCACGCGGACAGCGGTCGACCAGCTCGGATCGGGGGTGGTGAACGATACGTCCGCGCCGACCTCGTCGAGGATCATCCGCACGATCGCCAGCCCCAGACCGCTGCCGCCCAGACCCAGCGCCTCGCTGCGGGGGTCGATCCCGGCAGCCCGCTCGAACGGCTCGAACAGACGCGCCGCGTCCTGCAGATCCACACCGTCGCCGTCGTCCTGGACCCGGATCCAGGCCGTCCGACCCGAGGACCCGCCGTCGATGAGGACCCGACCTGGCTTGTTGCCCGAGGTGGCCCGGAAGGCGTTAGTCAGGAGGTTCTGGAAGACAGCGGACCATGCCGCATCTTGCGCTGGCGGCAGCTTCAGCCCCTCGGGGATACCCGTGACGTCGACCTGGGTGCCTCGCGAGAGGACCTGCATCTGCTTGGAGATGTGTCGCAAGGTCCTGCCCGCATCCTGCCTGGAAGTGTCCGTCCGGCTCTCTTCGTCCAGCAGGGGCCGGAACAGGGCACGGATCCGCTCCGCGCGGGTCGACCAGTCCGTCAACGACAGGGCGATGGACGCGATCTCCTCCTGCAGCTCACCGGAGGTGTGTCGCTGGAGCCGGCGCAGGTCGCGTGCCGCGTCACGGATCAGTGCCTTCTGCTTGGAGATCTCGTGCTCGTAGGCCAGCGAGGTCATCCCGGCTGTCGCCAGGGCCCCCAGGAGGGAGAGATACGCACGGGTCTGGTCGCGTTGGATCTCGCTGTCCTCGACGACATCGTCGAGTGTCTCGCGCAGGGCGACGTACTCGGCCTCGGCGATCTTGGGCTTGAGCTCCTCGACGACCTCAGATGCCCGCTCCAGGGCCGTGGAGGGGTCGGAGACCCTGCCCCGTCGGCGTGTGACCGCACGGGTCAGTCGATTGCGTGCCTGCTCCAACGCGTACAGGTCGAGTCCGACACGGACGCACTGCGCCATCTGCTCGAAGGCCAGGTTGTCGGCCAGCCGGTCACGCGTGACCTGGATCGCCAGGGCGTCGGGGACCCTTCGCAGCGGGTCGTCCTCGGCCGCGCGCTGCTCGTCGGAGGTGGAGATGTACGCACTGCCGAAGACCCGTCGGTTCGTCGGGAGGTCGTGCATGGCGTCTTTTTCGTACAGGTCCTGCGGCAGGAGCTTGCTTCGAGACCGCCGGTTGGCGTGGTCGACCTCGATCTTCAACCAGTCCACATCGGGCCCGTAGTAGGGCAAGCGGAAGTTGTTGTCGTAGATGTGGACCCCACCCCACTGGGCGAGGTACTCACGCGCCAGGCCGACCTTGATCCCGTCCGGCTGCCGATGCTGCAGGTCGAAGACGCGCAGCTCGTACTGGAGCCGGTCGATCTGGCAGTCCTCCACCTCGGCGGTGAATGTGGTCGGGCGGCGCCCGGCCACCTTGACCTTCACCTCGACGTGCCGGGTCGGGGCCCTCTCGGCGCGACGTCGCTGGGCCTCGGGGGCAGGCAGCACGAAGCGGCGAGCCTCCTGCGACGGGGACTCGTCGGGGCCGAGGAGGCGACCCGAGACGGTGGCGGAGGCGATGTCGAGGATCTTGCCCATCTGGTCCTCGAAGGACTCGCGCGCCTTGGCGTCGTCACTGACCAGGGTCACGGTGAACGCATCCCTGGGGTTGCCCTCGACCGCGAACGGGGGCCGCAACGCCCAGACCTCGCGCGCCAGGCGCCGGAAGGCCTCTGCGTCCCACTCGTCGACGAGACCACCGAGCTCGATCGAGGTGCCGCATCGGGACCCGCCGGCGAAGAGCGTGCGCGGTTTCGCGGTGGAGAAGTCGACACCGACCTCGGTGAGGTCCTTCTTCCTCAGTTCGTCCGGCCAGACGATGTCCGCGCAGATCTCCCTGCATAGATCGCCGTCGTCCAGGACCCTTCGACGCTCCAGGTTCTCCGGGGACACCTCGCGCAGCGCCACGCTGCGAAGGGTGAGCTCCTGGGCCAGGAGCTGGACCGACAGACGGCCGACACCCTTGGACCCGGTCAGGGTCCGCAACCTTCCCGGGCTGACCCGTTGGCGCACCTTGACCGTCGTACCAATCCGCATCCAGCGGTCGGTGAAGGTCTGACGGGTCATGCCGTGCCCGTCGTCCTCGACGCGCAGCAGCCCATCGGCGAAGGTGATCACCACGGTGCTGGCATCGGCGTCGTAGGAGTTCTTGATGAGTTCGGCAAGGGCGATGTGCGGACGCCCCACCAGGCGTTCCCCGAGCTCGCGGAGCAGCTTCGCATCGACGGTGAAGGTCAACCTCGACATGCATGTCCTCCCTTCGCCGAGCGCCCGAGCAGTCTCACCATAGGTGCATTTGGTTGCGGCGCAGCGACAGTACGGAGTGGACCCCGGTATCGGTACCTTCTCGCGCATCCGGCACCCCGGCGGGTGGTATCGATCCGGCCGGCCTTCTCGCCCGTGAGCTCCTACACGGGTCCTGCGACTGACGTCCGGCGGCGCTCGGCGGGCAAGGTGACCTGCGAGACCGCCCGAAGTATGAAGAGGTATACGACTTTCCTATACCGCCACATATCTCGTCATAACTGTCGCGACCGACCCTCTGGACGTGTAGACGCGGCCGGATCGGCGCCGGCCTGGCAGGAGAGCCAGACTTCGATCTCGTCGGCGCCCACCGGTCGGCCCAGCTGTCGGCTCGCCTCCCGGGCCCACCGACCCAGCAGGACGCAGTAGCGGTCGTAGGTCCGGCCAGACCAGTGCGCGGCGGTGGGTGAGAGGTCCCAACCCTGCGCGTGCAGGGCCGCCGCGATCCCCTCGTTCAGGATCAGAGCCGGGTGATCTGCCCTCCCGCCACCGGCGAAGTACAGCACGCCGGTCGACAGCGCCGGCCCCAGCCCTGGCGGGCCACCCGATCCCCGTGGGCGCAGCGTGCGGTACCCCGCGACCGGATCCGAGCCGGCCTGCTCGCACGCGGTGCGCAGCGCGTCGACGGTCTCGGGGATCCTGCCCACCAGGGAGGAGACCCTGCGCCGCCGGCCCCGGGGCGGTGAGCCCCACGCCATCACGTGCCACAGGAACGACAGGACCGTCTCGGGCGAGGAGCGGTGCCCGACCGTGTCGCCGAGCTCGAACAGACGGCGGCGGCAGAGCAGCTCCCGGGTGTGCCCGTCACGGCGGGTGCCCCCGGGCGGGTCGCCGGGGAGCCCCGTGTCGCCGAGGACCGTGCGCCACCACGTCGGGTCGACGCTCACGTCCTGATCGTGGACCGAGCCGTGCCGGGTCGTGGTCGACAGGTGGACCCGCAGCGCCGCGGGCAAGGGCAGGCACGACACGTCCCCCGTCGCCGAGGACCGCACCGCCTCGAACATCCGCCACGTCCCACCGATGGAGGCGAAGAACTCGTGGCCGTCGACGCTCTCGTGGGCACCACGATGAAGGGGCTCACGACAGCATCGGGGCTGCGGGTAGACCCGCGAGTAGACGCCGCACAGCGCGGGTGGGCCGCTCATCCGAGACCTCCCCTGGAGATCGACACCCGCAGCCTGCCACCTCGAACGCACGCACGCGCGATCCGGGAGCGGGGTGGTGGGAGTCCTTGTGCCGCCCGAGGACTACCGGTAATACTCCTCATGAAGGAGTCACAGCTGACATGGTCGCCGGGGTGCCGTCCACACCCACGACCGGCAGGGACTAACCAACCCTCTCCGTGCTCGTCGGAGCACGTGCGCCTGACCAGCGCGACCGGGCTCGCACGCCCGTGAGAGGAGATCCCCGTGCCCGACCGTTCGGCCGACCGGCCACCCTTCACGGCCCACCGCGGGCGACCCCGCGTGACCCCCGAGCCGTCCGCGCCGGTGATCCGCGTCGAGCTGCGTCTCCCACGCGAGGTCGCCGCAGACATCTACGCCGTCGCCGACCGCGACGACGTCACCATCAGCCACGCCGTCGCGCGAGCGTGGCGCACGGCGGCTTCACCCGAGCGAGGTGCCGAGATGTAGGCCGACCCCGGGCAGATGTCTGAGCCCCGACACACCCCAGACATGCGAAAAGCCGGGCTGCAACCCGGCTGACGCATCACCAAAGAGCTGTCCTTGCTCATCCACCGCTGAAGTGGAGGTTCACTCATGTCAGTTTGGCGACCCCGATCGCACCTGTCAACAGGTCCACGCCCCAGACCTGTCGGGTCGGCGTCTTGAAGGCCACGACGCGGGCGGCGCACCGTCGTGGCGCCCGCGTGGACTTCTTGCCGCGATCCCAAGGCCCGTTCGCCCCCTGGGACCACGTCATCCGAACCGCCGACGGTGACGGTCTCGAGGAGGTCCTCGACGCGACCCGCGTCGCCGTCCGGAGGCTCGACCCGTCGACGTCGCGCACCGCCAGCCTCGACCTGTCGGTGAGCCAGTGCGCGAGCCTGGTGCCCGACGACATCGCCGAGGTCAGGCGGCCCGTGTCCTACCAAGGGATGCGCAACTACATCGGCCGGATGACGATGCCGTCACAGGCGCATGAGTCACACGCGGGGTGGTTCGAGTCGCGCAACGAGCAGGAGAACTACCGCGACCTGCTCACCGGCGAGCCCGTCGTGCAGATGGTCACCCAGCCCATGCGCCTGGCGTGGCCGATCGGGGCGCGGGTACGCACCCACGTCCCCGATGCGCTCCACCTGCGCGCGGACGGGCAGGTGACCCTGGTCGACATCACCCGTCGATCGAGGCTGCAGACCGCGGAGGCGCTGGCGATCTTCCGTCTGACACAGGCCACCGCGCACCGGATGCGGTGGCGGTATCAGCTCCGCGGTGAGCTCACACCGCAGCATCAGCGCAACATCTCGTTGATCTACGCGCACCGCCACTGCTCGGCCGGCACCGCCGGGTGGTTGGCCCGCCTGGCCACCATGCCCGCGGTCCAGCAGATCGCCGACGCAGCCGGAGCGCTCGGCCCGCCCGCACGACCCAGCTACTCGGCCGTGTGGCACCTCGTCGCCACCCGGCATCTCTTCGTCGACCTCGCCGCACCTCTGACACCGGATGCGGTCATCCGGCGTCGCCCATCGCCCCCAAGGAGCACCCGATGCCTGATCAGTCGTTGACCCCGCCTCCGCCCGCCGGCGAGAGCGGCCACGAACGGTCCGTGACGGTGACCCCCGGCGCCATGGTGACCTTCGAAGGGTCGCCCGCGCGGGTCGTCAGCTTCGGCCGCAACTCCGAGCAGCGCCTCGAAGTGCTCATCGACACCGGTGACGGTCTGCGGCGGATCCCGACGACCCAGTTCTTCGCCACCCTGGCCGACCGCCCGCCCGAGCCCGTCGGGGCCAGTGAAACGGGCTCGCCGCTCCTGCAGCAGCTCCCCGCCCAGGAACGCCAGCGCATCGAGGACCGGTATCGAGACCTGCTGCAGATCCGCACCGGGAGTCGACGCGGCGACGCGGACGGTGACCGAGAACGCGGCGCGCTGTCCCGGTCCTACGACCCGGAGCACACGACCCTGACCGAGCGTCTGAACCTGAAGTCCCGCGAGCTGCGGGACCGCGAGATCCCCGCCTCGTCGGTCGTCCAGCTACGCCGACAGCTCCGGGCAGTGGAACGCGACGGCATCGAAGCCCTCATCCACGGAAACCGCCGCGTCGGGCCCCAGCGGATCAGCAACGTCGACGACGAGGTCCTCGAGATCATCGGCAAGGTCCTCGCCGACCAGCCTGCGCGCGCGCGTCTGAGCGTCAAGGCCCTGATGACGACGGCACGCGCAGCCCTGATCCACGCCGGGATCGGTGAGGACATCTCCCAGTACAAGCTGCGCGACATCGTCAACGAGCTCTCCCGCTCACTCGACCTGCACCTCGACGCGAAGGGGCGTGAGCGGGTCGCCATGAAGCCCGCCGATGCATACCGGCGGCGCCTGGTGTCCAGGCCCGGTGAGATCGTCCAGATCGACGCCACGACGACGAACCTCCACGTGTGGGCGCCCGGGGTGGGGTGGCAGCGATCGACGATCCTCACCGCCGTCGACGTCTTCACCCGCTGCGTCCTCGCGCTACGGGTGGTCACCGGATCGGCGACGAGCCGTGACGTGGCGATGCTCTTGTGGGACATCGGCAGGCCGACGATCACTCGCTCCGGGTACCCCTACGAGCTCGTCCACCACCACGGCATGCCCACCCTGATCGTCCCGGTGCTCGATCCCGACGAGGACCCACCGCACCCCGTCCTGGGGACCAAGCCGGCCCTGATCCCCAGCGCGATCGTGGTCGACCACGGGCGCGAGTTCGACTGCGAGCACCTCGTCTCCGCCTGCGCCCGCATCGACGTCGACGTCGTGTTCTGCCCGCCACGAGCCGCCCACGCCAAGGGAGTCGTGGAGTCCCTGCACAACTCGTTGCGCGAGATCCAGTCCCTCCTCGCCGCGTACAAGGGCGCCGACGTCAGCAACCACCCCAAGGGTGTCGAGGATCTGGCGGCCCTGACCGCCCAGGACCTGCGGGACGCGTTGTGGGACTACATCCTGGAGATCTACCACTGGCAAGAGCACCGCGGGCTGACCGCGCTGCACGACTCCGCCACACCGCTGTGCCCCGCCGGAGTCTTCGAGGCCTACCTCGAATCCGGCGGGGAGGTCACCGTCCCCACCGACCCGTACCGGCTCATCCAGCTGCTCAGCTCGAAGAGCTGCACGGTCAACGCGTACGGGGTCAACATCGAGGGCCGGGTCTACAACAACGCCACCCTCGTCGCGCTGCGGACCCATCTCGCGCGCGGGGTCAGCGGTCCGGCGCGCCGACTGCTGGTCTTCTACGACCGGTGGGACGTCAGCCGCGTGTACACCCGCCACCCGATCACCGGCGAATGGCTGTGCATCCCCCGAGCAGGTGACACCACCGATGCGCAGATGCCGTGCAGCGACATGTTCGACAAGGCCATCCGCACCCAGGTCATCCGAGGAGACCACCGCCCGCTTCGACCCAACGACGCCGCGACGGCCAGGGCGCAATTCGTCAACCGTTGGGCACCGGAGCGCCTCACCGACCGCAACGAAGCCCGCATCCGAGCCATCGAGGACAGCCGGCAGCACGACTACGCCCACGACCTGCAGGACGCCCCGCCCGAGTTCCGCCGGCTCGCCTTCGGCGACGAACCGGCCCGGGACGGCCTCACCGCCCGGGTCGTCCCGGCGACAGCAGACAGCGACGACATCCTCGACGCCGACCTGGACGAGAGGGACGAGGCCGTCGACCTCGACGACCTCGAGGAGTTCGACCCCGACACCGACACCTCGACGGGGAGGGCGCCATGACCGCGTTCCACCCCCAGGACCCCGACACCTGGGCCGAGCACGCGCTACACCTGCGCAGCCGGGTGGCGCCGACCCCCGGCGACCCCGTCGACAGTTTCGTGGACTGGAACCTCAACATCGGCCCGCTGACCACCGACGACACCCACAAGGTCGCGCACGCCGTCGCCCAGGCCCAGCACCGCAACCTCCGCGCGCCCCTGACCGGCCGCAACATCGTCGTCGTCGACGGGCCACCACTGGCGGGTAAGACCTACGCGACCATCGCGACCGCCCTGGAGCAGACACGCCAGGCGCTCGATCGTCCGCCGCAGGACCCGACCTGTCACCGTCCCCGCCCCTGGGCGTACATCGAGGTGCTGAACCACACCGGCGCCAAGAGCATCGCCCAGGCACTCGCGCACTCCGTCGGTGCGCTCGTCGACAGGTCGGCCGGGATCCACCAGCACGTCGCCGCCATCCGGTACATGGCACCCAAGGTCGGCCTACGCGGGTACATCATCGACGACTCCCACGGCCTGCTCGGGGCCAGGAGCCGGGACACGAGCTCGCTGGCCACCGCCCTGAAGGGCCTGATCACCGGGATCCCGGCCACCGCGGTGGTCACCGGGACGAACCTGCGCCAGGACGGGATCTTCCAGGGCACGGCCGGCGAGCAGGTCCGCCTCTCGGCCCGCAACTGGGTCATGTGCGGCGACTGGCCCCCACCCGACGGCCGCACCACCACAGGATGGGAACGACTGGTGCGCCAGCTCGAGCAGCAGCTGGTGTTCCCCGGCGGACAGCGGCAGTTCCACCTCGCCACCCGGCAGAGCATCAAGACCCTCGCCGAGGGATCCCTGGGACGCCCCGGCCTGGCCATCCGATGGGCCACCGAGGCGGCCGTCCACGCCGTCACCAACGACACCGTCCTGGACCGCATGGCCCTCGAAGCCACCGCCCGGCTCGTCGACCCCGCCGCCGGCCTACCGACCATCCCGGCGGCCCCGGCATGACCGCGCTGCCGCTGCGGATCGACCCCGCACCCGCGGAGGCCTGGCACGGGTACCTCACCCGGACCGCCGCCCTTCACGGCACCGACGTCGCGACCCTGGCCGACCACATCACCCTGCGGCGTGCCGGACGGTGGCCGGGCTATCACGGGGTGATCCTCGACCGGGAGAGGACCGCCAGGTGCGCACAGCTGCTCCACCTCGAACCCGCGCAGGTCGATGCGATGCATCTGTCGTCACTCCACGGACGGGCGTTCGACCTGACCGGCCTCGACGCGGCCCGGCACGGCTCACTCGACGCCACCCGGCAGGTCAGCCACCAGGGCTGGGTCTTCCTCGCCGGTGGGCGCTACTGCCCCATCTGTCTGCAACGGGACGGGATATGGCGCCTGGACTGGCGCATCCCCTGGATCACGACGTGCGCACATCACCGGGTCTGGCTCGAGCACCGCTGCCCCTCGTGCCACCAGACGGTGGGGCGGTACAACGCCCTGAGCGCCACCGCCCCCTCCCGCGCCCGGACACGCATCGGGACCTCGTACTGCGACCTCCCGCTCGGCGGCGGGGTCTGCGGCGCCGATCTCTGCCGTGCGCCGGCGCGTCCCGCGCCGGCCGCCGCGGTCGACTCGACGCTCACCTGCGCCCTCGTCATCGCCTCCGACCGTGGCGTCGTCGCCGGAGAGGTGCACACCGGCCTGCAGACCCTGCGGGCCTGGCAGGCGGCGATCGGCATCTCCATCTCCCTGGGCCGCAGCCACGTGCAGACCACGACCAGGAACCACCGGTGGAGCAGCCCACCGCGAGACGCCGCCCAGCTCCACGCGCTCCTGCGCGACGCCGCCCCCCTGACGGACGCACCCACCGTCGAGGCCGCCGCCCAGGTCCTCCTCGGCTGGTGCGCCACCGCCGGGATCACCAGCCCGAACCGGCACACCTTCGCCCGCGCCACCCGGCCCGCCCCCGCCCTGACGGCGGTCACCGACGCGGCACTGGCCCACGTCGGCCGCGTACATGTGCGTCTCGAGCGGCGACGAGACCTGCCGTCCCGGCTGCAGGTCCTCACCTGGACACCTTCGGACGTGCCACAGCTCGTCTGGCCGTGCGCCCTGCCGCAGCACAGACGGGCCAGCTCACGACCGGACCAGCTCCTGCTGCGAGCCGTGGTCGCGATGATCCTGGTGCGCATGCACGACGGCACGACCTGGACCCGCGCGGGGAGCGTGCTGGGGATACCCCCGCACACCGCACGCAACTGGACCCGCTACTGCTTCTCGGCACGCTTCCCAGGACTGCGGGAGGACCTCCTCGACACCGCGGACCGTCTGGCGGGCGTCCTGCCCGGGCAACCCGCACGCGGCAGCTGGCAGGAGCGGCCCGACATCACCGTGGGATACGGCACGACCTGCCTCGCACCGGCCCAGGCACCCACCTGCCGACGACAGGACACCACCAGCAGGTGGTGCCCGTGCAGCGAACAGGAGCGACGATGACCACTCGACCCCACCCCGACCCCGAGCCGCTTCCCCTGCGCATCGCCCCGGCCACCGCCGAGGCATGGCCGGGCTACCTGAACCGGACCGCCCGGGCGTACCGATGCGAGCCGGCCCACCTCGTCGCACCGATCAGCAGCCGATGGGCCTCCCGGCTCCGGCGCCCCCACCTCGCGGCGTGCACCGCCGGGATCGCGATGACCGACGATGTCGCCGCCGCCACCGCCCGGCGGCTGAACCTGCGGGTCGAGGAGGTCCAGGCCATGCAGCTGTCCGTCCACCACGGCCTCACCGTGAGCCTGGACGAGGAGACGACCCGAGCCTTCGACCCCGTCAGCGGTTCGGCCACGACCACCGACCTGCGCTCCCTGGGATGGATCGCCGACCCGCGACGACGGCGCTGGTGCCCACGATGCGACCCCGACGTCGACCGGATCGCGTGGGCCTACCCCTGGGCTGTGCTGTGCCTGGCCCACCACACCCTGCTCCACCCGCACGACGCCGACCGGAACGGGGACGTCAGCGCGTCGCGATGGGGACGTCTTCACCACACGCAAGCCCGCCTGGAGAGCATCCTGGCAGGCACCCGAGGGTTCTCCCGCCTGTCTCCCAGGGACGGCTTCGTCGAGCTCTTGGCCGCCGCCGAGGTCCTCGCGTCACGACGCCAGGACATCCTGCTGGAGGCCTCGACGGTGTACGAGCCATGGGTCATGGCCGACGTCCTGCCGGCCGCGTTCACCGCGGTGGAGACACCGATGGACCGGTGGCCCGAGGAGCTGGACGTCCTCGTCGAGGGCAAGCACCGCGGCGCGTACCTGGCGGCGGTGCTGCAGAAGCACGGCTCGTCGAGCCCCTTCGGTCTGCGAGCCGACCTGACCCGCTTCGCCGGTGAACCCGGGCACTTCATCCGCCCATGGGCCAAGGACATCTACCTGCCCACCGCGCACCGACCGATCACCGCCTCGTGGAGCCGGGAGCGAGCACGCCGGCTCCTGCCTCGTTCGATGCCCGAGCACCTCACCGTGCCCACGCTCACCGACTTCACCCCGTGGATGTCCGACGCGCACTGCCAGGTCGCCGCCGCGCAGATCGCCCACATGCTCACCACCGGCGCCTGCCTCAAGGACGCCTGCGACGACCTGGGCTGGTCCCAGCCCCACCAGGTCCCGCTCCGCCGGCTGTGGTGGCACCTGGAGTCGACCGGGCGGTTCGGGGAGTACCTGCACGCCGTCGGGCAAGCCGTCCACCTGCTCCTGGACCAGCCGATGTCCTCGCCCGCCCCGACAGCAGAGCACCCCCCGTCGGACGGGGACGGGTCGCCGCGACCCCGCCCCGCGGCGCCGCGGTCGGCTTGATGCGGCGCACGAAGACATCACCCCCCCGTGGTGAGGCGCGAAGGGGGGCGGGCCGGCAGCGCAGTAGCCGGTCGCGGGCCCTCCTACGATGAGGCACGCCGCAGACAGCGGCACCGCACCCCACAGGGAGTCCCCCGACGTCGCGACGAGAGCCACCGGCAGATGCCGCCGAGCTGAGGAAGTGGCTCGACGCAGACCGGCCGGACGAGGACCACTACCTCGAGTTCAAGCGCCGGCTCAACGACGGGCGGGCCGCCAACGCCGAGCTCGCCCGCGACCTGGCCCAATTCGCCCCCGACGGCGGGTCCCTGGTCATCGGGGTGGCAGAGGCCGATCTCACCCGGGGAACCCCCGCCACCGCCTCACCGGTGCGGCTCGACGGGCTGCGCGAGCGGGTCGAGAGCGTCGCGAGGTCCCGGATCGACCCACCCCTGCACCTGCGCTGCCTGGTCCTGCCCGACGAGCAGGAGCGGGGACACGGCTTCCTGTGGGTAGAGGTGCCCGCCTCGCAGGTGGCGCCACACATGGTCGAGGGGGCCTACTTCGGTCGCGGCGACACCCAGAAGCGGACCCTGAGCGACCCCGAGGTCCTACGGATGCACGACGCGCGCCGGACCTCGGCCGGCGCACGCCAGGCCGCGCTGCGCGACTGGGTCGCCGACGACCACGTCCCCGCCGGGCGTCGGCTCCAGGCCCACTTCCACTTCGTCGCGGCACCCACCACGGGACCGGCAGGCACGCTCGGGGACTTCCTCGACGGGGTCAACGTCCACAACGACCTCTACGACCTGATCGCCCGAGCCCGGGCCGCCGCACCGTCGGCGACCGAGACGCCACACATGCTGGGCGCGGCCAGCACCCCCTCACGGACCTCCGACGGGATCCGGCTGGCGAGCTTCACCCTGCCCCTGGACTCCGAAGACCCCCGGTGGGAGGACGGGGTGGTGGTCGAGCTGGGAGAGGACGCGTGCATCCGGGTGCGGATGACCCGGGTCAGCGCCTGGGACCGGGACGGCACCGACAGCACGATCTGGCCCGATCTCGCGGTGGTCCTGACCCGCCACTGCGTCCAGGTCGTCGCTCTGGTCGCCGATCTCGCCGGGTACCGGGGTCGTTGGTCCCTCGGCGCCGCGGTCACCGGCGTGGCAGGGCACACCCTGGACGTGCGGCACCACCCCGTGACGCACGACCTCGCCGACCACCACCGCACCACAGAGGTGTCCGGAACGGACCTGCACGACGCTCCCGGGACGGTGACCAGGACGCTGATGCGCAGCTTCGCGCGCGCCACCCACCACGAGCGTCACCCCGAGGTGGTGGCGGCCTTCGCCGACCCGGGCCACTGACCCGGCCCGCACCGAGGCCGCCCGGTTGCGAGCCACCGGATCACAGGTACCTCTCGACGTGCCCCTCGTCGTGGTCCATCCCGCCGTCGACCATCGATCGCAGGTCCGTAGGCCAGGGCCGCGCGATGTGGTCCGGGAACGCGCAGTCCAGGCAGCGGCCCACCTCGTCGGACTCGTGGTCACCAGGCTCCTCGGCCCCCGTGAACCGGCCCGACGACCGATGGTCCGAGGTCTGCGCGCGGGCCGCGCCGGTGTGAACGGGCCCGTCGCCTGCCGAGGTCAGGGTCGTCCTGATGCGAGGTCGCGGATGCGCTGGGAGACCGGTTCGCCGGCCTTCTCGCTGGCCTTGACGTACACCCTCGCGGCCGCACGCTGGGTCCTGGCGGAGATGACCCGACCGGACTTGGTCTGCACCCTCGCCTTCGTCGCCGGCGTGCCCTCGCGCGCCTGCTCGGCCATGGTCGTCCTCCTCGTCCCGGCCCCCAGTATCGACGCCGTCGGGGTCGGTGTCCACGACGGGCTCGTCCTCGTCGGGCATCAGCTCGTCGAGCACGGTCCGGGCCGCACGGGGCGCCGTCGACCTCTGGTCCGACCCGACCCGCACCGGGTCTCCCGGGCGCGGATCACCGGGTCACAGGTGGTTCTCGACGTGCTCCTCGTCGTAGTCCATCTCGCCGTTGACCATCATGATCGCCTGGCCGTGGGCCAGTGCCCCCGCGACGTGGTCCGGGAGCGAGCAGTCCAGGCAGCGGTCCCCGCCGTCGTCGGTGTCGTAGTCGCCCTCGCCGTCGAGCATCTCGTCGTACGCCGCCCGGACGGTGGGGACGTCGAAGTCTTCGCCGCAGTTCTTGCAGATGGCCATGGCGTGATCGTAACGACCGGTCGGTGGGCGGTGTGCCCGGACGAGCACCGGTGGTGTCCTCGTGGTCACCTGCTACGGCAGTCCGTCGCGACCGGGGACGCCCACCGAGGGCCCGGTGTCCTGCTCGTCGCCAGTGGGTACGGTGCGCCGAGCGACGCGGTTGCGCACCTCGATGTGCTGGGTGACGGACGTGGCGTCGAGGACCTGCTCGACCATGCGGGTGAGGAACTGCTCGGGCCGCACGTCCTCGGGTACCTCGTCCAGCTCGATGGTCACCCTCCGGTCCTTCTCGTCCCATGACGCCAGCGCCAGCCCGGTGGCGGTGTACCCGTTGGTGCTGCCGTTGAGGTCGCGCAGCTTGCGCATCATGTCGATCGTGCGCTCGAAGGCGTCGGGTTCTTTGTCCAGGATGGTGGAGCGCTGGAGGAAGAAGAACCCGACCGCGGCCAGGGGGTAGCGGGTGCGCAGATTCCCCGCGTCGCCGTAGGCCTCCTCGAACCGGTTGGGCAGGTTCTTGCCAAAGGAGGAGACCTGGGTCTTGGTGGACAGCAGCAGCTCGGGTCCTCGGTCCCAGCGCGCGATGGCGACGTCGACCTGCTTCTCGTAGGCGCGACCCAGGATCTTCGCGTCGGTGGGCGCGACGGCAGGCATGTCCCTCAGCCGGTCCCGCACCTCGCCGGCGAGCCCGGCGGGCAGCCCGTCGAGCAGGGCGGAGATGTCGCGGGGCAGGATGCGCGGCCGGCTCGGACGTGGCCAGACCGAGTCGTGGTCGAACCCCGCGCGACGCAGCTCGTGCGAGAGCCAGGAGTCGACACCGTTGGCCAGGGCCCCGGTGTTCGGGGCGGACATGTTGCCCACGGGCACCGTGAGCAGGGTCTCGAAGAGGGTGTAGTCGGGGCGGTACAGCGGGCTCTGCCCCGTCGAGTGCGCCCAGGGGTCGTCGGCGGTGGCGCGGGCCAGGATCTCGTCGAACGGGCTGAAGGAGTCGCGCTTGGGCGCCTTGGGCGGCTTTGGCGCCTTGGGCTCGGGATCCTGCTGCGGGGGATGCTCAGGCACCCTCGGCCCGCTTCCCGCTGCGGCCGCGGTCCTGGCGGCGGGTCAGCAACCTCGACCGGTCGGTGCGCACGGCCTGGGTCGAGTCCCGGTCGGCGAACAGGATGTCGTCGACGACCGCGGACGCGGCCGCCAGCTGCCTGTCCGCGAGCAGTGAGCGGACCTGCGGTGCGACCTGTCGTAGCCGCCGGCCGTGCGTGCGCAGCAGGGCGGGGCCGGGCATCAGCCACCGGTCGGCCTCGCGGGGCTCGATCTTCAGCACGCCGCCACCGTAGGAGCGGCCCACCAGCTCGGCGGACAGCACGGTGTAGGAGTTCAGCGCGGCCAGGGCCAGGACGTCGTGGGCGAGGGGACGCAGCTCGTCGCTCAGGTACACGCCGTGGACGCTGTTGAGGTGTCGTGCACCGGCCGAGTTGGTGACGAGCCTGGCGGTGTCGGCGTTCATGTAGGTCAGGAACAGGTCCGGCGCGGCGAGCACGGGCACCTTCCACCATGGTGTGCGCACCCGGCACTTGTATGCCTGGTCCACCCCTGCGGTGTGGCCGGATTCGATGTACCTCGCGGTCGCGGCGCCGGGGGTGCGACGCGGGTGCAGCAGCCAGGTGGAGCGGCCCTGACGGCCCAGCCGCACGAGGTCCTTCTCGGTCAGGTCGAGCCCTCGCAGGTGGGCGCTGCCGGGCGGGCTGATCCGGATCAGGTCCGCCCGGGGGATGCCCAGCTCGCGTACCCGTGCAGGTGAGAGCGAGAAGAAGCGGTTGCCTCCCGTGACCGCTCCCAGGGAGGTGTCCCCGTAGGTCTCGAGAGGGACCAGGTCGCCGTCGCCGGTCATCGTGTCCAGGGCGTCCCGTGAGGTCGGCGACAGCGGGCTGGCGCTCCACCGTTCGTCGAGGTCGACCGCCTGCCACGGCGTGCCCTCGCCCAGGCTCGACAGGGTCGAGGCGTCCCGGGTCTGGCGCAGGACGGCTCCCTGGGCAGGGGGCTGCTTCCAACCCTCGGCCTTGACCAGGACGGTGTCGGCCTCGGCGCCGGGGAAGACCTGGTGGTCGAATACGACGAGCTCGACGGAGGCGAAGTTCTCCAGCAGGAACCGTCGCACCGGTGCGGCGTAGTTGACGCTGAGCAGCTCGGCGGGCAGGACCAGGCCCAGGCGTCCTCCCCGGACCAGGAAGCCGGCCGAGTGCGCCACGAACGCCGCCCAGCTCGAGGCCAGACCGCTGAGCGCGACGCCCTGCTGCAGCGCCGCGAAACGGGCCCGGTCGCGCTGGGCGCCGGTCCACTCCTGGTAGCGGATGAAGGGGGGGTTGCCGATCACGACGTCGTAGCCGCCCCGAGGGTCGACGAGGAAGAAGTCGTCGGTCCTGATGTGGGCCCGTCCCCCGACCGCGGCGACCGCGGCCGCGGCGAGGTGCGCGCTCGGCCCGTGGATCTCCACGCCGTCGACCTCGGGACGTGCGCAGCCCAGCTCGTGCAGGCGCGCGACCGCAGAGGTCAGGAACGCGGCCTCACCCGCACTGGGCTCAAGGACACGGTCCCGGGGGGAGCGGATGGCCCACGTGGCGAGGTGCTCGGTGATCTGCCGAGGGGTGAAGAACGCCCCTCGGGACTTGCGGTCGAGGGCGTCGACGAGGGCGCGGTCCGGGGTCTGTGAACTCGACACCACGCCACTGTAGGTCGGCGCGGGATGCACCGCGTGGTCGGACACACCTAGGTCGGGTCGAGTCCGTACGCGACGCGGGCATGGACGTCGGCCGCGGTGGTGTCGTGCTCCCGGAACGCTCGGCGCAGGCAGGACGCCAACGGCGCGGGGATGTCCTCGAGAAGGGGCACCCGGATGCGGCGCAGGTACTGCGGGCCCAGCCGCAGGTGCCCACCGGCCATCCGCACCGAGTAGGCGCGCACGAACATGGTGGCGACGTCGGACATCAGCAGCCCCCCCAGTACCTCGAGGTCCCAGGTCTCGGAGGTGATGTAGGACAGGCTGTGCCCGGGGTAGTACTCGCCGTGGTCGTAGACCGGCAGGACCCGGTCCGTCAGGTCGGGGACGAGCAGCTTGGGTCGGCTCGCCCGCCGGGGGTGCACCCGGTCGATGGTGCGCCACCAGCGGGCCGGGTTCTTCACAGCGACGTGCCTGCCCCGCAGGAGCTGCTCGTGCCCGACGAGGTAGGCGGCCAGTCCGGGGTAGTCCTCCAGGGCGACCAGGCCGTCCTCGTCCCAGGGGTTGACCAGGTGTCGTCGCGCCCAGGTGATCCGACCGGTACGGACCTCCTTCGCGGTCACGGCCTTGAGCAGGCGCTCGGGTTCGACCCGGCCCGGGTCGTGGGTGATGAAGACCTCGTCGGCCCCGGTGGCGGCACCGATCGCGACCCGAGCCCCGCTCTCCTCCAGGGTGGGCAGGCGTGCCTCCAGCGCCGACAGCATCTCGAGGTGGGCGGGGTCGGCGTCGGGCCAGCTGGCGCGGCCGGTGAACCAGCCCTTGGTCCACGCCGTGGTGAAGTCGGGGTCCTCGCCGTGCCGTCGCCCGGACGCGTCTTCGGGCGGCCCGCCTCGATGGGTCGCGCGCAGCCGTTCGGCCGCGCGGGCGTCGAACCGCGGGGCTGCTTCGCAGACCAGGGCCGGGCCCTGCTCGCCGGCTTCGATGACGGTGATCGCCGGGTAGGCGGCCACGGGGTCGTCGAAGGCGTCGACCCCGTGCATCGCGATGCTCGCGCGGACGGCGAAGGCGTCGCCGACGAGCTCACGCAGTGCGGCCCCGTACTGGTTGCGCATCCACCGGTCGGCGCAGACCACGGCCAGGGTGCCCCCCGGCTGCAGCATCCGCAGACCGGCTTCGAGAAACCCGACGTACACGTCGGCGCGACCGGTCATGGTCGGCCAGGTCGCGCGGTAGGCGGCCATCTGCTCACGGTCGACGTCCTCGACGCGCCGGTACGGGGGGTTGCCGATCACCCACGCCGAGGGTGGCAGGTCGGGGGCGGCGCGCAGGAAGTCCCCGCGCCGGACCCACGTCCGCGCCAGGCGCCGCGCCGTGCCGGCCGCGACGTCGGCGGCCGTGAGGGCCTGGACCACGCGGTGGCGTGTGGTGGCGACCGCTGCCGGGTCGATGTCGAAGGCCAGCAACGCCTCACCGAGATCGTCCACGCTGCGGCGGTGCGCGTGAGCCGATCGCACCAGTCGGTCGATCATGGGCAGCAGGAACGCCCCGTGACCGGCTGCGGGTTCGACCGCGGTCGAGGCGCCCAGATCCTGTCGGGGGGTGTACCCGGCGAGGTCGAGGACGAGGTCGACCACCCACTCCCTGGTGTACACCGCTCCCAGGGCGGGACGGTGAGGCGTGTGCCGGGCGGGGACCGGGCGGATGGTCACGACGCCACCGGGTGGGTGGCTACCTCCTGGGCGCCGCGGCGGGAGCGCACGGCCTCGGCGATCCTCGTCGCCGCAACGGCGGGGTCCTCGTGCTCCCACACGACCATGACCTCCCAGCCGAGCTCGGTCAGGGTCAGTCGGGTGCGCTCGTCGCGGTCGACATTACGCTGGAGTTTCTCGGCCCACCGTTGAGCGTTGGCCTTCGGGGCGGTGCCGTGCTCGGGGCAGGCGTGCCAGAAACATCCGCGTACGTCGACGGCGACCTTCTCCTTCATGAACGCGATGTCGACGCGTTGACGCAGCTCGGGGCTGGGACGCACCTGCAGCCTGTAGCGCAGCCCGTCACGGTGCAGCAGGCTGCGCAACGCCAGCTCGGGCTTGGTGTTGGCACGCTTCTGCTTCTGCATCCGGCGCCGCGATCCCGGGCTGCTGGCCCACGACGGCTTCGGTCGTGGGCGCAGCAGGCGTAGGTGGTCCTCGACGTCGCGTCTGAACTCGTCGGGGATGTCCCGTCCGGCCTCCTCGACCCGGGACAAGAACCCGGCGGCGGCGCGAAACGACATCGGTGCCGGGGATCGAACGACGGCGGCCAAGGGGTTCATGTCCTCTCGGCGTGGCCACTGCGAGACCTGCGACCTGTAGCCCGTCCCGTCCTGCCCCCATCCGGCCTGGGGCCACTTCTTGCCCCGCGTGATCACCGTCCCGTCGTGGGGTACGGGACAGTGCTGCTCCGCGGTCCGGCCATGGCGCGCCAGCGCCTCGCCCAGCCATCGTCCGACCCCTACCGGGACGGCGTTGCCGATGAGCTTCCAGCGCAGGTCGGGCTCGTCGGGCACGACTGCCGGCGCGGTCCAACCCCGGGGCAGGCCCTGCAGGGCCTCGCCGTCCTCGATACCGGGCAGCGCCAGGCGGTGACCGCGGTCCCGGTCACGGAACCAGATGGCCGGGGCCGAGGGCAGGCCCAGGGTCGAGCCCCCCTTGAGGGTGGGGATGGCGTCCTCGACCAGGCCCAGGCCTGTGCGCCCCTCGGTCCAGTAGAACCCTGCCGTGTCGGGGTCGGTCGGGGCCGCGGGGGCGCCGGCGTCCTCGCAGAGCAGCACCCGGCTGGGGTCGGCGGTGGGCGAGGCCAGGATGATCACGCGGGGTCGTCGTTGGGGGACCCCGGTGAACCGGGCGTCGACCGTGCGGTACGCCCACCGGTAACCCAGCCGCTCGAGCTCGCCGATGACGTGGTCCATCCCCGCGCCGGAGTGCAACCCGAGCAGGTTGGGCACGTTCTCCAGCAGGATCCACCTCGGCCGGGTCTGCTCGGCGATGCGGAAGACGTGCTCGACCAGGCCGGAGCTCTTGCCGAAGATGCCGGTGCGACCGCCCGCGTGGGACAGGTCCGTGCAGGGGAACCCCGCCGCCAGCACGTCATATTCCATGCCAGGGGTGTAGGACTGTACGTCCTGCGCGATCGGCACGTCGGGGTAGTGCTCGGCCAGGACCCGTCGAGCCGGCTCCCAGGACTCGCACATCTCGATCACCTCGTGACCGGCGAGCTCGAGTCCGGAGTCCAAACCCCCGATCCCGCTGAACAGCGACACCACGCGCAGGACGTCGGGTCGGCTGGGGCGGGTCTGGGGCACGATCGCGATCGTACTCGAGGGGCCGAACACCTCCTCGCGTCGTCGTTCCGGTCCGCTCGAAGCGCGCCGGCAGGTGGGGGTGCGGACCCTCAGCTCTGCGGTGCCGTCGGTCCTTCCACCGCGTCCGTGGACGCGTCGGTGGCGTCCCCGGGGCCCTGTGCCGCCGCGTCGGGACCGGATGCGTCCGTGGCAGCAGGTCCGGCGGTCATCTGGGTCTCCATGGCGTGCAGGACGTCGCGCACGGCGCCCACTTCCCGGTTGGCGTCGAGGTAGGCCTGATAGGTCTGCAACGCGTTCTGGACGAGCTCCTGGTACATGACCACGCGGGTGTTGTACGGCGCGAGAGACCTACGCGACCGCTCCCGGCCGCCGTCCTTCGCCCAGTCGCTGAGGTCTGTGCCCACGACGCAGACGACCTGGACGTCCACGTCGCTTCCGGCTGCATGGCGGAGCGCGTCGAGCACCTTCCCTCGGTACTTCTCGGTCTGGGTCAGCAGCTCGCCGGTGCTCACGGTCCGGCCGGCGCGCTTGAGCTCGACGATGACGTGCTCGCCGCCGATCTTGCGGTACTTGATGTCGACCCGGTCCTTCGGGCCCTTCTTCTTGTTGATCAGCTTGGCGATCGTGGTCTCCATGTTGCCCTCGGTCGCCCGGTCCCAAGCCGGGTCCAGCAGCCACAGGTGCTCGAAGAGGTAGTCGCGCAGGATGTTCTCCAACGCGTTGTCGTCGGTGAGCGTCTCGAACTTGCGGATGATCTCCAGCCGTTGCTGCACGATGTCGAAGTACATCGCCGCCTCGACGTCGTCGACGTTCTTGAACGCGTCGATCAGGGCGGGCAGGTTGGCGTCGTCCGCAGCGTTGATCTCGCTGATGCGATCTCGCCGCCGCAGCCGCTCGAAGGCGATCACCGCGCTGCCCAGGAGCTGGCGGCGCTGGGCGTCGTCTGCGGCGATGCTGTTGACCCGGGCGACGAAGCGGGCGGCCTGCGTCCTGGTGTCACCCTTGAACCCCTTGAGCCAGTCCTCGATGGCGGGCACCAGCTTCGTGGCGTCGTCGACCCCGTCCTGCTCCCGGAAGTTGTTCCAGTCCGTGCCGATGGAGGCGATCCGCTCGGCCATGAACTGCTTGAAGTCCATGAAGCGGGGGTCGTCCTCGACGATCCCCTGCCGCGAGCTCGTGGCGATGTCGTCCTGGGCGTCCTCGTCGAGGAAGTCGGCGTAGATCTCCCCGGAGAGGAACTTGGTGAAGATCCCGCCCTGCGCGATCGACTCGAGCACGTCTTCCTGGGCGAGCTTGCCGCGCACGAGGACGGAGATGCGGTTCAGGGTCTCGTCTTGCTCGTCCACGGGCTTGAGCTCGGTCGAGGTGGTCGCGGAGCCGATCCACCCCTGCACCTGGTTGCCCCCCTTGGTCGACCCGTCGTTCTCGCGGACCCGCTCGGCGCCCTTGACCATGGCCTTGACCCGATCGCGGTAGTCCTTCGGCCCGTAGACCCACAGGTAGCGGCAGCGCTTGGCCAGATCGCGGTCGGCCAAGGTGATCGCATGGCCGTCGACGCGGATCTCGAAGGTGTCGGACACCATCGCGAAGCGCCGGGCCAGACGTCGCCGCAGATGTGCGGCGGTCTTGTTCAGCTCCTTGCGCGGACGGGTCAGGATCAGCTTGGTCCCGGGCTCGCCCAAACTCGGGTCCGCCTCGATCGTGGTGGGGCTGTAGGTCGCGACGTCGTGCCCGGCGATCTTGCCCATGATGTCGTCGAGGTCCAGGATCAGGGCGGACCGCTGCAGCTCTGCCTCGGAGTCGCCGACCGGTCGACGTGCCCGGGACTGCACCTCGATGCTCTTGGCGATCGAGAACAAGGAGAGCTTCCCGATCCCTTTGCGTCCCATGACCGGACGGCGCCGAAGGGTCGTGCTCGCGGCGACGTTCTGCTCGTCCTCACGTCGCCGGTAGCCCACGTTGAGGTAGCGCTGGTTGATCTCGCGTCGGGTCATCCCGATCCCGTTGTCGCTGATCGTCACCGTCTCGTTCGGGGCGTCGATGTCGATGTCCACCCGCGTGGCGTCGGCATCCCACGCGTTGGCCACGGCCTCGGAGAGGATGGCCGGGAGATTGCTGTAGAGATTGATCCCGAGGTGGTTCAGCACGTTCAGGCTCAAGGTCATGCGGTAATCGTCCGCGTCGGGCAGGTACTTCTGCCGCACCTCGTCGACCAGCTCCTCACGTGGCAGGGTCCCCCCGAAGCGCCGGCGGTCATAACCGGTCAGCGGCAACAGCATCCGGTCGAGGTCGTCCAGTGTCGAGGAGAGGGCGCGCCGTGCATCGTCGTTGTCGGGGTCGGAGTCCAGAGTCGCGGTCAACCCTGCGGTCGCCTCGACGAGGCGATCCCTCTCCTGCATGGCCCGCGGGGTCACCTCGGTCAAGGTCACGTACTGACCCGACCGGTACCGCTGCCACTCCTGCTCGGCGTGGCCGCGCTGCGACTCATCCCACTGGCCCACGAACCAGTCCCGCAGCCGGTCCTTGCCCCCCGCCTCGGCGACCAGGGTGGCGTACTCCGGGTACATGAGCATGGTCGTGCCGTCACCGAGCACATACGCCGGCATCGGTAGCTGCCCGACCGCGACGGCCTCGAGTACCTCTTCGCGGTGGGGCGCCTCTTCGAGGGGCGAGAACAGTCGGCGCGCGTACTCGTCGTCGACGTCGTTCATCTCCTGGGCACCGTTGACCTCGATGTACCGGTCGAGCACAGTGCGGAAATCGTCGGTCATCGGTTGCTCCCCTTGACGCATCAGTAGGTCGAACCGACCCTAGCCAGGTCGACCCCCGTCCTCCTCGACCCACACGGCGCGGTGCAACCCCCGTCGACCCAGGTTCTGGGCGCTCGTGCCCTGGACCCGGGATCGAAACCATCGGCAAGGTCCGTGGGACCAGCCGCGTCGGTCGCCGGGTATCGCGACGCGAGAGTGGAAGTACCACGACGGCCCGCGCCGCGTCCTTCGGGCCTCCGCACGCCGACACGGAGGTTTCTGTAGGGAGCGCTTGTGAGGGCCAGGACATGGAACGGCTATGCCATTGACGACCAATCTCGACCGTGAGGTGGACGCCCTCTCTGCCACGCGCCCCCGCGCAGCTTGCTCGCAGTCTTAGCCTTCGACCATGGTGTCGAGATCAAGAGGGCGCGCGATGGCCACGCGCGTGAGGCTCATCGGAGCCCTCGGTCTGCTGACGTTCTTCGTCTGGGCCTTGCTCCCATCGAGGCGTAGTCCGAGCCGCAGCAGGGCGTCGACGGCTCGACAGAGATCAGTTGATGGGCCGACGACCTCGGCTCTGAACCCATCTTGGCTTGGCGCCTCACGAACAGATGCATCAAACGCACAGGGTCGGGAAATTATGGATAGCCCAAGATGCTGAACCCCAGCCGCAATGTCGCGGTGACCTATTTGCCCCCCCTCTACCATCCGCATCGCCCCAGCCGGCCGCCCCGCGGCTCGTGCCTCATACCCTCACTGGGAGTTCGCTCTCGCGCACATGGTCGATCAAAGTCTTCAAACGCAGACCGGTCAGAGTCCTCGAATGGGTGAATCAACTCGATCAGACTCGCGCGATGCCGGACAGAAGGGGGACCGCCCAGTCCTCGCATCGTGACGAGGAGGTTGCCGGTCACGACGAGAGCGATCCCCACCCAGGCCTGCAGCCCGAGGCGCTCGTCGAGCAGCACCAGGCCCGCCAGCGCCGCGACGACCGGGTTGGCGCTCGTCAGGGCGGCGAAGCTGCCCGCGCCCACCCGGCGCAGCGCGAGCAGGTCGACGACGTAGGGCACGAGCGAGGCGAGCACCCCGCACGCACCGGCGAGCAGGATGGCCTGCGTCGTCGGCGGGTGCACGGCGAACCACACGAGCCCCACGGGCAGCCAGAGCCCGGCCGACATCAGGCTGGCGAGCGCGGTCCCGGTGAGGCCGGGCAGCGCTCGCCCCACGGCGCGGTTGAGCACGATGTAGGCCGCCCACGCGGCCGCCGCGGTGAGGGCCACCGCGATCCCGAGCAGGTCCGACGTCGAACCCGGGTCAGTGAGGACGACGACCCCGACGCCCGCGAGGGCAGCGGCGAGCAGCCCCCCGGAGCGGCGCGAGTCGACGACCGCGACGGCGAGCGGGCCGACGAACTCCAGCGTCACGGCCAGCCCGAGCCCGATCCGCTCGATCGCGGCGTACAGCCCGAGGTTCATGACGCCGAAGACCACGGCGAGACCGAGGACGGGCAGCCACTGGTCGCGGTGCAGACCTCGCAGCGAGGGGCGGACCGCCGGGACGAGCACCGCCGCGACGACGAGCTGGCGGACGGCGACGACCCCGACCGGCCCGATCGCCGGGAAGGCGGTCGCCCCGACCGCTGCCCCCGTCTGGTTCGAGACCGCGCCGAGGAGCGCCAGCGCGACGCCCCCGGCGTGATGCCGCTGGGCGGTGTCGGGGGTCGACGGTGCCGATGTCACCGTCGACGGCCCGCACCTCACTACTGTCCTCGTCGTCATGCACTCGACGCTAGGACCGCTCTTCCCATGACACCAGTGCATGTTGTGGCGCTGCCATACGCTGAGGTCATGGCATGGGGCCTGCGCGCGCTGGAGTTCTTCGTGACCGCGGCTGACGCGGGCTCCTTCACCGAGGCAGCCGCCCGGCTCTACGTCTCGCAGGCCGCCGTCTCGCGCACGATCGCCGCGCTCGAGCACGACGTGGGTGACCGGCTCCTGCGCCGCGTCCCCCGCGGCTGCGAGCTGACGAGCGTCGGCCAGCAGGTCCTCCCGCAGGCCCGGCGGGTCCTGGCCGAGGCCGAGCGATTCACCGACTTCCTCGCGACCCGGCACGGCGTCCTGCGGCTCGGCTACGCGTGGGCCGCGCTCGGGGTCCACACGGCACCCCTGCAGCGGCAGTGGTCGACCGAGCGCACCGGGTCGACGCTGCAGCTCGTCCGCCACAACTCGCCCACCGGTGGCCTGGTCGAAGGGGTGTGCGACGTCGCGGTCGTCCGACGGGCGCCGGAGGACCCGCGGCTCGACTCGGTCGTCGTGGGGCTCGAGCGTCGTCTCGTCGCCTTCGCCTCCGACGACGACCGCTGGGCCCGGCGCCGCGTCATCACCATGGCCGAGATCGCGGAGCGCACCGTGCTCGTCGACCCCCGCTCGGGGACGACGAGCCGTGACCTGTGGCCCGAGGGAGGTGCCCCGCGCGACTACCTCGAGTCGACGGACGTCGACAGCTGGCTCGACGCGATCGCTGCGGGCCGGGGCGTCGGCACGACCGCCGAGGCGACCGCCCACCACCACTCGCGGCACGGCGTCACCTTCCGCCCCGTCAAGGACGGCCCGCGCGTCCCGGTGCGCCTGACGTGGTGGCGCGACAGCGTCCCCTCCGGCCTGGGCGACCTCGTCGACGCGGTGACCCGGCTCTACTCCGGCGGGTAGCGGGCGGGGTCGACCAGCCCCGGTCACCCCTTCGCCAACCGCCCGCGCGATCTCCGCGGGCGCCCCCTTCGCCACGCCCTCGGTCCACCCGATCATGCCCGGGTCTTGCGCTCGAGACCCCCTCCTGGCATCGTATCGTCATAGTTTGAACACGGCGTTCACCATTTGAACATAGGCGAGAGGCCAACGATGTCCACTTCCACCGCCGCGAGCGACCAGACCGAGCTCGCGCGTCCCCCTCAGTCCACCGTCAAGGTCATCCGGGCCGCCGTGCTCGGGACCGTCGTCGAGTACTACGACTTCGGGATTTACGGCTACATGGCCGCGATCCTGGCGACCCACTTCTTCGTCGCGACCGACGACACGACCGCGCTGCTCAACACCTTCGCCGCGTTCGCCGTCGCCTTCTTCCTGCGCATCCCCGGCGGGATCTTCTTCGGCCACATCGGCGACAAGTACGGCCGCAAGAAGTCGCTCACCTACACGATCCTGCTCATGGCGGTCGCGACCGCCGGCATCGGCATGCTGCCCACCTACGCCACCCTCGGCGTGTGGGCGACCGCGGTCCTCGTCCTGTGCCGCTGCCTCCAGGGCTTCGCCGCCGGCGGCGAGCTGAGCGGGGCCAACGCCTTCGTCTCCGCCCGGCCCGCGGCCCTGCTGCTCGGGCACGGTCGCCATGTCGGCGATGTGGAAGGACCACGCGCCATCTCCGATGACGCGCCCCATCGCGACGGATCGGCCTTCGTGCTGGACAGTCGCCCAGCACCAGCTGCCGAGCAGCGCACCCTCACCTTCGGCTCTCGACTTCGGGGACAACCCGGACGAGGCGCGCAGGGGCAGGTAGTCCTCGAGGGTGGGGGGCGTGCGCATCAGCACGTCGACGGCTGCACTCATCGAACGAACGATAGGACCCCCTCAGGGTGCTGCTCGAGAGCGCGGATCACGCGCGGAACCGTCGGCGCGGCATTGACGTCTGAGCACCATGGATCGACTGCGCACCCTCGCCGCATCTGCCGCCGCTGTGCTCGCCCTCGGGGTTGTCGTCGCACCGGCCGCCACCGCCGCATGTGAGGCGCCGTTGATCACGGTCTCACCAACGAAAGCAAAGCCCGGGGATCAGGTGACGATCACCGGCGCCGCCTTCGGCACGGACTGCAATGACACCGGCAACGGTGACGAGGGCACCGCCCCCGAACCAGTCCTCGGTGATCCCGCGACCGACATCGACCTCGTCCTGAGCGCCGACGGGACTCGATCCATTCTCGCCACGGTCGACGCCGACGCCGACTACGCTTTCACGCAGCGCGTCACTCTGCCTGCCGACGTCACGGGACCCGTCGAGATCTACGCAACCCTCGCCGAGGGCTACGACACCGACCCGGTCACGCTCACGATCCGAGAAGGGCAGCCCTCGACCGCCACGCCCTCAGCATCTTCCGACGTCGCTCGGCCAACTGTCGTCCAGACCGACTCTCCTCCCAAGAGCAAGGACAACGGGCCGGTCCTCCTGCTTGGTGGCGCAGGCGCCATCGCGCTGATCGCAGCCGCCTTCGCCATTCGCCGCTCCCGTAGGCAAGATGCGTCGAACCCTGCTCACTAACGATGGTCTTCGAACGACGGCATGCGACGCGCGGGGCTCGGCTCAGTGATGGTTCGAAAGTCGCTGAGCAGCCGCTCGGAAGGGCGCTCTGCGGAGTTTCGAGCAGCACAGCATCGACCTGCAGATGAGGTGGGCCCGGTTAGCCATCGGTCGAAGGCTCCATCGAGAGCGACGTAGTGCCTGGGCCTGCGATCGAACCTCGTGGGTCTCGGGTGCGGGCCCATGAATGGCCACTTGGTCACGAGTGCGCAACCACGGGCATGTCCGATGGAACTATCAGCACCTCGTGACGTCTGTATAGGCATGAATCTGCGTGACCGCGAGGGCCTAGAGGCGCTCTACCTCGCCTGCTACCCCAGGCTCGTAGCGGAGCTGTCGTTGGTGACAGGTTCGAGGGCCTCCGGCGAGGACTGCGCTAACGAGGCGTTCACCCGCCTGGTCAAGCACTGGAACAAGGTGTCTACCTACGAGCGACCCGTTGCCTGGGTCCGGACAGTTGGCTACCGCCTGGCCGTCGACGAGCTGCGAAGACGCGCGCGTCACACACCTCTGCCCGATTACGAGGTGAGAGCCGGGGGTGCGGTGCCGGATGGTGCGTCGCAGTACGAGATCTGGGAGGCGATACAACATCTGCCCATCGATCAGCGAGAGGTGCTGATCCGCCACGCATCTCATGGGCAGAGCGACAGCGAGATCGCCGCCCACCTCGACGTCCCGATCGGAACCGTCAAATCCCGTCTGTCACGCGCGCGACGCAGCCTGCGATCGCGATTAGGAGATGCGTCATGAACACGCCCACCCCAGAACAGGTGAGAACCCTCCTGGACGAGGAGGCCGATCGCGTCGCGCGCGGCATGCCTCCGATCGACACCTTCATACAGCGTGTCTCCTCTGAACGTCGACGCCGCCGCGGCATGACCTTCGGGGTGACCGTGGCTGCCGTGGCTGTCGTCGTCGGGGGGACGGTCGCCCTTGACAGCTCGCGGGACGAAGTCGCTCGGCCTGCAGCGACATCAGCGCCATTCCCGGTGCTGGAGCGACCCGTGACCATCCTCCCGGTGGGGGCGTACCAGGAGCTGCAGGTGAGCGAGACGGGTTGCCCATACGTGACCGTCCCCAAGGGGGACCCCACCCGAGCGGTGCCCGGCAAGTACGTGCTCGCCACCAGTGCTGACAGCGGCTGGACCCTGCAACGCGATCAGCCGGGCGACACCTGGTCGGTGCGCGACCGCAACGGCAGTTCTGTAGCCACTGTGGGAGACACCGTGGTCCACACCCCGGAACCGGGGCTGAAGGACGTCCTCGACAGCGCCTCCGCCTGCGCTCCCATGCTCGCGGCTGGGGCGCAGCCGAGCGTGTTCGGAGCGTTCAACCCACCCGCTGCCCCATGACGGCGAACACCTCGTGGACCACCGGGCGGCCCGACGGAACGGAGGCGGCGGCCCGGCCGACCTCATTTGAAAGACGTCGCTTCCCACCGAGTGACGGCAAGACCTTGTGCAACCTCACAACGAGCCAGGAGCGGCTCACTGACGATGGTTTTCGAGCCGGCGATTCAGGCTTTCTAGCGACAACGCCCATGTCTGGCGGGCAGGGTGTGTTGGGGTGCAGGATGGTGCGGGTCGGTGGCTCGGCCAGGCTGCTGGACCGGAGTCGAGCGGGGGATCTGAAACAGTGGCCGCACGCGCGCGCACGATGGCTTCAGCCGCCCTGCTGGGACTGTTCTTGCCAGCTGCATGCTCACCGGGCCGGGTTCCCCCAAGTGCGACAGCCCAGGCTTTCCGATCAGCGATCAGCGATCATGATGTGGCTGGCGTTGCCGCGGTCTTGCAGGGGACGACCGATCAAGCCGCCACGGTCATCGACGCCACGCGAGGGTTCACACCAATGGGTCCGCCGCTGATCGGGGGCCATGGTGACTCTTCTCTGATCACCTGCGTGTGGGTGCGTGGGATCGCCGGGCGAAACGAGAGCTTCATATCGGGGCAGATGTTGTGGGATCAAGAGGAAAGACGCTGGGTGGTCCTGCCTGGGTCCCTGCCGGGGCTGTCGAGGTCGAATAGCTCGGTGTGCTCGAGCCCGCCGGAGGAAGTCGTCGATCTGCACGCGTACCCAGGTGAGTAGCCGCCGCGGCGCGGCGGTGGTGACCGTATCCTCTCGTCGCCCAGCGCGTGGGGCGCGTCGTTGGGTTCAACGCGAGTGGTTCTATCCAGAAGGAGTTGCACCGTGACGCGTTCGCCGCGCTGGCTCATCGCCGTAGTCGCGCTGATCGCTGCGCCGGCGTGCACCGCCAGCACCCCCGACCCGCCGGGGCGAGAAGTGGCTGCGTCAGAGCGCACGTCGACGGGCCTGTGGACGCCGACTTCCTCCACCGACGGTGACCTGACACGCCTGGGTCTCTACGGCGGCCCTGTCAAGGGAGGCGGTTCGGCGTCGATCGCCGCGATCTCGTCTTCCGGCAGGTTCGTCACCAGTATCCGGCCGGACACAGGAACGTCTGGTCCCCTCTTGACCGGCACGACGCAGATGGGGTGGTGGCTCCCCGGTGAAGAGCCCACCATGATCAATGCACCAAAGCCGCCCGGCCCGAGTCAGCTCGTCGCCGCCGATGCACACGACGACACCGTCATCTGGCGGGAGACTCGCTCGACGAACCTCGAGGCGGAGGACTGGCGCATCCTGGCCCAGTCGCCAGTAGGCGGCCCTGCCGCGCAGGTGATCGCCAGCTACGACAACTACTACGGCGCCGACGTCGTCCCGATGTTCAACGACGACCCACACCCCCTAGCCCTGGTCGAGGACCGCGCGTACTGGTCCATCCGGGACTGGCCGACCGACGCCCCAAACGCACCGGAGCAACGAGGTGGGCTGTACCCCGACCGCCCCACCTACCGCATTCTCACAGCCCCCCTGGACGGGTCCAAGAAGGCAAGCCAGGTCGCTCTAGGGGCCTACGGTCCCGCAAGAGCAGGTGACCGGCTGATCTACATCGCCGATGACCGCCTCGTCAGCGGGCGCACCTCCGGCACCCCGCGGATCGTCGAGTCCAACGGCTCGAGATCACGCACGCTCTACCGCTTCGACGCCCCGACCGCGAGCACGAGGATCACCATGACGTGCGGCACCAGCACCTACATCGCATGGGCGGCGACGAAGAACGGGAAGGATGAGATCAACATCCTTCCACGAGACGAGATGCACCCGCGACGGATCCCCCTTCGCAGCGCCGGCAGCTCGACCGAGATCAGCTGCGGTGATCGCTTCATCACCTGGGGCCGAGGGTCTGGACGCGGAGACGCCACCTTGTGCCTCTACGACATCGCCTCCCAGAAGAAGACGGAGCTCGGGACAACCCGCGCCTACGGTCGAGTACGCGCGCAGGGCGACACACTGGCCTACCCGGAGAAGACGGATGGCTCTCGCCCCGCCCGATGGGTGGTCGCCACGTGGCGCCCGTAGGGCTGCACTAGGCACCGACTGGGCAGCAACCCTTCGCCCCATTGGCCGCTGTCCACTGACGATCGTTTTCGAACGGCGCCACGAGGCCGACCAGAGTCTGCTCAGTGATGGTTCGAAAGTCGGCGCTGGGCGACTCGAAAGGCCACCGAGGGGAGTTCCGGGCACGTGTGCTGGCGCTTGGCGCGGGGACGGTTTGATTCGCGCACCACGGTTGGCTGCAACGGAGCGGCGGTGTTGCTCCGTTGATCGAGAGACGGGGAAGACTGCGAGCTCAGGAGGTGGTGGCGTGGTCGGCTTCGAAGACTTCGTGCGAGCCCGGCACGCGGGGCTCGTGAGATACGCGTACGTGCTGTGCGGCGACGCGCATCTCGCCCAAGACCTCGTGCAGCAGGCGCTGTCACGTTCCTACCCCCGCTGGTCTCAGGTCTCGGCCGGCCGACCAGAGGCGTACGTGCGCCGGGCGGTGACGAATGCCTTCATCGACGAGACCCGTCGTCCGTGGCGCCGTGAGACCCGAGACGTGCTGCCCGACCGTCCCGACCCGACTGATCACGTCCGTGGTGTCGAGGACCGCGACGCTCTGCTGATAGCGATGACTGGTCTGCCACCAGTGCGCCGCGCAGTCATCGCCATGTCCTACCTCGAAGACCTGCCCGACGACGAGATCGCCGAGGCCCTCGACCTGCCCCGCGCGACGGTGCGCTCCCACCGCGCGCGCGGCTTGGCTGCCCTTCGTGACGTGCTGACCGCCCAGGAGGTGGAGACCCCATGACCCACCCGACCATCGACCCTGACCTTGAAGAGCTACTGCGTGCGCGCCTGCGCCACCTCGCCGAGCAGGCACCGGCCAGTGACAGCGAGGCCGTCCTAGAAACCATCGCGACACAGCAGACGCGGCGCCCCTGGCGAGCAGCGCTGATCGGGTCGGCCGCCGCCGCTGCTCTCGTCATGGGGTGGCTGTCTGTCGCGGCCCGCGATGCAACACCACCGCCGTCAGATCGCTACACGGTCGGCACCGCTCGGGGTCCGCTCCCCGCGATCCCGGACGGGTGGAGGTGGGAGGCGTACCACGACGTCGCCGTCGCGGTCCCGGACACCTGGGGGTACGGCACCAGCGGCGTCCCCTACTGCGCGGTCAAAGACGTCGCCGAACGCACCACGGTCGGACGACCGGGGGCGGTGCCGCTCATGGGTTGTAGCGGGGGTCTCCAGCCAGACACGGTCGCAGTCGCCGGCACCTTCGTCGACATGAGCCCGAGTCGAGATCTTCGCTACCGGGTGCCGAAGGTCACCGACGGTGACACCACCGGTGACCGCGCGACGAGGATCGTGGGTCAGACAGCCATCGAGGTCCAGGCCGCCCAACCCCTTCGCAACCAGATCCTGGCGACCATCACACCGCTGCCCGCCTCGGGTGTCAACGGGTGCCGACGCGACGTTCCCCTCATCGACGACCCTTCCTGGCGACCGGCCGCGCAACCGATGCCAGAGCCCGACGCCATCGCTGACGTCGCGGTCTGCACTTATGACCTCGGCACCGGCGGGCGCCTGCGGGCAGCCACACAGCTCCCCGACAGCGCGATCCGGCGCACCGCCGACGCGATCGCCGCTGCGCCGATCGGTGGGATCCCCGATCCTAAGAACTGTCGCGATGACTACGGCGATCGGATCACCCTGCTGCGGATGGGCGACACCAGCGGCCGCACCCACGAGGTCGTGCTGCGCTACTCCGGATGCGCACACCGCGGCATCGATGACGGTTCGACCATCAAGTCCCTGACTAAGCAGGCTCTTGCTGACGCGCTCTCCGGCGCCCACCAACCCGACGGGTTTGGCATGGAGCTCAGCGACGTCATACCTGAGGATGCGCCGAAGGCTCGTTAGGTGTGGCCAGCGCGTGCTCAGTGACGATCGTTTTCGAACGGCGGCACGAGGCCGACCAGAGTGTGCCCAGTGATGGTTCGAAAGTCGGTTTGTGAGCGGCTCAGTGACGTCTGTCTCCGACTTTCGAGCGGGCGCGAGTTGTACCTATCTCGCTGGTCAGGCGCGGAACCTCCTGTGCGGCGCTAACGTCTCACCACCATGAGTCGTCCGCCCGTGATTGCCGCTGCGCTGGATCGCAGCTCTGAGGCCTCCCTGACGGCCGGCGAGGTTCCACTGGGCGTCGCTGGGCATGGTCCGCGACCCAGCTGGGTGCGCCAACCTCACGTGAGCTGTCGAGGATGGGTGCGCGGTCGCCATGGCTGATGCGTCGACTCGATCGAGACTGCGGGTGCTTGCAGGTGCCTTCCTCGCAGCCGGAATGGTCGTCGTCGTGTGGCTGGCGATCGTTGAGATGCGGAGCGGGGTGCACGTTTCGGGTGGCCCGGTGCGCATCCTGACCCTTGAACCACGCGGCGACGCCAATGCGGTGCAGGTGCGCGCGACGTTGGTGCTCGATCCCGCTACTGGGTGCGTCACCGACGGCCGAGGCCATCCGATCGCTTTCCCCGACGGGACCACGGTCGAGGGGGAGGGCGCAGAGTGGACGGTTGTCTCGGTCGACGGTGACCGCTTCGGCGAAGGCTCCCAGGTGGTCGGGCAAGGCGTCCTTGCCAATCAGCGGGGGCTGTCCGCGGACTGGGGGGACCTGCCCGACGACTGCGGACCACCGCCGTGGGTTGCAATCGACGACGCACTCAGCACCCCCGTTGATTAATCTGCTCCTAATCGGCGCCGAAGCGTTGCCCTCCTGACCGCAGGTGACTGGCGCGGCCCCTGAACGGTCCTTGTGGGGCAGCATGTGCGTAGTGGAGCCCTTCCGGTCGGCCCGCTCCTCGAGGCTCGATTGGTCGTTGCGCCTCCGCGCGTCGCCGTCCAAGAGCTGTCCGCTCGGTGCCGCATTCACCACCCCTGTCTGCCAAATCTCAAACCGCCGCTCACTGACGATGGTTTTCGAACGGTGACGACCGACGGGCGTCGGCCTGCTCAGTGATGGTTCGAAAGTCGTCGTGGGGCCGCTCAGTGTGGGTGGGTTGATCTTTTCGAGCAGATCGCCGCGCAGTCTTCGACGACGAGCCTCGGTTATGCCTCGTGGGCTGAGGTCAGTCCCAGGTCGTGGAGCGCTTTGATCGCTGCCGCAAGGCCGGCGGTGGTGCTGCCGATGACGGGGATCTCGAGGTAGTCGCCGGTCTCGGTGGGGTTGTCGGTCTCTCCGCCGTGAGCGGCGACTGCGTCGTCGACGGCGTCCTCGACGTCATCTGGGGTGAGGTCGAGCGAGTCTGCTTCGGTGAGCGAGTAGCGCACGAGGTGCTCGGTGGGCGCAGCGGTGTCGGCGGAGGGGTTGATCTTCTTCACGAACGAATCCCACCACGTCGTTGCGTCGGCGTTCAGGTCGCCGGTGTCGACCCAGGGCTGGGAGTACCCCAGGCGGCGCTTGCTGCGCGCTACCCAGTGGGCCCGAGACCCAGGTCGATCGAGGTAAGCCTCGACGTCGCGGTCGACGTCGCCCACCCCGAGCCGGCGGATCGCGACGGCCTCGCCCTCGCTCTTGGCCACGTCGATGACGGCTTGCTGCGCGCGCCTCATCTCCGGGGGCGGGTAGCCCTCGCCGCCGAAGTGCGTGCTCAGCCAGGACCAGGGCACGCGCTCGTGCGGGAGGTGGCTCAGCTCGTCGATCCAGGGTCCGGGCTCCATCACCAGGAGGCTGTTGAGCTCGACGCGCGCGACGAAGGTCCCGCCCGATGAGATGTTCACGAATGGCGACCGACAGCCAGGGTTTCCTGGCTGGGCTACGACTTCGAGAACGACCTCGGGTGCAGCCTGGACCTCGTCGTACCCAAAGGGGCCCTTCACCGTCGCGACCACGAGGACGCACGAGGGGCGCTTCAGGTTCGCGAGCAGCGCCGTGAGGGCGTCTCGTGTTAGTGGCTCGCCGGCGTACTGACGGTGGTGGAAGACCATCTCTGTGTCCCTCGGGTAGTCGTGCGGCCGGCTGCCGGTTTACTAACGGCATCCTGGCTGATCGTCGGACTCGACAACCCGACTGCCCCTCGTTGGGTGCTCAGTGACAATGGTTTTTCGAACGGCGACACGAGGCCGAGATCGCTTCGTGACGTCGGCTTCTGTCTTCGAGCGGGCACTAGTTGCACCTAGCTCACCGGTCAGGCGGGGAACCGTCCACGCGGCGCTCACGTCTCAACACCATGAACCGACTGCCCGCCCTCGCCGCATCCGCCGCCGCCGCACTTACCCTCGGGGTCGTCGCCGCACCAGCCGCTACCGCCAGCTGTGTCGGGCCGTCCATCACGGTCTTGCCGAAGAAAGTAGGCCCCGGAGATCAGGTCACAGTGACGGGCGCCGCCTTCGGCACGGACTGCAACGACGCTGGGCCGACGGTCTCCGACGCCGTCCTGGGCGATCCGGCAGCGGACATCGACCTCGTGCTCAACGCTGACGGCACCCCAACAACCCTCGCCACAGTCGACGCTGACGCCGATTACGCCTTCACTCAGCGCGTCACCCTTCCTGCCGACGTCACCGGGCACCTCGAGATCTACGCAACGCTGGCGGATGGGTACAGCACCAGGCCGGCCACCCTCACCCTCCTCGGAGCCCATCCCTCACACGCCGCACCCTCCCCAGATAACACTGACGTCGCTCGACCAGATGTCGTCCAGACCGACTCGCCTCCCAAGGAGGAGGCTGGGGGGAAAGTCCTACTTCTCGGCGGCGCCGGCGCCATTGCACTGTCTGCAGCCGCCTTCGGCATCCGGCGCACTCGCAGAAATCGGTCATCGGGCCCTGCCCACTGACGATCCTTTTCGAGCAGCCATCACCCACCCTCCTGGGCCGGCCTCGGGAGCGTTCGAAATCCCTGCTCACTGAGGGCCCTGCTCGAAAGTGCGACGCACGGTGACTTTCGGACGCGCCCGTCACCAGGATCGGGGGGGGGGGGGGGGGCAACCACGGCATTCCCCAGCGACGAGCCGTCCGCCCTGGCAGAGTTCGCGACGAGCACAGCACCCGGCCCGCGAACCGCTCCGTCCAGGGCCCGAATCGGGAGGACCCCACGATGAGCCGCAACGGTCTGCGAGCGTCACCCTCCGCGCAGTACATGCACGGGGTGGTGAAGGTCCTCCGGCGTGACCCGAGGTTCTGGGAGGTCGTCGCCGACGACGAGCGCGACCACGTCACGCGCACGCTCAACCGGCTCGAGGCTGAGCTGCGCGGGTCCGGCCTCCTCGCGCTCACCACCCGCGAGCAGCGCGCCGCCTTCCGCAGCCTGCGCATCGGCGTGGGCGAGCGCTGACGGGGTCGGGTCGGACCGGGGTGAGGGCTGATGGACGACTTCCGCTGGACCGAGTCGCTGGACAGCCGTCTCTCCCTGGATGCGCCGCGGTTCATGGTCCGCGTAGCGGTCGAGCATCCGGAGACTCTCGGCACCTGCGTCGACTACTACGACTGGGCGGGCGCGCCCGACGTCACGAGCGTCCTTGGCGCCGCCCGGGAGCGGTGGCCGGGCGCAGATCTGGCGGTCTTCGTCTCGGCTGACGACGAGGCCGATCTGCTCCTGGTGCACGGCACGCAAGACGTCGGCAGGTACACCTCGCACACCATCGCCTTCGAGCGATGAGCCGTACGGCCCGACCCTCACCCGGGGCGAGCCCCGAGATGGACGAAGGGGTCAGCGACCCCCTTCGTGCGCGTAGAGCAGCGAGCTGAGCTCGCGGGCGGCCTCGACGACGAGCGGGGCGGCGCGACCGGCGGCGTTGCGGTCGACGAGCGAGATGCCGATGCAGGCCTCGGGCATGGGGGTCGGGGTCGACAGCGGCACGGAGACCCCGGCGACGCCCGGGATGATCTGCTCGAAGGACAGCGCGTACCCGAGCCGCCGCGCCTCGCGGACCTCCTCGGAGTCTTCGTCGCGCGGAGGGCGCGCGGCGAGGATCGCGACCCCTCCCGACCCCCGGTCGATGGGGTGGCGGTGGCCGGTGCGGAAGGCGAGGTGCACCGCGGCGTTGCGCGGCTCGACGACGCTGATCGCCTGCACCTCGACCTCGCTCGTCGGCACCATGATGTGCGCCGTGCCGCCCGTGGCATCGGCCAGCTGCGCCATGACCGGGTAGGCCAGGCGGTGCAGGTCGTTGTCGACGTGCGACGCGAGCTGCACGAGCCCGTACGACAGGTGGAAGCGCTTGTTCTCGTCGCGCCGCACGATGTCGTGCGCCCGGAAGGTCTCCATGAGCCGGTGCAGCGCCGTGCGGTTCATGTCGAGGTCACGGCTCAGCGTGGCCAGGCTCGCCCCGCCCGGCTGCTCGGCGAGGTGCCACAGCACCCGCAGGCCACGGTCGATCGTCTGAGCACCGGTCGGCGCTGCCGGGTCGGCCATCTCGTCAGTCCTTCGTTCCAGGTGTGCGGAATGTGAACACGATAGTTCAGCGAAGGAAGGGCCGCCTGCCGCTGCAGCCAGGCCCTCCCAGGACCGTGGATAGCCTCGCCCCATGTCGTCCAGGTCAGACCGGCGTCGCCGGCGCCACCACCACCTGGCCCTCGCCCTCACCACCGCGCTCGCGCTCGCCGGCTGTGCCGACGCCGCGCGCTCCACCCCTTCGCCCACCGACCGGTCGTCCGAGTCGACGTCTGCAGTCGCGCTGCCGCCGGCCGGGGGTCGCGTCGACTACCAGCTCGGCGGGGCCTACCCCCCGGCGGGACCGGTCCAGACCGTCGTGCGCGACCGGGCCGCCAGCCCCGATCCCGACCGGTACTCGGTCTGCTACGTCAACGCATTCCAGACCCAGCCGGGCGATCGCGAGCTGTGGCCGGACGACACGCTGCTGCGGCGCGACGGCCGGGTGGTCACCGACCCCGACTGGCCCGACGAGGCTCTGCTCGACACCTCGACCGACGCCCGGCGCGAGCGGATCGCGGCCGTCCTCGTCCCGTGGGTCGAGGGGTGCGCCGACGACGGGTACGACGCGGTCGAGCTCGACAACCTCGACAGCTACACCCGCTCGGGCGGGGCCCTGGAGCGGCAGGACAACGTCGCGCTCGCGAGGCGGCTCGTCGACGCAGCGCACGCGAAGGGGCTGGCGGCGGGCCAGAAGAACGCCGCCGAGGACTCCGAGGTGCTGCGCGAGGGCGCGGGCTTCGACTTCGCCGTCGTCGAGGAGTGCGCGGCCTACCGCGAGTGCCCGACGTACGAGCAGGTCTACGGCGACCGTGTGCTCGACATCGAGTACACCGACAACCTGCCCCGCACCTTCGCCGCCATGTGCGCGGACGAGGCCTCGCCGCGCTCCATGGTGCTGCGCGACCGCGACCTCGAGCCCGCCGGGTCACCCGGCCACGTCGCGCGGGTCTGCCCGTAGGTCGGGCGAAGGGGGATCAGCTCGCCGGGTCGTAGCCGAACTCTCGCAGCTCCTGGCTGCACCGGCACGAGGTCGCCACCTTTGCGGCCCACTCCTCGGCCTCGCGGCGGGACGCCACCTCGAGCACGAGATATCCCCCTTCGATCTGGCTGGTCTGCGGGTAGGTCCCCGGCGTGACCACCCCGCCCGCGTCGACGAGGACCGGGGCCACGCTCTCGTCGATGCCGCCGCCGAAGACGTACACGCCCGCCGCCTTGGCCTCCTCGATGACCGCGTGCGAGTCCTCCGACACCTGCGGCAGCTCCTCGGCGGTGACCCGCATCGCCGAGCTCGGGAAGGAGATGAGGTACTTCGTCATGGCCGGACCCCTTCGTCCGTAGTGGTTGCGATCTGCAACCACCAGGGTAGCGAAAGGGGAGTCGCTCAGGAACAGGTCGACGGGGTGACGGCGATACCTCCACCTGGCACGGGGTATGTCGCGTGCCAGGCGCAGACATCGCCGTCAGGCTGCGGACGAAGATGGCGAAGCGCCTCAGTCGGTGTCGTCGTCCCTCTTCGAACCCCGTCGTCTCAGGCTGACCCGCACGTCGACCGTCGGGATGCGAGCCGCAGCAGCACGAGCGGATCCGACGCGGTCCAAGCCGAACTGGCGTGCTGCGCCCACCTTCTCGCTGCCCGCCGTGAGGACGGTGTCACGCGTCTCCGCGGCGGCTTGTCGCCACCGTCGTTCCTCGAGGTCAGAGCGCTCGACGCTGACGCCCACCAGCTCTCTGAACTCCACGACCCTCGACGCGGAGCGGTTGCTGATCTGGACCACCTGCGTAGCCGACGAGGGATGGAGCAAGAGCTTGGTGTCGGCGGTTGTGCCCGCGGAGGTGATGCGATCTAGGAGGACCTGGGTGGTTGCCGCAATCTTCGATATCCGCTGCTCGCGCGCGGCCTGCAGCCCGGTCCTGTGGTCGTCCAGCTCGTCCGCCGATGCATCCAGCACCCGGTCGAGCTCGAGCACCGCGAGTGCGTCCTGCAGCTGGAAGCATCGGGCGAGGACTGCGAGCCACTCGTGGGCGTCGGTCTCGGCCGCTCGAGCGGCCTTCTCGATGTCGCCCATCTTCCGCTGCTTCGTAAGGCGCTCGGCTGCCGCCTCAAGTCGTTTCAACGCGTAGGACTGCGTGACCGCGGTGGTGGTCGAGGCACCCTGGACTTTCGACCAGGTCACCTCGGACACGCGGCCCACGCTGTGCCTGATGTGCATGGCCTCGTCGATCATCAGCTCGACGCCGATCATCTCGGCCAGGGCTGAGTCCTTCTGCGCGCGAAGGATGTCGTCGACCTTGGCGTCGATCACCGCGAGATAGTCGGTGATCTCGTCCATGGCCTGCTGCATGGCCATCTGGGTCATGATCCCCGCGGCGCCCGACAGCAGCGCGGGATTGGTGAGAGCCGAGCTGGGGGACGAGGCGAACTCGACGAACCCCTTGATCTGCCCCTTCGGTCCTCGGAGGACGCCGGTCTCCAGCCCGGTCTTCGCGCTCCTGCTCAGACCAATCTTCTGCACGCTCTCGGCGGACTCCTTGGTGAGCTTCACCCACCGCCCGTAGTCGGCGGAGATGGCGGCGCTGCTCTCTGCCATCGCAGCGCCCGTCCCGAGCGCAGCACTCAGACGGCGCGTATCGATCGCACGGGACTCGAGCCGCTGCGACTCGAGGAAGCGTTCGACTGCAGACCGCTCGCCGATCACGGCAAGGCCGTCCCCGTCGCTGATCAGCTCGATCTCGTCGCTCATATCGTTCCTCGGCTCTTGGTGGTGGGAGGACGTTCAGAGAGAACTATCCACTGGGGTGTACCTCCTGCGGGCGGTTCGGGCGAGCCCTCGAGTGGCCCGCCGTCGATCCGTGCACCTGGCACGGGGTATGTCGCGTGCCTGGTGCAGACATCGCCGTCAGGCTGCGGACGAAGGGGGAGAGCCCGGTCCGCTGCTCAGCCCGGTGCGGGCGACGACGGCGAATATCGTCACGGCGACGAAGGCGTCGCCCCGCTGGGCGCTCGCCTCGACCCCCGAGACGAGGCGGCCGCCCTCGTCGGGGGTGATCGCCCCGTCATCTTGCGCGCTCTCGACGGTGCGGCCGAGCGGACCGCAGCCGAGAAGCGCCTCTGGCGGCAGGACGAGGGCCGAGGAGCCGATGTCGTCGTCGACCTCGAGCCCTGCGGTGCGCAGCTGTGCACGGAGGTGGCGACCGGCGAAGGGGTTCGGCCACTGCGTGTGCCACCCCCACTCCTGCACCCGGCGCATGATCTCGGGCTCGTGGGTGACCGTGACGAAGGTGCCCCAGTCGGAGTCGACGACAACGGCGCGGCCGCCGGGCCGCAGGACGCGCGCGATCTCGTCGGCCGCCGCCTGCGGGTGCTCCAGGTGCTGGAAGACCCGCTCGCAGCGCAGGGCGTCGACGCTGCCGTCGGCGAAGGGGAGGTCGCTCGCCGACGCGAGCGACAACCGCGCGCTCGAGTGCGACGGGGTGCGGTCGGCGGCCACGGCGAGCAGGCGCGGGTTGGTGTCGACACCGGTCGCCCGTCCGCTGTCACCGACCCGCAGCGCCATCCGGCGCACCTCGCTGCCGGTGCCGCAGCCGACGTCGACCGCGCTCTCGCCGTCGGCGAGCTCGAGCCGCTCGAGGGTCCAGTCGCGCAGCCGCTGGACGGCGGGGGAGCGCTCCTGGAGGTCGAGCACCCGCACGAGGGCGGCGACGTCGTCCTCGCTGAGCTCAGCGGACCGGCTCTCCTGGAAGGCCCCGCGGGTCGTGCGCGGGTAGTCCGCGTCGCTCGTCATGCGTCGACGATCCTCCGCGGGCCCAGCGTCGTCAACGGACCGGCTCGACCTCACCGTTGACCTGCCGGTCAGGCGAGCGGGACGATAGGGGGTCACGCCGCCGCGACCTGGCGGTCCGCCACCTGGGGGTCGGCATGATCGACGAGGCCACATCGACCACGTTGGGGGCGTTGGTGGGAGCGACGACCTTCGCGGCCGGCTTCCTCGCCACACGGGTGCATCGTCAGCTCGACAGGGCGCTCGGCATCGCGCAGGACATGGACGACGCCGTCGAGGCGGCAGCTGCGGATGGCGGGGTCATCGAGCCGGGCCTCTTCGAGAACCAGTACCGCGCGCTGAAAGAGGCGAGCGAGGACCGTCTCGACCGCATCGCCCTGGGGGTCGTCGTCGTGCTGGCAGGTGCGGTGGTCGTCCTGTCGGCGGCCGTCTCCCAGGATGCCGGCGTGGGTGAGGCCGGCGGTCAGGAGAGCTGGCTGCTGCTCGCCTTCGTCGTCGCGGCAGTCGTCGTCCTCGCCGCCTCGGCCGCCGACCTCGTCGGGGCACGGCGCAAGGTGCGGGCCCGTCTGGACGACAGCGTCCTCGGGCTAGCCGAGGACGCCGAGTCGTCCTGGCTCGGGCTCGAGCCGACGTCTGAACGGCTGAGCTCCGCCCGGGATGCGGCAGAGCACGCGGTGCGTCGGGCACGCGGGACGTACGGGCCGTCATGGCTCGCACTCGGCAACGTGAATCTCGCCGCGATGGCCGGGCCGCTGCCCGCGCGGGACACCTGGCTCACGGCGATGTGGGCGCTCGACCGCGCCGTCGAGCTGGGCCCGGAGTCGTCCGCGCTGTGCTGGGCCAGGGCCTACGCCGTCGAGCGCGGCCCGGTGGTCGACACGGAGGAGGCGGTCCGCGAGTACGTCCGCGGGCTCTGGCTGCATCACGAGGGCAGCCGTCCGCTCGCCCGCGGGGACGAGATCGTCGCCCAGCCGCGGGACAGGATGCGGCAGGTGGTGCACGCCGACGGCACCTTCTCGGCGACCGACCTGAGATTTCGTCCCACCACACCTGGGGTGCTGGCAGGCGCGCTGCGCAGGATCCCCGCGCACTTCCTGGAGGCACGTCTGACAGCCGTCCTGCTGCGTGACGCCACCGTCGGCCGCGACGCGGACGAGCCGGGGGTCGAGGACGCAGCTGAGGCCACATGGGAGTGGCTCGAGCGTCTGCGTGAGATCGGGGACCTCATCGGTCCGGCGATCGTCGAGGCCCAGGTCCGTGAGCTGCTCGGCTCGCAAGGCGCGCCTGCGTGGACCGCCCGCATGACCGCTTATCTCGGGCCTGATGGCCCGGTGGCCCGCGCGCGGGAAGAGGAGGAGGACGAAGAGGCTGGGCGGCAGGCCGCCTGGGACGACACGCACCGTCGGCTCACATCGACGCTACGGGCGCTCGACGACGCGGCCGGCAGCCGGCAGGTCGCCCTGGACCGGGGGATGATCGAGGGCGAGCACGACGCTGCAGATCTCGACTGGGACGAGATGCTCCGTGCGCTCGAGCAGGAGCAGCGTGAGGTGGCCCAGGAGCACGAGGAGTGGGTCCGCGAGCACGAGGCGCAGATGGCCGAGAGCGACCGGCTCGGACGGGAGCTCGAAGAGAGCCTGGCCAGGTTCGAGCGTGCGAAGCGGGGGCGGTCGACCGAGGAGGACCTGGCGCGAGAGCCAGAGCCGAAGCCGCTCGGACCGTGGCCGGAGCCTGAGCCCCGCCCGCGTCGAGCGGGTGTCAACCCCGCTCGTCAGTCGCCCCGCAGGGTGCGCAGCACGAGGGGCAGCTCGGAGGGGATCTCGCCGGCCAGGTAGCCCACCCGGCCCAGTCGCATGGCGAGGGTGTCGCCGGCCGCGGCGTGGACCGACTTCGCCCAGACGAGCGCCTGCACGAGGCCGGCGCCTCGGCTGAGCAGCCCGAGCGCGGCGCCCGCGCAGACGTCGCCGCTGCCGGACGTCGCCAGACCGGTGTCGCCGGTCGTCATCCGCCACAGGGCGCCGTCTGCTGAGGCGACCCAGTCACCGCAGCCGACGACGGCGTCGTAGCGCCGGGCCGCCTCGACGGTCGCCTCGGCCACGTCGCCGTCCTCGACCTCGGCGCGGTCGAGGAGATGCGCGAGCTCGCCGGGGTTGGGGGTCGCGACGAGACGCCCACGAAGGGAGCCCCGGACGTCGTCGTCGAGGTCGGGCAGGACCGTGAGCCCGAAGGCGTCGAGGAGCACGGGGGCGTCCGGGGCGAGGGTCGGCACGACCTCGGCGACGAGCCGGGCCGATCCCTCGGGGTCGTCGAGACCGGGCCCGACGAGCACGGCGTCGGCCCGGCCGGTCTCGCGCTCGAGAGCCGCCCCGGCGCCGGTGCCGGTCACCGCGCCCGACGCGGACTGCGCGAGCGCGGTGACGCCGGACTCCGGCACGGCTACGGCCAGGTGAGGGGCCACCCCTTCGGCCACCCCGAGGTGCAGCTTGCCGGCACCCATCCGCAGCGCCGAGACCCCGGCGAGGAGGACCGCTCCGGGGGTCGAGCAGGAGCCGCCGACGACCACCGCCTGGCCGCGGCCGTACTTCGAGCCGGTGGGCTCGGGCAGCGGCCACCGCCGCAGGACGTCGGGGGTCACGAGTCGGGGGTCGGCGAGAGTCCCGCCGCTGACCTCGTCGGGGATCTGCTCAGGCATCGACGTCCTCGCTCTGCTCGTCGCGGGAGCCGCCGCCGACCTCGTCGGACGCACCGGGCTGGTCGGTGACCTCGACCCCTTCGCGCCGGAGGTGGTCGTCGAGGTTGTAGTCGGTGACCGCCCACCCGGTGGGGGAGGAGGGGTCGCTCACGAGGCGACAGATGGCGGCGTTGCGAAGGGGGTTCGAGCGCGACCGCTCGAGGACGGCCTCCTCGTCGAGCCCCTCGGCGACGTAGCAGAAGAGCAGCACGACGACGTCGTGCGCCGTCACGAGGGCGACCTCGTGACCCTCGACCGTGGCGAGCTCGGCGAGCACCGCGCGGACCCGCCCGGCGACGTCCGCCCAGGACTCGCCACCCGGCGGTCGGTAGTAGAACTTGCCGATCCAGGCCCGGCGCTCGGCCTCCTCTGGGTACTTCTTGGTGATCCCGTCGGCGGTGAGCATGTCGGTGATGCCCATGTCGCGGTCACGCAGCCGCTCGTCGACGCGCATGTCGAGGTCGACGTCTGCCTCGTGCAGTGCGATCTCGCCGGTCTGGCGCGCCCGGCGGTAGGGGCTGGTCCACACGACCCCGGGCTGGTCGGCGTCCGCGAGCTCGCCGAGCCACCGACCGACCGCGGCGGCCTGCTCGCGGCCCGTCGCGGAGAGCTCGACGTCGGGGTCGCGGGCCGGGACGTCGATGCGCTCGAGGCCGTCGCGCTGGGCGAGCTCGGCGGCGACGTTGCCCTCGGACTGGCCGTGGCGGACGAGGATGACCTGCTGCAGTGGCATCCGTCCACCCTAGGGATCAGGTCAGGGGCGGGGACTCACCCCGATGAGGGGGTGCGCGAGGTCAACGACGGCGCAGCTCGGCGACGAGCTGGCGCTCGCGGCGGCGCAGGACGACCCGGCGGCGGCGCTCGTCGGGGTCGGTGGACGCCTGCACCCGGCGCTCGGCCTCCTCGACCTGACCCAGCTCGAAGAGCAGCTCACGGACGGTGCGGTCCGCGTCCGGCTTCATCGGGATCTCGATCGTGCTCATGGCTGCTCCTCGGGTCGGGTGCAGCCACAGTGTCGCTGCTGGCTGCGCGTCGGCTGTCGTTACGAAGTGGGCTGTCTGTGAGCGGTGCGAGCATGGCTGGATGGACGGTGCGAGAGAGCGGCTCGACGCCGAGCAGGCCGAGGCTCGGCGCCGGCTGGCGGCGCTGACCGGCGACTTCGACATGGTCGTCGACGCCTCGCGCGACTCGAACGCCGACGACGAGCACGACCCCGAGGGGGCGACCATCGCCTTCGAGCGGGCGCAGGTCACCTCGCTCATCCGGCAGACGCAGGAGCACCTCGACGAGATCGACGCAGCCCTGCGTCGCCTCGACGGCGGTGGCTACGGCACGTGCGAGCGGTGCGGCGAGCCGATCGGCGAGGCCCGGCTCGAGGCCAAGCCGACCGCGCGGCTGTGCATCCGGTGCGCCTCGGCCCAGCGCTGACGGGGGCTCGGTCCCCCTTCGCCCTGCGGCCCGGCAGCTCGCCGGGTCAGCGCGAGCGGGCCACCCGTCCCTCGTCCCAGACCGGCTCGTCCGACTCGTAGACCCGGCCGTCCGCGCCGAAGACGAGGAAGCGGTCGAAGCGGCGCGCGAACCACCGGTCGTGGGTCACCGCGAGCACCGTCCCCTCGAAGCGGTCGAGCCCCTCCTCGAGCGCCTCGGCCGAGTGCAGGTCGAGGTTGTCGGTGGGCTCGTCGAGCAGGAGCATCGTCGCGCCGCTCAGCTCGAGCAGGAGGATCTGCATCCGTGCCTGCTGCCCGCCGGACAACGACGCGAAGGTCTGCTCGGACGCCCGCGCCAGCCCGTAGCGGTCGAGGGCGCGCGCCGCCTGCTCTCGGCCCATGCCCGCCCGGTGCTCGTCGCCGCGGTGCAGGATCTCCAGCAGCGTGCGACCGAGCAGCTCGGGGTGCTGGTGGGTCTGGGCGAACCACCCCGGCCGCACCCGCGACCCGAGCCGCACGACCCCGCTGTGCGCGACGGGCTCCGGGCGCACGTCACCGACCGGCTGGTGCTCGACGTCGGGGTCGGACCCGCCCGAGGCGAGCAGCCGCAAGAAGTGGCTCTTGCCCGAGCCGTTCGACCCGAGCACCGCGACCCGCTCGCCGTACCAGAGCTCGAGGTCGAAGGGCCGCATGAGACCGGTGAGCTCGAGCCCCTCGGCGACGACGGCACGCTTCGCGGTGCGACCGCCCGTCAGCCGCATCTTCACGTCCTGGACGTACGGCGTCGCCTCGGGCGGGCCCTCGTCCTCGAAGCGGCGCAGCCTCGTGCGCGCCGCCTGGTAGCGCGCGGCCATGTCGGAGTTGTAGGCGGCCTTCTGCTTGTACATCTGCACGAGGGCCTTGAGCTTCGCGTGCTCCTCGTCCCATCGCAGCCGCAGCTCCTCGAGCCGCGCCATTCGCTCGGCGCGCGCCTGGTGATAGGTCGCGAAGCGGCCGGCGTGCACCCACGCGACGCTGCCCGCCGCGGTCGGCTCGAGGGTGGCGACCCGCGTCGCGACCTGCCCGAGCAGCTCGCGGTCGTGGGTGACGATGAGCACCGTCTTCGGCGAGGTCTGCAGCTGCTCCTCGAGCCAGCGCTTCGCGGGTACGTCGAGGTAGTTGTCGGGCTCGTCGAGCAGGAGCACTTCGTCGGGCCCGCGCAGGAGCGCCTCGAGGACGAGCCTCTTCTGCTCGCCGCCGGACAGGGTCGACACGTCGCGCCACTGCGCCCGCTCGAAGGGCATCCCCAGGGCCTGCGTCGTGCAGACGTCCCAGATCACCTCCCACTCGTAGCCCTCGACGTCGGCCCAGTCGACGAGCGCCTGCGCGTAGGCCATCTGGGCGGGCTCGTCGTCGCGCTCTATCATCGCCAGCTCGGACTCGTCGATCGCCCGCGCGGCCTCACGAACGGCGGGCGGCGCGACGCTGACGAGCAGGTCGCGCACGCTCGTCTGTTCGTCGTCGCCGCGCCCGACGACGCCGACGTGCTGCGCCATGACGCCGAGCCCGCCGGTGCGGGTGATCGCCCCGTCGTGGGCGTCGAGCTCGCCGGAGATGATCCGTAGCAGGGTGGTCTTGCCGGTGCCGTTCGGCCCGACGAGCGCGACCTTCGCCCCTTCGCCCACCCGCAGGCTCACGTCGCCGAGGAGCGGCCTGCCGTCGGGCAGGGAGTATCGGATGCTGCTGACGTCGACGTGTCCCACGGGGCAGGAGTCTGGTCGAGCCGGCCGGCGGAGTCACCCGGGTTTCGGGCGACGGTTGAGTCGCCCCCCTTCGCAACCCCGATCTGACAAAACCCTGCTGGCAGCCCTTCGACGAGCCAGCAGGGTCTCGAAGGGGTCCTGGCACGACAAGACCCAGCCAGCAGGGTTTTGTAGGAGGGGGGCGAAGGGGGAGTCAGCGGCGGGAGAGCTCGGTCTCGGCCCGCTCGACGTCCTGCTGCGAGCGGCCGCAGTCGACGTAGGTGATCCCGAGGCTGCCGAGGTGGGCGACGAGGGCGCGGGACATGCCGACCGGGTCGTCGAAGTCGGAGGGCTTGATGACGAGGCGGCGGGTCTTCGTGCGGATGAGGTCGTCGCGGCGGCTGTAGCCGAGCCGCTCGGGGTCGAAGCGCACGTAGTAGGCCTCGCCCTGCTCGTAGCTCGAGTGCTCGCCCTGCGACCCGAGGTCGGCGCGGAGCACCCCGACGACGGCGCTCGCGGGGAAGTCGCTCCCGCCGTAGGCGAAGCCGTCCGGGTGCAGCTGCAGCAGGGGGTGCGCGGCGACGAGCTCGGCCCGCTGACCCATGGCGCCGGGGACGACGAAGAGCATCGCCAGCACGGCCAGCGCCATGAAGACCACCATGAAGCGGTCGTCGTCGACGTCGAGGACACCGGTGAGGAGCAGGACGACGACGACGAGGGCGCCGAGCAGCCCGATCCCACGCATCGCCCACGCGAAGGCGCGGGCCGTCGGGGCGTGCTGGTCGTGGGCGACGAAGGTCGTCATGGGCCTCCTGCCGAGGGTCCGGAGAGGTCACCGTAGCGATTCCCCTCCACGAAGGGCCCCCTGGTGCGAGGCTGCGGCCATGACGACGACGTCCTTGGTGGTCCGTGACGGTCTCGACTTCGGAGAGGGTCCGCGCTGGCGGGGTGGTCTGCTGTGGTTCAGCGACTTCTACCGGCATGCCGTGTACACCTTCGACCCGGAGACGGGTGACGAGACGAAGGTGGTCGACGTGCCCGGCCAGCCCTCCGGGCTGGGCTGGCTGCCGGACGGGCGGATGCTCGTCGTGTCGATGACCGACCACCGGGTGCTGCGCCTCGAGCCCGACGGCAGCCTCGTTGAGCACGCCGACATCTCGCAGCACTGCGGCTTCCACGCCAACGACATGGTCGTCGACGACCAGGGCCGCGCCTACGTCGGCAACTTCGGCTACGACCTGCACGCCGACATGGACGAGCGTGACGTCGAGACGATCCTCGCCGACGAGCAGGCCGGGCTGACCGACCTCGTGCGGGTCGACCCCGACGGCACGGTGAGCGTCGCCGCGCCCGACGTGCGCTTCCCCAACGGCATGGTGCTGCTCGACGGTGGTCGCACACTCGTCCTCGCCGAGACCCTGCGCCTGCAGCTCACGGCCTTCACCGTCCAGCCCGACGGCTCCCTCACTGACCGCCGCGTCTGGGCCTCGACCGCCCCCCAGATGGTCGCCCCCGACGGCATCGCGGCCGACCCCGACGGCGGGATCTGGGTCGCCGCGGCGCTCGGCGCGGCCGTCGTGCGCTACGCCGAGGGCGGCGAGGTCACCGGCACCGTCCAGACCACGCAGAACGCCTTCGCCTGCGCCGTCGGCGGCCCCGACGGCCGCACCCTCTACGCGATGACCGCTCCCGGCAGCGAGCCCGTGCACGTCGACGGCCGCAGCGCCGGCACGATCGAGGCGGCGACGCTCTGAGCGAAGGGGGAGAAAGCGCGGCACCCGGCCCGGCGGACCTCGAGGTCCGTCGGGCGGGTCCCTCCGACGCGGGCACCGTCGGGCTGCTCCTCTTCGACTTCAACACCGAGTTCGTCACGCCGACGCCGGCCGCCGCGGTCCTCGCGGCACGCTTCGAGCGGCTGCTCGAGCGCGACGACGTCGTCGTGCTGCTCGCGCGGGAGGGCGGCGAGGACATCGGCTTCGCCTACCTCACGTACCGCCCGACCCCGTACGGCGACGGCCCGCTCGTCCAGCTCGAGGAGCTCTACGTCCGGCCGGCGCTGCGCGACGAAGGGGTGGGTGCGGCCCTGCTGGGTCGCGCCCTCGATGACGCCGTCGCCGCGGGCGCCGTCGAGCTCGACATCAACGTCGACGCCGTCGACACCGACACCCGCCGCTTCTACGAGCGGTGGGGATTCTCCTGCGTCGACCCCGGCACCGGCGACCTCATGCTCTGCTACATCCGCGAGCTGTAGAGGGGAAGTGGTCTCGAGGCTCGGGCGCCGAGCGCCAGCGAGCCCCGACAGTGAGCCGGCCGGGTCGAGTGAGCGCAACTCGCCGCTACGTCGCGGGCGTAGCGGCGTTTCGCGCTCACTCGGTCGCGAAGGCGGGAGCGGCGACCAGGTGACCGCGACCAACGACCTCGGTGTTGAGGTGCGACGAAGGAGCTTTGAAGCCACCCTCGGCACCTTGGTCATCGTCCCGGGTGGTCTCGCCCGGCACGATGCCCTCGCACCTCGACCAGCGAAGACGTCAGGCGGTGGTGCCGGGCTCGAGGCGGGCGCCCGGCTCGAGGACGACCCCCTTCGCCACGTGCGACTCACGACCGACGAGCACGACGGCGGAGTCCGAGGGCGGCCAGCGCTTCGGCTGCGCCCCGACCTGCGCGTCCTCGCCGACCCGGCACGAGTCGTCGACGACCGCGGCGAAGATCTGGGCACCGGACGCGACCCGGACCCGGTGCATGAGCACCGAGTCCTCGACGACCGCCCCCGCCTCGACGACGCAGCCCGGTCCGACGACGCTGCGGCGCACGGTGCCGTGCACGTGCGACCCGGGGCTGATCATCGAGTCCTCGACGACGCTGCCCGCGTGCATCATCGGCGGCGGCATCTCCGGCGACCGGGTGAGGATCGGCCACGCCGGGTCGTCGAAGACGTCGACCCGTCCGCGCAGCAGCTCGCGGTGCGCGGCGAGGTAGGCGGAGGGGCGGCCGAGGTCGCGCCAGTAGCCCGTGAGCGCGTACGCGTGGGTCTTGCCGCCGTCGACGAGCCGCGGGAGCAGGCGGTCGGGGAAGTCGCCGATCCCCTCCGTGAGCCCTGGGTCGGCCTGCGCCCGTTCGTGCCGGATCGCGTCGAGCGTGCGCAGCAGCACCGGCACGTCGTAGACGAAGACCTCGGCGGCGATCGTCCCGTGCGGCGGGGCGGTGGGCTTGTCGGTCAGCCCCTGCACGACGCCGTCCCGGTCGACGTCGACGACCGTCTTGTGCTTGGCCTGCGCGAGCGGCACCTCGACGGTGACGATCGTGGCCTCGGACCCGCGCTCGAGGTGCTGGGCGACGACGGCCCGCATGTCGAGGCGGTAGACCTGGTCGGCGCTCGTCACGACGACGACCTCGGCGCCCGCCTCGCGCAGCTGCGCCCCCATCTTCAGCAGGTCGTCGGCGTTGCCGGCGCTGAAGCCGCCGGACCCGCTGGGCTGCCCCTCCTCCGGCACGAGCCGGCGGTAGCCGCCGCGGGTGCGGTCGAGGTCCCACGGGCGCCCGCCGGCGAGGTGACGGTCGAGCGAGGACGCCTCGTACTGGACCGACACCCACACGTCGGCGATCCCGCTGTTGCCGAAGTTGCTCAGCGCGAAGTCGACGAGCTGGTAGCTGCCGGCGAAGGGGAGGGCGGGCTTGGCGCGCTCACGCGTGAGGACGTCCATCCGGGAGCCCTGACCACCCGCCTGGACGACCCCGACGATCTTCGGGATGCGGGAGAGGGGGACGACGCTCGACATGTGGCTCAACCTAGTCGCGCGGCCCGACGTCACACGGCGGGTGGCTCCCCCTTCGCCAGCCACGCCATCGCCGCGGTGACGAGGGTGCTCACCCCGGTGTCGAGGGTGGGTTGGACGACGGGGGCGAAGGCCGGCGAGTGGTTGACCGGCAGCTCGCCGAGGCGGCCCTCCTCCTGCGCCCGGCGGTAGACCTCGGGGTCGGTGCCCCCGATGCCCCAGTACGTGTAGGGCACCCCGAGCGCGGTGGGGACGTCGCTGAAGTCCTCGCTCGCCGACTGCAGCGGCAGCTCGACGACCGCGTCGCCGAATACCGCCGCGAAGGCCTCGTGGACGCGCTGCGTCGTGCCGGCGTCGTTGTCGGTCAGGGGGTAGCTCTGGTAGCGCTCGACGTCCGCCGGGTGCGGGGTGCCGGCCGCTGCGCAGATGCCCTGGACGACCCGGTCGATCCCGTCGAGGACGACCTGACGGGTGTCGTCGTCGTAGGTGCGGATGTTGATGAGCAGCTCGGCGGTGTCGGGGATGATGTTCGCCGTCGTGCCGGCCCGGATCGAGCCGACGGTGAGCACCGCCGGCTCGGTCGGCGCGACGTCGCGCGAGACGACCTGCTGCAGGGCGACGACCGCGGTCGCGGCGACGACGACCGGGTCGACGGCGACGTGGGGCATCGACCCGTGGGCGCCGCGCCCGTGGATCGTCACCCGCAGGCTGTCGGCGGCGCTGAGCACCGGGCCGGACCGGGTGCCGACGTGGCCCGCCGGGGCGACGAGGACGTGCTGCCCGAGCGCGACGTCGGGCGAAGGGATGAGATCGGCCAGCCCGTCGTCGACCATCCGCATGTCGGCCCGGAGCAGGACGACGGGGCCCTCGCCGTGCGCGAGGACCCCGACGACGCCGGTGCCGCCGACCCCTTCGTGGACATCGAAGCCGTCGGCCCGCAGCCGCTGCGCGACGAGCCCGGCGGTGCGGTGCTCCTCGTGGGAGAGCTCGGGATGGGCGTGCAGGTCGCGGTAGAGCTCTTCGAGCTCGGTGCGGACGGTGGCGAGGGGCTCGAGGACGCTCTGCACGCTCATGTCCCCATGGTGCTCCCCCTCGGGCTCAGTCGGCGTACTGGACCCGGGCGTCGCCGACCGAGCTGCTCACCGTCACCGAGCGGTCTGCGGTGGGGTCGTCGTCGACCTCGACGACGGGGCTGCCGACATCGGCCTGCACGTCGACCCGGTAGCGCTCGCTGCCGCGGGGCAGGACGAGGACCGCCTCGCCGACGTCGGTGCTCACGTCGGCCGAGCGGACGGGAGACGCCGCGACGACCCGCACCGAGCCGACGTCCGCCCGGGCGGTCACCCGCTCAGCGGTCGTGCCGACGACGCGGATCTCCCCGACGTCGGTCTGCACGTCGACGTCGCCGGAGGTGCCGGCGACGCGGATCTCGCCGACGTCGAGGTCGACGCCCACCTGCGTGCCCTCGGGCACGACGAGCACCCACCGCGTCTCGCAGGGGTTGCTGAAGGGCCCGCTGCGGCACTCGCTGCTGGCCACGACCTCGTCGCCGGCCGTGCTCACCGAGACCTCCGGCCGCACGAAGCTCCACCGCGTCGTGCGCACGAGCGAGGGTCGCTCGCCCGGGTCGGCGGCGCGGACCTGCACGGACCCGGTGCCCCCGGCGACGCGCAGGCTCGTCATCCCGGCCGGGAGGGCCTGCTCCTGGCGGTCCTCCTTGGTGATCATCGGCCCGACGAGTCCCGACATCACGCCGAGGACGAGCAGGGTGGCGAGGACCCCGGCGACGAGCCGGACGAGCCAGGCGAGCGACCGGGTCGTCGGGCCGCCGCGCGGGCGCTGGGGCGGTGCCCCTTGGCCGGGGGCGCCGGGTGCACCGGAGGTGCCGGGCAGACCGGGCAGGGCCGCCGGGCCGCCCGCACCTGCGGGTCGTGCCGTCGCCAGGGTCGCGGTCGGGGTCGAGCCCGCGGGGGGCGGGGGGACCGGCTGGGTGCGGTCGTCGGCGGCCATCTCAGCGCTCCTCTCCGTGGTCGAGCCAGCGCAGGACGGCGAGCACGCGGCGGTGGTCGCCCTCGGCCGGCGGCAGGTCGAGCTTGGTGAAGATCGAGGAGACGTGCTTCTCGACGGCCCCGTCCGAGACGAAGAGGGCGGCACCGATCGCGGAGTTCGTCCGGCCCTGTGCCATGAGCCCGAGGACCTCGCGCTCGCGGGGGGTGAGGGCGGCGAGCGGGTCGCGGTTCGCGGCCCGCGAGAGCAGCTGGCCGACGACCTCGGGGTCGAGGACGGTGCCGCCGCCGTGCACCTCGTGCAGCGCGGCGACGAAGTCGCCGGTGTCGGCGACGCGGTCCTTGAGCAGGTACCCGACTCCGCGCGGCCGCGAGGCGACGAGCTCGGTGGCGTACTGCTCCTCGACGTACTGGCTGAGCACCATGACGGCGGTGTCGGGGTGCTGCTCGCGCACGACGAGCGCGGCCTTGATCCCCTCGCTCGTGTACGTCGGCGGCATCCGTACGTCGACGACGACGAGGTCGGGCTCGTGCTCGGCAACTGCGCGCAAGAAGCTCTCGGCGTCGCCGCACGCGGCGGCCACGGTGATGCCGGACGCGCCGAGCAGCCGCACCAGTCCGTCGCGCAGGAGGACCGAGTCCTCGGCGAGGACGACCGTGAGGTCGGTGGGGGTGGGGGTGGTCATGACTGGCTCCTGCCGGGACGAAGGGGGAGGACGGCGTGCAGGGTGGTGGGCCCGCCGGCGGGGGAGGTGACGTAGAGCTGGCCGTCGACCGCAGCCACGCGCTGCTGCAGGCCGGCGAGCCCGGTGCCGCGCGAGGGGTCGGCACCGCCGCGGCCGTCGTCGCTCACGGTGAGCGCGAGCACCTCGCCGTCGGCGGCGGTCGCGCGGCTGACGTCGACCGTGGCCGAGGTGGCCGCGGCGTGCTTGGCGACGTTGGTCAGCGCCTCGGAGACGACGAAGTAGGCGATCGCCTCGAGCGTCGGGTCGACCCGGCCCACCCCGCGGACGGTGACGGAGACGGGCAGCGGGCTGCGGTTGGCGAGCGCGGAGAGCGCGGCGTCGAGCCCGCGGTCGGCGAGGATCGGGGGGACGATGCCGCGCGCCACCTGGCGCATCTCGACGATCGCCTCCTTCGCCGAGGCGTGCGCCTCGTCGACGAGCTCGCGGGCCGTGGCGGGGTCGCGCTCGAGGGCGTCGCGGGCCATGCCCAGGCTCATCGCGATCGAGACGAGCCGCTGCTGGGGACCGTCGTGCAGGTCGCGCTCGATCCGGCGGCGCTCGGCCTCGACGGAGTCGACCGTCTCGCGCCGGCTCTCGGTGAGGGTGTCCACCCGGGCGCTCAGCTGCTCGACCTCCCGGCGGCGGTCAGCCCCCAGCAGCCACCGGGCGAGGTTGACGTCGACGGCGGCCAGGGCGCGGGCGGCCAGCGGCAGCAGGAGCAGGACGACGACGCCGATCGCGGTGCCGACCCACGGCCCGCTCCTGTCGCCGATGGGGATGCCCCAGAAGATCCGGACCGTCTCGACGTCGACGCCGAGCCGGATGAGGGGCAGCAGCGCGAGGAGCAGGGCCTGGGCGAGGACGGCGAGCGTCACGGCCCCGATGAAGGTGCCCCACAGCGCGTGGAGCGCCCAGTACGCGGCGGCCCGCCAGTCGGCGGGGTCGAGGACGAGCCGGCGCCACAGCGGCTGGTCGGTGCGCACCGTCGGAGGGTCGATCGTCGCGCCGGTGAGCGCGCCGACGCGGTGGCGCTCGGCCCGACCGAGCCAGCCGCCGAGCAGCAGCGTGCCGACGGCGAGCGGCAGGGTGACGAGGGCACCGGGCAGGCTGACGATGCTCGCGAGGAGCACAGAGGACAGCACGATCGCGACGGCACCGGTGAGCAGGTCGGTGAGGAGCAGGGCGAGCGAGCCCCAGCCGCGCACCCAGGTGCGGGCCAGGCCGGGTGGGTGCGTCGGGGCGGCGACGGCGGTGCTGGTCATGTCGACAAACCTAGGAGGACCGGCTCGCCACGTCTGCCCCGCGGGCACCCAGGTCGGGGGTGGGGCTGGCCCCACCCCCGAGGTGGGGTCGACGGCGGCGAGGACGGGCGCCGGCACCAGTGCGGCGCACGGGTGCCCGGCGGGAGGTTGGAGGCGCACGACCACGCCACGTCTCACCCCTTCGCCACCCCATGGAGCCACCCATGTCCGTCCTCACGCCGCACCGCGACCCCGCACCGCCCACGCCCCCGCCGACCCGGGCGTCGACCCGCCCGGTCGGATCCCCCCTCGCCCGGTGGTGCTCCCGCCACCGGTGGGTCGTCCTCGCGCTCGCCCTCGTCGCCCTCCTCGGCGGCGGGGCCGCCGCGAGCCGGGGCATCGTCACGACCCCGCCCGAGGCCCAGCTCGTCGGCGACTCCCGCGCGGCGGTCGACATCCAGATGGCGTCCGACCTCGGCGGCGCCCCCGTCGAGCACGTCGTCGTCACCGCGCGGGACGGCTCGATGTCGGTGGCCGAGCGGACCGCTCTCGGTCGCGAGCTCACCGCCGCCTACGAAGGGGTCGACGGCGTCGCCTCGGTCGGCGACCCGGTCCCCGGGGCCGACGGCGCGAGCGTCGTGCTGCCCGTCGAGCTCGACGCGGTCTCGAGCTCCGGCGGTGCAGAGGCCGACGGGCCGAGCGCCTCCGACGTCGTCGGGCCGGTCCTCGCCGTGACCGACGACGTGCGCGCGGCGCACCCCGATCTCGAGGTCGGGCAGGTCGGCGAGGGGTCGGCCTCCCTGGCGCTCGACGAGTCGATGGGCGAGGACTTCGCCCGGGCCGAGCTCTTCAGCATCCCGCTGACCCTCGTCATCCTCGCGATCGCCTTCGGCGCGGTCGTCGCCGCAGGCGTGCCGCTCGTGCTCGGTCTGCTGAGCGTCGTCACGGCGATGGGCATCACGGCCGCGCTGAGCCGTGGCCTCGTCGACGTCGACCCGAACGCCCAGAGCCTCGTCCTGCTCATCGGGCTGGCCGTCGGTGTCGACTACGCGCTCTTCGTCCTGCGCCGCGCCCACGAGGAGCGGGCCGCGGGGGCGAGCGTCGAGGACGCCATCGCCGTCGCCGGTGCCACCGCGGGCCGGGCCGTCGTCATCTCCGGCGTCACCGTCGTCGTCGCGATGGCGGGGATGCTCGTCGCGGGCGGGCTCTTCTCCTCGCTCGCGGTCGGGACGATCGTCGTCGTCGCGCTCGCCGTCGTCTTCTCCGCCACCGTGCTGCCCGCCCTGCTCGCCGTCCTCGGCGACCGGGTCGACGCGCTGCGGCTCCCCTTCGCCCGGCGCCGAGAGGCGCGCCGCGCCGCGGGTCGCTCCGTCTGGGGCCGCGTCGCCGGCGTGGCCATCCGCCGCCCGCTCGCGTGGGCGGCGGTCGTCACCGCGCTCCTCGTCGCGCTGGCCGCCCCCGCGCTCGGCATGAAGACCGCGCTCGGCGGGGTCGAGACCCTGCCCCAGGACCTGCCCGTCGTCGCCGCCACGCACCAGCTCGAGCGGGCGATCCCGAGCGACGGCACCGCCGTCCAGGTCGTCGTCAGGGCTCCGACCGGCAGCGAGGCCGAGGTGGCCCGGGCGCTCGAGGCGTCCGCGGGGGACCTCGCCGCTCTGCCGCACGTCTCCGGGGTGGCGCCCCAGCCGCAGGTGTCCGGCGACGGCACGGTGAGCGTGCTCGACGTCGGTGTCGGCATGAGCGCGTCCGACGAGCGCCTGCCCGGCGTCGTCGCCCAGGTGCGCGACGAGGCCGACGACATCCGCGCCGAGCTCGCCGACGTGCCCGGCGCGCAGGTGCACGTCGGCGGTCAGGCCGCGTCGACCGACCTCACGCAGTGGATGGACTCGCGCCTGCCGTGGGTCGTCGGCTTCGTCCTCGCGCTGACCTTCGTCGTCATGGCGCTGTCCTTCGGGTCGCTGTGGCTGGCTGCCGCGACGATCGGGCTCAACCTGCTCTCCGTGGGCGCCGCGTACGGCGTGATGACCGCGATCTTCTCCGGCACGTGGGCCGAGTCGGTGCTCGACTTCGACTCGACCGGTGCGATCGCGGCCTGGTTGCCGCTGCTGATGTTCGTCGTGCTCTTCGGGCTGTCGATGGACTACCACGTCTTCGTCACCAGCCGGGTGCGCGAGGCGCGGCTGGCCGGGTCGTCACCGCGCGAGGCCGTGCGCCTCGGGGTGGCCCGCTCCGCCGGGGTCGTCACGAGCGCGGCGGCGGTGATGATCGGCGTCTTCTCGATCTTCGCCACCCTGTCGGTGCTCGACATGAAGCAGCTCGGGGTCGGGCTGGCCGTCGCGATCCTCCTCGACGCGACCGTCGTGCGCGCCCTGCTGCTCCCCGCGGTGCTCGCGCTCCTCGGCGACCGGGCGCACCGCGGGCCGCGGTGGCTGCCGGCCTTCCACCACTGAGGGGCTGCGGTCCCCCTTCGCCCACCCCCCCCCGCGGGCCCCCTTCGCCCCACCCACCCACGCCGAACCCCGCTCGTGGTCCGCGAACCCCGCTCGTCGCCGCCCCGCGAGGAGCGGGCATGACGGACCACGAGCGGGTCTCGGCGGACGGAGACGACGCGGCACGAAGGGGGGTCGAGCCGGCGCGACGGGGGACGTCGGCGGGCGAAGGGGGACCGTCGTGGGTGACGATGGGAGCCCGCCCTCACCCACCGCAGGAGCTGTCATGGCCGGACCCACCCCGTCGCCCGTCGCGATCGTCACCGGTGCCTCCTCGGGCATCGGGGCGGCCACCGCTCGCCGCCTCGCCCGCGCGGGCTTCGTCGTCTACGGCGCCGCCCGCCGGGCGGACCGCCTCGCCGAGCTCGGCGACGGGGTGCGCCCCCTCGTCCTCGACGTCACCGACGACGCGAGCATGGTGGCCGGGGTGGAGCAGGTGCTCGAGGAGCACGGCCGGGTCGACGTGCTCGTCGGCAACGCCGGGTACGGCTCGTACGGGTCGGTCGAGGAGGTGCCGCTCGACGAGGCCCGGCGCCAGCTCGAGACCAACGTCATCGGCCTGGCCCGGATGATCCAGCTCGTCCTGCCGACGATGCGCGCGCAGGGATCCGGACGCATCATCAACGTCTCGTCGATGGGCGGGCGCTTCGCCGGGCCCTTCGGCGGGTGGTACCACGCGAGCAAGTTCGCGCTCGAAGGTCTCAGCGACTCGTTGCGGGCCGAGGTCGCCCCCTTCGGCATCCGGGTGAGCGTCGTCGAGCCCGGCGCCATCAAGACCGAGTGGGGCGGGATCGCCACCGACTCGGCGGTCGAGGTGTCCGGCGACGGGCCGTACGCGGAGCGGGTGCGGCGGATGGCGAAGGGGCTGTCCAGCGGCATCGAGCGCATCGCGTCGTCGCCGGACGTCGTGGCCAAGGCCATCGAGCACGCCGCCACGGCCGATCGCCCCCGGATCCGCTACGCGATCGGCGCGGGCGCGAAGCCGGCGACCGTCGCCGCGAGGGTCCTGCCGGCCCGGGTGCTCGACGCGCTCGTCGCGCGCGGGATGGGCTGAGCCGGCCCGCCGCGCCGAGACCCGCTCGTCGTCCGCGAGACCCGGTGCCCGCCGGTCGGCGAGGAGCGGGTGTCACGGACCACGAGCGGGTCTTGGCGTCGCTGGCCCCGGGCGGGCAGCGGGTGGAGAGAGGGGTGGCGGGCTCGGGTACCGCTCAGACCGTGTCGTCGAGGGGCTCGTCACCCTCGACGTGCATCGCGGCCTCCTCGGCCGGGTCGTCCTGCGAGACGTGCCGCTCGTCGGCCGCGGAGTCGGAGACGAAGTCGTCCTCGGCCGGGATCGACAGCGGGTCGTCGCCGCCGACGCGCGGCTCGCGGTCCAGGCCGCTCTCGTTGTCGGGGGCGCCGTAGGCGGTGCCCTCCTCGGGCACCTCCTGCGCGATCCGCTCGTCGATGGTCTCCTCGCCCTCGGCCCAGCCGGCCATCTCGCGCTCGGTGTTGCGCGGCTGCATGTCGGGGGGCGTGATGGGCAGGTCGTCGGTCTCGTCGGAGCCGATCCGGACGTCCTGCTGAGCCTCGTCGAGGTGCTCGTCGAGCCCGACGATCTCGCGGTCGGTGTTGTCGCTGGTGGGCTGGTCGCTCATGCCTCCACCCTGACACGCGGGGGGTGGGCCGACGGGGGTTCTTGTCCACCCCGGCTGCCCGCGAGCGGCTACCCCGGCAGGAGCGAGATCTTCTGCCAGATCTTCGCGGCGAGGCCCGAGCACAGGGTCTCGACGTCGGAGACGGTGTCGAGGACGACGTCGTCCTCGCTCGCCTCGGCGCACAGGGCGGCGACCTTGCCGGTGAGCGAGAGCAGCTCGGAGCAGTAGTCGAGGTACTGCGCCATCTGGGCGCGGGTCATCGCGTCGCCGACCGAGGCCTCGGTGGGGACGTACGCGGGGTTGAGGTGCTCGGGGTCCTTCGTCAGCTGGTGCATGTCGATGACGTGCGCGAGCGAGCGCAGCCGGTGCAGCAGGGCGAGGATCCGGGCACGCTCGAGCCGCGAGGGCAGCGCGAGGAGGAACCACACGGCGATCGCCGCGAAGACGACGTCGTTGATCCCCGACTCGACAAGCGGCACCCAGCGGCCGGCCTCGCCCTCGTAGGTGCCCATGACCTCGCGCAGCACCGCGGCGACGACGTAGAGCGTGACGCCGACGATGACCAGGCCGAGCGCGAAGGACAGCCACCGCGTCATCCGCAGCCGCACCCGCGAGGCACCGGAGACGTCCTCGACCTCGTCGGCGAGCGTCGACAGCTCGCGGGCGACACGGGGGAGGTTGCGGTCGGGGAAGCGCGTCGTCACGCGCTCCTCGAGGGTGGCGATGGTGGCCTGGACGCGGTCGGCGTCAAGGCGGTCGAGACGAGGCACGCACGAAGGGTAGGTCGTGGGTCGCCTCGCGCTCGTCGCGGTGCCATGCTCGACGCGACGTCGAGCGAAGGGGGCAGCCGTGGCCTTCGAGACCCATCCGCTGACCCCCGCACGCTTCGAGGACTTCGCCGACGTCATCAACCCGAACCGCCGTGCCACCCACTGCTGGTGCCTGTCGCACCGGTTGCGCGCGGGAGAGATCGAGGAGCTCGGCGGCGGGAGCCGCGAGGAGGCGATGCGTGCGCTCGCCGCCCGCCGCAGCCGCCCCGGCGTCATCACCTACGAGGACGGCGTGCCCGTCGGGTGGTGCCACATCAGCCCGCGCGAGGAGATCCCGCGGCTCGTGCGCTCCGAGCTCATCCGCCCCGTCGACGACGTCCCCGTCTGGTCGATCATCTGCTTCGTCGTGCGCGGAGGGCACCGGCGAAGGGGTGTCACCGCCCACCTCGTCGAGGGCGCGGTCGCGTACGCCCGCACCCGCGGCGCCCCGGCGGTCGAGGCGTACCCCGTCGACCCGGAGGGCCGGATGGACACGACGATGGCCTTCGTCGGGACACGGGCGATCTTCGAGCGGGCGGGCTTCGAGCAGGTCGGCGTCACCGACGCCGTCGCCTCGAAGATGCCCCGCATCGTCATGCGTCTCGACCTGAGATAGGTGATGAGCCCCTCGAGCGGGGTCGTCGACGACGGACCGCGCCGACGGGCCTGACTCCCCCTTCGAGGTACCTGACTCCCCCTTCGCCGAGGTATGGCAGATCGGTCTCGGATCCACGGATCCGGGACCGATCGCCATACCTCGGCGGGGGTCGTGGGCCACGCGCGGGTCATGGACCCCGCACGCAGTCCTGCTCCCCGCGGGTATCGACCGGCCGCCATGCACGGGACGTGGCGAGGCGACGGGGCGGACTAGCCGGCGGCGGGGACCCGGTCGAGGTGCTTGATGTCGTCGGGCAGCCCGGAGCGGGAGAACTTGCCGTCCCGCTCGCCGCCGGGCAGGAAGTGCGGCTCGATGACGAAGTCGCTGCTCTCGTCCGTCCCGTAGCTCGGCTCGGTGACCTGCGTCCCGATGAGCATGGTCCGCCCGTCGCACTCGACGACCACGGCCATGCTCCGCATCTGCGGGGTGATCGCACCCGGGGCGACCTCGGCCGAGTCCTCGTCGACCGAGCACCGGGTGTGGAAGTCGTCGAGCACGGCCATCTGCGCGTCGCTCGGCGCGGGCTCGAAGAGCTCGGGGTGCTCCGAGACGGTGCCGTCCGCGACCGCCGAGGCGAAGTCGTCCGCCGCGTCGTGCGCGCTGCGGGCGCCGCACGCCGAGAGCGCCATCACCCCGAGTGCCGTCGCCGCCGCCGCACCTGTCCTGATCCCCCAGCTCGCACGCATGGGCCTGATCGTAGGTGCCGTCAGGGGCGGGCATCACCAGCTGTTGACGACGACGGCCACGTCTGCCCCGCAGGTCTGCTCGACCCGGTCGAGCACCGAGGCGTTCGTGGCATCCATCGTGGCCCGGTTCGTCGCCTGCAGGCTCGCGCCACCGCCGTCGACGCTGTCCCCGGCCCGCAGCTCGGTCTCGTCATCCAGACGCACGACGAGGTCCTCGGCACCCCCCGACACCGTGGACCCCTCTGGCACGACGAGGACGCCGGTCGTGGTCGACGCCGGGGACTCGTAGGTGGCGGTGACGCAGCCCTGGTCGTCGAGGCCCGTGACCGTGAAGGTCTTCAGCGTCGTTCATCGACCCCAGGCGCCCGGTCACCAGACGTGCGCCGCCGTCGCTCTCCTGGACGTCGCCCCCGCACGCGGTCAGCACCACGAGGCCGACGCTCAGCGTGAGCGTGCGGAGGGTCCGGCCTCGGCGTGTGCGTGCCAGCACTGTCATGGCGTGACGCTAGCGGGGCTCGCGGCCGCGGGGACGGCACCCGGCGAGCCCGCCATCTGATCGAGACCCCACCGGGTGCGCTCCTACGCTTCGTGGGTGGACGACCTGCCGGTAAGGCATGACACGGGTCGGCTCGTGGAGGCGCGTGCCGAGAAGGGCAGGAAGTAGACCCCGGTCATGCTCCACGCACCCGGCCGCTGCCCGGGCAGCGCGCGGGCGACGACCGTTGCCGTCCCGCCGCACTCGTCCGGTCCCGCGATCGCGGGACCGGCGCGAAGGGGGTGACCCCGGTGGTCGTCGTACCCGCGGGTCACGACCGAGGCGTGGTCTCGAGGCTCCGGCCCTGGCGGGCCTCCGCGCCTCGACCAGCAAGGGCCCGCCGCCTCAGGTCTCGCGACGGACCAGCACGGCGGCCTGGCCGTCCTGCTCGGCGCCCACCGGGCCCCGTCGCATCACCGCGACCTCGACGAGGCCGGCTCGGGCGAGCATCGACAGCACCGCGTCGGGCTCGCGGTGCCAGCGGGGCAGGCGATCGACGGCCAGCCCGCGCTCGCGCATCCGCTCGCCGAGGTCGCGCACCCCCGACCCGGTCTGGAAGCCCACGAGCACGAGCCCGCCGGGCCGGACCACCCGGGCCATCTCGCGCACGGCGCGCGCCGCGTCGGCGTCGTCGAGGTGGATGAGCGAGTACCACGCGAGCACCCCGTCGTAGCGACCGTCGTCGCCACCGAGGTCGGTGAGCGACCCGGTCTCGAAGCAGAGGTCCGGGTGCGCGGCTCTCGCCTGCTCGAGCATCCCCGGCGAGAAGTCGACGCCCTCGACGACCGCCCCTCGGTCGGCGAGGTAGCGGCTCATCCGGCCCGTGCCGCACCCGGCGTCGATCACCCGGGCCGCCGGGCCGAGGAGCTCGACGAGATGGTCGACCATCGCCAGCTCGGGCGCGCTCTCGGGCTCGGTCGTCGGGTACGCGGCCGCGTACGCCTGCGCCATCGCGTCGTAGGCCGCGCGCACGTCATCGGTGTCGCTCACGACAGCACCGACCCGATGGCGGCGGCGAGCCCGCCGAGCAGGAAGCCGACGATGCCGAAGACGAGCGGGCGGTTGTCCATCGCCGCGTGCCCGGTGGCCTCGTGGGTGATCGCATGACCCCGGCCTCGTCGCAGCAGGTAGCGGTTGACCGGCAGCGCGGCGAAGAACGCGACCGTCAGGGCGAGCCCCATCGAGACCCAGAAGAGCCAGTCGCCCAGCCCCGCCTCCATCGCGCCCGGCACGAGCCACATGACCGCGTTGTCGACGATCTCCATCGTCGCGATCGAGAGGGTGTCGGCGGCGAGCACGAGGGTGAGCGCCGAGCCCAGGGCGATCCCGGCCCGCACCAGGGGCAGGGCCGACAGCGAGTACCCGAAGACGAAGGCCAGCGCGATCGCCAGAGCCGTGGTGCCGAGCGTGTGCCACCCCAGCGCCGTGCCGATCATCAGACCGGCGATCTCACCGATGGCGCACCCGGTGAGGCAGTGCAAGGTCGCGCTGACCGCCATGCCGGACATGTCGTGCGCGTCCTCGTGGTGAGCGGTGGTGTCCATGATCATGACCATATACCCCATAGGGGTATGCACGCCAGGCATCATGACGACCATGCGCGCCGTCCTCGTCACCCGCACCGGAACCCGCCCCGAGGTCACCGAGGTGCCCGACCCCGCCTGCCCGCGCGACGGCGTCGTCGTCACCGTGACGGCGACGGGCGTGTGCCGCAGCGACTGGCACGCGTGGATGGGTCACGACCCGGTCGAGCTGCCCCACGTGCCCGGGCACGAGCTCGTCGGCACGATCCGAGAGGTCGGCCCCGAGGTCACCCGCTGGCAGGTGGGGGAGAGGGTCACCGCTCCCTTCGTCTGCGGCTGCGGCCGGTGCCAGTGGTGCGCGCAGGGCGACGGCCAGGTCTGCCCCGACCAGACCCAGCCCGGCTTCACCGGCTGGGGCAGCTACGCCGAGCAGGTCGCGCTGCACGCCGCGGACCACAACCTCGTGGCCGTGCCCGACGGCGTGGGCGACGTCGAGGCCGCGGCACTGGGCTGCCGCTTCGCCACCGCGTATCGCGCCGTCGCGCAGCACGGGGCCGTCCGTCCCGGCGACGAGGTCGCCGTCCACGGCGCCGGCGGGGTGGGGCTGTCCGCGCTGCTCGTCGCGCGCGCCCTGGGCGCCCGCGTCACGGTCGTCGACGTCGCGCCGAGCGCGCTCGAGCTGGCCCGCACCCTCGGGGCCGACGCGGTCGTCGACGGGTCGGGTCGCACCCCCGAGGAGGTCGCGGCCGAGGTCGTCGCGGCGACCGGCGGTGGTGCCCATCTATCCCTCGACGCCTACGGGTCCGTCCCCACCGCGCGGGCGAGCGTCCTCTCCCTTCGCCGCCGGGGGCGTCACGTCCAGGCCGGTCTGCTCCTCGGCGACCAGGCCGACGCCGCCCTGCCGATGGACCGGGTCGTCGGGTGGGAGCTGTCGGTGCACGGGACCCACGGCCTCGCGGCCGCGGACTACCCCGCGATGCTCGACCTCGTCGCCGGCGGGATCGTCCTCACCGCGCTCGTCGGGCGGGTCGTCGGCCTCGACGAGGCCCCGGACGCGCTCGTCGCGCTGGGCGCGGGCGCACCCGCCGGCATCACCGTCGTCCGGCCGTGACCGACGACGGGCTCACCTCGCGCACCGAGACCACCCAGGAGTGCACCGAGTCCTCGCGGTAGCGCGACCGGCGTGACGTCGTCGACCGGCCGTCGACCGACGCGCTCATCGCGACGAATCCGTCGGGCGAGACGGAGCTGCCCGGCGACAGCCCGCGGTCGGTGCTCACGACGAGCTCGCCGGTGCGGGTGTCGAGCACCTGGACCTTCGTGCGCAGGCGGTTGCCGGTGAACCACGAGCTCTCCTTCGTCTCGTAGAGGACGAGGGCCCGGCCGCGCGGCTCGTTCGTGGCGATGCGCATGCCCTCGGGCACCTCGACGGTGCCGAGGTCGCGCTCGGCGAGCGCGTCGCGGACGGCGAGGGTGTCGCCCGTGCGGGTCAGCACGAGCCGGTCGTGGCTGACCGACCCGCCGTCGGGCACCTGCTGGTCCTTGCCGACCGGGGGGGCGTCGACCGTGACGAAGGTGGACCCGTCGAGCAGGCGGACCGAGTCGCCGCACTCGACGGTGAGCACCCCGTCCTCGGAGAGACGACCCTGGGTGTCGCCCGGGTTGCCCAGCCGGGCGCCCGGGCAGGTCGTCGTCGCGACCGTGCCACCGGTGCGCAGCGAGGTGACCTCGACGGTGTCGCCGTCGCGCCGCATCGCGCGCTCGCCCTGGACGACGACCCGGCCGGTCGTGCGGTCGGTGAGCTTCGCGACGGTCGTGCCGGTCGCGAGGTCGAGGACGTCGGTGCGGGTCTGCGAGGGGTGGATCGCGACGTAGCGCTGCTCGGGCTGGGCCATCGAGCGGTAGCCCGCGACGTCGGCCTCGCAGCCCACCTCGGTGTCGTGCGTCCAGGCGACCCGCCCGTCGTCGAGCCCCACCGCCGCGACGACGGTCCGCCCGCCCGGCGCCTCCTCGTCGAGCCGCGCCCCGTCGGTCGAGAGGCAGGTCGCGACGACGACGTGCTCGTCCGACAGCGCGACGAAGACGGCGTCCTCGCCGGCGACGAGGCGGCGGTCGCCGAAGGCGACGAGGAGATCTCGGGCGCTCGCCTCGACGCGCGTGCCGTCCTCGCTGATGATCGTGACGTCACCGCCGAGCAACGAGATCGCCCGCCCGTCGGAGGTGATGGCGTCGGGGCTGTCGAAGGAGGGCATCGACCACTGCCGACCGGTCGGGCCGTGGACCATGAGGACGTCCGCGTCCCCCTTCGGCGAGGTGGAGAACCACCCGCCGGGGCCCATCGTCACGAAGCGGCTCTCGCCGGACCACACGACGCCGACGGCGTCGTCGGGTCCGGTGAGGTCGTCGACCCCGGCGGCCCGCTCGGCGCGGCTCGGGCCGAGGACGCCGGCGCCGAGGAGCACGACGAGCAGGGCGACGACAGCCACCGCGACGCCGACGAGGACCCGGACCGGGCGCGCGCGGCTCATCGGGTCACCCCGACGACCCAGTGCGTCTCGTGGTCCGCGGACTCGACGAGCGCGTAGCCGTCGGGCGTGACGTCGGCGCTGAAGTCCAGGCGCCCCGTCGCGTCGGCGACGAGGTCGCCGGTCTGCAGGTCGACGAGACGCATCGACGAGGCGTGGTCGTCGCCGACCTCGGCGAGCACGAGCAGGCGGCCACCGGGCTGGTACGCGGCGACGACGGCGTCCTCGGACTGCATCGCCACCTTCTGGTCGGGTCGCTCGCCGAGCAGGTCGCGCACGTGCAGCGTCGTGCCCTCGCGGGTCAGCGCCAGCCGGCCGCGGGCGACCTCGCGACCCTCGGCGAGGGGCTCGTTCATCCCGCCCCCGTCGTCGGGGCCCTCGACGAGCTGCTCGCCGTCCCACACCCAGGAGCGCTCCATGCACCCGGCCGAGAGCGCCCCGAGCTCGCTCACCTGCCCGTCGATGCCGATGTCGTCGCCGAGCGAGGCGACCCGGCACTCCTGCTCGTCGAGCGTGCGACCGGAGCGCAGGGAGATCGCCCGCACCCGGTCGCCGACGGTGACGAGCGCGTCGTCGCCGCGCACGGCGACGTCGTGGATCTCCAGGCCACGCCACCGCTGGGCGACGTCGCCGTCGGAGAGGTCGACGGCGAGGACCTCGTCGGGGGTCTCGACGAAGGTGTAGCGCTGGGCGGGGGCGTGGCGCGCCCGGTAGGTGGCGACCTCGGGGTCGCACGAGGTGGCGACGCGGGTGGCCCACGAGACGTCGCCGTCGTCGAGCGCGACGCCGGCGAGCACGGTCACGTCCTGGGCGGCGCCGTCGGACTCGTCGGTGAGGCAGCTGCGCACGACGGCGTGGGTCGCGCTCGCCCCGACCAGCTCGAGCCGCTCGCCGGGCCAGAGGTCCTCGCCGTAGGCCTGCGCGACGTCGCGCACGTCCGCGCGCTGCGTGCCGTCGGCGGTGCGGATCTCGACGGCGTCGCCGTCGAGATGGAGCACCGCGCCGTCCTCGGTGAGCAGGTCAGGGGTCGCGCTGATGCCCGACTCCATCTCGGGCACCTCCCACGACGCGTCGGTGCCCACCTGGCGCACGAGGTCCGGCGCCCCGCGCCGTCCCGACTCGTAGTACCACCCGCCGGGCCCGATCCGCACGAGGGCCTCGCTCGTCAGCGCGACCTGGCCGGTGACCTCGGTCGTGGGGTTCAGGGCGCGCCAGCCCAGACCCGCGGTCGCCACGACCGCGACCCCGGCGGCGAGCACGCCGGCGACGACGAAGGGGGTCTTGCTGCGCGGGGTCGTCGGGTCGGCGATCTCGTGCGGGCTCATGGCGACATCGTCCCCCGACCGCCGCGGTCGTCGGTACCCCACGAAACGACGGCGATTGGGTCACGGGGAATGGATCGGTTATCGTCTTAGTTGAGAGTTAAACCATTGCACGCAGCATCACCGAAGGAGAGCACCACATGAAGATCGGCATCATCGTCGGCTCCGTCCGCGAGGGCCGCGCGGCCCGCACCGTCGCCGAGTGGGTCCAGGCCACCGCCGACCAGCGCGAGGAGGCCACCTTCGAGATCGTCGACCTCGCCGACTTCGACCTGCCGATGCTCACCTCGCCGGTCATCCCCGGCATGGCGAACCGCCAGTACGACGACGAGCGCGTCGTGCGCTTCGGCCAGGCGATCGACCAGTACGACGGCTTCGTCTTCGTCACCCCCGAGTACAACCACTCGATCCCCGGCGCCTTCAAGAACGCCTTCGACTCCCTCGCCCCCGAGTGGATGGGCAAGACGGTCGCCTTCGTCTCCTACGGCGCCGACGGCGGCATCCGCGCAGTCGAGCACTGGCGCTCCGTCGTCGCGAACTTCTCGATGCACGCCGTGCGTCAGCAGGTCGCGCTGAGCCTCTTCACCGAGCTCGGCCAGGACGGCCTGCAGCTCGAGGAGCGTCGTGCCGGTGAGCTCGACGTCCTCGTCGACCAGCTCGTCGCCGCGACCCGCGCGCTCGTCCTGCAGGACCAGCCCGTCGCCTGACCGGCCCCGCCGGGCCGTAGCTCGCGGCAGAGCGTGCGCCGTGGTGGCACCGCCCGCCGGACGACGAAGGGGGACCCCGACCGGATCGGTCGGGGTCCCCCTTCGTCGTGCTCGGCTCAGCGCACGAGGGCGGGACGCTTCGGGTCGAAGGTCCAGCCCGGCACGAGGGCCTGCATGGCGATCGCGTCGTCGCGGGCGCCGAGCGCGTGCTCCTCGTACAGGGCGTTGGCCTCGGCGAGTCGCTCGCGGTCGATCGTCACCCCGAGCCCGGGAGCCGTCGGCACCTCGATCTGCCCGGCGCGGATCTGCAGCGGGTCGGTCGTCAGCCCCTGCCCGTCCTGCCAGATCCAGTGCGTGTCGAGCGCGGTGATCTCGCCCGGGGCGGCCGCGCCGACATGGGTGAACATCGCCAGCGACACGTCGAAGTGGTTGTTGCTGTGCGAGCCCCACGTCAGCCCGAACTCGTGGCACATCTGCGCGACGCGCACCGAGCCGGCCATCGTCCAGAAGTGCGGGTCCGCGAGGGGGATGTCCACGGCGTTCGTCCGGATGGCGTGCGCCATCTGGCGCCAGTCCGTCGCGATCATGTTCGTGGCCGTCCGCAGACCGGTGGCCCGCTTGAACTCCGCCATGATCTCGCGACCCGAGTAGCCCCCTTCGGCACCGCACGGGTCCTCGGCGTAGGCCAGGACGTCACCGGTGCCACCCAGCAGACGGATCGCGTCGGCGAGCAGCCACCCGCCGTTGGGGTCGAGCGTGATCCGCGCGTCCGGGAAGCGCTCGTGCAGCGCGGTGACGGCCGCGACCTCCTCCTCGCCGGGCAGCGCGCCGCCCTTGAGCTTGAAGTCGGTGAAGCCGTACCGGGCCTGCGCGGCCTCGGCGAGACGCACGACGGCCTCGGGCGTCATCGCGACCTCACGGCGCACCCGCTCCCAGTCGTCGGCGCCGTCCGGCTCGCGCAGGTAGGCCCCGCCCACCTCGTCGGGGTCGGCGACGTAGAAGAGGTAGCCGAGCATCGGCACGTGGGTGCGCTGCTGCCCGTCGCCGAGCAGCTCGGCGACGGGCACGCCCTGCTCCTGGCCGGCGAGGTCGAGCAGCGCGGACTCGAGCGCGGTCACCGCGTGGATCGTCGTGCGCAGGTCGAAGGTCTGCAGCCCGCGCCCACCGGAGTCCCGGTCGGCGAAGGCGGCGGCGACGTCGCGCAGCAGCGAGCGGAAGCGGGCGACCGGCTGACCGACGAGCAGCTCGGAGGCGTCGAGGACCGTGCGCCGGATGGCCTCGCCACCGGGCACCTCGCCGACCCCTTCGCGACCCTGCGAGTCGGTGACGATCGCGATGTTGCGGGTGAAGTACGGGCCGTGGCAGCCGCTGAGGTTGAGCAGCGCCGAGTCGTGCCCGGCGACGGGCACGACCTCGACGCGGGCGATCGTCGTGCTCACGCCTGCAGCTCCCCGTCGACGCGCCGCAGCAGACCCCACGGGTTGTCGTCGCGCAGCGCCTCGGGCAGCACGTCGGCCGGGACGTCCTGGTAGGCCACCGGACGCTGGAAGCGCTCGATCGCCAGCGATCCGACCGAGGTCGTGCGGCTGTCGGAGGTCGCGGGGAAGGGGCCGCCGTGGACCATCGCGTGCCCGACCTCGACCCCGGTGGGCCAGCCGTTGAAGAGGATGCGTCCGACCTTGCGCTCGAGGGTCGGCAGCAGCGCGCGTGCCGCCTCGGCGTCGCCCGCGGCCGCGTGGACCGTCGCGGTGAGCTGGCCCTCGAGGTCGGCGAGCGAAGGGAGGAGACCCTCGACCGAGTCGTAGCGGATGACGACGCCGGCGGGCCCGAAGACCTCGTCGGCGACGACCGGGGAGTCGGCGGAGGCGGCCTGCGTGAGCTGCGGCGCGGGGGCGTCGGAGCCCTCGCCGGCCGAGCCGGTCGCGAGCACGGTCATGCCGTCGCCGGAGGACTGACGGGCCGTGCCCTCGGCGTACGCCTGGGCGATGCCGGACGTGAGCATCTGCGTGCCGGAGGCCTGGCCGACCGCCTCGGCAGCAGCAGCCACGAAGGCGTCGCCCGCCTCGCCGCGGGGCAGGAAGAGCAGGCCGGGGTTCGTGCAGAACTGGCCCGACCCGAGGGTCAGCGAGCCGACGTAGGCCTGCGCCAGTCCGGCGACGTCGCCCTCGAGCGCCCCGGGGAGCACGACGACGGGGTTGATCGAGGACATCTCGGCGTAGACCGGGATCGGCACCTCGCGCTCGGCCGCGGCGCGCACGAGGGCGAGACCGCCGCCGCGCGAGCCGGTGAAGCCGACGGCGGTGATCCGCGGGTCGCGGACGAGCTCCTGGCCGAGCTCGATCCCGTCGCCGAGGAGGAAGGAGAAGGTGCCGGCCGGCAGGCCGGTGCTCGCGACGGCGCGGGAGACGGCCTTCGCGACGAGGTAGCCGGTGCGCGGGTGGGCGGGGTGGCCCTTGACGACGACCGGGCAGCCGGCGGCGAGCGCGGACGCGGTGTCGCCGCCCGCGGTCGAGAAGGCGAGCGGGAAGTTGCTCGCCCCGAAGACGGCGACCGGGCCGAGCGGGATCATCCGCTGACGGATGTCGGCGCGGGGCAGCGGCGTGCGGTCCGGCTGGGCCGGGTCGACCCGCACGCCGAGGTGGTCACCGCGGCGCACGACGCCGGCGAACATCCGCAGCTGGCCGGTCGTGCGACCGACCTCGCCGGTGATGCGGCCCTGGGGCAGGTGCGACTCCGCGACGGCGGCCTCGACGAGGGCGTCGGTGTCGGCCTCGATCTCGGCGGCCACCGCCTCGAGGAAGTCGGCGCGCTGCTGCGGCGTCGTCGCGCGGTACTGCGCGAAGGCGTCCTCGGCGGCCTGGGTGGCAGCGGCGACGTCGGCGGTGGCGCTCTCGGCGCCGGCGACGATCGAGGTGGGCTGGTCGGTCATGCGGTGTCCTCTCAGCGGGCGGTCTCGACGAGGCGGGTGCGCTCGACGAGGGTGGCGAGCTCGGCGCGCTCGTCCGGGCGCAGGTCGGTCAGCGGCGGGCGGACCGGGCCGGCGGGACGGCCGATGGCCTCGAGCCCGGCCTTGACGATCGAGACGGCGTACCCGGGGGTGCGGTCACGGATGTCGAGGTAGGGCAGGACGAACTCGCGCAGCCGACGGTAGACCTCGTCGGTGTCCTGGCGGCGCACGGCGTCGTAGAAGGCCACGGCCCACTCCGGCACGAAGTTGAAGAGGGCGGAGGAGTAGGTGCTCACGCCGAGCTGGAGCAGCGGCAGGGCGAAGGTCTCCGCGGTCGGCAGGCCGCCGATGTACATGAGGCGGTCGCCGACGGTGGCGTAGGTGCGCGTCATCTGCTCGACGTTGCCGATGCCGTCCTTGAAGCCGATGAGGGTCGGGTTGGCCTCGGCGAGACGGGCAACGGTCGGGGCGTGGAGCACGGCGTTGGCGCGCGAGTACACGACGACGCCCAGGCCGGTGGCCTCGCACACGCGGCTCACGTGCTCGTAGAGGCCGTCCTGGCCGGCCTCGGTGAGGTAGGGCGGCATGAGCAGGATGCCGTCGGCGCCGGCGTCGGCGGCCGCGCGGGCCTGGGCGACGGCGTTGACGGTCGCACCGGTGGCGGGCGCGAGGACCGGGGTGCGCCCGGCGACCTCGGAGACGGCGGCGCGCACGACGGCGTCGGTCTCGGCGAGGCTGAGGCTGAAGCCCTCGCCGGTGCCGCCGGCGGCGAAGAGACCGGCGACGGGGTGCTCGGCGAGCCAGGCGAGGTGCTGGCGGTACGCGTCGAGGTCGAGCTCGAGGTCGGGGGTGAAGTGCGTGACCGGGAAGGAGAGCAGTCCGCTCTTGAGCTGCTCGGCCAGGTCTGCGGGGCTGTAGGCGGTCACGCTGTCGTCCTTGTCGTCGTACCGGTGGGGGTTCGTCGGTCACGCTAGGAGGGGTGGACGATGCCTGTCCAAGCCCAAAGATGTATCCCGCAATACCCCCCGGGCATCGACATCGTGACGTGAGCAGGACGGGCGGGGCCCGGTACGGGGGAGAGCTACGCGCTCGGTCGGGTGTGCTCTCGACCGGCCCCGGTGGAGACGTCGCGGACGACGTCGAGCACCCGGCGCACGACCGGGCTGACCGACGAGCGGTCCCAGATCGCGTGGAGCTCGACCGGCCGCTCGGGGTCGGCGTCGAGACCGGTGCGCCCGCCGCCGTGCGCGAGCTCGGCGAAGACGACGCCGGAGACGCCGAGGGAGCGGGCCGACTCGGGCGCGAGGGTCGTGCCGCGGCCGGCGGAGACGAGGAGCAGGGCGGTGAGCACCTGGTGCACCCGCTGGTCGACGCGCGGGTGGGCGTTGGCGAAGAAGCGCACGAGCAGCTCGTGGAAGTAGCGGGACTGCCGGGGGTCGTAGGCGATGACGGGCTCGCCGTCGAAGTCCTCCGGCGTCAGCGGGCGGTCGAGACCGGCGAGCGGGTGGTCTGTGGGCAGGACGGCCATGAGCGGCTCGCGCAGGACGACGCGCGAGCTGAGCAGACCGGTGTCGAAGGGGGGTCGCGCGAGCCCGAGGTCGAGCTCGCCGCGGCGGATGCCGTCGGCCTGGGCCCCGGTGACGCGCTCGGACAGCAGCACCTCGACGTCGGGCAGCTCGGTGCTCAGCCGGCGCAGCAGCGGCCCGAGGATGGAGATGGCGGAGACGGCGGTGAAGCCCAGGCGCAGCACGCCCGCGGCGCCGGCGTCGACCCGGCGGGCGACGTCGCCGGCGCTCTCGACGACGGAGAGCAGACGGTAGGCCTCGTCGAGGAAGGCCAGACCGGCCCCGGTCAGCTCGACGTGCCGGTTGTCACGCTCGAGCAGGTGGGCGCCGACGGCGCGCTCGAGCTTCTGGATCTGGCGGGAGAGCGGGGGCTGGGTCATCTGCAGCCGCTGCGCCGCGCGCCCGAAGTGCAACTCCTCGGCGACCGCGACGAAGCAGCGGACCTGGTCGAGGGTGATCACGAGCCCGAGCGTACGCGGGCGGTGGGTCGAAGACGGGGTGTCACCTCGAGGTGACACCCCCTCGTCGAACCGGTGCCACGCGACGGCGGCTCAGTCGTCCTGCCGGCCGCTGCGGGTCGCGGCGAGCGCGCTGCCGACGACGCCGATGATGATGACCGCGACGGCGACGCTCGACCAGCCCTCGCTCGTCCAGTACACGTCCTCGAGGGTGACGAGCAGCGCGATCTCGTCGACGACGAGCGCCACGCCGACACCCAGGGCGGCACCCATGACGGACCGCGTCCGTGCGCTGCGGTCGACGAGCCCGTAGATCGCGACGGCGACGACGATGGCGATGCCCCACAGGTAGTGGTGCAGGTGCACGCCGCCGACGACGACGTCACCGGTGTCCTGGTCGCCGATCTTGATGACCCCGGTGACGAGGCGCGCGAGGGCGAAGGTGAGGGTGAAGCCCACCCACGCCAGCACGAGGCCTCGTCGGGCCGGGTCGACATGCGCCCACCGACGGGCTCGGGCACGGGCTGCTGCAGCAGGGATGGGAGACGTCCAGACGTCGAAGGGGTGGTGAGCCCTCACCCTCGCACGGTCACCTGCGAGCATCCCGGTCGCTGTCCAGCGCTGAAAATTGTCTAGAGGTAGTAAAGCGAAAGTAAAGACGCGGTAAAGAGACGGGAGTACCGTCGTCGCATCGGCGCACCGCGGCCGCTGGGGAGATGGGAGCGACGAGGGCGACGAGGGAGGGCACAGCTCGGCGAGGTCACGAACCCACCACGCTGTGCTCCGCCCTCGCCGCTCCCATCAGCAGGCCGAGGCCCGCACCTGAGCGGGACCGCCCGAAAGGGGGCCTGCGTCGAGCAGGCCGCCGCCGTAGCGTGGAGAGCGGCCCGCCGTGGGTGCTCCTGGCCGACCCGCGGTGGGTCCCCCGTCGTCAGGGGCGGTGGTGGCGGAAGCCGTGGTCGACGCCCCACAGCACCGCCTGGCTGCGCGAGCTGACGCCCATCGTGCGGTACGCGGCGCGGATGTAGGACTTCACCGAGTTCATGCTGAGGTAGCAGGCGTGAGCGATCTGCTGGTTGCTCAGACCGGCGACGACGAGGCGGACGACGTCGGCCTGCCGCCGGGTCAGGCCCTCGGCCCGGCCCGGCCACCCGTCCTCCTCGGCGACCGCGTCGTCGGGCCTCATGACGACGTTCTCGCCGGCGTCGACGCGCTCGAGGGCGTCGACGAGCCGGCCGGCGCTCGCCGACTTCGACAGCACCCCGGACAGGTGACGCTCCTGGGCGAGCAGCACGCTCCGGCTCGAGACGTCCCACGTGAAGAGCGCCGTGCGGCGCACGAGGGAGTCGGCGACGGTGGAGCGGTCCTCGTCGGCTGCGCCGGGCGCGAAGGCGTCCCACAGGGCGATGTCGACGGGCTGCGCGACGACGAGCCGGTGGTCGGGCTCGACGAGCTCGACGCGCAGCGGGTAGTCGGCGAGCATGGCCGCGACCCCCCGGGCCACCACCTCGCAGTCGTCGAGGAGGGCGACCCTGATCGGGGCTTCTACGTCTGTAGGGGCCATCTGTCGACGGTAGTCCCCACGAGGGGTGTCGGCGAGGGGGCTGCTGCAGCCGGTCTGGGCGCCGTCCCCGGTTCGTGATGCCTTGCGTGGATCACTCCATGCTCAGTTGGGCTTGGACGTGCATCGACCGACGCTCCTAGTGTCATCCCTCGTCACGCGGAACCCCTTAGGAGCAACGATGCCCACGAAGACCCCCGCCCTCGCCGCCCTCGCCGGCGCGAGCGTCCTCGCCCTCACCGCCTGCGGCGGTGTCCAGACCTCGACGGGTGGAGGCGGCGGCGACGACGCGTCCTACCCCTCCGGCACCGTCGAGATGTACGTCGGCGCCTCGGCCGGCGGGTCCTCGGACCTCATCAGCCGCGCGGTCTCGAAGGGGCTGTCCGACTCGCTCGGCGGCACCTTCGCCGTCATCAACCGCGAGGGCGCCAACGGCGCGCTCGCCGCGGCCGAGATCAAGGACGCCAAGAACGACGGCTCCGTCATCGGCATCCAGAACGCCTCGCTCTTCGCGATCACCCCGCTCGCCGTGAAGGAGTCCGAGGTGACGAGCATCGACGACGTCGAGGTCGTCGGCGGCGTCAGCCGCGACGACTACGTCCTCGTGACGAGCCCGAAGAGCGGTCTGAAGGACCTCGACGACATCAAGGGCGCGTCGAAGACGCTCACCTACGCGACGACCGGTGTCGGCACCGGCGCGCAGCTCTCCTGCGCCCTCACCTTCGAGACGGCGGGCGCGACCTCCAAGCCCGTCCCCTTCGACGGCGGCGCCCCCGCGCTCACCGCGGTCCTCGGCGGCCAGGTCGACACGGCCTGCCTGCAGATCGGCGAGGCGGTCGAGAACATCGAGTCCGGCAAGCTCACGCCGGTCACGGTCTTCGCCCCCGAGCGGATCGAGTACCTCAAGGACGTGCCCACCGCCAAGGAGCAGGGTCTCGACGTCGAGGTCTTCCAGTACCGCTTCATGACCGTGCCCAAGGGCACCCCCCAGGACGTCAAGGACACCATCGCGAAGGGGATGAAGGACACCTTCGCCACCGACGCGTACAAGAAGTTCAACGAGCAGAACAGCCTCACGCCGATGGAGGTCTCCGGCGAGGAGGTCACCACCCAGCTCGAGACCGACAAGAAGCGCTACGCGGAGCTCGTCGAGAAGTACGACCTCGACCTGGCCAAGCAGTGACCTGACGCCTCACGGCACCCGCACCACCCCGCACCATCACGCACAGCACCCGCACCACCTCGCAGGACCGAAGGAGAAGAGCATGAGCGACGAGCGCGCACCGGGCAGCCCCCGGACGGCACCGGAGGGCGACGTCCTCGCCGAGCTCGAGGCCGAGGTCGCCGAGGAGCTGGCCGAGGAGCGTCCGCCCGCGGGCGGACCCGGCTACCAGATCGCCGGCGCGCTCGTCGCGCTCATCATCGGCATCGCCGGTGCGGTGCTCGCCTCGGGCTACGGGCTGGGGTCGCCCCGCGACCCCGGCCCGGGCCTGTGGCCCTTCATCATCTCGGTCGGCATCGCCGCGCTCGGTGTCCTGCTGCTCCTCTTCGGGCGCGGTCTGACCGACACCGAGGTCTTCAGCCGCTCCAGCCTGCTGCCGCTCGTCGGCCTGGCCACCTTCTTCGGCGTGGCGGTCCTGCTGCCGGTCGTCGGCTTCGAGATCCCCTCGCTGCTCTTGTGCCTCGTGTGGCTGCGCTGGCTCGGCGGCGAGAGCTGGCGGACCTCGATCGCCGTCTCCGTGGGGACCGTCGCGGTCTTCTACGTCCTCTTCCTCTACGGCCTGCGCATCCCGCTGCCGCACCTCATCGCCCTCTGACCTGGAGTCGTCATGGATGTCAGCGCCTTCCTCGAGGGCTTCAGCGTCGTCGCCGAGCCCCGCAACCTCCTCTACTGCCTCATCGGCGTGCTCATCGGCATGCTCATCGGCGTCCTGCCCGGCCTCGGCCCGGCGGCCACCATCGCGATCCTCCTGCCGATCGTCTACGGCACCGACCCGGTCTCGGCGATCATCATGCTCGCCGGCATCTTCTACGGCGCCCAGTACGGCGGCACGATCACCTCGGTCCTGCTCCGTCTGCCGGGGGAGGCGTCATCGGTCGTCACCGTCTTCGACGGCTTCGCCCTGGCCAAGCAGGGCAAGGCGGGCACCGCGCTCGGCATCGCGGCGATCGGCTCCTTCATCGGCGCCACCGTCTCGATCATCGGCCTGAGCCTGCTCGCCCCGGTCATCGCCGGCTACGCCCTCGACTTCGGCCCGCCGGAGATGGCGGCCCTCGCCCTGCTCGGCGTGCTCCTCGTCTCGACCATCGGCAGCGGCCACATGCTCAAGGCGCTCATCGCGGCCGGCATCGGCATGCTCCTCGCGACCGTCGGCCGCGACAGCTTCAGCGGCGCCGAGCGCTTCACCTTCGGCAGCCTCCAGCTCTCCGACGGCATCGACTTCGTCGTCGTCGCCATGGGCCTCTTCGGCGTCGGCGAGATCCTCTACAACCTCGAGGAGCGCCACGGCAAGGTCCACGCCCCGGCGAAGGTGGGCAACGTCTGGCCCTCGCGGGCCGACCTCAAGGAGTCCTCGGGCGCCATCGCCCGCGGGTCGGGCATCGGCTTCCTCCTCGGCGTCCTGCCCGGTGGTGGCGCGGTGATGTCCTCGCTCGCCGCCTACGCGACGGAGAAGCGGATCAGCAAGACGCCCGAGCGCTTCGGCCGCGGCGCCATCCAGGGCGTCGCCGCCCCCGAGACGGCCAACAACGCCGCGGCGACCTCGTCCTTCATCCCGCTGCTCACCCTCGGCATCCCGGCCAACGCCTCGATGGCCATCCTCTTCGGCGCCCTGCTCATCCTCGGCGTCACGCCCGGCCCGCAGCTCGTCGACGAGCGCCCCGACCTCTTCTGGGGCGTCATCAACTCGATGTACGTCGGCAACCTCATCCTGCTGCTCCTCAGCATCCCGCTCGTCGGCATCTTCGTGCGGATCCTGCGGGTGCGCCCGGCGATCCTCGCCCCGATCACCGTGCTCATCACGGTCCTCGGCGTCTACACGATCAACAACAGCGTCTTCGACATCTACGTGATGATCATCTTCGGCGTCGTCGGCTACCTCATGAAGAAGCTCGGCTTCGAGCCCGGGCCGCTCGTCCTCGCCTTCGTCCTCGGCGGTCTCGTCGAGGCGAACATCCGCCGCTCGCTCATCATCTTCGAGGGCGACCCGACCGGCTTCGTCACGCGCCCGATCTCCGGCACGATCCTGCTCGTCCTCGTGCTCGTCGCCGCCTGGCCGATCGTCAGCGGCATCCGCAAGCGCCGCCGCGCCGCGGCGGTCGCCGACCAGCCGGACCGCGAGGACCTGCGGGTCTGACCCCGTGCCCATCTGACCCCGTGCCCATCCCGCACCGCACCCCCGCACGAACCCCAAGGAGAGACCCGTGAGCATCCTCGTCGGTTACGTCCCCACCCCCGAGGGCGAGGCCGCGCTGGCCCGCGGCCTCGAGATGGCGGCGGCCCTCCAGCAGGACGTCGTCGTCGTCAACAGCCCACGCCGCGGCAGCACCGTCGACGCCGAGATGGTCGACGACGAGGCCCGCGAGCGGATCCTCGGCGCCGCCCGCGCGGCGGGCGTCGAGGCCACCGTCGAGCAGCCGCTGCACGGCTCCGACATCGTCGACACCTTCGAGGGGCTCGTCGCGAGCACCGGCGCGAGCATGGTCGTCATCGGTCTGCGTCGCCGCAGCCCCGTCGGCAAGCTCGTCCTCGGCAGCGACGCCCAGCGCCTGCTCCTCGGTCTCGACGTCCCCGTCCTCGCCGTGAAGCCGACCGCATGAGCAGCGCCAAGATCTCCCGCGTCGTCGTCACCCCGCTCGCCTTCGCCGACCCGCCCCTGCTCAACGTCGTCGGCGTCCACCAGCCGTGGGCGCTGCGTGCGGTCGTCGAGGTGCACACCGACGACGGGGTGCTCGGGCTCGGCGAGACCTACGGCGACGAGACCCACCTCGCCCGGCTCGAGGCGGTCGCCGCCCGGATGCCCGGCACCGACCCCTACGACCTCAACGGACTGCGCCGGCTCGTCGCCGAGGTGCTCGCGACGGGCGACGGCGGCGCGGGCGCGAGCTTCGGCGGGATGCTTGACGTCGACTCCGCGTCGGACACCGTCTTCTCCCCCTTCGAGGTCGCCTGCCTCGACATCCAGGGCCACCGCGCCGGGGTGCCCGTGAGCGACCTGCTCGGCGGCGCCGTGCGCGACGAGGTGCCCTTCTCCGGCTACCTCTTCTACAAGTGGGCCGGTCACCCCGGCGCGCCCGACGACGAGTGGGGCGAGGCGCTCACCCCCGACCAGGTCGTCGCCCAGGCCCGCCGGCTCGTCGACGGCTGGGGCTTCGGCTCGCTCAAGCTCAAGGGCGGCGTCTTCCCGCCCGATCAGGAGTGCGCGGCGATCGAGGCGCTGCGCGAGGCCTTCCCCGACATGCCGCTGCGGCTCGACCCCAACGGCGCGTGGACCGTCCCCACCTCGATCGAGGTCGCCCGCCGGCTCGACGGGGTCCTCGAGTACCTCGAGGACCCGACGCCCGGGATCGAGGGGATGGCCGCCGTCGCGGCGCAGAGCCCGCTGCCCCTCGCGACGAACATGTGCGTCATCGCCATGGAGCACCTGCCGCCGGCGATCGCGCAGGACGCGGTCCAGGTCGTCCTGTCCGACCACCACCTGTGGGGCGGTGTGCGCCGCTCTGCCCTGCTCGGCGGCATCGCCGACACGTGGGGTCTCGGCCTGTCGATGCACTCCAACAGCCACCTCGGGGTCAGCCTGGCCGCGATGGTCCACCTCGCCGCCGCGACGCCGAACCTCACGTACGCGTGCGACACCCACTACCCGTGGAAGACGCAGGACGTCGTCGAGCCCGGCGTGCTCGACTTCGTGGACGGGTCGGTGAAGGTCCCGACGACCCCCGGCCTCGGCGTGACGCTCGACCGCGACGCGCTCGGCCTGCTCCACGAGCAGTACCTCGAGTGCGGGGTGCGGCGTCGCGAGGACACCGTCTACATGCGCTCGATCGAGCCGGGCTTCAGCCCCCGGACGGCGAGCTGGTAGACCCCACCCGACGCCGGCTGCTGCCGAGGTGCACGCGCATCGCGGCCCGGGCGGTGTCGGCGTCACCCGCGAGCACGGCGTCAGCGATGGCGTCGTGCTCGCGCTGCACCCGCTCGACGTGCGTCGCGTCGGTCATCGAGTACGGCTCGCCGAGCTGGGTGCGCGGCAGCATGATCATCATCGGCCCGAGCGACTCGACGAGCTCGAGGTAGAAGCGGTTGCCGGTCGCGGCCGCGACCGCCCGGTGGAAGTCGAAGTCGGCACTCACCGCCCCTTCGTGCCCCTGCCGCCCGAAGTCCTCCGTCGCCGCGCGGATGGCCCGCTCGTCGGCGGGGGTGCGGTGGTGCGCCGCGAGCGCGGCGGCCTCGCTCTCGACGCCGATGCGGAAGTCGAGCATCGCCAGGACGTCGTCGTGGGTGCGGATCCGGGTCGACTCGGCGGCGAAGGGGGAGGGCTCGGGCAGCGCGAGGACGAAGGACCCGCGCCCGTGGAAGGTCTCGACGAGACCCTCGCTGCGCAGCCGTGTCACCGCCTCGCGCACGACGGTGCGCGAGACGCCGTACTGCTCGACGAGCTGGGGCTCCGAGGGCAGCTTCGCCCCGGGCGGCAGGTCTCCGCGCAGGATCGCCTCCTTGAGCCCGGTGACCACGGCATGCGCGAGGGTCGTCGTCATGCGGGCATCATGCCCGCACGACGACGACCCGTCGCTCTCACGCCATCGCTCACGCGGCGCCGATGGTGACGGTGTCCTTCGTCAGCTGACGCATCCGCTCGCTGAGGGTGAAGCCCAGGCCCGGGCGGTCCGGCACCCACATCTGGCCGTCGCGGATCTCGATGCGCTCCTCGAAGAGCGGGTTGAGCCACTCGAAGTGCTCGACCCACGGCTCGGTCGGGTAGGCCGCGGCGAGGTGGAGGTGGATCTCCATCGCGTAGTGCGGCGCGAGGGCGAGCCCGGCGTGCGAGGCGAGGGTCGCGAAGCGCAGGAAGGGCGTGATGCCGCCGATCCGCGGGGCGTCGGGCTGGACGATGCCGCGGTAGCCGGCGTCGATCAGCGCCATGTGCTCGGGCACGGAGGTGAGCATCTCGCCGGTCGCGATCGGGGTGTCGAAGGTGCGCGAGAGGTCGGCGTGGCCGACGGCGTCCCACGCGTCGAGCGGCTCCTCGATCCACACGAGGTCGAAGGCCTCGAGCTCGCGGCACATGCGGCGGGCGCGGTCGCGGTCCCACTGCTGGTTGGCGTCGACCATGAAGGGGGTGTCGCCGAGGTGCTCGCGCAGGGCGGCGACGCGACGCAGGTCCTCGCGCCAGTCGGGCTGGCCGACCTTGATCTTGATGCCGCCGATGCCGGCCTCGAGCGAGGCGCTCGCCTTCTCCTTGATCTCCTCGACGGAGGCCTGGAGGAAGCCGCCGGAGGTGTTGTAGACGCGGCACGAGTCGCGGTACGCGCCGAGGAGCTTGGCCAGGGGCAGGTCGGCGCGCCGGGCCTTGAGGTCCCACAGCGCGACGTCGAGGGCGGCGACGGCCTGGGTCGCGACGCCGGAGCGGCCGACGGAGGCCCCGGCCCACATGAGGGACTGGTAGATGCGGTCGATGTCGGCCGGGTCCTGCCCGATGGCGACCTCGGCGACCTCGCGGAGGTGGGCGTACTGCGCCGGACCGCCGGCGCGCTTGGAGTAGCTGAAGCCCATGCCGCGGTGGCCCTGCTCGGTCGTCACCTCGACGAAGAGCAGGACGGTCTCGGTGAGCGGCTTCTGCCGGCCGGTGAGGACCTTCGCGTCGCTCACGGGCGTCTCGAGCGGGAGCACGACGTGCGACAGGGTCAGGGAGCGGATCGCGTCGGCCATGGGGGTCCTCCGGGTGGTTGTGTGGGGCGGGGCGGACGGCGGGTCATGAGACGACCCGCCAACTCATGCGATGAGTATGGAGGTTGTATGATGAGTTGTCCAGACCGTCGAAGGGAGGTCCACCCGTGATCGTGGGATTCGCGACGATCCTCTTCGTCATCGCCGTGGGCGCCGGGCTGGCGCACGTCGGGGTCGTCGACGACCGGATGATCGTCACGCTCGGCGAGGTCGCGTTCTTCGCGGCGATGCCGGCGCTGCTCGTCGTCACCGTCTCGCGGATTGACCTCGTCGGGGCGGGGGTCAACGTCGTCGCGTCGGCGAGCGCCCTCGCCGTCAACCTCGTGCTCTACGCGCTCGTCGCACGGCTGGTCTGGCGCCGGCCGGCGGGCGAGGTCGTCATCGGCTCGCTCGTCTCCGGCTACGTCAACGCCGGCAACCTCGGCATCGCCATCGCCGCCTTCGTCGTCGGCGACGTCGGCGTCGTCGTGCCCACCCTGCTCCTCCAGCTGCTCGTCGTGCAGCCGGTCGCCCTCGTCGTGCTCGACCGGCTCCGCGGCGGGGCCGCGGGCGCCGCCGCCGCGCTGCGCCGGGTCGCGACGAACCCGCTGACCGTCGCCGCCGTCATCGGCTCGGTCATCGCGATCGCCGGCTGGCCGCTGCCCGAGGTCGTCGAGGCCCCGCTGTCGCTGCTCGGCGGCGCGGCGATCCCGCTCATGCTCCTCAGCTACGGCGCCGCGCTGCGGCTCTCGCCCCCGGTCGGCCGCTCCGGTCACACGGCCGAGGTCGCCCTCGCCTCCGGTCTCAAGCTCGCCGTCATGCCCGTCGTCGCGTGGGCGGTCGCCTCCGCGCTGGGTCTCGAGGGCCCGGCGCTGCTCGGCGTCGTCCTCACCGCCGCGCTGCCGAGCGCGCAGAACATCTTCCTGCACGCGACGCGCTACCGCGTCGGGCAGGACGTTGCCCGCGAGACCATCCTCGTGACCACCGTCGCGGCCCTGCCGGTCGCGCTCGTCGTCGCCGCGGTCCTCGGATGACGCACCCCCGCCCCCGCACCTGACGAGAGGTCGACCATGTCCGCTGCCCTCACCCCGCGCCCGCCCCGACGCGTGCCCCGATGGGCCGACGTCGAGCCCTTCCTCCACATGCGCCGGCCCGCGGCCGACGCGGTGTCGCGGCGTCTCGCCCGAGCGGTGAGCATCGACGACGTCGAGGCGATGGCCCGGCGGCGGGTGCCGGGCGCGGTGTGGGACTACGTGCACTCCGGCTCCGACGCGGAGATCGCGATGGCGCGCAACAGGGAGGCCTTCGAGCGCGTCGAGCTGCGGCCCACGGTCTTCGGCGCGGTCGCGACCCCCGACCTCACGACGACGATGCTCGGGCGGCCCGCGGCCTCCCCCTTCGTCCTCGCGCCGACCGGGTACACCCGGCTGAGCCACCACACGGGGGAGTGCGCGGTCGCCGCGGCGGCCGCCGACGCGGGGGTGCCCTACACGCTGTCGACGTACGCGACGACCTCGATCCCCGATCTGGCGGCCGCGGCGCCCGGCGGGCGCAACTGGTACCAGCTCTACCTCATGCGCGACCGCGGGGTGAGCCTGGAGCACCTCGAGCAGGCGCGCGAGCACGGGTACGAGGCCGTCATGCTCACCGTCGACACGGTCGTCACGGGGATGAAGCGCAAGGACAAGCGCAACGGCTTCGCCATCCCGCCCGAGCTGACCCCGCGCACGCTCGCCGGGCTGGCCCGTCACCCGGGGTGGGTCGGCGGCATCCTCACGAGCGAGCCGCTGCGCTTCGCGACCTTCCCCGAGGGGTCCGAGCACGCGCGGTGGGGGGTGTCGAACGCGCTGCGAGAGCAGGCGATCCGCCCCGAGGACATCGCCTGGGTCAAGGAGCGCTCGGGCCTGCCGGTGGTCGTCAAGGGCGTGCTCACGACGCAGGACGCGCGCGTCGCCGTCGACGCGGGGGCCGACGCGGTCGTGCTCTCCAACCACGGCGGGCGTCAGCTCGACCGCGCGCCCGTGCCGCTCGAGCTGCTGCCGGAGGTCGTCGACGCGCTCGGCGACCGCACCGAGGTCTACGTCGACTCCGGGGTGCGCTCCGGCGGTGACGCCGCGGCGGCGCTGGCGATGGGCGCCCGCGGCGTGCTCGTCGGCCGGCCGTACCTCTACGGCCTTATGCTCGGCGGCCGACGCGGGGTCGACGCGGTGCTCGAGATCCTGCGCTCCGAGCTCGAGCGCACGATGTGCCTGCTCGGGGTGCCCGACGTGGGCTCGCTCGGCCCGCAGCACGTCCGGCTCCGGGGGGACTCGTGAGCGCGGGGCTCGTCGCGGCGCTGCGCGAGGTGCTGGGCGACCGGGGGCTGCTCGCCGACGGCGACGACCTCGAGCCCTACCTGCGCGACTGGACCGGCACGGTCGTCGGCTCGGCGCTCGCGGTCGCGCGGCCGGCGAGCACCGCCGAGGTGGCCGAGGTCGTGCGGCTGTGCACGGCCGAGGGCGTCGCCGTCGTGCCCCAGGGCGGGCACACCGGGCTCAACGGCGGGGCGACACCGCGGCACGACGGCCCGTCGGTCGTCCTCTCGCTCACCCGGATGCGCCGCATCCGCGACGTCGACCCCGTCTCGGACACGGTGACCGTCGAGGCCGGCGTCGTCCTCGCCGAGCTGCAGGAGGCGGCGAAGGGGGTCGGTCGGCTCTTCCCCGTCTCGCTCGGCTCGGAGGGCTCGGCGACCGTCGGCGGCATCGTCTCGACCAACGCCGGCGGCACCGCGGTGCTGCGCTACGGCATGACCCGTGAGCTCGTCCTCGGCCTCGAGGTCGTCCTGCCCGACGGGCGGGTGTGGGAGGGGCTGCGTGCGCTGCGCAAGGACAACACCGGCTACGACCTCACCCAGCTCTTCGTCGGGGCCGAGGGCACGCTCGGGGTCGTCACGGCGGCCGTGCTGCGTCTGCTGCCGGCCACCCCACGGCGGGCGACGGCACTTGTCGCGCTGCCCGACGTCGGGTCGGCCGTCGCCCTGCTCGGTCGGCTGCGCGAGCACGCCGCGGAGAGCCTCACGACGTGGGAGCTCGTCGGGCGCCAGGCCCTCGACCTCGTCCTCGCCCACGTGCCCGGCGCGCGGGACCCCTTCGCCCAGGTGCACCCCTGGTACGGGCTCGTCGAGCTCGCGGGGGTCGACCAGGGCGCGCTCGACGCGCAGCTCGAGGGCGCGCTCGGCGCGGCCGTCGAGGAGGGTCTCGTCGCGGACGCAGTCGTCGCGACAGGGTCCGCGCAGCGCGCCGCGCTGTGGGTCCTGCGCGACGGGGTGTCCGAGGCCCAGCGGGTCGAGGGGCCGTCGGTCAAGCACGACGTCACCCTCCCGATCGCCGGTCTCGCCGATGCCGTGGCCGCGCTCGCGCCGAGGCTCGACGCGGTCCTGCCCGGGGTCCGTCTCGTCACCTACGGGCACGTCGGCGACGGCAACCTCCACTACAACCTCACCGCGCCCGTCGGGCAGGAGGACGCGCTGCGCGCCGCCGCGCCCGAGCTGACGGCGGCGGTCTACGACGAGGTGACCGCGCGCGGCGGGTCGATCAGCGCCGAGCACGGTCTGGGGCGCACGAAGGTCGGCGCGCACCAGCAGCGCACGTCCGAGGTCGAGCTCGACCTCATGCGCGCGGTGAAGTCCGCCCTCGACCCCGCCGGCCTGATGAACCCCGGCGCCGTCCTCCCGGGGTAGGGGCCCGACCCCCGAGGCGCCGCGCCGGAGGGAATGGCCAAGCCGGGGGCGTCGTTGCTATGGTTGAAACGTCAATCAAAGGGAGCGCATCATGCAGTTCGGCATCTTCTCCGTCGGCGACGTCACGACCGACCCCACGACCGGCACCGCCCCGAGCGAGGCCGAGCGCATCGACGCGATGCTCCAGATCGCGCTCAAGGCGGAGGAGGTCGGTCTCGACGTCTTCGCGACCGGCGAGCACCACAACCCTCCCTTCGTGCCCTCCTCGCCGACGACGATGCTCGGCTGGATCGCCGCGAGGACCGAGCGCCTCAAGCTCTCGACCGCGACGACCCTCATCACGACGAACGACCCGGTGAAGATCGCCGAGGACTACGCGATGCTGCAGCACCTCAGCGGGGGCCGCGTCGACCTCATGATGGGGCGCGGCAACACCGGTCCGGTGTACCCGTGGTTCGGCAAGGACATCCGCGACGGCATCCCGCTCGCGATCGAGAACTACCACCTCCTGCGTCTGCTGTGGCGCGAGCGCGACGTCAGCTGGCAGGGCCGCTACCGCACGCCGTTGCAGGGCTACACCTCGACGCCCTTCCCGCTCGACGAGGTCGCCCCCTTCGTCTGGCACGGGTCGATCCGCTCGACCGAGATCGCCGAGCAGGCCGCCTTCTACGGCGACGGCTTCTTCCACAACAACATCTTCTGGGACCTCGGGCACACCGCGCAGATGGTCGACCTCTACCGCCGGCGCTTCGAGCACTACGGGCACGGCGCCGCCGACCAGGCGGTCGTCGGGCTCGGCGGGCAGGCCTTCATGGCTGCCACGGAGGCCGAGGCCAAGCGCGTCTTCCGGCCCTACTTCGACAACGCCCCCGTCTACGGGCACGGCCCGAGCCTCGAGGACTTCACCCGGCAGACCCCGCTCACCGTCGGCACCCCGGAGATGGTCATCGAGCGCACCCTCGGCTTCGCCGACCACGTGGGCGACTACCAGCGCCAGCTCTTCCTCATGGACCACGCGGGGCTGCCGCTGCCGATGGTCCTCGAGCAGGTCGAGATGCTCGGCACCGAGGTCGTGCCGACGCTGCGCGCCGAGTTCGAGCGCCGTCGTCCCGCGCACGTGCCGAGCGACCCGCCGACCCACGCCTCGCTCGTCGCGGCCGGACCCGACAGCCCGCACCGCCAGGTGATCAGCAGCCCCGTCGCCCGGGCCGAGCAGGAGCGTGCGCGCGAGCAGGCGCAGGCCGAGGCGGTCGCCCGATGAGCCGCCGCGTCGTCGTCCTCACCGCCGGTCTCTCCCAGCCCTCGAGCACCCGGCTGCTCGCCGACCAGGTCGCCGACGCCGTGCGAGCGGCCGTCGGCGGGCGGGGCGAGAGCGTCGAGGTCGAGACGATCGAGCTGCGCGAGCTGGCCGTCGAGATGGCGCAGACGATGGTGTCGGGCAACCGCCCGACGCCCGGTGTCGTCGCCGCACAGGCGCAGGTCGCCGCGGCCGACGGGCTCGTCGCGGTGACCCCGGTCTTCGCCGCGAGCTACTCCGGGCTCTTCAAGACCTTCGTCGACCTGCTCGACCCCAAGGCCCTCGACGGGATGCCGGTCCTGCTCGCCGCGACCGCGGGCACCCCACGGCACTCGCTCGTCCTCGAGCACGCGATGCGCCCGCTCTTCGCCTACCTGCGCGCGGTCGTCGTGCCGACCGGCGTCTTCGCCGCGACCGACGACTTCGGCGGGGGCGAGGGCGGGTCGGACCTGCAGCGACGCATCCAGCGCGCCGCCGGCGAGCTCGCGGCCCTCGTCGTCGCCGAGCCGACGGCGGTCGAGGGCTTCGCGCCGACGACGCGCGACGTCCGTCCGCAGGCCTTCGGTCTCACCCCCTCGGCGAGCTTCGCCGACCTGCTCCGCGGGCACGACGGCTCCGCCTGACCGGTCGTCGTCGCGGCGACCGGGGGGTCAGCCCTGGAGCTGGCTCAGCCGCACCGTGCGCACGGCGTTGTCGACGTTGAGGTCGACGAGGCAGATCGACTGCCACGTCCCGAGCGCGAGCCGCCCGTCGAGCACGGGCACGCTCGCGTACGGCGGGATGATCGCCGGCATGACGTGCGAGCGACCGTGCCCACGGCTGCCGTGCGCGTGCTGCCACCTCTCGTCGGCGGGCAGCAGGTCGCGCAGCGCGGCGAGCAGGTCGTCGTCGCTGCCGGCGCCGGTCTCGATGATCGCGATGCCGGCCGTCGCGTGCGGGACGAAGACGTGGAGTAGCCCGTCGCCCTCGACGAAGCGCTCGCAGTCAGACGTGATGTCGAGGACGACCTCGTCGCCGCCGGTGCGGTACTCGCGGGTCTGCGATCTCATCGCGGGTCTCAGCGCCGCCGGTCGAGCAGGCCGGCCAGACCGCGCTGCTGCTCGCCGAGGTAGGCGTCGAGCACGAGGAGCGCGCCGGTCGCCGCGGGCGTCGCCCACTGGAGCCAGGCGAGCTGCCGCTCGGCGGTGCGCGCCTGCTCCTCCCGACCGCTCGGGGTGGTGGCGATCTCCCCCTTCGCGTCGGTGTCGCTGCCGCGCAGCTGGCCGAGCCGCTCGCCGAAGACGTAGGCGCCCGCGGTGCTCGCCAGCGCGGCCCCGGTGAGGACGGTCTTGACGACGACGGCCTCGCGGGTGGGGCGGTGGCGCATCGTGCGGTTCTTGTTGTCGGCGAGGATGCCCAGACCGCTCAGCAGGTGCAGCCCGATCGCCGCGCCCTGCACGGGACCCCAGCGCTCCCACCCCTCGCCGGACATGTCGACCTGCTCGCGGGTGCTGCCGGCGCGACGCGCGGCGGGGTTGAGCCCGACCGCGCCGAAGAGCGAGCCGCCGAACCACGCGGCGTTGGTGACGAGATGGGTCGCGCGGATCGTGGTGCTCAGGGTGCTCATCGCCCGACCGTACCGAGCACGACCGGTGCGAAGGGGGCGCAGCCGGGTGGTCGGATCAGGCGGGGTCGTCGTCCGCGCGCAGGGTCCGCAGAGCCTGCTCGTAGCGCTCGCGGCGCTCGTCGTCGTCCTGCTCCCACCACGGGGTGCCGCGCTCGCCGAGCCCGTGCTTCGCGGCGCTCACCCGAGCACGGTACGGCGCGGGGTCGGTGCCCTCGCGACCGGCCCGCCCGACGGCGGAGCGGGCGCGCCCGAGGTGCGAGCGCAGCTCCTCGGCGACCTCGCTCGGCAGGTGGGGGTCCTCGCGGCGCCAGCGGCGGCCGTCGACGACGAAGAAGTGCTCGTCGGGCTCGCTCATCGCGCGGCTCGTGAGGTGCGTACGCGGATCGGCCCGCGGGCGGTGCGCGCGTCGACGACCTCGCCGCCCTGGGTCGCCTCGACCTCACCGGCGTCGGCGAGCCGGGCGACGACGTCGCGGGCCGGCTGCATGAGGTCGCGCCAGTCGTCGCCGCCGACCTGCCGGGCGGCCTCGCTCGGGCAGATCGTCGCCTCCGCGGAGCGCGCCGCGAGGAGCTCGCGGATCGCCGCCTCGAGCTGCTCCGGCGTGGCCTGGCTCATCTGCCCAGCCTAGGCACGCACGCCGTCGCGCGCGTGGTCCGTGAGCTCGTCGTCGACGCTCGCCTCGCGCACGGCCCGCAGACCGGCCCACACGAAGGGGACGGCGGTGGCGGCGAGGACCCACAGCACGACGGTCCAGCCGCCGGTCGCGTCGTGGAGGACCCCGACGAGCAGCGGACCCGCGCCGGCGAGCAGGTAGCCGACCGGCTGGACGAAGCCGGAGACCCGGGCCGTGACGAGCGGCGAGCGCGTGCGCGCCGTGATGAGGGCGATGACGAGCGGGAAGGCGAAGCCGGACAGCCCGAGCGCGACCGCCCACACCCACGGCGTGGTCGCCGGGGCGCCGATGAGGCCGCCGTAGCCGAGGACGAGGAGCAGCCCGAGCCCGACGATCATCGGGCGCAGCCCGCGGCCGCGGGCGATGACGCCGGGCATCGTCAGCCCGCCGATGATCGTCACCGCGGCGAGCAGGGCCTGCATCGAGCCAGCAGTCGCGGCGCTGAGACCGGCGTCGCGGTAGATCTGGGGCAGCCAGCCCATCTGGATGTAGGCGTGCATCGACTGCAGCCCGAAGAGCACGGTCATCGCCAGGGCGGTGGGGGAGCGCACGACGTGCGCGCTCGGCGGGGCGTCGACGTCCGTGCCGACGACGACGCGTCGGCGCTCGGTGCGCGAGAGCCACCACCACAGGGGGACCGCGACAGCGGCGCCGATGCCCCACACCCCGAGCCCGGTGCGCCAGCCGCCGGCGGCCGCGGCGGGGGCCGCGAGGAGCGAGCCGACCGCCCCGCCGACGATGAGACCGGTGCCGTAGAGGGTCATGAGGCGGACCTCGTGGCCACGATGCGACTTCACCCACGCGGGGACGAGGACGTTGCCGACGGCCATGCCGAGCAGGGCGATCGCCGAGAGCACGAGGAAGGCGGCGGGTGCGTCGACGAGCGGCCGCAGGAGGAGCCCGACGGCGGCGAGCAGGAGGCCGATCGCGATGCCCCCGGCTGCGCCGACCCGGCGGCCCAGCCCGACGGCGAGCGCGCCGCCGACGCCGAAGCACAGACCCGGCAGCCCGGTGAGGGCCCCGGCCGCACCCCCGCTCATGCCCAGGCCGTCGCGGATCTCGTCGAGCACCGGGCCGACGGTCGACGCGCCAGGGCGCAGGTTGAGCGCGACGAGCGCGGTCGCGACGAGCAGCACCAGGCTCGTCCCGGCCGGCCCCGGCCTGCCTCTCGTCATCACCAGCCGACCTTACGTCCGTGCACGCACGACCACCGGACGGGCTCACCCTTCGTCCCCGGCCTACGAAACCCTGCTGGCAGCCTTTCGACGTGCGAGGACCCTGTCGAGAGGCACCTGGCACATCAAAACCCAGCCAGCAGGGTTTTGTAAGAGGAGGGAGGAGGGGCGAGGGGGCGAAGGGGGACCCAGCAGCACCTCGTCGGGCGAGGGAGGGGGATGCTGGGGGTGTGGCACGGCACTCCCTCGACCTGACCCTCGACCCGGTGGGCGATGCCGTCGTGCGCAGGTGCTGGGAGCGGCTGCACGCCGCGGGCCTGGCCTCGCCGCACGGCCACGCGAGCACGAGCAACCGCCCGCACGTCACCCTCGCGGCCGCGGCCGAGATGAACGCGGACCTCGCCGCGCAGGCAGGCGCTGCGGTCGATCCGCTGCTGCCGGTGCCCGTCGAGCTCGGGGAGCCGGCGACCTTCACCGGCCGCGCGCTCGTGCTCCACCTGCCCGTCGTCGTGCCCGAGGAGCTGCGCACCGTCGTCGACGGGGTGCGCCGCGCAGCCCAGGACCCGCGGGTCGACGAGCCGTGGGCGCCGCACGTCACCCTCGTCGCGAGACTGGCGCTCGAGGACCTGCCCCGCGCCCTCGCCGTCGTCGAGGAGGAGCCGCCCGGGGCGGTCGTCCTCGCCGGGCTCACGTGGTGGGACCCGCAGGCCCGCACCGTCACCCGGCTCGTCGGCCCGGACGCCGGCCGCGTCGAGCACCACCCCTGAGCGCCGGGAGCTCAGCCGCCCGCCGGGCCCCCACCAGGGGCGTCGCCCATGCCACCACCCATGCCGCCGCCCGTCGGCTCGGTCGCCGTGTCGACGCCGACGGTCAGGGTGACCTCGTACCCCTTCGTCACGTCGCCGGTGACGTCCGCGAGCTGGCTCGTCCCGCCGTCGTCGCCGAAGACGTTGTCCGAGGTCAGGCTCAGCCGGCCGAGGTTGCCCACCGAGTCCTCGTACCCCGAGGTCGCGTAGACGGCGTCGCACGCGTCCTTGGGCAGGGCCACCTGCGAGGTCGCGATCGCGTTGCCCGCGTCGGTGATGCTCGCCTCGTCGGGGTAGACCTCGAAGTGGATGTGCGGCCACCGCCCCGAGTAGCACGCGGGGAAGATGCTCGTGAAGCTCACGCGCCCGCTGTCGTCGGCCACCTGCACCCCGCGCAGGTAGTTCTCGTCCTCGGCGCCCTCGGTGTACATCGAGTAGCGGCCCTCGCGGTCGCAGTGCCAGACGTAGACGGCCACCCCGGCGAAGGGGGTGCCGCCCCCGGCGAGGTCCTTCAGGGAGAGGGTGAGGGTCATCGGGACCCCCTCGGCCGTCGTCGTCGAGGAGCCGAAGCTCGAGCGGATGTCCTGGCGCACGACGCCGGACTCGGCGAGGACGTCGGGGCCGTTGCTCCCGTCACCGGGGTAGGGGCCCGCGGTCTCGTCGGGGATCTCGGCGAGATCGCCCGAGCTCGCGCTCGACGCGCTGCCGCCCGAGGTCGTGCTGCTGCTCGTCGTCGCGCTCGTGGTGCTCGGGCTGCGGCTGTCGGTGCCGGCCGCGCAGGCCGTCAGCCCGAGCACCCCGCTCGCGCCGAGGAAGGTCAGCACCCGGCGGCGCCCCAGCAGCGTGCCGATGTCGAACTGCAGCCCCTGGTCGACGAGCTCCTCGTCCTGCCTGGGCAGCTCGCGGCCCTCGTACGTGCGCCTGTCGCTCATGTCGTCCTCCGTCGTCGCGTGCGGGCCCTGGACCGGGCTGCGCTGTCGGATGACAGTCCAGGCCGCGGCCCTGTGCGCCTGCTGTGGGGCGAGTGTGGGGGCCTGCTGAGTGAGGCCAGGCGTCCTTGCAGAGCAGGACGGGTGGGAGTAGATCAGGGTCATGAGCGATGCCCAGCCCAGGACCCCTGAGTCCCTGCCCCCGATCCCCGCCGACGAGCAGGCCGGCGCCCTGTCGGCGAAGCTCAACTGGCTGCGGGCGGGCGTCCTCGGCGCGAACGACGGCATCATCTCCACGGCCGGTCTCGTCATGGGTGTCGCCGGGGCGACGACCGACACGAGCGCGCTCCTCGTCGCCGGCACCGCGGGCCTCGTCGCGGGGGCGCTGTCGATGGCCGGGGGCGAGTACGTGTCGGTGAGCAGCCAGCGCGACACCGAGATCGCCGAGCTGCGGCACGAGGCGCAGGAGATCGCCGAGGACCCCGAGGGCGAGCTGCGTCAGCTCGCCGGGATCTACGAGCGCAAGGGGATCCCCGCCGACGTCGCCCACGAGGTGGCCGTCGCGCTCACCGAGCGCGACGCGCTCGCCGCTCACGCCGAGTCCGAGCTCGGCATCAGCCCCGACGTGCGGGCCGACCCGTGGCAGGCGGCCGGGGCGTCGGCGGCCGCCTTCAGCCTCGGCGCCCTCGTGCCGCTGCTCGTCATGGTGCTCTCGCCGGTGGCGCACCGGGTGCTGCTCACGCTCGGCGCGGTCGTCCTCGCCCTCGTCCTCACCGGCCTGACCAGCGCGACGCTCGGCGGCAGCGGGCGTGCCCGCCCGATCGCCCGCAACGTCGTCGTCGGTCTGCTCGGGATGGGTCTGACCTATCTCGTCGGCACCGTCGTCGGCGGCTGAGGCGGCGGGCTCGGCCACGGGGCCCGCCCCTGCTGCAGCACCTGCGCGATCTCGCTGATCGCGCGCCCGCTGCGTGCCCAGTCGCCGGCCTCGGTGTCCCACACGGGGGTCCAGCCCTCGCGCACCTCGACGCGCCACTGCCGCCCGAGCAGCACGCGCCCGAGGACGACGAAGGGGACGAGGAGCAGCAGGAGGAGCAGCTCGACCGCGACGAGCAGCGCGGTGATCAGCACGGGGATGAAGAGCACGAGCAGGACCAGACCGATGATCATGCTGATGGGGTCGTCACCGAGGCCGGTGCTCGACGGGACCTCGGGACCCATGACGCGGGTCCGACGGCGCCACGGCACCCACCGCCGGGAGACCCGCCACGTGCGTCCCTGAGGGTCGACGACCTTCACCCGCGGCCCGACCCGCCCCGGCCCACCTTCGCCCGCAGCCGTGACGGCAGCCCGGCCGCCGCGGCCACCCCGAGGGCCGAGCGTGGCTCGTAGCCCACGCGCCACAGCCCGCCGTGGGCGGCGCCGTCGGAGAAGAGCTCCTCGGGGTGGGCCCGCACCACCTGCGGCGCCATGAGGTCGTGGACGAGGAGCGCTGCCATGAGCGGCCGGACGGTCTCGGGCTCGAAGACCTCGATCCCGAAGCGGTGCGCGCCCGCGTACGCCGCGCCGAGCACGGGGTTCTTCACCACCGAGCGGGTCCACGTCGCGGGCGCGACGTTGAAGGACACCCGGTGCCCGCCCGCCTCGGCCGCGACCCCGCGCCAGCGCTGCAGCCTCTTCGCGACGGCGTAGTTCGGGCCCTGCTGGGGCACGAGGACGTCGGCGATGCCCGGCTGCCCGTCGGGGGCGCCCGCGTACGCCGGGGCGAAGAGCGCGCCGCGGGCGAGCGCCCGGGCCGGGGCCTGCACCCCGCGCAGCGCGAGACCACGGGCGTCCCACCGGCGGCGCGCGTCGGCGACGACCTCGGGCGGGACGACGAAGGTGTCGGTCGGTGTCGCGAGCCAGGCGAGCGCGGTCTGCGGCTCCTGCTCGAGCAGCGCGGTCATGAGCAGGTCGCTCGCCGCGCTTACCCGCACGTGCACCCCGCTGTCGGCGTAGGCGTGCATCCCGACGACGAAGGGGTCGTCGCCGCGCGCCCGACGGACCCAGTCGAGCACCTCGAGGGGCTGGTGCACGACGTCGGCACCCGCGTCGCCGTGCTCGTCGACGGGGAAGCGCAGGGTGCCGGCCAGACCCGCCGCGAGACCGCGCTTGTAGCGCCAGGCCCTCGAGCGCGGCAGGTCGATCGCGTGCACCTCGACCCCCCACGACAGCAGCGGCTCGAGCGGGCCCATCTCGGCACCTGCGCCGACGAGGAGCACCCGCCGACCCGGCAGCGTGAGCCACTCGGGGTGCGCGACGACCTCGCGCACGGCGTCGCCGACGCTCGGCTCGACGACCCCCTCCTCGACCCAGCGCTCCACCTGCGCGAGGAGCGCGGTGCCGCTCAGGTCACGTCCGCGCAGCGGCACCCGCAGCTCGCGGACCGCCTCGCCGGTGCCGGTGACCGACTCGGTGGCGAAGGGGGTCAGGCTCACCCCTTCGTGCCCGGACCCGTCGGTCGAGGTGCCGAGGTCGACCTCCTCGAGCGGGGTCTCGCACCCGTCCTCGCCGACGAGGACGAGACGGCGGCGCATCGAGGCCAGGCCGTCGCGCGCGATCTGACGGGCCGCGAGCGGCGAGGCGGCCGAGGCCGCGGTGATGTCGTGGACGTGCGCGAGATACCCCTTGCGCCAGTCCGGCGTCGCCTCGATGCGCCGGGCGAGCGCGGCGTCGACCCCGGCGACGGAGTCGGCGAGGATCCCCCGGGTCGTCGCCGTCGTCGGCCGCTCGTCGCCGACCGCGGGGAAGTGGATGCCGGCACTCGTGCTCGCGCTCATGGGCGTCATCCTCACCTCCGCGTCGTGGGGCGGCAAGGGCGGGGAGCGCTTCGTAGACTCACCGGCATGCGTGCCCCCCTCGCCCTGCTCGCCGTGCCCGCCCTCGCCCTCGCGCTCGCCTCGTGCGGCTCCGACGAGCCCGAGAACCCCACCGGGGTGAGCCAGAGCGGCGAGGCGGTCGAGTGCCCGCCCGCCGAGGGGGTCGAGACGCCGGTGCAGACCTTCGAGCAGGCGCCGCCGATGTGCATCGACGAGTCGAAGACCTACACCGCGGTGATGACGACCGACGTCGGCGACGTCACCTTCGCGCTCGACGCGAAGAAGGCGCCGAAGACCGTCAACAACTTCGTCGTGCTCTCGCGGTACGGCTACTACGACGGCGTGCCCTTCCACCGCGTCATCCCCGGCTTCATGATCCAGGGCGGCGACCCGACCGGGCAGGGTAACGGCGGCCCGGGCTACGAGTTCGAGGACGAGCTGCCGGCGGCCGGCGAGTACGAGATCGGCTCGCTCGCGATGGCCAACGCCGGCCCGGACACCAACGGCTCGCAGTTCTTCGTCGTCACCGGCGACTCCGGTGTCGCGCTGCCGCCGGACTACTCGCTCTTCGGCAAGGTCACGAGCGGCATGGAGACCGTCCGCGAGATCGAGGAGGACGGCAGCCCCGACGGCTCCCCGGGCGAGGAGCACACGATCGACTCGATCACCATCACCGAGAAGTAGCCCCGGGGTGGACGACGTCGTCGCCGAGCGCGTCCTGCGCGCCGTCGAGCTCGTCCCGCCGGGCCGGGTCGTCAGCTACGGAGACCTCGGCGAGCTCGTCGGGCGCGGCCCGCGGCTCGTCGGCCGGGTGATGAGCACGTACGGCAGCGATGTCGCGTGGTGGCGGGTCGTCAACGCCTCCGGCGAGCACGTCCCGCACCTGCGGGTGGCAGCCTTCGAGCGGTGGGCCGACGAGGGGATCGCCGTGAAGCCCAACGGCCGCGGCTGCCGCATCGCCGACTACCGCGCCGATCTCGAGGCGCTCGCGAGCGCCCACGCCGCGGCCTGCGCCGACCTCCCCGCGATCTGACCCCTTCGCGCTCCCGCCCCTCGCCCCCTTCGCGCTCCCGCGAGGTATGGAGATCGGTCGGGATCCCCCGGGGGTCGCCGACCGATCGCCATACCTCGGCGAAGGGGGAGGACCTCGGCGAAGGGGGAGCGGCCTCAGCCCTCCGCGGCGTCGAGCTCGGCGGCGAGCTCGGCCCAGCGCACGCTCAGGGCGTTGAGCTCGGCCATGATCTCCTCCTTGCGCCGGGGCGCGTGGGCGAAGAGGGCCTCGTCGAGGGGCGTGATGCACTCACGGCTGCGCGCGAGCTCGGCCTCGCCGAGCGCGGTGATCTGCACGACCTTGCGCCGGGCGTCGATCGGCGAGCGGGTGCGCACGATGAGCGAGCGGCGCTCGAGGCGACGGGCGACGTCGACCATCGTCGAGGCGTCGAGAGCCGCCGCCGAGCCCACCGACGCCTGGTCGGACCCGTCGTGCTCGTCGAGCACCGCGAGCACGGCGAACTGCGGCCCGGTGAGGCCGGTGTCGACCATGCGCGACCACGCCGCGGTGTAGCTCTGGTAGAGCTTGCGGATGACGAAACCGGGGGCGTCGCCCAGCCGGTCGGGCGTCTGCGCCCGTCGTACGTCGGTGCTGCCCCTGCTCACCCGGTCCCTCTCGTCACGCGCCGTCGACGGCGTCGAGCGCCTCCGACAGGACCTGGTCGGCCCCCTGCGCATTGTCCCAGAAGACCATGTGACCGGCCTGCGGGACGACGTGCACGGACGCGCACGGGTTCGCCGCCTCGACCTCGGCCATGGCCTCCTCGGGCACGACCGGGCTGTCGGCGCCGCGGACGAAGGCGACCGGTGCGGGCACCTGCGGCCACCACGAGAAGAAGTCCTCGCTCTCGAAGCCGTCGTGCGTCGCGCCGATGGCCTCCGGGTCGCAGGAGCCCAGCCAGCGCGCCCGGATCTCCTGCTCGCGGCGCGGCCAGCTCGGCCACGACGCCGCGACCTCGTCGGCGTCGGTGCCGCGCAGGGCCTGCTCGACCTGGCCCATGAAGGCGGCGCGGGTCGTCGGGTACGGGGCGCGTCCGGGGCCGGACAGGGGCGGGTCGACGGCGACGACGCCGCCGTGGGCGACCCTGCCGCGGGCCGCGACGAGGGTGACGATGCGGGCGCCCATCGAGTGGCCGACGAGCACGGCGCCCTCGCCGGGCACGAGGGTCTCGACCACCCCTTCGAGGTCCTGCGCGTAGTCGGTCATCGTGTAGCCGCCGCCGGACTGCGACAGCCCGCGGCCGCGCACGTCGGTGACGAGGACGCGCCGGGTCGCGCACAGGTCGCGGGCGACGAGGTCCATGCCGATCGCGGGCATCGAGATGCCCGGCACGAGGACGACGGGCGCGAGCGTGGAGCCGGCCGGGCCCGGGTAGTCCAGGACGTGCAGGCCCACCTCGCCCTCCACCCAGCGGCTGGTCGCGCCGGTCCCGGGGAGGTCGGCGAGGGCGGTGAGGGTGACGGTGCGGGTCATGCGGGTGCTCCTTGCCCGGGCGTGCCGGAGAGGTAGTCCAGGGCGTCGTCGAGGTCGACTACGTCGCCGTACTTGGCCTGGATGTCGAAGAGGTTGGCGTCGTGCGGGCCCTGGGCGCGGTCGCCGACGGCCTGCCGCGGGACGAGGACCGAGAAGCCGTCCTGGACGGCGTCGACGGCGGAGGCGCGCACGCACCCGCTCGTCGTCGCGCCCGTGAGGACGACGGTGTCGCAGCCCGCCGAGCGCAGCAGCGCGGCGAGCGTCGTGCCGTGGAAGCCCGAGGCGCCCTTCTTGTCGACGACGACGTCGCGCTCGGGGTCGACGCTCAGGCGCGGGTCGATGTCGACGGCCTCGCTGCCCTCGAGCATCGCCCGCATGCCGGCCGCCTTCGTCAGCCAGGCGATCGCACCGGGGCGCACCTCGGCCGGGCTGTAGACGATCCGGGTCCAGATGACGGGGTGGCCCTGACGGTGGGCGACGTCGACGAGCCGCTGCGTCGCGGCGACGACGTCGGTGAGGTCGGCGCCGGCGTCGAAGCCGGGCTCGGTGAAGCCGCGGGTGAGGTCGATGACGACGAGCGCGGGGCGCGGGCCCCGCACGACGCTGCCGCCCCAGCCGGCGCGGTCGTACGTCGCGAGGGTCGACGCGTCGTGGACGTCCTGCTCGGCCATGCTCATCCCCTCCGTCCGAAGGCCCGGGTGAGGATCCAGCCCTCGACGCACCCCGCGACGAAGGTCGCGGCGAGGACGAGACGGCGGCGGGCGGCGTCGTCGCCGACCGCCGTCGGGCGGTGCGCGGCAGGCGAAGGGGGAGCCCCCGCCGTCGCGGGCGCCGCGGTGCTCGCGCCGGCGGGTGCCACCGCAGCCGCCGGGGCGTCGCCCTGCTCGAGCAGGGCGGCCATGTTCGTCGCGAACTGGCCGAGGATCTTGTTGCTCACCGAGGCGATCGCGCCCTTGCCGAACTGGACGAACTTGCCGCGGATGTTGAGGTCGGTGGTGATCGTCAGCAGCGACCCCTCGGGGTGCTCGACGACCGCGAGGCGCACGTCGGCCTCGGCGTCGCCGTTGCCCTTGACGTCCGAGCCGCGCCCGACGAGGTGCATGGTGCGGGCCGCCTCGTCGACCTCGACGAAGCGCAGCACCCCCTCGAAGGACGCGCCGATCGGCCCGACCCGCAGGCCGACCCGGCCGCGGTAGGCGTCGTCGCCCTCGCGTCCGAGCAGCTCGGCCCCGGGCAGGCACGAGGCCACCCGCTCGACGTCGTTGATGAGGTCGAAGACCTCCTGGGGGCCCGCGGCGACGAGCGCCTCGTTGTCGATCTTCATGCGTGCGCTCCTTCGGTGACGGCCGGCTCGTCGCCCCGGCGCTGCCGGGCGACCTGCTCGACCGCGTCGACGATGGTCTCGTAGCCGGTGCAGCGGCACAGGTTCGCGGAGACGAGCTCGCGGACCTCCTCGCGCTCGCTGCTCTCCAGGTGGGGGATGCCGCCCTCGGCGAGCATGAGCATCCCCGGGGTGCAGAAGCCGCACTGCAGCGAGTGGCACGCGGTGAAGGCCTGCTGCAGGTCGTTCAGCCCGCTCTCCTGCGCGAGCGACTCGACGGTGCGGATCTCGCTGCCGTCGGCCATGACGCCGAGGACGAGGCACGAGCGGGTCGGCTCGCCGTCGACGAGGACCGTGCACGCGCCGCAGATGCCGTGCTCGCACGCGACGTGCGTGCCGGTGGCGCCCACGCGGTGCCGGATGACGTCGACGAGGGTCTCGCGGGCCTCGACGAGCAGCTCGTGCTCCTCGCCGTTGACGGTCAGCTCGATGAGATGCCGGTCGCTCATCGGGTACCTCCTGTGATGGCCGCGTGCACCGCACGCGGGGTGATCGGGGTCCGGCCCAGCAGGGCGCCGGTGGGACGAAGGGCGTCGTTGACCGCGCCGAGGACCGCGGCCGGGGCGCCGATGGTGCCGCCCTCGCCCGCCCCCTTCGCGCCGGTCTCGTTGTAGATGCACGGGGTCTCGAGGTGGGCGATGCGGATGTCGGGGGTCTCCATCGCCGTCGGGACGCAGTAGTCCATGAAGCTCGCGCACGACGGCTCGCCGTTCGCGTCGTAGGTGATCTCCTCGTAGAGCGCGCCGGCGATGCCCTGGGCGATGCCACCGCGGGCCTGGCCCTCGACGACCTGCGGGTTGATCGCGACGCCGCAGTCCTCGACGCAGAAGTAGCGCAGGATGCGCACCGCGCCGCTCACGGGGTCGAGCTCGACGACCGCCGCCTGGGTGGCGTTGGAGAAGGTGCCGTCGTTCGTCACGTCGAAGGACGCGGTCGCGTGCAGGCCGGGGCTCACCCCCTTCGGCAGGCGGTGCGCCTGGAGGTAGGCGACGTCGGCGATCTCCTCGTAGGTGACGCCCTCCTCGGGCTCGTCGCGGCGGCGGACCGCGCCGTCGCGCAGCTCGAGGTTGTCGACGTTCGTCTCGAGCAGGTGCGCCGCGATCTCGACGAGGTCCTCGCCGAGGGCGCGCGACGCGAGCTGCACCGCGCTGCCGCCGATGACCGCCGAGCGCGAGGCGAAGGTGCCGAAGCCGTAGGTGATCCGGTCGGTGTCGCCCTGGTGGAGCTTGACCCGCTCGACGTCGACCTTGAGGGTGTCCGCGACGATCTGGGCCATCGTCGTCTCGTGGCTCTGCCCGTGGTTCATCGTGCCGCTCGTCACGGTGATCGTGCCGTCGAGGTCCATCCGGATGTCGGAGATGTCGAAGCCCGGCACGACCAGCATCTTGCGCGCGGCGAAGGCGGAGGAGCCGTACCCCGTGCGCTCGCTGAAGCAGGAGAAGCCGATGCCGACGTAGCGCCCCTCCTCGCGGGCCTGCGCCTGCCGCTCGAACCAGCCCTCCTCGCGCACCATCTGCTCGCACAGGTCGAGCGACTCGAGGTAGGAGCCCGGGTCGTAGGTGATGGAGTTGATCGAGGTGTACGGGAAGTCGGTGATGAGGTTGCGCCGGCGCACGTCGAGGGGGTCCAGACCGAGCTGGTGGCCCGCCCGGTCCATGATCTGCTCGAGGAGCATGACGTACTGCGGGCGCGAGACGCCGCGGTACGGAGCGGTCGGCGCCTTGTTCGTCGCGACCGCGAGGCCGTGCACGCGGTAGGCGCCGAGCCGGTAGACCCCGGGCATCTCGCCGGAGGCCATGAGCGGCTCGATGCCGGCGGTGAAGGGGTAGCAGGAGTAGGCGCCCATGTCGCAGACGACCTCGACGTCGAGGGCGAGGAACTCGCCGTCCTGCGCGAAGGCGGCACGCGCCGTGTAGTGCTGCTCGCGGGCGAGGAAGGAGGCGGTGAGCGCGTCCTTGCGGTCCTCGACCCACTTCACCGGGCGGCGCAGCCGGCGGGCGGCCGCGGCGACGACCATCTCCTCGCGGCCGACGACGCACTTGATGCCGAAGCCACCGCCCATGTCGGGCACGACGACGCGGACCTGGCGCTCGGGCAGCCCGAGGCTGGCCGCGGTGGCGGTGCGCACGAGGTGCGGCACCTGGGTGGGGGTGTGCAGGACGAGCTGCGACTCGCGCTCGTCCCACTGGGCGAGGGCGGCGCGGGTCTCCATCGGCAGGGCGTTCTGACGGCCGGTGTCGATGGAGATCTCGACGACCTCGGCGGCCCGGGCGAAGGCGTCGTCGACCCCGGGGGTGTCGAAGAGGGAGACGTCGACGAGGACGTTGTCCGGCGCGCCGTCGTGCAGGCGGCGGGCGCCGGGAGCCATCGCCGCGTCGGCCGCGACGATCGCGTCGTAGGTCTCGTACTCGACCCGGGCGGCCTCGACGCCGTCCTCGGCGGCGTACGGGGTCTTCGCGACGACGATCGCGACCGGCTCGCCGATGAAGCGCACGGTGTCGTGGGCGAGGACGGGCATCTCGGTGGGACGGAACTGCTCGATCGGCCGGTCCAGCAGGGCGGTGATCGGCGCCATGACGAGGTCGTCGGCGGCGAAGGCGGCGACCACCCCGGGCACCGCGCGGGTGGCCTCGAGGTCGACGTCGAGGATGCGGCCGAAGGCGACGCGGCTGCGCACGAACTGGGCGTGCAGCTGGCCGGTGAGGTCGATGTCGTCGACGAAGCGGCCCGCGCCCGTGAGCAGCCGGGGGTCCTCGCGCCGGCGCACGGAGGCGCCGATGAAGGCGCCGTCGCGGGTCATCGCCGGGCCACGGCCGTGGGCGCCGTCGTGCGGCGCGTCGTGCTGGTGCTCGGTGCTCATGACTGGCGTGCCTCCTGCACGGCCCGCGTGACCATGCCGGTCACGAGGTCGCGCTGGTAGTCGTCGTCGACCTCGAGGTCGTCGAGGTCATGGGTGACGGCCCGGCGCAGCCGGTCCTCGTCGGCATCGGCCGCGAGGGCCGCCTCGGCCTGCGGGAGCCGGGTCGGGGCGGGGGCGGCCCCGCTGACGACGACGCGGGCGTCCGTCGCGCCGGGGGACGACGGGAGGACGACGCCGGCCGAGGCGAGGGCGAAGTCGCCGTGACGCAGGCCGTGCTCGACGAAGCCGGTCTCCCCCTTCGCCGCGGGGAAGATCACGCGCACGACGATCTCGTCGGGCTCGATCGAGGTCGTGTAGAGGCCGTAGAAGAGCTCGGCGGCGGGGATCTCGCGCTCGCCGGAGGAGCCCTCGACGACGACGCGGGCGCCGAGCAGGACGGCGAGGAGGGGCCACTCGGCCGAGCCGTCGGCGTGGGCGATGCTGCCCCCGACGGTGCCGCGGGTGCGGATCGGCAGGTGGCCGACGTGGCGCATCGTCGTCGCGACGACACGGTGACCACGGCTGCCGCGCACGACGTCGCTCTCGAGGACCGCCTGGTGGGTGACGAGCGCACCGATGTGCAGCTCGTCGCCGACGACCTCGAGGGTGTCGAGCCCGGGGATGCGGGTGATGTCGACGAGGTGCTCGGGGCGGGCGAGGCGGAAGCTCATCATCGGCACGAGCGACTGACCGCCGGCGATGACCTTGGCCTCCTCGCCGAGGCTCGTCAGCAGCGCGACGGCGTCACGCACGCTCGACGCGCGGTGGTAGCTCACGGGTGCGGGCTTCACGGGGCAGCTCCTGGTGGGAGGACGGTGCTGCCGCGCCACGCCCCCGTGGGGGGCGCGGCGCGGCAGCGGGATCAGTCGAGCGCGCCGGCGCGCGCGGGTGCCGGGGCGGCCTCGACGTCCTCGACGACGGCGTCGAGCTCCATCCCCTTGGTCTCAGGACCGAACTTCGCCATGACCGCGACGGCCACGAAGACGGCACCCATGAGGATGAGGAAGGTGTTGACCAGGCCCAGCGTCGGGAAGGCCCAGGCGCTGAAGACGATCGGCGCGAGGCCGGTCGCGATGCGGCTCATCGACGACGCCCAGGCGAAGCCGCTCGCGCGGACCTCGGTGGGGTAGATCTCGGCGATGTAGGCGTAGAGCACCGGGATCGCCACCTGGATGACGAAGCCGAAGATGCCGATGGCGATGAGCGCGGTACCCGGCATGTCGATCGTGTAGCCGATGCCGACGAGGGCGATCGAGCCGAGCGACGCGCTGACGCCGAGCAGCCACTTGCGGCCGGTGATGTCGACGAGGACCGCCGACAGCGCGCAGCCGAAGATGCCGATGGCGCTCATGATCGTCGAGCCGAGGAAGGCGACGGTGAAGGTCGCCCCGGCGTCGCGCAGCAGCGTGGGCAGCCAGCTGAGAGCGGCGTAGTAGACGACCATGATGCTCACGAAGAGCAACCAGGCCATGAAGGTGATCATCGGCAGCTGGCCCCAGATGGTGCGCAGCTGGCGCGACGCGGCGACGACGCCGTTGACCTTCGCCTGGACGACCGGCGGCTTGATCTCGTAGGGCTCGGGGGTGGCCCCGGTCTCGACGACGAGCCGGTCGATGATCTCTCGGGCCTCGGCCTCGCGGCCGACCTTCGCGAGGTAGATCGGTGACTCGGGGATGCCGCGGCGCACCCAGAAGGTGAGCAGGGCGGGCAGCACCATGATGCCGAGCATGACCCGCCAGTTGTGCTCGACGTTCAGCAGGGCCCACGCGGAGAGGCCGGCGAAGGTCGCACCGATCGGCCAGAAGAGGTCGAGGGCGGTGAGGACCTTGCCGCGCACGGCCCTCGGCGAGAACTCGCCGACGATCGCGTAGTCGACGGGGATGCACCCGCCGAGGCCGAAGCCGGCGAGGAAGCGGAAGAGCAGGAAGACGCTGTACGTCGGCGAGAAGGCGCCGAGCACCGAGAAGAGCGCGAAGATCATCAGCGTGATGCTGAAGGCCCGCTTGCGCCCGAGGCGGTCGGCGATGCTGCCCCACGTGATGGCCCCGACGGCCATGCCGATGAGGTTGGCCGTCGCGACGTAGCCGCGCTCACCGGGGGAGAGGTCGAACTCGAGGCCGACGAGCGGGGTCAGGAAGCCGTTGAGCGCGATGTCCCAGGCGTCGAAGAGGTAGCCGAGGCCGCCGATGAGGAAGATCTTCCCCTGGACGTTCCACCTCCAGGGGAGGTCTTGGACGATCTGATCGCCAGTACGCATGCGAATCTCCGTTGGTCGTGTGGCACGGGTGACGTCGAGCCGGGTGGCTCAGCGGCGGAACTGGTAGTGGTAGGACTCCATGTCGGCGTTGTTGAGCGGGCTGCCGCTCCACAACCAGTGGTACGAGACGTCCGACTCGCCGTTGAAGGCCGCGAGCTTCGCGTCGCGCTCCTCCTGCTCGGGACCGTCGGGCAGGTGGTAGAAGTCCTTGTTGCGCAGCGAGGCGTCCTGGACCATCCCGGCGTGCTTCGAGCGTCGCGAGACGTAGCGGGCCAGGGCGGAGGGGATGTCGGCGCGCGAGACCGCGCCGAGCTCCTCGGCGAGGACGGCGGCGTCCTCCATCGCCTGCGAGGCGCCCTGGGCCTGGTAGGGCAGCATCGCGTGGCACGCGTCGCCGAGCAGGGCGACCTGGCCGTCGACCCACAGCGGGTCGCGGCGGCGGTGGTACATCGCCCAGGCGCTGCAGTGCTCGGCCTTCGAGAGCATCGCGGCGACCCGGTCGTCCCAGTCCTGGTACTGCTCGAGCAGCTCGTCGGTCGTCGCGGGGCGCGACCAGCTCTGCGCGATGCCGTCGTCGGCGGGGACGATGGCGACGATGTTGAGCATCTCGCCGCCGCGGATCATGTAGTGCACGAGGTGACGGTCCGGGCCGTACCAGATGGTGCTCTGGAAGCGGTCGACGAGCCAGCGGGTCGCGGGGTCCTCGCGGATCGCGTCGCCGGGGACGAGCACCCGGTAGGCCATCTCGCCGGAGAAGACGAGGGTGTCCTCGCCGCCGATCGCGTCGCGCACGGCCGAGCGGATCCCGTCGGCGCCGACGACGACGTCGCCGGCGACCCGGCGTCCGTCGGCGGTGACGACGACCGGTCGGGCCGGGTCGCTCTGGTCGACCTCACGCACCTCGGCGCTCGTGATGACCTCGACGACGGGGCCGTGACCCTGCGGGTCGACGCAGGCCTCGTGGATGACCTGGTGCAGGTCGGCGCGGTGGTAGTGCCAGTACGGCGCGTTGTACGTGTCCTTGACGTAGGACCCGAGGGCGGTCAGGCCGATGACGCTGCCGTCCTTCCAGCGCCGGCGGACCTGGTCCTGCGGCTCGGTCTTGATGCGCTCGAGCTCGGGCAGCAGCCCCAGACCCATGAGCACCCGGGCGGCGTTGGGGGCGGTCTGGATGCCGGCGCCGACCTCGCCGAGCGCATCGGCGCGCTCGAGGACGGTGACCCTCAGGCCCTGCTGGCGCATGGCGAGGGCGGCGGTGAGCCCGCCGAGACCGCCGCCGACGACGACGACCTCGAGAGATTGGCTCATGGACACGTGGTGCCTCCTGGTGGGGTGGGGAGAATTCTCGACGGGGGGACCGGCGGGACCGGTCGGGGGTGGCGGGTCAGGACTCGACGAGGGTGCCGTCGGCGACGACGGTCGTGTCGTCGAGCGTCACGGTGCAGCCCCGCATGGCGATGTCGAGGTGGGCGTAGGAGTCGCGGTGCAGGACGGGGTGGGGACCCGTGGACCACAGGAAGTTGCCGGCGAAGGCGCGGGCCTCCATGCCCATGACCTCGTGCTTGGCGTACATCGCCTGGGCGAACCAGTCGGCGGTCTTCATCAGGCCCCAGCCCATGTGGGAGAGGTAGCGCGCCCACTTGTCGTCGGAGTCGGCGAAGTAGGTCTCGAGCATGTTCGCGTCGGCACCGCCGCTCACCCGCTCGATGTGACCGCCGGAGACGGTGAGGGTGACCGGCTCGCGGACGTACTCCTTGAAGGGGAGGAGGATGTCGCCCGGCGCGATGACGATCTGGCCGTCGGAGATCTCCGGCCAGCACAGGACCATCGTGCTCGGCCAGTGGTCCCACCGGCCCGGGTCGTCGGTGAAGCCGACCTGGTAGTCGCAGCGCACGTTCGTCAGGTCGACGGTGAGGTCGGTGCCGGCCGCGCTCGTCACGCGCATCCTGCTCGAGTCGTGCACGAGCTGCTGGCCGGAGAGCACGCGGGGCTTGTCGGCGGCGGTGGGCATGTTGCGCACGAGCACGTCTGGGGCGTCGCACACGAAGAGGATCCGGGTGCCGCCCTGGAGGATCTCGTCCTGGATCGGCGCGTGGATGAAGCCCTCGCGGGTGAGGTCGAGGACGAGGTCGGCCTGCTTGAGCAGCTGCTGCGCGACGGTGTCCTGCAGGACCGAGCTGAGACCGGGACCTGCGCCGGTGTGGGTGCTCGGCACCGGGTCGGGGTTGCCGCCGGGCACGGTGGCCGCGATGACGTGGGCGCCGCACGCCTTCGCGGCGGCGAAGGACGCGGCGACGTAGTCCTGGCGGCTCGACGGCTCGGAGAGCACGACGACGTGCTCGCCCGGCTCGAGCTTGCACAGGCGCAGCTCGTCGGTGAAGGCCTGGACGAGGTCTGCGGAGGTCAGCTGGGTCATCGTCTGCATCTCTTTCTCACTCGGCGCTGGGTGGATATGGAGGTCGTTTCTATACGCACTAGTTGGGGCCGTCAAGACCTTCGGCCGAACTTCTCGACGGGCGGTTGTCGCGGGGCGAGGGTCCCCCTTCGCCCCCGAAACGCCCCGGAAACATGGCGGAAATCCGGTGCGCGACAAGGATCTCGACGGGGTCGTCGGCCGTCCGCGAGGCACGGTAGACCGGTGGTCGAGAGGGCCTTGTCAACGGCAACTAGTACGTGTACGAATGTTTTATGACCACTGCCGCTCAGCCCCTGCCGACGACCTCCGCCACGACCCGCCACATCGGGATGATCGTGCCGAGCTCGAACCTGACGATGGAGACCGAGCTGCCGCAGATCTTCGGGCGACGCGAGCTCGTGCACCCTGAGGACCACTTCGTCTTCCACTCGAGCCGCATGCGGATGAAGCACGTGACGCCCGAGGAGCTCGTGAAGATGAACGCGCAGACCGAGCGCGCCTCGCTCGAGCTCGCCGACGCGCGTCCCGACGTCGTCGCCTCGGCCTGCCTCGTCGCGATCATGGCGCAGGGTGCGGGCTACCACTGCACCGCCGAGGACCAGATGCGCGCCGCCCTCGACAGCGAAGGGGTGAGCGCCCCCGTCATCAGCAGCGCGGGCGCCCTCCTGCGCGCGCTCACCGCGCTCGGCGCGCGCAAGGTCGTCATGGTGACGCCGTACATGAAGCCGCTGACCCAGCTCGTCGCCGACTACGTCGTCGACGCGGGCTTCGAGGTCCTCGACACCCTCTCGCTCGAGGTCTCCGACAACCTCGAGGTCGCCCGCCTCGACCCCGCCGACCTCACCGAGCACTGGAAGCGGCTCGACGCCCAGGCCCTCGAGGACGCCGACGCGCTCGTGCTCTCGGCCTGCGTGCAGATGCCCTCGCTGCCGGCGATCCAGGCCGTCGAGGACGCCTACGGCAAGCCCGTCATCTCCGCCGCGACCGCGACCGCGTGGTCGATCCTCACCGACCTCGGCCTGCCCACCGAGTCGCCCGATGCCGGGAGCCTGCTCAGCGGTCGCTACTGAGCCGGCAGCTCGGGCTAGCCTGCGAGGACCGCCGAGGCCGTGACGAAGGGAGCCCGCCGTGCGTGACGTCCTCGACGACCTCGTCGAGAGCTGGCGAGCCGGCCGCACCGTCGGTCTGGCCACCCTCGTCGAGACCTGGCGCTCTGCGCCGCGGCAGCCCGGCGCGGCGATGCTCGTCGACGAGGGCCGCGCCGTGGGCTCGGTCTCCGGCGGCTGCGTCGAGGGCGCGGTCTACGAGCTCGCCCAGGAGGTCGCGACCGCCGGCATCCCGCAGCTCGTCCGCTACGGCGTGAGCGACGGCGACGCGCTCGAGGTGGGTCTCACCTGCGGCGGCACGCTCGAGCTCTTCGTGCAGCCCGTCTCGCGCGACCTCTTCCCCGAGCTCGGCGCGATCGCGCAGGACATCCGCTCCGGTCGCCCGGTCGCCGTGGCGACCGTCGTCGAGCACACCGACGCCGCCTTCGTCGGGCGACGTGTCGTCGTGCACCCGGGGTCGGACGAGCGCGAGGAGGTCGACGCCGCGGGCTTCCCGGGCGGTCGCCGCGGGCTCGACGCCGTGACCGACGACGCGCGGGGCCTGCTCGCGCAGGGCACCCCGGAGCTGCTCACCTACGGCACGTCGGGGGAGCGGCGCGGCGAGGGGATGCGGGTCTTCGTCGAGGTCTTCGCGCCCCGGCCCCGGCTCGTCGTCTTCGGGGCGATCGACTTCGCCTCGGCGATGGTGCGTCAGGGGCGTCTGCTCGGCTACCACGTGACGGTCTGCGACGCGCGGCCCACCTTCGCCACCGCCGCCCGGCTGCCCGGCGCCGACGAGGTCGTCGTGCGCTGGCCTCACCAGTACCTGCGCGAGGAGGCCGAGGCCGGGCGCATCGACCGGCGCACCGCGCTCACGGTGCTCACGCACGACCCGAAGTTCGACATCCCGCTGCTCGAGGTGGCCCTGCGGCTCGACGTCGCCTTCGTCGGGGCGATGGGATCGCGGCGCACGCACGAGGAGCGCGAGGCCCAGCTGCGAGCCGCCGGGGTCACCGAGGCCGAGCTCGCGCGGCTCAGCTCGCCGATCGGCCTCGACCTCGGGGCGCGGACCCCGGAGGAGACCGCGGTCTCGATCGCGGCCGAGATCATCGCCCTCCAGTGGGGCGGTGCGGGCACCCGCCTGTCCCACCGCGACGGCCCGATCCACCACCCCCACGCCTGACCCCCTTCGCCCCTGCCCCCTCACCACCCCGCCCGCCGAGGTATGGCAATCGGTTGGGATCCGACGCGGATCCCGACCGATTGCCATACCTCGGCGAAGGGGGAAAGCGGCGGCGGGTGCGGGAGAGGAGGGCGAAGGGGTGATCCGCCGGGCCGGGGGGCTCAGCCCTTCGTGTGGCTCATCCGCTCCAGGCCGGCAGCGGCGAGGGCGCCGACGACGAGGACGGCGGCGGGCAGCAGCATCGCCTCGCCGAAGGCCTTCGACAGGGCGTCGGCGACGGCCGGCGGGATCTGCTGGGCCGACGCCCCGGCGCCCTCCATGCTCATGCCCTGACCGGCGCCACCCCCGACGTTGGCCGCGATGCGCGAGCTCATGAGGGCGGCGATGGCCGCGCTGCCGACGACCGAGCCGACCTGGCGGGTCGTGTTGTAGACGCCCGAGCCGGCCCCGGCGAGCTGCACCGGGAGGTTGCGGTTGGCGGTCGTCGCGAGCGGGCCCCAGATCGAGGCGCCGGTCACGCCGACGAAGGTCGAGGTGAGCACGACCGCCCACAGCGGGGCGTTGGCGCGCATGAGCAGGGCGAGGACGACGAGGGTCACCGCGAAGCCGCTCAGCCCGATGGTCGGCAGGATCCGGGGGTGGATGCGGTCGACGAGCTGGCCGACGGGGCGGGCGAGCACGATCGAGGCGATCGCCTGCGGGGCGAGGACGAGCGCCGCCTGCGTGGGGGACAGGCCCCGCACGCTCTGCAGCCACACGAGGAGGGGGAACATCATCGCGGTGATCGCCAGACCCATCGTCGTGATGGCGATGTTCGACAGCGAGAAGTTGCGGTCGCGGAAGAGGCCGAGCGGCACGAGAGGCTCGGGGCGCACGCGGGACTGCCACCAGACGAAGGCGGCGAGGACGACGAGGCCGACGACGACGAGGAGCGGCACCGAGAGGGGCCCGGTGATCGTGCCCCAGTCGTAGCGCTCGCCCTCCTGGACGGCGAAGACGACGGCGAAGAGGCCGACGGCGGACAGCACGACACCGACCCAGTCGAAGGAGTGACCGCGGGTCTCGAGGTCGGGGACGAGCCGCCACGCGGCGACGAGCCCGGCGATGCCGACGGGCACGTTGATGAAGAAGATCCACTCCCAGCCGACGCTGTCGAGCAGGACGCCGCCGAGGAGCGGGCCGACGAGGAAGGCGACGCCGGCGGTCGCGCCCCACAGCGCCATCGCGGAGCCGCGGCGGTCGACGGGGAAGGTGCGGGTGATGACCGACATCGTCTGGGGCGTCATCATGGCCGCGCCGAGGCCCTGGACGACGCGGGCGACGACGAGCGCGGTGATCGACCCGCTGAGCCCGCAGGCGAGCGAGGCGAGGGTGAAGACGACGAGCCCGACGAGGTAGATGCGCTTGGGCCCGAAGCGGTCGCCGAGGCGACCGGTGATGAGCAGCGGCACCGCGTAGGCGAGGAGGTAGGCGCTCGTCACCCACACGACCGACTCGATGTCGGCGCCGAAGTCGGCCATGAGCGCGGGGGTGGCGATGGAGACGATCGAGGCGTCGACGAGGATCATGAAGAAGCCGACGACGAGGGCCCAGAGGGCGGGCCAGGGGTTGTCCGGACCCTGGGCGTTCGTGGAGCTGGTCGGAGCGGGTGCGGGGCGGGCCGTTGTCACCAGATCACGCTACGCCGCACCTCCGACAGCTCACTCCTCCTCGTCCAGGCCGGGCCGCGCCGCCCCGGCGTCCGCGTCCCCGTCGCGAGCCCCCTCGCCCGTCTGCTGAGCCTCCCGGTCGTCGCGCGCCGCGGCGTTGCGTCGCCGACGGCGGTGCTCGCCGACCGCGACGGCGATGCCGAGCAGGAGCGGCCACAGCACCTTCGCGGCGCCGAGGAGCGCGCCCACCCACCCCGGCAGGGTGACGTCCGGCCAGGGCACCGACAGGTCGGGCCAGGGGATCGAGGGCAGGTCGGGCCACGGGATCGAGGGGAGGTCCACGCTCGGCAGGTCGAGGCCCCAGTCCGGGAGGAGGCGCCCGAGGACCGGCAGCAGCGCGGCGAGGAGGAGCGGCACGACGACCTTGCCCGCACCGCCGAGGACGTCGTCGGCGGAGGCGAGCACGGGGTGCCGTACGGCCCACTCCTCCCGGCGGTGCGCCCGGCTCCCCGGCTCGGGGTCGAGGTCGGTGCCCCCGGTCCCGACGAGCGCCCGGGGCAGCGCCGCGGACTTCGCCCCCGCGAAGTGCGTCACCCGGCGCGGGCGCCCGGTCGCGGCGAAACGGGCCTTCATCGCGCCGATCTCCTCGACGAGCTCGTGGTCGTCGGGCACGACGAGCTCGAGGGAGTCCGCGCTGCCGCTGCTCGACGCGACCTCGACGCCGTCGACCGACCACGTCGCGAGGTTGCGGAAGCCGCGCTGCGAGGTGCGCACCTCGTGCCGGCGCCCGTCGATGTCGAGCACCCACACCTGCGGGTCCTCGATGTCGATGTGCGGCGTCTCGTCCGTCGTGTCGGTCACGTCTCGACGGTAGGTGCCCTCCCACCGCGTCGTCCTCAGCCCTCGGGCTGGCGCACCCCCTCCCCAGGTACCCCCTTCGCGGTGCGCCTCCCCGGACCGGCGGCGGAGCCGCCATAGCGTGGCCGGGTCGCGCGGGGGACGCGCGAGACCCGAAGGGGGAGCAGGGATGTACGTCGACGACGACCCGGTCTACAAGAGGCGCCGCCTCGTCGCGCTCGCGGTGGTCATCGCCGTCGTGCTCGGGCTGTGCGCGCTCGGCCGCGTGCTCCTCGGCGGCGACGACGCGGAGCCCGCGGCTGCCGCCACCCCCGTCGCCGCGGCCGCCCCGGCGAAGAAGGCGACGACGGTCGAGCAGGCGGCGCCACCCCTTCGCCCCCAGGAGGAGCAGGGCGAGCCGGCGGGCACCGCTGACACCGAGCTCGTCCGGGTGCAGCGGATCACCGGCGGCCTCACGCCGAAGTCGGTCGTCGCGAGCGGCCAGGGTCTCGTCCTCGCGCAGAACATGATGTACAGCCACACGGTCACCGCCTACCGGCCCGACGGCGCCAGGGTGGCGACGGTCTCCGACACCGTCGAGCTGTCCGACTTCGGGGTGAAGGGCCACCCCGGTCGCAGCAAGGGGGCGCCGGTCGAGGTCGCCTTCAGCCCCGACGGGCGCACCGCGTGGGTGAGCCAGTACTCGATGTACGGCAAGGGCTTCGCCCCCGAGGGCGCCGACTCGTGCACCTCGGGCGCCGGCATCTCCAACAGCTATCTCTACGAGCTCGACACGAGCACCTTCGAGGTGCGGCGGGTCGTCGAGGTCGGCGCGGTGCCGAAGTACGTCGCCGTGACTCCCGACGGCCGCTCGGTCCTCGTGAGCAACTGGTGCTCGATGGACCTCACCGTCGTCGACGCGGCGAAGGCGACGGTGACCCGCACGATCCCCACGGGCGGGCAGCACCCCCGCGGCATCGCGGTGAGCCCGGACAGCACGACGGCCTACGTCGCGATCATGGGCAGCGACCGCACCGTCGCGGTCGACCTCGCGAAGGGGAGCGTGCGCACCCTCGCCGAGACCGGCGACAAGCCGCGCCACGTCGTCATCTCGCCCAAGGGCGACTACCTCTACGTGACGAACAGCGGGGCCGCGACGGTGAGCAAGGTCGAGGTGTCGAGCGGGGAGGTCGTCGCCGAGGCGAAGACCGCGGCCGACCCGCGCTCGACGGCGATCTCGCCGGACGGCGCCGCCCTCTACGTCGTCGAGTACGGCGCGGTGCGGGTCTCGAAGATCCTCACCGCCGACATGGAGCTCGTCGACTCCGAGCCCACCGACGGGCTGCCGATCGGGGTCACCTACGAGCCGACGACCAAGCGGGTCTGGGTGGCGTGCTACTCCGGCTCGATCGTCGTCTACGACGACTCCCGCCGCGGCGCCTGACCTCGCCCTCGTCCCCCTTCGCTCCCCAGTCACAGCTTTCCCGCCCAGGGCGGGAAAGTGCGACCTCGGGAAAGAACATGTCCTTCCCGAGGTCGAATGTTCCCGCCCTGGGCGGGAAAGTGGAGGGGGCGAAGGGGGGTCAGGCGGCGAGGAGCGCGTCGATCTGGTTCATCGCGCCCGCGGTGCCCTCGACGACGCCCATGTCGAGCACCTGCTGGAGCGCCTCGGCGCTCTCGTAGGTCGACACGGTCGTCAGGCGGGTGCCGCCGTCGGTGGCGTCGAAGGTCATCGTCGCGCGCGACACCGGCAGCTCCGGGGCGGGCGTGCCGGCCTCGTCTGTGGCGAAGCCGTCGGCGAAGTCGAAGCGGCGGGGCTCCTCGACGTCTCCGACCTCCCAGTAGCCGTAGTACTTCTCGCCCTCGGGCGAGGTCATGTAGTAGACCATCCGGCCGCCGGGGGTCAGCGAGTGCTCGACGAAGGTCGCGGGGTAGTCCGGCGGGCCCCACACCTGCTCGAGCTGGCGCGGGTCGGCGTAGACCTGCCACACGCGGTCGACGGGGGCGGCGAAGTCGGCGACGACGGTGAGGGTACGACCCTCGACGTCGGGGGTGATGTCGGTGACGGGCATGGTGCTCAGTCCTCTCGGTCCTGCTCGGGTGGGGTGATCGGTGAGACGTCGGTGCTGCCGCGCAGGAGCAGGTCGTCGATCCGGGCGACCCGGCCGCGCCAGACCTGCTCGATCTCGCCGAGCAGCTGACCCACCGAGCGCACGGCCTCGACGTCTCCGCTGGCCATCGCCGTGCGACCTTCGCGTCGCTTGGTGATCAGGCCCGCGCGCTCGAGGACGGCGACGTGCTTCTGCACCGCGGCGAAGGACATGTCGTACTTCTCCGCGAGCGCTGACACCGAGTGCTCCCCGGCCAGCACGCGGCGCAGGATGTCGCGCCGGGTCCGGTCGGCGAGGGCGTGGAACATCGCGTCCGCGCGGTCCTCGTCGTCAGCCACACGTCAAACATACAACCGATCGGTTGTATGTCAAGACCCCGGATGCCGGCATGTGCGCGTGCTGCACCCGGCGCGCGTGCCGGCATCTCGGGCGGGTGCGACCCGTAGCCTTCGGGCATGACGCGCGTCGCGGTGGTGGTCAACCCCTCCAAGACGCGGGCGAAGGGGGTCGCCGACCGGGTCGCCCAGGGGTGCGCCGAGCGCCGGTGGCCCGAGCCCGAGGTGCTCGAGACCACCGTCGACTCGACCGGTCGCGACCAGGCGGCCACGGCCGCCGGCGCCGGGGCCGAGCTCGTCCTCGCATGCGGCGGCGACGGCACCGTGCGCGCCGTCGCCCACGGCCTCGCCGGCACCGGGGTCGCGATGGGGCTGGTGCCCGGCGGCACCGCGAACCTCCTGGCGCACAACCTCGGTCTCGCGACCCGCGACACGGGCCGGGCCGTCGACACGGCCCTCGACGGCCGCCGCCGCCCCCTCGACCTCGGTCTCGCCCGCCTCGGCGAGGACGGGAGCGAGCACCCCTTCGTCGTGCTCGCCGGCATCGGCCACGACGCGGCCACCGTCGCCGACACCCGCGACGACCTCAAGCACCGCATCGGGTGGCCCGCCTACGTCACCCCGGCCGCGCGCCACGCGCTGCGCCGCCCCGTGCCCGTCCGGGTGCGCCTCGACGACGGCCCGGCCCGCGAGGTCGTCGCGTGGAGCGTGCTCGCCGCGAGCTGCGGCCGGGTGCGCGCCGGCGTCCAGATCGCTCCCGGCGCGCTCCTCGACGACGGTCTCCTCGACGTCCTCGAGGTGACCGTCGCCCGCCCGGTCGGCTGGCTCCCGGTGGCGGCGAAGGGGGTCCTCGGCCTGCGCCGGGACGTCCCGGGTCTGCGCACCCGCCGGGCTGCCTCGCTCGAGGTGACCGCGGACCAGCCGCTCCACGTCCAGCTCGACGGGGACATCATGGGCCGGGTCGACCGGCTGCGGGTGCGCGTCGAGCGACGCGCGATCGACGTCGTAGGAGGAGCCCGATGAGCACGGACCTGGTCACCGAGGTGCACGAGCTGCAGGAGGGGTGGACGAGCGCGGCCGACGAGCGCCGGCTCGCCGAGATCTTCACCTCGCTGCACGGCGTCGAGCTCACCGAGCTGAAGAACGCGATCAACCGGCGCGACGACCATCACGACCTCGAGCAGCTGCTCTTCGACGACGTCGACGACGAGGAGATCCGCGGGCGGGTTCTCGCCCATCTCGCGGCCGAGGCGCAGGCCCTCGGCCGGGTCGGCGTCAAGGTGCTCTCGGACATCGACGACACCGTCTTCCCGATGATCCACGAGACGCGCTACCCCCGCGGGCACACCCCGGTGCCGGGGGTCCTCGCCTTCCTCCAGGCGCTCGACGACGGACCGGTCGACAACCCGCTCTCCCGCGGCGACCTCACCTTCGTCACCGCCCGGCCCGAGCTCGCGATGGGTCTCGTCGAGGGCTCGACGAAGGACGCGCTGCGCAAGGCCGGCGTCGTCTCCTCCTCCGTGCTCGCCGGCGAGCTCCTCGGGCTGCGCAGCAAGGACGCGATGGCCGACGTCAAGCTCGCGAACGTCGAGCGCTACCGCCAGGCCTTCCCCGAGTACGGCGTCGTCTTCGTCGGCGACACCGGGCAGGGAGACGTCCTCGTCGGCACCCGGATGCGCGAGGCCTACCCGCAGGACTGCCCCGCCGTCTTCGTCCACGACGTCGTCGCCACGGCGCAGCCCGAGCGCGACCGGCTCGCCGCGCTCGGCGTGCACGTCGTCGACACCTACGTCGGCGCTGCCGGCGTGGCCCAGCGGCTGGGGCTGGTCTCCGACGCGGGGGTCGCCGAGGTCACCGAGCAGGCCCTGGCCGAGCTCGACGAGGTCGCCTGGGAGAGCGCGGAGCAGGAGCGGGACACCCGGGCGCTCTTCGAGCGCGACGTCGCGGGGCTCCTGGGCTGACACCGCCCGCCCCTACGCTGGGCCGATGAGCGAGCACGAGCCGGTCGAGACCTCCGAGGGCGAGCGCAGGGCCGTCGCGGCGATGCTCGCCGCGGGCATCGAGCACGAGGTGACCCGGCACGGCCGGGTGGGCTCGCTCGCCGAGGCCGCTGCCGCCCGCGGGGTGCAGCCCGCCGACATCGTCAAGACCCTCGTCGTGCGCCGGGGCGACGACGACCACCTCTTCGTCCTCGTGCCGGGCGACCGCGAGATCGACTGGCCGCTGCTGCGCGAGCACCTCGGGGTGAGCCGGCTGTCGATGCCCGACGCGGGCACGGCCCGCGACGTCACCGGCTACGAGCGGGGCACGATCACCCCCTTCGGGTCCACGCACGCCTGGCCGGTCGTCGCGGACGCCTCGATCCTGCGGCCCGAGGGGCGCCGTGTGTCCATCGGCGCGGGCGCGCACGGGGTCGCGGCGACCGTCCCCGCAGCCCGTCTCGTCGAGGTCCTCGGGGCCGACGTCGCCGGGGTCACCCGGCCCGCCTGAGCGGCCGCGTCCCGCGCTCGGGGACGCGGCAGAGGGGGCCGACGACCCCCGGATAGCCTGTGCCGCGTGAGCGACTCGACCCCCACCTCGACCCTGCCCGACCCCACCGCCGTCGCGGTCTCGAGCGAGGTGCGCGAGGCCGTCGCCGCCGGCCGCCCGGTCCTCGCGATGGAGTCGACGATCTTCACCCACGGGCTGCCGCGCCCGCGCAACCTCGAGGTCGCGCTGGCGGCCGAGGAGCAGGTGCGCGCCGCCGGCGTCGTGCCCGCGACGATCGGCGTCGTCGACGGCGTCCCGACGGTCGGCATGAGCACCGCGCAGGTCGAGCGGCTCGCCGGCGAGGACGTCATCAAGGCCTCGGTGCGCGAGCTGCCGATCGCCCGTGCCACCGGTGCGAGCGCCGGCACGACCATCGCGGCGACCGCCTTCCTCGCGCACGCCGCGGGCATCGAGGTCTTCTCCACCGGGGGGCTCGGCGGCGTCCACCACGGGGCGAGCACGACCTTCGACGAGTCCGCCGACCTCGTGACGCTCTCGCGGGTGCCCGTCGTCCTCGTCTCGTCGGGCGCGAAGGCGATCCTCGACATCCCCGCGACGCTCGAGCGCTTCGAGACCCTGTCGGTGCCGGTCGTCGGCTACCGCACCCTGCGCTACCCGGGCTTCTACGTGCACGACTCCGGCTACCCCCTCGCCCAGCAGGTCGACAGCCCCGAGCAGGTCGCGGCGCTCTACCGCGCCTCGCGCGGCCTGGGCCTGCCCGCCTCGGTCCTCGTCGGCAACCCCATCCCCGAGGGCGACAGCCTCGACCCGGTGGCCCTCGACGAGGTCATCGAGCGCGCCTGGGCGGCAGCCGACGACCAGGGCGTGCGCGGCCAGGCGACGACGCCCTTCCTCCTCGACTTCATCCAGCGCGCGACGAAGGGGGAGTCCCTCGACGCCAACGTCGCGCTCTACCGCAACAACGTCGCGCTCGGCTGCGAGGTCGCCACGGCGCTCGCCGCCGGCGTGAGCGGCTGAGCCGCGTGCTCGCTGTCGCGGGCGACCTCGTCCAGGACGTCGTCGTCCTCACCCATGAGCCGCTGCGGCGGGGGAGCGACGTCGCCGCGCAGGTGAGCACGCAGCGGGGTGGGTCGGCGGCCAACGTCGCGGCCTTCGCCGCGGCGAGCGGCACCCCGACCCGCTTCGTCGGGTGCGTCGGCGACGACGTCGCCGGGCGGGCCCTCGTCGCCGAGCTCGCCGGCCACGGGGTCGACGTGCGGGTCCAGGAGCGCGGCACGACCGGTGTCGTCGTCGTCGTCGTCGAGCAGGACGGCGAGCGCACGATGTACCCGAGCCGCGGGGCCAGCGCCCTCGTCGAGAGCGTCGAGCCCGGATGGCTCGACGGCGTCGAGGTCCTGCACCTGCCGCTGTACGGCTTCGACGGGGGGACCACGCCCGACGCGCTCGCCGCGGCCGCGGACACGGTGCGCTCCGCCGGCGGACGGGTCTGCGTCGACCTCTCCTCGACCCTGCTCGTCGACCGCCACGGCGCGGGCTGGGTGCGCGAGGTCCTCGCCCGGGTCGCCCCGACGTGGGTGAGCGCGAACGCCGACGAGGTCCACGCCCTCGGCCTCGACGACCCGGCCTGGCTCGACGCCCACCCCAGCGCCGTCGTCCTCGCCCGGGCCGGTGCCGACCCGACGCGGGTGCTGCGTGCCGGCGCGGACGCGCTCGTCGTGCCCGTCGCCCCCGTCGACGGGGTCGTCGACACGACGGGCGCGGGCGACGCCTTCGCCGCGGGCTTCCTCGGGGCGACGCTCGCCGGGAGCGAGCTCGTCGCCGCCGTCGAGGCCGGGCACGCCCTGGCTCGCCGGGTCGTCACCGCCGCCGGCGCGGTCCTCCCTCCGGCCTGAGGGTCCCCCCCTTCGCCTCGTGACGCGCGGGTACGACGACCGCGGCCGCCCACGAGCTCGGTCGTACCCCGGTCCTGCGGGAGGTGCGGACCGTGCTCGTCCCGTGACGGTCGTCCTACCCGCGGGTCACCCGCCGCGACCTCCTCCTAGGGTGGGCCCGACCCGCCGCCCGCTGACCCGCAGGAGACCCCATGCCCACCACCCTCATCACCGGCGCGAGCTCCGGCCTCGGTGCCGAGATGGCCCGTCAGATGGCGGCGCTCGGCCACGACCTCGCCCTCACCGCCCGCCGCACCGACCGGCTCGACGCGCTGCAGGCCGAGATCACCGCGGCGCACCCGGGTCGCCGGGTCGAGACCTACCCGCTCGACGTCACCGACGACGAGGCGGTGCTCGCGGTGACCCGGCGGGTGCAGGAGGACTTCGGCACGATCGAGCGCTACGTCGTCAACGCCGGGCTCGGCAAGGGCGCGCCGGTCGGCAAGGGCAGCCACTACGCCAACCGCGAGACGCTGACGACGAACGTCCTCGGGGCCTTCGCGCAGGCGGAGGCCGCGATGCAGGTCTTCCGCGAGCAGAAGAGCGGGCACCTCGTCATCATCAGCTCGGTGACCTCGGTGCGCGGCTTCCCGTCGTCGATGACCGCGTACGCGGCGAGCAAGGCGGCCGTCGCGAGCCTCGGCGAGGGCATCCGCAGCGAGATGCTCGGCAAGCCCGACCTCGACATCGACGTCTCCGTCATCTGCCCGGGCTACATCCGCTCGGAGATGAACGACAAGGTCGAGCAGAAGGTCCGCTTCATGGTCGACACCGAGACCGGCGTGCGCTCGATGGTCGCGGCGATCGAGGCGCGTCGGGCGAAGGCCTTCGTCCCCGCCCGCCCGTGGGCCGCGCTCGCCAAGGTCATGCAGGTCGCCCCGCTGCCGGTGGTCCGCAAGCTCATGTGACCGGGGACCCTCGACGCCGTCGTGCGTCGCGGGTCCCCCACCTGCCAGGCTGCGCCCATGAGTGACACGCAGCGCGCGCAGGAGGTCGTCGGGATCAGCGGGGTGAGCATCGCCTCCGAGGACGTCGACGCCACCCGCGAGGCGTGGTGCCGCTTCGCCGGGATCGAGCACTCGCCTGCGCTCGTCGTCGGCGGTGTCGCTGTCGGCGTCGGCCCGACCGTCGGGGGGCCCGAGGGGCTCGCCGCCGTCACCCTCGCGGCCACGGACGTCAGCGAGACGCTCACCCTCATCGGTCGTCGCGGCCTGCCCGTCGACGGGGGCGTCGTCGACGTCGCCGGCACGTCGTGGCGCGTGGCGGGCACGACCGGTCAGGTCGACCTCGACCCCCGCGGCGGGATCGAAGGGGTCGACCACGTCGTCGTCAGCAGCACCGACCCCGACCGGGCTGCGGCGTTGTACGGCGCGCGGCTCGGGCTCGAGCTGCGCCTGGACCGCACGATGCCCGAGCACCGCATGCGCGGCCTGTTCTTCCGCGCGGGCGACTCGGTCGTCGAGGTCGTCACGCGTCTGGACGGCGAGGGCGACGGGGGCGAAGGGGGAGCCGACCGCCTCTCCGGGATCGCCTGGCGCACCCCCGACGTCGCCGCGGTACGCGAGCGGCTGCTCGGTGCCGAGGTCGACGTCTCCGAGGTCCGTCCTGGTCGCAAGCAGGGCACCCTCGTCGCCACCGTCCGCGACCCCGACCTGTGCGTCCCCACCCTCATCGTCGGCCCCGCGTAGGGGTCAGCTGCTGGTCGAGGGTGCGACGGAGGAGCCTCGAGACCACGCGCCGCCGGTCTCCGCCTGTCGGGGGGGGGGGGGGGGGGCCCCCCCCCCCGGGGGGGGGGGGGGGGGGGGGGGCCCGGGGGGGGGGGGGGGGGGGGGGGGGGGGGGGGGGGGGGGGGGGCCCCCCCCCCCCCCCCCCCCGGGGGGGGGTTCCCCCCGCCCGGGGGGGGGGGGTGGGCCCCCCTCGACCCGCGCGCGGCTCGCGACGGGAGC
>NZ_JBEPOY010000004.1:0-381917 GCF_040547045.1 Janibacter sp. UYMM211 | reverse complement strand
GTCACCTCCGGCCAGGCCCTGGCCGGGGTCGTCGGACCACTGATCGAGGTGCCCGTCCTCGTCGGCCTGGTCTACGTCTCGCTCGCCCTGCGCCGGCGTCCCCGATGGACGCCCGCCACCCCCTCGCCCCAGGAGACCCGATGACCGCCGCCCGCCCCTGCGTCCTCTTCGTCTGCGTGCACAACGCCGGGCGCTCGCAGATGGCCCAGGCCTGGCTCGCGCATCTCGCCGGTGACGCCGTCGAGGTCCGCTCGGCCGGGTCCGCGCCGGGCGACGCCGTCAACCCCGCGGCAGTCGAGGCCATGCGCGAGGTCGGCATCGACATCAGCGCCGCGCAGCCGAAGGTCCTCACGCCCGAGACGGTCCGCTCCAGCGACGTCGTCGTCACCATGGGCTGCGGCGACGCCTGCCCGGTCTTCCCCGGCACGCGCTACGAGGACTGGCCGCTCGACGACCCCGCGGGTCAGGGGGTCGCGGCCGTGCGCCCGATCCGTGACGCCATCCGCGACCGGGTCGTCACCCTGCTCGACTCGCTCGGGGTCGACCGGGCCTGACCACCCGGCGGGGGCCTCGCCCCTTCGCCGGGGTTAGGTTGGCGCTCGTGCCCCGCGACCTCGCCGCCCTCGTCCACCCGTCGTGGGCGCAGGCCCTGGAGCCGGTGGCGGGCACCATCGCCGCGCTCGGCGACTTCCTGAGGGGCGAGGTCGAGGCCGGCCGCGGCTACCTGCCGAGCGGCGAGCACGTCCTGCGCGCCTTCACCATCCCGCTCGAGGACGTCCGCGTCCTCGTCGTCGGCCAGGACCCCTACCCGACCCCCGGGCACGCGATCGGGCTGTCCTTCGCCGTCGCGCCGGACGTCAGCCCCGTGCCGCGCAGCCTGGGCAACATCTACCGCGAGCTCGTCGACGACCTCGGGGTGCCGATGCCGAGCACCGGCGACCTCACCCCGTGGACCGAGCAGGGCGTCATGCTCCTCAACCGCACCCTCACCGTGCGACCGGGTGCCCCGGCCTCGCATCAGGGCAAGGGGTGGGAGGAGGTCACCGACCGCGCCATCGAGGTCCTCGCCGCCCGCGGCGGTCCGCTCGTCGCGATCCTGTGGGGCCGCGGCGCCCGCTCCCTCGCCCCCGCTCTCGGTGACGTCCCGGTCGTCGAGTCCGCCCACCCCTCGCCGCTGTCCGCCCGGAACGGCTTCTTCGGCTCCCGTCCCTTCTCGCGCACCGACGAGCTGCTCACCCGCCAGGGCGCGCAGCCGGTCGACTGGAGGCTCCCATGACCCGCACCTGGTCCAGCTACGTCGCGATCGGCGACTCCTTCAGCGAGGGGATGTCCGACCCCGACCCCAGCGTCGAGGGCTCGTACCTCGGCTGGGCCGACCGGCTCGCCGACGCGCTCGCCCAGCGGCACGAGGACGCGGCCGGCGACGCGGACCAGCCCTTCCGCTACGCGAACCTCGCCGTCCGGGGGCGCAAGCTCGACGACGTCGTCGGCCGCCAGCTCGAGGAGGCCCTGCCGATGGGCGCCGAGCTCGTCTCCGTCGTCGGCGGGGGCAACGACATCTTGCGTCCGAGCGTCGACCTCGACGCCGTCGCGGACCGGCTCGAGGACGCCGTCGCGAGGGTGCGGGCCACCGGCGCCGACGTGCTCCTCGCGACGCCGACCGACCCGGCGAAGGCGGGGCTGCTGGCCTCCCTTCGCCCCCGGCACGCGGTGCACACGGCCAACCTCTTCTCCATCGCCCAGCGGCACGGTGCCAGCGTGCTCAACCTGTGGACGATGCGCTCGCTGCGCGACTGGCGGATGTGGTCGCAGGACCGCATCCACCTCTCCCCCGAGGGTCACCGTCGGGTCGCGCTCGCCGCCCTCGACGCGCTCGGCGTCGAGACCGACCGGGCCGAGTGGGGCGCGCCGCTGCCGACCGCTCCCGTCGCACCGCGCCGCGAGCGAGTCGTCGAGAGCGGTCGCTGGGCCCGCGAGTATGCCGGCCCGTGGGTGCAGCGCCGGCTCACCGGTCGCTCCTCCGGCGACACCCGCGACGCGAAGCGTCCCGAGCTGACGCCGCTGCGGCCGGGCGAGCTGCCCTTCGGCGGCTGAGGCACCACCGTCCCGGGCACCCGGGACGGCTCGTCAGCCGCTGATGCGCCCGTCGCGGAAGTCGCGGAAGGCGGCCCGGGAGGCGTCGTCGAGACGCACGACGGACTGGCCGGCGGCGGTGCCGGTCGGCCCCTTCGCCACGGCTCGACCCACCTGGCCCGGGTCGACCCGGTAGAAGGCGGCGGCGAAGAGGAGCATCTCCTCGCCGGTGAGGTCGGACTCGGTGTGCCGGTCGACGACCGTCAGCGCGCGCGGCAGGACGGCGGGACCGGCGAGCCGGGCCTGGATCGCCGCGGCCGCGAGGAGCAGCCCCTGGTTGCGCGAGCGGTCGAAGTCCCCGCCCGGCAGGCTCTTGCGCTCACGCGACCACGCGAGCGCCTGCCGGCCGCTGAGCCGGCGCGCCCCCTTCGCGATCGTGCCGCCGCTGAGGTGGCTGTCCATGCTGAAGGGCGCCCGGAAGCTCAGGCCGCCGAGGTCGTCGACGACACCCTCGAACCCCTCGAAGCCGGTGAGCACGTAGCCGGTCGGGGTGATGCCGGTGAGGCGGCGCACCGTGTCGACCTGTCCCTGGGGGCCTGCGTAGACGAGGGCGGAGTTGAGCTTGCCCTCGCCGTGGCCGGGGATCGGGACCCACAGGTCGCGGGCGAAGCCCATGAGACCGGCGCCCCCGGTGCCGTCGACGCCGAGCAGCTGCAGGGCGTCGGCCCGGGTGCGCGCGGGGTCCTCGCCGGGGCGGGCATCGGAGCCGATGAGCAGGACGTGCCCGCGGCCGCCGAGCCGGGTCTTGCCCTTCGTCGGGCCGAGCGAGGGCCACCAGCCACCGACGACCTTCCACCCCTGGCGTCCCCTCGGGCGCACGGCGAGGGTGACGTCGCCGTCCTGGTCGCCGCTGCCGGTGACCACGGCGACGTCGTCACCGCGCCAGCGGCCCCGCTCGGCCGAGCCGGTCACGGCCGACCCGTAGCGGGCGGTGACGGCGTCGCGCAGGCCCGCCGGGGCCTTGGAGATCCGGGAGGTGGGCGTGGACCTCGAGGCCGAGGCGGCGGCGGACGAAGGGGTGGCCGAGGACGTCGTCGACGGGGTCGCCGAGGCCCTGGGCTCGTCCGCGGAACCGGTGCAGGCGGCCAGGGCGAGGGCGCTCATCGCGGCGGTGAGCGTCACGGGCAGGGCTGAGGTGCGCACGTCCCCATGGCACCACACGGGGCTGGGTGGTCGCGAGGCTCGCTCGTCTACGCTGCGAGACATGCCCGCAACCCGGCTCATGCCCACGGAGATCGGTGACGACCTCATCGAGATGACCCGCACGATCTGCGACCGGGTGCTGCGCCCGGCCGTCGACGAGACCGAGCGCGCCGCGGAGGGCGGTGAGGTCTTCCCGCGCGAGGTCTTCGCCGAGCTCGGCGAGGCCGGTCTGCTCTCGCTGCCCTACCCCGAGGAGCTCGGCGGCGGCGGCCAGGCCTACGAGGTGTACCTCCAGGTCGTCGAGGAGATCGCGTCGGTGTGGATGTCGGTGGCCGTCGGCACCTCCGTGCACGGGCTCACCTGCTACCCGGTGGCGGCCTTCGGCACCCCGGAGCAGCAGCAGCGGATGCTCCCGGAGATGCTCTCCGGCGCTCAGCTCGGCGCCTACGCGCTCTCCGAGCCCCTCGCGGGCTCCGACGTCGGCTCGATGACGACCCGGGCGACGCGCACCGACGACGGCTGGGTCGTCCGGGGCCGCAAGGCGTGGATCAGCCACGCCGGGCACGCCGACTTCTACACGACCTTCGCCCGGACGAGCGACGACGGCGGTCGGGGCATCACGTGCTTCGTCGTGCCCGCGGACGCGCCCGGCCTGACCTTCGGCACCCCCGAGCGCAAGATGGGCCTGCACGGCGACACCGTCCGCGAGGTCTACTACGAGGACGTGCCGGTCGCCGACGACCACCGGGTGGGCGAGATCGGCCAGGGCATGACGATCGCCCTGTCCGCCCTCGACGCCGGCCGCCTCGGCATCGCCGCCGCCTCGACCGGTCTGGCCCAGGGCGCCCTCGACGCCGCCGCCCGCTACGCGGCCGAGCGCCAGCAGTTCGGCCGGAGCATCGCCGACAACCAGGGCCTGGCCTTCCTCCTCGCCGACATGGAGGCCGCGGTCACCTCGGCCCGGGCGACCTACCTCCACGCCGCACGGCTGCGCGACGCCGGGCGCGCCTTCGGCCGCCAGGCCGCGGTGGCCAAGCTCGTCGCGACCGATGCCGCGATGCGCGTGACGACCGACGCGATCCAGGTGCTCGGCGGCGCCGGCTACACCGCCGACTTCCCTGTCGAGCGCTACTTCCGAGAGGCGAAGGTGACGCAGATCTTCGAGGGGACCAACCAGATCCAGCGTCTCGTCATCTCGCGGGACCTGCTGCGCTCGGTGCGCTGAGGCGCGCGCCGGCGCAGGCACCGGCCGGCGAGCCGGTCAGGGCTCGACGTGCTCGCGCTCCCAGCGCCGCACGATCTCGGCGGTCTCGGCCGGGATCTCGAGCATCGGCACGTGCCCGACGCCGCTGAGCTCCTCGTAGGTGATGTCCGTGGCGACCTTCGCCGCCCAGCGGGCGGCGGAGACGTCGACGAGCCGGTCCTCGGTGCCGTGCACGAGGAGCACCGGCACCGACATCCGGCGCAGCCGCTCGGCGACGACGCGGTGACGCCCGAGGGCGGCGATCATCGTGCGTCCCGCCTCGGTCTGCGCGCGGGCCAGCTCGGTGAAGCCGCGCTGGCTGCGCGCCATGACGACGTGGGCGTCGAGCGCGGCGCGGTCCATCCGGCTCCAGTCGCCGACGCACATCCGCAGCGAGCGCTCGACCTCCTCCTCGAGGGTGATCGGCGTGCCGCGGCGTGTGCGCACCGCGCGGCTCAGGGCGGGCCGCACGAGGGTGGCGAGGGTGCGCGCCTGCACGTGGGGACGGCTGCGCGGAGCCGGCAGCGCCGGGTTGAGCAGGACGACCCCGGCGATCCCGCGCTCGTCCCGCGAGGCGACGAGGGTGACGACGAGCCCGCCCATCGAGTTGCCGACGAGGAGGACCTCGTCGGCGCCGGTGCGCGGCAGGACGACCTCGTCGACGAAGCGGCGCACGAGTTGGGCGTTGGACCCGACGCTCGGGGCGTGCACGTCGGCGCGGGTCAGCCCGTGACCGCCGAGGTCGACGGCGTAGACGTCGCGCTCGCGGCGCAGCTCGTCGGCGAGCAGGACCCAGTTCGTCACGTGCCCCCCGAGCCCGTGCACGAGGACGGCCGGGGTGGCGCTCGCCCCCTCCGGACCGGCGAAGACGGCCATGTGCGCGTCGCCGTCGAGGTCGACGGTCTCGAGCCGGCCGCCCCAGCGGTCGACGGCGGCCTCGAGGGGCGTGCGCTCAGCAGGGGTCATGAGCACAGAGTCTCTCCCGCGAGCCCCCTGGTCCGGTCAGCGGGGTGGTGGTCGTCTGGCTCACTATGCTCGCGGCCATGCGCATCACGGACACCACCGTCGCCCTGGTCACCGGCGGGGCCTCGGGCCTCGGCGAGGCCACGACCCGCCACCTCCACGACCTGGGGGCCGCCGTCGTCATCGCCGATCTCGCCTCGAGCCCCGGCGAGCAGCTCGCCGCAGAGCTCGGGGAGCGAGCCCGCTTCGTCGCCACCGACGTGCGCGACGAGGGCCAGGTCCTCGCCGCCGTCGCGGCCGCCTCCGAGCTCGGCGAGCTGCGCATCGCGGTCACCTGCGCCGGGATCGGCACGCCCGGCCGGGTCGTCGGCCGCAAGGGCCCGCTCGCCCTCGAGACCTTCCGCCAGGTGATCGAGGTCAACCTCGTCGGCACCTTCAACGTCCTGCGCCTCGCCGCCGCCGTGATGGCCGAGCTCGAGCCGGTCGACGGCGACCGGGGCGTCGTCGTCATGACCGCCTCCATCGCCGCCTACGACGGGCAGGTCGGCCAGGCCGCCTACGCCTCCTCGAAGGGGGGCGTCGTCGGGCTCACGCTCTCCGCGGCCCGCGACCTGGCCGACAAGGCCGTCCGCGTCACGACGATCGCGCCGGGGACCTTCGCCACCCCGATGCTGGCGGGTCTGCCCGCCGAGGCGACCGCCGTCCTCGAGGCGCAGGTGCCGCACCCCTCGCGCCTCGGCCAGCCGGCGGAGTACGCGAAGCTCGTCGCCCACGTCGTCGACAACTCGATGCTCAACGGCGAGGTCATCCGCCTCGACGGCGCGCTGCGGATGCCCCCGCGCTGACATTTGTCCTGTCTCCTTGACACAAGGTGACCGACGGGTGGATCCTCTGCTTGTCGCAGTTGCTTGATACAAGGAGTGGTCATGGCCGGTCTGCTCGTCCTCCCCCTCGCCCTGCTGGCGCTCGTCGCCGGGGTCGTCGTGGCCGTCCTGCGGCGCCAGTCCCTCGTCGTGCCGCCCGAGGCTCACGACGAGGTCGCGCGGACCCACCGCCGGCTCGTGCTCCTGCGTCTCGGGGCGCTCGTCGCGGCCGCGGTCACCGGTGTCGCCGTGACCTCCGGTGCCGGCGGCGGCCTGGGCGGCCCCGGTCAGGTCGCCTCGGCCGGGCCCGCCCTCGCCGCACTGGTCTTCCTCGCTGGCTGCTGCCTCGCGGAGCTCACGGTGCGCCGGGCCGCGACCCGGGTCCGCACGGCGAGCCTCGCGCCGCGCTCGGTGCTCGAGGTGCTCCCGCGGGCGCATGCCCGGACCGCCGCCGTGGCGCTGGGGGCCGTCGCGGCGACTCTCGCCCTCGGGACCGCCCTGGGCGACGCGGACGACCTCGGACGGGCCGGTCGCTCGCTGGCGACCCGGTGCGTCGATGCCTCGGGGCTGGAGGTCTCGCACCTGCGCGGGCCCTGGCCCGGGTCGTTCTACGCCCTCCCCGTCGCCGCAGCGCTCACCCTGGCAGCCCTGCTCGCCGCGGTCACGCTCGTCGTCGTGGCGCGGCGGCCGGTGGTCTCGCAGGACCGCGCCCTCGACGCCGCGATGCGACGTTGGTCGGCACGAGACGTCCTCCTCGGCCTGACGCTCGCGTCCTGCGTGACCCTCGTGCCGGTCCTTGTCCTCATGACCGCCGGCCTGGCGGGGGCGAGCTGCCGGCCGACGGGCTACGGCGCACTGGCGCTGCTGTGCGGGGCCCTCGCTCTCGCCGCGTGCTTCGGCACGGCCTGGGCGGCGAGCAGCCTGCTCGTCCGACCGGCCCTCGTCGCGATGCCCACCGCGCAGCCGAGAGAGGTGGCCGGCCGATGAGCGAGGTGAGCGTCGACGTCGCGGATCCGACTCCTCCCTTCGAGCAGGTCCGTCGCCAGCTCGCGGCACTCATCGAGACCGGTCAGATCCCGCATGACGAGCGGTTGCCGTCCGTCCGCCAGCTCGCCGGCGACCTCGGTCTGGCGACCGGCACGGTGGCCCGCGCCTACAAGGAGCTGGAGGCCGCCGGGCTGGTGCAGACGCGCCGCGGCGGGGGCACCCGGGCCTGGCACCCGGTGAGCGGCGGAGCGGAGGCGCGCCTGCGACGCTCGGCCGCGGTCTTCGTCGCCGAGATCGCCGCCCTCGGGGTGACACCGCACCAGGCACGAGCAGCCGTGGACGACGCCTTCGCCGCCCTGCGGGACGAGCCCGGCCCCGCATCGGCCCGCGCTACGGCGCAGTAGTGGTCGCGATCGCGACCAGTACTGCGCCGTAGCGCGTCAGCGCGGGAGCCAGGTCGCGACGAGGTAGCCGACGCCGTACGGCGCCTCGTCGAGCACGACGTCGCCGCGCAGCGCGGTCGCGTCGGCGGCACCGCCGAGGACCTGCAGGGCGGGCCGGCCCCGGCACCACAAGGCGTCCGCGAGGTGGGGGTCGACGGCGAGCAGGGCCGGGCCGTCGACGGCTGCCAGCGCCCGCGAGAGCTCCGCGTCGAAGGCCTCGCTGCGCTCGTCGAGGTGACCCGGAGCCTTGAGGGTCCGGGTCGCGGAGCCGTCGCCGACGACGACGAGCACCGTCGGGGCGTCCGCGACGATCCGGGCGCCGAGGGTCGCGCACTCCGCCGGCGCCGCGTCGTCGGCCACGCTGACCAGACGCACCCGCTCGTACGCGCCGAGTCCGTCGAGCAGCTCGCGCCCGATCTCCAGCCCCGTCGGCAGGGCGTCGGGCATGACCCGGCCGTGCGTGTACCGAGGCGCCCCGGTCGGCGCGTCGAGCGGCCACTCCTGGCGCACCGGGCGGCGGGCGTCTCCCCCTTCGCGATGGGTCGCGGACGCGACGACGACGACCCATGCGCCCGGTGCCGCGGCGAGGGCCTCGGCGACAGCATCGCGCGCGGTCGAGCGAAGGGGGCCGAGCGGGTCGACCGAGCCGCCGAGACCGGGCAGCAGAGCGGGGGCGGCGGGGACGACGACCGCGGAGGCGAGGCTCATGCCAGACCTCGCGTCGTGCGGGCCGGCGGGCGCTCGCCGCGCAGGGTGGCGACCATGTCGAGGACCTGACGCGTCTCGGCGACCTCGTGCACCCGGTAGACGCGCGCACCGAGCCAGGCGGAGACAGCGGTCGTCGCGAGCGTGCCGACGACCCGCTCGTCGACGGGCCGGTCGAGGGTCTCGCCGACGAAGTCCTTGTTCGACAGCGAGACCAGGACGGGCCACCCGGTCTCGACCATCTCGTCGAGGCGGCGGGTCACCTCGAGCGTGTGGTGGGTGTTCTTGCCGAAGTCGTGCGCCGGGTCGACGAGCACCGACTCGCGGTGGACGCCCGCGGCCACCGCGCGGTGGGCGTAGTCGAGGACGCCGTCGAGGACGTGGCGCACGACGTCGCCGTCGTAGCCGGTGCGGAAGGGGCGGGTGCGCACGGCGGCACCGCCCGTGTGCGTGCACACGACGGCCGCGCCGTGCTCGGCGGCGACGTCGAGCAGCAGCGGGTCCACCCCGCCCCACGCGTCGTTGAGCACGTCGGCGCCGACGGCGCACACCTCGCGGGCGACCTCGTGGCGCCACGTGTCGACGCTGATGACGAGGTCGGGGTGCCGATCGCGCACGGCGGCGACGAAGCCGACGACCCGGTCGACCTCCTCGGCGACCGACACCTCACCGCCCGGCGCCGCCTTGACCCCGCCGATGTCGACGAGATCCGCGCCCTGCGCGACGACGGCGTCGACCCGGGCCATCGCCGTGTCGTCGGCGAAGGTCGCCCCCCGGTCGTAGAAGGAGTCGGGCGTGCGGTTGACGATCGCCATGACGAGCAGATCGGTGTCGGCGAAGGTACGCCGCCCCAGGCGCAGGCTCATCGGGGTCCTCCTCCGCCCGAGGTCGCCCCGGGCACGTCGGCGGCCGGTGGCCGCACGGCGAGCGGCACCGGCCGCTCCCGCCAGCCCTCGGCCCGGGTGTGCTGCTGGAGGACCGCGGCACGCGGCGCCCCCGCGTCGCCGTCGCACCGCGAGCGGGCGACGGCGAGCAGCTCGGCGGCCATGACGGCCAGGTCGTGGTCCTGCTGGTGCTCGTGGGCGCGGACGCCGAGGTCGACCTGGGCGATCGCGTCGAGGCCGTACCGCGCGTAGGTGTCGAGCAGGGTCGCGATCTCGACGCCGTAGCCGGTCGGCACGGCGAGCGAGCTCATGAGCTCGCGGCGCGCCGCCCACTCCCCCGCGAGCGGCTGGATGACGCCGGCCAGCTCGGGCCACCACAGGTCGAGCAGGGGCCGGGCGACGAGCTCGGTGACCCGCCCGCCCTGGGTGCTCGCGGCCTCGCCGTCGCGGTCGAGCACCCGGTCGTAGTAGCCCTTGACGAGCTGGGTCTGCGGGTGGGCGAGCAGCGGTCCGAGCAGCCCGGTGACGAAGTGGGTGCCCCACAGCCGGAGGTCGGCGTCGACGAAGACGAGGAGGTCGCCGCTGGTGACGAAGAGCGACTTCCACAGCGCCTCGCCCTTGCCGGGGTGGGTGCCGAGGTCGGGGCGGATCTCGGCGCTCGCGTGGACGACCGCGCCCGCGGCCCGCGCGATCTCGGCGGTGCCGTCGCGGGAGTCGGAGTCGACGACGACGAGCTCGTCGACGAGCGGGTGCCCGTGGTCGCGCGCGGCCCGCTCGACGAGCTCGGCGCGGATCCCGCCGACGACGTCGGCCACGGTGGCGGCCTCGTCCTTCGCGGGGACGACGACGCTCACCCGGGTGCCGCCGGCGACCTTGCGGGCGACGAGATCGGCGAGCGGCCAGTCCTCGTGGCTCGAGCTGCGCGCGTCGAGCCAGGCGAGGGTCTCCGCGCGCATGCCGTCTCCGTCCGTCAGCCGGGGCGACCCGGCGGTCGTCCCGGGCCGACGCTAGCCGACGCCTCCTCCCCCTTCGCCGGGAGATGCCTGACGGCTCCCCGGGAGATCTCCCGGGGAGCCGTCAGGGTGCGGCGCGGTCAGCGCAGGAAGCCGTCGCCGACGACCCGGCCCCACCACCGGCCGATGCCGAGGGTGTCACCGCTGAAGGTGTAGGCCAGGGCGAGCAGCGCGAGCGCCTCGACCCAGTGGCTGTCGACGAGCGGGTTGGTGAAGCCGGCATCCGGACGGCCGATCGGCAGCTCGGCGAGGTACATGAGGCCGAGGAGGACGACACCCGCCCAGGCGGCGACCTTCATGCCCGCGCCGAGCAGGACCGCGACGCCGATGCCGAGCAGACCGGCCATGAAGAGCCAGTCCCAGACCCCGCCGGCGAAGCCGGCGAAGACGTCGCCGAGGGGGCCCTCGGTGACCGCGGGGTTCTTCGTGAGGAAGCCCGTCGTCGGCGAGCCGCCGTCGAGCCAGCCGGCGCCGGCCGGGGTCGTGTAGCCGAAGCCGAAGAGCTTGTCGACGAAGGCCCAGAGGAAGGTGAAGCCGAGGACGACGCGCAGCGCGCCCATGACGTACCGGGCGATCGGCGAGCGGACGACGTCCTCGTGGTGGGTGACCTGCGCACCGGTGGTGCGGCGGGCGTCCTGTGTGGCGGTCATGGTGTCCTCCTGATCGGGAACCGAGTCCGGCAGGATCCCTTCCTGCTGGCACTACCCAATGTAGTACTACGCGATGTCGTAGACAACTCCCCCGGATGTGACGCACGCCGCCTCCCGCGGACGGGAGACGGCGTGGGCACGGGCGAAGGGGGTCAGCGCAGGGCCTGCGCGAAGGCCTCCTCGAGGATGTCGAGCCCCTCGGCGAGGAGGTCGTCGCCGATGGTGAGCGGGGGCAGGAAGCGGAAGACGTTGCCGTAGGTGCCGCAGGTGAGGGTGACGAGACCGCGCTCGTGGCACGCGGCGTTGACCGCGGCGGCCAGCTGGGGCGCCGGCGTCTTGAGGTCGAGGTCCGACACGAGCTCGATCGCGATCATCGCGCCCCGGCCGCGGACCTCGCCGATGACGCCCGTCGAGTCGGCGAGCGCCTGCAGGCGCGGGACGAGGACCGCCTCGATCTCGCGGGCGCGCCCGGCGAGGTCCTCCTCGCGCATCGTCTCGATGCTCGCGAGGGCCGCCGCGCAGGCGACGGGGTTGCCCCCGTAGGTGCCGCCGAGACCGCCGCCGTGCACGGCGTCCATGAGCTCGGCGCGCCCGGTGACCGCCGCGAGCGGCATGCCGCCGGCGATGCCCTTCGCCGTCGTCATGAGGTCGGGCACGACGCCCTCGTGGTCGCTGGCGAACCAGTCACCGGTGCGGCAGAAGCCCGACTGCACCTCGTCGGCGACGAAGAGGATGCCGTGCTCGCGGCACCAGTCGGCCACCCGCTTGGTCCACCCGGCGGGCGGGACGATGAATCCCCCTTCGCCCTGGATCGGCTCGAGGATGACGGCTGCGCAGTTCTGCTCGCCGACCTGCGCGTGGACCATCGAGGTGAAGGCGTCGAAGGCCTCGTCGGCGCACTGCTTCTCGCCGGTGAGCCAGCGGTAGGGGTAGGCCATCGGTGCGCGGTAGACCTCGCCGGCGAAGGGGCCAAAGCCGTCCTTGTACGGCATGTTCTTCGCCGTGAGCGCCATCGTGAGGTTGGTGCGGCCGTGGTAGCCGTGGTCGAAGGCGATGACCGCGCTGCGGCCGGTCGCGTGCCGCGCGATCTTCACGGCGTTCTCGACCGCCTCGGCGCCGGAGTTGAAGAGCGCGGACTTCTTCGCGTGGTCGCCGGGAGTGACCTCGGCGAGCGCCTCGCACACCTCGAGGTACTCCTCGTACGGGGTGACCATGAAGCACGTGTGGGTGAAGTCCTGCACCTGCGCGGTCACGGCGTCCATGACGCGCTGGTTGCGGTTGCCCACGCTCGTCACGGCGATGCCGGAGCCGAAGTCGATGAGCTGGTTGCCGTCGACGTCACGCACGATGCCGCCCTCGGCGGCCTCGACGTAGACCGGCAGGCCGGTGCCGACCCCGTCGGCGACGGCGGCGAGCTTGCGCTGCTGCATCTGGACCGACCGCGGGCCGGGGATCTGGGTCGCGAGGACGCGCTGCTGGGTGATCACGAGCCGATGGTAGGGCCGGGGACCGACTCCCCCGCAACCACCGGTCCGTCGGCCTCCCAGCGCACGAGCCCGAGCGCCTCGAGCTCGGCGAACCATCCACGCATCGGCCAGCGGCCCCACCGCCGGTGCGCCACACGGGCGTTGCGCACGATGTCGACGACGTGCTCGACCGGCGGCGAGGAGACGGGGTGCCACTGGTGGTACGCCTGCGCGCCGCCCACCCAGGTGAGCCCGACGCCGCGGTCGCGGGCCGTCCACGCGAGATCGGTGTCCTCGCCGCCGTACCCGACGTACTCCTCGCAGAAGCCGCCGAGCGTGCGCCAGGTCGACGGGGTGACGGCGAAGGAGAGCGACCAGAAGAGGTCGTGGTCGCCGTCCCTCACGAGCTCCCCCGGCGGGGGTGCCGGACGGGCCGGGTGCGGCCGGGAGAGCCCGGCGAGCTCGTCGGCCCGCTCGGGCAGGACCCCTTCGGGCAGGTAGGTGACCGGCCCGCAGAGCAGGTCGTCGGGCACCTGGGCCGCGGCCCGTTCGTAGCCCTCGAGCAGTCCCGGTCCGGGCAGGCAGTCGACGTCGAGCAGGACGACGAGATCGGCGCCGGCGTCGAGCGCGGTCGAGACGCCCGCGTTGCGGGCGGCGGCGAGCGGCAGCCCGTCGGGGTGGCCGGCCACCTCGACGACGCGGACGTGGGGGTCGTCGCGCAGCAGGGCGACGATCTGCGCGTCGTCCATCGCGACGACGACGTGCGGGGTGCTCGGGGCCACCTCGCGCAGCAGGCGGCGCTGGCGCAGCAGATGGTCGTGGCGGCCGTGCGCGACGGTGACGACGACGGTGCCCTCAGCCACGGCCGACCCTCAGGACGACCTCGGCGGCGCGCTCGGCGGCCCCGTCGGTGCCCCAGTCCTGCCACCGGGTGGGGAAGTCCTGGGCCGCGTGGACGACGTGCGACCAGTCGACCTCCTCGGGGTGCGCGGCGAGGGCCGCGCCGACGGTGACGCAGTAGCGGCCCTGGGCGAGGGCGAGACCCATCCAGTCCTGCTCGTCGAAGGGGCGCGGCTGGGGCACGACGACCGCCGGGACCTCGAGGGCGGCGAGATCGGCGACCGCGTTCTGGCCCGCGTGGCTGACGACGACGCAGGCCCGCTGGAGCAGCGGTCCGAGGTCGCTCACCCAGCTCGACCCGCCGACGACCTGCCAGCGCAGGTCGGGCACGGCCGAGGTGACCATCTCGGGCAGCGCGGGGTCGGGCCAGCCGTCGCCCCCGCCGAGGAGGACGGCGAGCGGCTCGCGGGGCACCGGCGGGCCGGGGCGCAGCGCGCTGATCCCGCCGACGTGGGCGACCTTGTCCTCCCAGCGGCGCAGGTGCGGCGCCGGGCAGACCGACGAGGGCCAGGGCGCGATGATCGCCTCGGCGAGACGGCAGCCGAGCTCGTGGGCGGGGTCGTCGCGCAGCCCGGGCTGGGCGACGACGACGACGGGGACGCCGAGCAGGCGGACGAAGGCGGTGACCTCGACGGAGACGTCGACGACCATGACGGCGGGGTCCTCCTGCGCGACCCAGGCGGCGACCGCCGCCATCCGCTCGCGCAGTCCCTCGTGGCGAAGGGGGACCCAGTGCAGCTGTCCGTCGGCGGTCGTGCCGACGAGGTCTGCGGGCGGCCCGTCGTCGTCGCGGGGCAGGGCGATGTCGACGTCGCCGCGCGAGCCGAGGAGGGTGACCTCAGCCCCTCGTGCGCGCAGCTCCTCGGCGATCGAGCGGGCCCGGCGCAGGTGACCCGCGCCGTGGTGGTGGACGTAGATCCCGACCTTCATCGCGACCTCACGACGTCCTCGAAGAGCTGCTCGTAGCGGTCGACCATGAGCTCGATGTCGTGCGTGCTGCGCGCCCAGTCCGCGACGTCCTCGCGGTCGAGGCGGAGGGCCGCCCGCACCCCCTCGACGACGCGGCAGACGAGCCCGTCGTCCTCCTGGCCCGGCACGAGCACCCCGCCGCGCGGCCCGACGACCTCGCGCAGCCCCCCACGGTCGAGCGCGACGACCGGGGTGCCGCGCACCATCGACTCGGCCGCGACGAGCCCGAAGGGCTCCTCCCACCGCGAGGTCACCAGGCTCACTGCGCTGTGGTCGCGCTCGTGCACCAGCTCCTCGGAGCTGAGGTGGCCGAGCAGCTCGACGTCGGGGCCGAGCACCGGGGCGATGACGGACTCGAAGTACTCGGGGTCGTAGACGGGCCCGGCGATGCGCAGCCGGCAGCCCATGGCCCGGGCGACGGCGATGGCGATGTCGACGCCCTTCTCGGCGGTGATCCGACCGACCCACAGCAGGTGGTCGCCGCCCGGGCCCGGTGGGCCGCCACCGGTGGGCACGCCGTTGCGGATGACCGTCGCGGGCTGCGGCAGGGTCGTCCAGGCGCGGGCCGTCGTCTCGCTCACGCCGACGTAGCGGTTGCGGGGGTCGGCGAGCGCGACGCCCATCTCCATCATCGGCAGGGGCGGGGTGTGCAGGGTCGTGACGAGGGGGAGGTCGAGCACCGCGCTCATCGCGAGCGGCAGGTGGTGCAGGCTCTGGTTGTGCACGAGGTCGACCCCGCCGTCGCGCAGGAGGAGCGACATCGCGCTCGTGAAGGCCGCGTGGTCACGCATCATCGCGGCCGGGGGCACGTCGGGGTCCGCGGCGGCCGCCACCGACAACGGCGGCAGGTCCGGGTAGGGCACGATCTCGTCGGCCAGCGCCGGGTCCGACCCGGGCCGGGCGTGCAACGTCACGTGGTGCCCCCGAGCGCGCAGGGCCTGCGCGAGCAGACCGGTGTGCGACTCCTGGCCCCCGAGCCAGGGCTGGCGAAGGGGGTTGCGAGACGTCGCGAGGACCGCGATGCGCATCTAGACCGCCTCTCTGGTGATCTCGTCGATATAGGTGGCGAAGCCCCCGTCGCAGCGGCCGGCACGACGGCCGGAGCTGCAGACGCGGGTGCGGTCCGTGGCGACCCAGCGGTCGGTGGTCGCGCGGACCGCGTCGACGAGGACGGCGTCCTCGTGGAGCGGGAGGGGCGGGTACCCGCCGGCGGCGAGGTAGGTGCTGGCCCGTACGCCGAGGTTGGCGCCGTGCACGTACGGGTGACCCTCGCCGAGCTCGTGGCGGCAGTGCCAGGCGAGGAGGGCCCGGGGGTCCTCGACGTCACCGGGCTCGACGGTGCCGACGACGGCGTCGAGACCGCTCTGCGCGAGGTCGACCTGGACGGCCAGCCAGTCGACCGGCACGACGGTGTCGGCGTCGGTCGAGGCGAGCCACAGCGCGGCGTCGGGCACCCCGGCGGCGCGGGACCGGGCGAGCACGCACCGGGCGCCGGCGGCGCGGGCCGCGCCCACCCGGCCGTGGTCGCTGACGACCGCGGGCACCCCGGCGGCCGCGACGACGGGTGCCGTCGCGTCGGTGCAGCGGTCGAGGACGACGAGCAGGTCGACGACGACGTCGGGTCGTGAGCGCCGGAGGTGGTCGCGGCTCGTGAGCAGGGCCGCCAGGCACGAGCCGACGAGCAGCTGCTCGTCGCGGGCGGGCACGACGACGGCGACCCGCGCGACCCGGTCGCTCACCGGACCTGCCCTCCGTAGACGTCGAGGAGCACGTCGGCGTCGCGGTAGGCGACCCGCGGCTCGCCGAGCACGGAGCGCACCTGGGCGTGCACGGCGACGCCGTCGAGCGGGATGTCGGTCGTCGGGTGGCTCCAGTGGGCGAGCACGAGCTCGCCGCCGTCGGCGAGCAGACGGCGCACCGACCGCAGCGTCGAGAGCAGCTCGGAGCCGGTGAGGAAGTACCCGATCTCGGAGAGCACGACGAGGTCGTAGACCTCGCCGGTCTCGAGCAGCTCGCGCAGGACGTCGGGGCACTCGCCCTGCACCCACCGGACCTGCGGCGCCGAGCGCGCCGGCGGACGGGCACGGGCCATCTCGAGCGCGCTCTCGCTGAGGTCGACCGCGGTGATCGCGTCGGCCCGCCCGGCGAGCCCGTGGGTGAGCTCGCCGGTCGCGCAGCCGAGGTCGAGCACCCGGCCGTAACGCTCCTTCGCGAGCACGGCGAGCGTCAGCGCCCGCTTGCGCCGCTCGTACCAGGACCCGAAGTCCCACGGGTCGTCGTCGGCGGCGTACATCGCGTCGAAGGCCGCGCTGCGCTCCCAGGACCCGTCCTCGCGGGGCACGCGCGGCAGCGGCGTCGTGCGGATGATCGTCTCGACGACCCGCTCGAAGCGCACGCGCACGTGCGGCCCCAGCAGCACGCCGTCGCCGTGCCCCGGGCCGAGCGGCTCGACCTGGCTGCGGTGGCTCGCCACGGCGGCAGCCTTCGCGCGGAGCTCGGCCGGGCCGAGGTCGACGAGCTCGAGCTGGTCCCACGGCAGCTCGTCGGGGGTCGCCCAGTGCCACAGCCACACGGGCACGAGAGCCACCTGGGCCTGCGTCGTGCGCTCGACGAGGCAGGCGGCGTCGGCGGCTGCGTGGTGGTCGGGGTGCCCGTCCTCGCGCCACGGGGCGAGGACGAGGGCGAGCCGGTCGCCGACGAGGTCGACGACCGCCGCGGCTATCGTCTCGACGTGGTCGGCGAGCCCGCCGTCCGGGAGGGCGAGGCGGTGCAGCTCGACCGAGGCGCCGAGGTGGGCCACGGCGGCGGCGACCTCCTCGCGCCGCACCTCGGCGAGCGCGGCGGGGTCGGTCGAGCCCTGCGGGTGCGAGCGCTCGCCGTCGGAGGCCAGGACGACGTGGGTGGGGATCCCGGCGGCCGCGGCGGCCGCGAGGACCCCGCCCGGGCCGAGGCTCTCGTCGTCGGGGTGGGGGGCGAGGACGACGACCTGCTCGAAGGGGGCGACGAGGTCGGCTGCCGACGTCGAGGGCACCGTGTCCCACCGCGGGTCGAGCAGCCAGGTCGCCTCGTCCGTGCCGGGGTCGGCTGCGTCGAAGGGGCGGGGCCCGCTCATCGCCCGCCCCCGAGCACGAGGGAGCCGAGCCGGGCGAGGTCGCGCTCGGCGTGGTGCTGGCGGACGTAGACGGTGAGGTCGGCGACCCGTCGGGCGTGCTCCTCGTCGCCGGTGAGCGGGCCCGGCCCGAGGGCGTGGCCGGTGATGCGCACGAGCTCCTCGGCTGCCTCGGCGCACGTCGCCCGGACCCGCGCCGCAAGCAGCTCGCCCGCGCCCCCGGTGGCCTGCCCGGCGTCGATCGCCCGGGCCGCGTCGCCGAGCACGCTGGTCGCGGCATGGAGCAGGGTGTCGGCTCGGCCGAGGTGCACGAGGGCCACCTGGTCGGGCTCTCGTCGGGCGCTCGCGGCGCAGAGCGCGTCGCGCAGCGCCGTCGCCGCACCGAGCCACACGGCAGCGACGCCGATCCCGCCCCAGGCGAAGCCCGGGCGTCGCAGGTACCAGCCGTCCTCGCCGAGAGGGAGGGCGGGCACGCCGTCGAGCTCGAGGCTCGTCGAGCGCACCCGGGTCAGCCCGCGCGAGACCCACCGCTGCTCGGGGTGCGAGACGCCCGGGTGCCCGAGGTCGACGGCGAAGGCGCGTCGCATGCCCGGACCGGTGTGGGCGGTGATGACGGCATGGCTCACCTCGGAGGCCAGCGAGCACCAGGGCTTGCGACCGGTGAGCGTCCAGGCGCCGTGCTCGTCCGGCGTGCCGGCCAGGTGGTGACCGGGGCCCTCGGCGGCGTACACGCCCCACACGCCGTCGCTCGTCACGTCGCTCGTCTCGTGCGCGACGGCACTCTGGGCGAGGATCGCGACGGCGTCGAGGTGCGGCTCGACGACCCGGGCGACCGTGAGGTCGCCCGCGCCGACCGAGAGCAGCGCGGTGAGGTAGGGCGCGCTGTCCGACCCGAGGCGCTGGGCCGTCGGGCTCAGCTCGCGGGCGAGGGCGAGCACCTCGTCGAGGTCCCCGCCGTCGGCGACGGCCGCCCCGAGGGTGCGCGCGCGGTCGACGAGGCCGGGGTCGGGTCGCAGGCTCATGCGCCGCCGTCCACGCGCTCGTTGGTGCGGCGGGCGGCGCGGTCGCCGAGGACGCTCAGGGCGTCGACGACGCGCGAGCCGAGGCGCTCTCGAGCCGTGGCCCCGGTGACCCGGGGACGCTCGCCGGACATCGACGGGCCGCGGTCGGGCCCGTCGGGCAGCAGCCGGGCGGCGAGCCCCATGACGCCGACGGTGAGGGCGGGGGCGATGCCGTGGACGCGTCGCCCGATCATCGTCAGGGGGGTGAGCTCGACCTGCGAGCGGCCGGCGAGCACGCCGTCGACGATGCGCCGGGCCGCGCGCTCGGCCCCGATCGACAGCACCGGCAGCGAGGCGCCGGGGGCGAACCACGCGTAGTCGCGCTCGGCGTCCCCGACGAGCTGGGCGGCGACGTGGCCGCCGGTGCGCATGAGGCCGGGCACAACGGTCGTCGCGGTGACGCCGGTCCCGGCGAGCTCGGCCCGCAGGCCCTCGGTGAGCCCGACGGCACCGAACTTCGCGACGGAGTAGGGCAGGAGGTGCGGCACGCTGACGACCCCGCCGACGGAGCTGACGACACCGATCCGCCCGCTGCCGGCGGCGCGCATCGAGGGCAGCACGGCGAGCGCGACGTGGACCGGGCCCATGAGCATCGTGTCGACGGCGTCACGGAAGTGCCCGAGCGTCGTCGAGGACACCGGCCCGACCTGGATGATCCCGGCGACGTGGATCGCGACGTCGACCCCGCCCTCGAGGTCGACGACGGAGCGCACCCAGCTCTCGACGGCGTCCGCGTCGCGGACGTCGCACACCGCGGGGACGAAGGGGGAGCCGGCTCCCCCTTCGCCACGCCCGGACCGGGCCGCGACGATGGTCGCGGCCCGGTCGAGGGTCCCTGCGTCACGGCCGCAGCCGTGCACCCGGTAGCCGCGGCGGGCGAGCTCGATGCTCACGAGCAGGCCGAGCCCGCGCGACGCCCCCGCGACGAGGGCGACGCCCCCGGACGCGGGGACGGCGTGGGACGCGTCGGTGCTCACGGCTTGAGAACGACCTTGATGCAGCCGTCTTCCTTCTTCTGGAAGATGTCGTAGCCGTGCGGCGCGTCCTCGAGCGGCAGCCGGTGCGTCGCGAGGGTCTCGACCCCGAAGACGTCGGCGTCGTCGGTGAGGACCGGGATGATGTCGTCGACCCAGCGCCGCACGTGGCACTGGCCCATCCGCAGCGCGATGCCGCGGTCGAACATCTCCATCATCGGCATCGGGTCGGACTGACCCCCGTAGACCCCGCTCACCGAGACCGTGCCGCCGCGACGGACGGACTTGATGGAGTCGTAGAGCGCGGCGAGACGGTCGACCCCGGCCTTCTTGATGAGCGGCTTGGCGATCGCGTCGGGCAGCAGTCCCGCGCCCTTGACGGCCGCGCCGAGGACCGGCGTGCCGTGCGCCTCCATGCCCACCGCGTCGAGGGTGCCGTCGGCGCCGCGGCCGTCGGTCATCTCCTTGATCGCCGAGGGGATGTCGTCGACCTCGTCGGTGCTCAGCACCTCGACCCCGTACGCCTGGGCGGCGGCGAGCCGCTCGGGCACGTTGTCGACACCGATGACGCGGATGCCGCGGTGACGGGCGATGCGCGTGGCGAGCAGGCCGACCGGGCCGAGCCCGAAGACCGCGAGCGTGTCGCCCTCGCTCACCTCGGCCCACTCCACGCCCTGCCAGGCGGTGGGCAGGATGTCGGAGAGGTAGAGGAAGCGCTCGTCGGGCACCCCGTCCGGCACCTTGATCGGCCCGAAGTGCGCCTGCGGGACGCGCAGGTACTCCGCCTGGCCGCCGGGCACCGAGCCGTAGAGCTCGGTGTAGCCGAAGAGGGCCGCCCCCTTGTCCTGCGAGGTGACCTGGGTCGTCTCGCACTGGGCGGTGTAGCCGCGCCGGCACATCCAGCAGTGCCCGCAGGAGATGTTGAAGGGGATGACGACGCGGTCGCCGGGCTTGATGTGGGTGACCTCGGCGCCGACCTCCTCGACGACGCCCATCGTCTCGTGGCCGAGGACGTCGCCCTGGGCGAGGAAGGGCCCGAGGGGCTCGTAGAGGTGGAGGTCGGACCCGCAGATCGCCGTCGACGTCACCTTGATGACGGCGTCGGTGGGCTCCTGGATGCGGGGGTCCGGCACGTCGACGACCTGCACGTCGCGGGTGCCCTGCCAGGTGAGTGCTCTCATGCTGCTCCTCTCGTCAGGCCGTGATGGCCCGGTCCCAGTGGCGGGGTCCCGCGCACCGGGTGATGAAGGTCTGCGCGTCGTCCGCGCCGGACACCGTGAGGACGGCGTCGTCGGCGTCGACCTTGCCGTCGAGACCGGCGGCGGCGACGAGCGTGCTCGTCGCTCCCCCGAGCCCGATGACCTTGAAGTGGGTGAAGGCGTCGGTGACGAAGTCACGGGCGGCCGGCTCGTCGGCGAGCGCCGTGCCCCCGGCATCGCCGGCGATGATCGCGACGGCGTCGTACAGCACCGAGGGGGCCCCGGCGATCGCCTGGTCCGCGGGGATGCGGCGACCGTCGGAGAGGGTCGTGCCCCCCACGGCGATCGCGATGACCTCGACCATGCCGCCCGCGTCGGTGACCGACTTCTCGACGGCGGCCACGGTGCCGGCGTCCGCGCCCTCGCCGAGGAGCAGCCCCAGCTTGCGCCCGGCGAAGGTCTCCGGGGCGTTGGCCAGGATGCTCAGCGCCGGCGAGGGGTCGAGGTCGGTGCGGGTCTCGACCGCGGCGGGGCTGGCCTCCGGCAGGTCGAGGGCCAGGCCCTTCGCGACCCGGCCGGCGAGCTCCTCGTCGACGTTGCGCAGGTTGGCGACCATCCGTGAGCGGATGGCCTCGACCTCGCACTTGCCGAGCTCGAAGACGTAGGCCGCGACGATGTGGTCCTGCTCGACCGGGGTCTGGCTCACCCAGAACTGCCGCGCCTGGCTGTAGTGGTCGGCGAAGGACTCGCTGCGGATGCGCCGGGTCGTGCCCTCGACCCGCTCCGGCACGGGCACGTGCCCCTCGGCGCCGGCCTCGCGGGGACCGCGCTCGGCGCCGCTGAAGGAGTTCGGCTCGTAGGTCGCACGCCCCGGCTGCAGCGAGGTCTGCATGTGCCCGTCGCGCTGGAAGTGCGCGACGGGGCAGCGCGGCGCGTTGACCGGCAGCTGGCTGAAGTTCGTGCTGCCGAGCCGCTTGAGCTGGGTGTCCAGGTAGGAGAAGTTGCGCCCCTGGAGCAGCGGGTCGTCGCTGAAGTCGATGCCCGGCGGCACGTTCTGCGTCATGAAGGCGACCTGCTCGGTCTCCGCGAAGACGTTGGTCACCGTGCGGTCGAGGGTCATCCGGCCGATCGGGCGGACCGGCAGGACCTCCTCGGGGATGATCTTCGTCGCGTCGAGGACGTCGAAGTCGAAGGAGTCGGCGAAGTCGTCGTCGAAGACCTGCACGCCGAGCTCCCACTGCGGGAAGTCACCGGACTCGATGGCGTCGTAGAGGTCCCGTCGGTGGAAGTCGGGGTCGGCGCCGTTGATCTTCACCGCCTCGTCCCACACGACCGACTGCATGCCCTGCAGCGGGGTCCAGTGGAACTTCACGAAGGAGCTCTTGCCCTCGGCGGTGACGAAGCGGAAGGTGTGCACGCCGAAGCCCTGCATCGTGCGGAAGGAGCGCGGGATCGCGCGGTCCGACATCTGCCACAGCGTCATGTGGGTCGACTCGGGCATGAGCGAGGCGAAGTCCCAGAAGGTGTCGTGCGCCGACTGCGCCTGCGGGAAGCCGCGGTCCGGCTCCTCCTTGACGGAGTGGACGAGGTCGGGGAACTTCAGCGCGTCCTGGATGAAGAAGACGGGGATGTTGTTGCCGACGAGGTCCCAGTTGCCCTCGTCGGTGTAGAACTTCGTCGCGAAGCCGCGGACGTCGCGCGCGAGGTCGAAGGAGCCGAGGTTGCCCGCGACCGTCGAGAAGCGCACGAAGACCTCGGTCTTCTTACCGGCCTGCGCGAAGACGCTCGCCCGGGTGATGTCGGCGAGCGACTCGTAGGCCTCGAAGACGCCGTGCGCGCCGTAGCCGCGGGCGTGGACCACGCGCTCGGGGATGCGCTCGTGGTCGAAGTGGAAGATCTTCTCGCGGAAGTGAGCGTCCTCGAGCAGGGTCGGGCCCCGGTCACCGGCGCGAAGGGAGTTCTGGTCGTCCTCGACGGGCACGCCGTGCGCGGTCGTCAGCGGGGGGCTGTCGCCGCCGCTGCGCTGGTGGAGCTCGTCGCCGGCCCCGCGGACGTCCTCGGAGGTGTTCTTGGCTGCCATGGCTGCTTCCCGGTCGGGTCGGCGTGAGGTCTCGCGCCGTCCCTCGACACAAGCACGCGGGTCCGTCGCAGGACGCGGGAGGAGGCACCCCCCTTGGGGTGTATGCGTGGGCTCGGCAGTGAGCATCGGACGGGCTATTTTGGGCCCATGCACGAAGCCGGTCCGAGCGGACCCATCCGCCTGTCTGTCCTCAACGACTACGAGGTCGTCGTCCACGGGGTCGCCGCCATGCTCGCCCCCTTCGCCGACGAGATCGACGTCGTCGAGCTGGACTGCGACATGCCGCTGTCGCAGCCCGTCGACATCGCGCTGTACGACGCCTTCGCCGCGCCGTCGAACGCCCCCCGCAAGCTCGACACGATCGTCTCCGACGACAAGGTCGGGCACACCGTGCTCTACACCTGGGCCGCCGGGCCCGAGGTCATCGCCGCGGCGCGCGACCGCGGCCTGTCCGGCGTGCTCTCGAAGTCGATGAGCGCCCAAGAGCTCGTCTCCGCGCTGCGCCGGATCTGCGCCGGCGAGACCCTGCTCACCCCGCAGGCCGCGACGGACGTCGAGCCCCGCGCGGCCGGCTGGCCCGGGCAGGAGCAGGGCCTGACCCCGCGCCAGTCCGAGGTCATCGCGCTGGTCACCGAGGGGCTGAGCAACCAGGAGATCGCCAAGCAGTGCTACCTGAGCATCAACTCGGTGAAGTCCTACATCCGCGCCGCCTACCGGACGATGGGCGTCTCCTCGCGCAGCCAGGCCGTGCTGTGGGGCATCGACCACGGCTTCCACCGCGACCAGCTGCGTCTCATCGCCCGTGACGGCGACGGCGCCCGCACCTCCTTCGTCGTCGACGACGGCCAGACGTCTGGCTGAGCGATGCGTGCGGCGGCTCTGCTGCTCGTCCTCGCGCTGCTCACCGGCTGCGCGAGCATCCCTCGCGACCCCGACGGCACCCTGGAGCAGGTCCGCTCCACCGGCGAGCTGAGGGTCGGGGTCTCGCACCACCCGCCGTGGACCGACGTCACGACCGACCCACCGACGGGCTCCGAGGTCGAGCTCGTCACCGCGTGGGCGGAGTCGCTCGGCGCCCGCCCCACCTGGCGGGTCGACGGCGAGGAGGCGCTCGTCGCCGCCCTCGAGCGCGGCGACGTCGACGTCGTCGTCGGCGGGCTCACCGACAAGAGCGCCTGGAGCTCGAAGGTCGGGATGACCCGTCCCTACGTCGAGATCTCCGGGCCGGACGGCAGGCACGCGCACGTCATGGCCGTGCCGGCCGGCGAGAACGCCCTGCAGTCCTCGCTCGAGCGCTGGCTCGACGACCACGGGAGGGCGCCATGAGTACCGAGGGGGCTCTGTCCTTCGGCCGCACCCAGCTGCCCGACGAGCAGCGCCGGGCCCTGACGCGCGCGATCCACCTCGAGTGGGTGACCATCGCCTTCATGACGACCGCCGTCGCCGTCGTCTACCTCGCGATGGGCAGCTCGCAGGCGATGAAGACGGCGTGGGTCGAGGACCTCCTCGCCTTCATCCCGCCGATCGCCTTCCTCCTTGCCCAGCGCCGGGCCCGCCGCCCGGTCGACCCCGACCACCCGTACGGCTACCACCGCGCCGTCGGCGCCGGTCATCTCGCCGCAGCCGTCGCCCTGCTCGGCACGGGCACCTACCTCGCCGTCGACTCCGCGATGGGGCTGATCAAGGCCGAGCACCCCCCGGTCGCCACCGTCGAGCTCTTCGGTCACGCGGTGTGGGCGGGCTGGGTGATGATCGCCGCCATGGTCTACACGGGTGTCGGCCCGGTGATCCTCGGACGGATGAAGATGCCGCTCGCCGACGCGCTGCACGACCGGGTCCTCTACGCCGACGCCGACATGCAGAAGGCCGACTGGCGCACCGCCGCCGGGACGGTCGTAGGCGTGCTCGGCATCGGTCTCGGGCTGTGGTGGGCCGACGCGGTCGTCGCCATCGCCATCTCCTTCTCGATCATCCACGACGGCTGGACCAACGTCCGGCACGCGTCCGGGGCGCTCGTCGACTCGCAGGCCCGCACGGTCGAGGGCTCGCAGCCGCACCCGCTGACCCGCCAGGTCGACGAGGCGCTCGAGGAGATCGCCTGGGTGCGTCGCAGCGGCAGCCGCGTGCGCGACATGGGCCACGTCTTCCACGTCGAGAGCTTCGTCGTACCGCACGCCGGCCACACCCCCGACCTCGGCGACCTCGAGCACGCCGCGCAGGTCGCCCGGGGGCTGGACTGGAAGGTCGACGACGTCGTCGTCGTGCCCGTCCGCGAGATCCCCGAGGAGCTCGACCGTCGAGCACGGGCGAAGGGGTGACCCCTCCCCTGCCGTAGCATCGTGGCCGCGTCCCGCGCGGGGCGCAGGGCGGCCTCGGCCGCCGCCGCTGGCGTGGCGCAACTGGCAGCGCACCTGTCTTGTAAACAGGTGGTTGGGGGTTCGAGTCCCCCCGCCAGCTCTCCCCCTTCGCCGCAGCATGCCGATGGCCGCGACCTGTCAGGTCGCGGCCATCGGTGCGCCCGGGTGGGCGAGCGGGTCAGCGCAGGACGTTGCCGTTGAGGTAGCTCTGCAGGCGCGAGGTGGTCTGCGGGCCCCAGGCGCCGTCGGGGGTGGCGCCGACGCGACGCTGGAGGGCCTTGGTCGTCAGCGGGCCGATGGCGCCGTCGCGGGCGACGCCGAGCTTGCCCTGCATCTTCATCTTGTCGCTCGTGTCGAGCCAGCCGTTGACGGAGCCGCCGACCCAGGTCTCGATGCCGGCGTTCGTGCGCGGGCCCATGACGCCGTCGACGGCGAGCTTGCCACCGGTCGAGGTGACCGGGGGGCGGGTCTCGTCGCGCGAGGGGCGATCGCTGCCGGTGTAGGGGTTGACGGCCAGGCCGTTGGTGCGGGTCAGGCCCGCGCGACGCGAGCACACCGGCCAGGCGCCGGGGCCCTGGACCCGGAGCACCTTCTGGGCGATCTCGATCTGCTGCGAGCGCGTGGCCTGGTGGGCGTAGGCGGCGTAACGCCCGCCGCCGAAGCCGCTCCACGTCTGCGCGGAGAACTGCAGCCCGCCGTAGTAGCCGTTGCCGGTGTTGATCGACCAGTTCTGGCCGGACTCGCACGCGGCGACGCGGTCCCAGACCGTGCCGGCGGCGCCGGCGCTGCTCGCCAGGCCGATCCCGCCGACGACGGCACCCGTCGCGCCGAGGACGGCGACACCGGCGCGCAGGCGCATGCGGCGGCGAAGGGAGGAGCGTTCGGGGAAGTCGGTGGTGGCGAGCATGTGGCGGGCCTTTCGGTTGGCGCGAGGTCAGGGGGTCCTCGCGGGAGCCGTCCGCGACGCTATGTGCACTCCAGTCACACCAACAACACCTGGCGCGTAAATACAGACCTGTAACTCAGGCCCCATCTGCCCCACCCCGGCCCGTCCAGACCCCGGCTACCACGCCGTACTGGTGGTGATCACGACCAGTACTGCGTGGTAGCCGGGTGTCTCGTCGAGTGGGGTCGAGCGTGGGGGCTGCCAGGGCGCCCGGGCACGGCGAAGGGGGCCTGCTCACCGTGGTGAGCGGGCCCCCTTCGCTGGACGCGGGTCGGGTCAGCCGACCGTGTTGAGGTGGTTCTGCAGCGCCTTGACCGTCCTGACGTCCCACGAGCCCGTCCGGCTCACGCCGAGCGTGCGCTGGAGCGCGGAGACGAAGGTCGCGTCGTTGATGTTGCCGTTGCGCTGCGCGGCGGGCACGCCGACCTTGCGCTGGAGGCGGTGCACCTCCCACTTCGCGGAGAGGACGCCGTTGCGCGCCTGGCGCGAGCCGATCCAGCTCTCGATGGCCCGGTTGGTCTGGCGGCCGCGGATGCCGTCGACGGCGACGTAGCCGTTCTCGGAGACGCGCACCTGCGAGCGGGCGGCGCGCTGCGGCTCGGTGCCGACGGCCAGGCCGTTGGCGGTCGTCAGACCGGCACGGCGCGAGCACACGGGCCAGGCGCCGGGGCCCTGGGCCTTGAGGACCTTCTTGGCGATCTCGATCTGCTGCGACTTGCTCGCCTGGTGGGCGTAGGCGGCGTACCGGCCGCCGCCGAAGCCGCTCCACGTGCGCGGGTGGAACTGCAGGCCCCCGTAGAAGCCGTTGCCCGTGTTGATCGACCAGTTGCCGCCGGACTCGCACGCGGCGACGCGGTCCCACACGGTGCCGGCGGAGGCGGAGCCCGCGGTCGCGACGGTGCCGACGGCGGCGGTCGCACCGGCGACGGCGACACCGGTGACGCGCCGGCGGGCGGTCGAGCGGTGGGTGGGCAGGGCGTGCTTGGGCGCGTAGAACATCAGGGGAGGGTCCTCTCAGGGGGATCAACGCACGTGCGCGCCGTCCAGGGGTCAGAGGCGCGACGCGCACGGACGTTACCTTCCCGTGACCTTTCGGGTCAACCGCCCCTCGACGAAGGGGGACCCGCTCACGTCCCCGGGTGGGTCGCCCCCGAGGGGTCGTCTCGCGTGTCCCGCACGCCCGCGAGACGTCGTCTCTGGTTGACCGGCGAGTCCAGCGGGGCGGCGAGCACCTCGCCGAGGGTGACGCCGGTGGCGATGGCCAAGATGATGCCGAGCGCGGTGAGCACGCTGGTCCACCCCTGCGCGCCGGCGTCCGACCCCGGCACCGTGAGGTGGTAGAGCCCGATGAAGATCGACAGACCGGGCATGAGGCCGAAGCTCGCGGGGATGCCGAGGGTGATCGGCGGCGAGTCCATCCGCAGCGCGACGAGACGGGCGGCGAAGCCGAGCGTCACCGCCGCGATGCCGGTCGCCGTCACCCGGCCCAGACCGCTCTGGGTGAGATAGCTCGCGAGGCCGACGGCGACGACCCCGAGCAGGGCCGCAGGCACGAGCATGCGGCGTCGCGCCTGCACGGTGATCGCCCCGGCCGCGCCGACGATCGCCGAGCCGATGAGCACCGTCTGGGGGCTCGCCGATGCCCAGGCCAGCCGGCCGACGTCCGGCGGGCTGAGCACGACGCCGAGCATCTCGACGACGGCCAGCGAGGCGGTCAGACCTGCGGCGACGCCGACGATGAGGCCGAAGGAGTGCAGGAGCACCGCGAAGAGCCGGGCGGTGCCGGTCACCGGGTAGCCCCCGATGATGTCCTCCATCGCCGAGGTGATGGTGCGCGCGGGCAGGAGCATGACGATGCCCCCCGCGACGACGTAGGCGAAGTCCGAGGGCGTCATCGGGAACCACTCGATGGACCCCAGCGCGTACGCGACGAAGGCGACGACGGTCGCGACGGCGCCCCCGATCGCGCCCGTGTAGAAGTCGGGCAGGTGCACCGCCGACAGGGCCCGCAGCACCCGGTCGACGACGATCGCGGTGAGCAGCGCGACGAGCACGCCGACCCACCCGGCGCCGAGCGCCATCGCGACGCCCGCGGCGACCGCGCCCTGGCTCGTCGTGACGATCCACCGGGCCCACGTGCGCGGCGCCCGACGGATCTCCTGCAAGCGCACCCGTGCCTGGTCGATGCTCGTCTCGCCGGAGATGACGTCGTCGACGAGAGAGTGCACGGACGCCAGCCGTCCGAAGTCCATCTGGGGCGCGCGCACGACCCGCAGCCGCGAGATGCTCGACCCCGACGGCGTGCGCGCCTGGATGTGCAGGGACTGCATCGTCAGGTCGATGTCCATCTCGTCGACACCGGCCGCGACGGCGACCCCGATGACGGCGGCCTCGACGGACGGCGCACCGGCGCCGCTGCGCAGCATGAGCTCGCCGACGCGCAGGCAGACGTCGATGACCTCGGCGACCGCGTGCTCCTCGGCGACGGCACGGGTGACACGGGGGTCGCGGTACGGCGTGCCGCGCAGCGACCCGAGCATCGGCAGGGTCTCCGTCGGGGCCTCGCCGCGCACGGTCGGGCGGCGCCGCGGCCTCGGCTGGGCCGCCTTGGTGCCCTGCGGCGGCTTCGTCGGTGCGGTCGCCGGCTTGACGGGGATCGGCTGGCTCGGCAGGCCGGGCTGGGTCGGGATCGGCTGGGTCTGCCGCGGCTGGCGGTACTGCCCGGGCAGCCACGCCTGCCGACCGGTCCGGGCGCCTCGAGGTCGGTCGCTCATCGGTGCTCGCTCACTGCTGCTCGCTCACCGCGCCGGGAGCCAGGTCGTGTCGGGCAGCGGCGACTCGACGAGCGGCCACCACGTCGAGGGGAAGCCCGCGCTCAGCGCGAGGCCGAGCAGGACGACCCCGAGCGCCCACAGCGCGAGGGTGATGCCGGTGCGGGCGGCCGGGCTGCCCGTGACCGCCCGGGTCATGCTCCGGGTGCCGCGCCGCAGCGAGGCGCTGCCCGGCCCCCACCAGACGACGAGCGCCGTCATCAGCCCGGCGAGCGCGAGCCCGGCCGGGTGGTCGGGGCCGACGTCGACGGCGAGCAGCGAGAAGGCGACGGAGACGAGCAGCAGCGTGCTCGCACCGACCGCGAGGGGCAGGAGCATCGCCGCGAGCGCGCCGACGACGGCGACGACGATGTGGAGCGGGGACTTCGCGGCGGCGACCGCGCCGTCGCTGCGGCGCCGGCCGTGCTGGTAGCGGCGCATGACCGTCGAGGTCATCGAGCGGTCGACGAGACGGGCCAGCGCCGAGCCGACGAGGACGGCGACCGCGGTGAGCAGCGGCGCGACCGCCGCTCCCCCGACGACGGCCGCGAGCAGACCGAGGAGCACGCCGGTGCGCCGGGGCAGCCCGATCCGGGGGTCGCCCTCACGGGAGGACGGCGTCGTGCCCGGCCAGGCCTGGGGCGAGGGGTCGAGCTGCTGCGGCGCGGGCTGGGGGGCGAGCTGCTGCGAGGCGTAGGCCTGCGGCGAGTACGGCTGGTGCGCGGGCGGCTGGGTCGTCGTCCGCGGGGCGACGGAGGGCGCGGGCTCCGGCCGGGGCGCCGGGGCGGGGGCGACCGCGGGCAGCACGGAGGTCTGCGGCGCGGCCGGCACGACGCTCGTCGGCTCGCTGCCGGGCATCGCCCGCGCGCGCTGCGGGAGCGCCTCGGTGACCGGGTGCCCCTTCGCGTACGTCTCGAGGGCCTCGAGCACCTCGTCGGCGTGCGGCCGCCGGGCGGTGTCGGGGGTGAGCGCGGCGTAGAGGAGCGGCGCGAGGCGAGGGTCGACCCCGGTGAGGTCGACGTCGCCCCGGGTGACGCGCGACAGGACGGCCTCCATGCCGCCCCGGCCGAAGGGGGGATGCCCGCTCGCCGCGAAGACGAGGGTGGCCGCCCAGCCCCACCAGTCGGTGGCGGCGTCGACCTCGGCGCCCTCGATGATCTCGGGCGAGAGGTACCCGGGGGTGCCCATGACGAGACCGGTCATCGTCATCCGCGACGCGTCGGCGTCGTGGGCGATGCCGAAGTCGATGAGCACGGGGTCGCCGTCGACGAGCAGGACGTTGCCCGGCTTGAGGTCGCGGTGGACGACGCCGATCTCGTGCAGCGATCGCAGCGCCTCGGCCAGACCCCGCCCGAGGCGCAGCAGCTCCTCGGCCGAGAGGGTGCCGTGCTCCTTGACATGGGCGTCGAGCGAGGGCCCGGGGACGTAGCGGGTGACGATGTAGGGCTGGTCGCCGTCGAGGTCGGCGTCGAAGACCGGGGCCACCCGGGGCGAGCGCACCCGCGCGAGGGTCGCGACCTCGCGGGCGAGCCGGGCCCGGGCGTCCTCGTCGTGGGCGACGTGAGGGCGCAGCACCTTCACCGCGACGGCGCGACCGCGCTGGTCGAGGGCGAGGTGGACGACGCCCATCCCCCCTTCGCCGAGCTGCTGGACCACCCGGTAGGGGCCGATCCGCGCGAAGTCGTCGACGACGAGGTCCTCGGAGGTGCTGTCCTGGCCGTCCGGCTCCTCGGGCGCGGGATCTCCCGGGATGAGCTCGGTCGTCATGCCGTCCAGGGTAGGGGCACCGCGCTGGGCGCTCTCGCAGCACCGGCTGTGCGCCGGCTGTGCGTGTCGGGCCGCGCCGCGTCCTACTGGCGGATGTAGGCCTCGAGCTGGTCGCGCTCGGCGGCGAGGTCGCGGATGCGGTGCTTGACGACGTCGCCGATCGAGACGATGGCGACGAGCCGGCCGTCCTCGACGACGGGCACGTGGCGGATCCGCCGCTGGGTCATCGCGCTCTCGAGGTCGACGAGCTGGTCGCCGGCGCTGCACGTGTGCACCTCGGCAGTCATGATCGAGCGCACCGGCCCGTCGACGATCGCCGCGCCCTCGGAGTGCAGGTGGCGCACGACGTCGCGCTCGCTGACGATCCCGTCGACGCTCGCGCCGTCCGTGGAGACGACGACGGCACCGATGCGGTGCTCGGCGAGGAGGGCGAGGAGCTCGCCGACGGTGGCGTCGGGACCGATGGTCACGACGTCTTGGCCCTTGTCCCGCAGCACGTCCGAGATCTTCATGATCAGACGGTAGTCCCCAGCCCTCTCCACGTGAAGGGGTCATATGGTGGCGGGGCAGGGGCCGCCGCAGTGAGGGAGACCATGGCACGCCGCACGACCTTCGACTTCGTCATCGCAGCCAACCGGCTGCCCGTGGACCGGGTCGTCGGACCGGACGGCGAGGTCGAGTGGCACCGCTCCCCCGGCGGTCTCGTCACGGCGATGGACTCGGTGATGCGCGGCCGCGACGGCGCCTGGGTGGGCTGGGCCGGCGACACCGGTGACGCGCCCGAGCCCTTCGACGAGGCGGGCATGTGGCTCCACCCGGTGCCGGTCTCGGCCGAGGAGGTCGAGCAGTACTACGAGGGCTTCAGCAACGACACCCTGTGGCCGATCTACCACGACGTCATCGTCCCCGCCCGCTTCCGCCGAGTGTGGTGGCAGGCCTACGAGCGGGTCAACCGCCGCTTCGCCGAGGCCATCTCCGAGGTCGCCGCGAAGGGCGCCGTCGTGTGGGTCCACGACTACCAGCTCCAGCTCGTCCCGGCGATGGTGCGCGAGCTGCGCCCCGACGTGCGGATCGGGTGGTTCGACCATATCCCCTTCCCTCCGGTCGAGCTCTTCGCCCAGCTCCCGTGGCGCCAGCAGCTCCTCACCGGCCTCCTCGGGGCCGACTACCTCGGCTTCCAGCGCCAGGCCGACGCGCAGAACTTCGTGCGGGCGTGCCGGCAGCACCTGGGCGCGAGCACGAAGGGGGAGACCGTCACCCTCCCCTCCGACGAGGGGCGCCCCCAGCGCACCGTCCGGGCGAGCGCCGTGCCGATCAGCGTCGACTTCGAGGGCCTCGACGCCCTCGCCCGAACCCCGGAGGTCCAGGAGCGGGCCGCGGAGATCCGCGCGTCGCTCGGCAGCCCGAAGACCCTCCTCCTCGGCGTCGACCGGCTCGACTACACCAAGGGCATCCGGCACCGGCTCAAGGCCTACGAGGAGCTCCTCGCCGACGGCCGGCTGAGCACGCCCGACGTCACCTTCGTCCAGGTCGCCACGCCGAGCCGCGAGCGCGTCGAGGCGTACAAGCAGCTGCGCACCGAGGTCGAGACGACCGTGGGTCGGATCAACGGCAACCACGGCGCGATCGGGTCGCCGGCCGTGCACTACCTGCACCAGAGCTATCCGCGCGAGGAGATGGCTGCCCTCTTCCTCGCCGCCGACGTCATGCTCGTCACCCCCCTTCGCGACGGGATGAATCTCGTGGCCAAGGAGTACGTCACCTGCCGCCACGACAACGGCGGGGCGCTCGTGCTCAGCGAGTTCACCGGCGCCTGGCACGAGCTGCACCAGGCCTTCGTGTGCAACCCCCACGACATCGAGGGGCTCAAGCAGACGATCTTGCGCGCCATCGGCACCGAGACCAAGGACAAGGAGCGCCTCATGCGCGCTCTGCGCCGGCGGGTCGCCGACCACGACGTGCGGGTGTGGGCCGACCGCTTCCTCGCCAACCTCGAGGCCGCGCCGGAGCGCCCCGAGCGCCGGCGGGACGCGTCGTGACCGCAGGCCTGCCCGACGACCTCGTCGCGGCGCTGCAGCGGGTCGCCGGGGTCGAGCGGCTGCTCGTCGCCTCCGACTTCGACGGGGTGCTCGCCCCGCTCGTCCTCGACCCCATGCAGGCCCGTGCCCAGGACGGCACGCTCGAGGACCTGCGCGCCCTCGCCGCCGTCCCGGGCACGGACGCCGCGCTCGTCTCCGGGCGCGACCTCGAGACGCTGGTGACCCTCACCGGGTCCGACGACGGGCTCACCCGGCTGGGCAGCCACGGCGGGGAGTCCAGCCGCGGCACCGCCCCCGAGCTCGACCCCGCTGCCCGGGCCCGGCTCGCCGCGCTCGTCGGGCACCTCCAGGCACAGGTCGCGCAGCGCAGCCCGCGGGCGCGTCTCGAGCTCAAGCCCAGCGCGGCGGTCCTGCACACCCGCGGGCTCGACGAGGCCGACGTGGCGGTCGTCGACGAGATCGCCGACGACGCGGCGACGGCCGACGGGGTGCGCCTCATGCGGGGCAAGTCGGTCGTCGAGCTGAGCGTCGCCGAGGCGGACAAGGGGACCGCCCTGCTCACCCTGGCTCGCGAGCTCGGCAGCGACGCGCTCGTCTACCTCGGCGACGACGTCACCGACGAGCACGTCTTCGAGGCCGCCGGCCCCGACGACGTGACGATCAAGGTCGGCGAGGGCGACACCGCCGCCCACCACCGCGTCGAGCGCTGCGAGGACGTCCCCGCCGTGCTCGCGCTCCTGCGCTCCCTGCGCTCGGGGGGCTGACCCCCCTTCGCCCCGCCTCAGCTTTCCCGCCCAGGGCGGGAAAGCTCGACCTCGGGCAAGAACATTTCCTTCCCGAGGTCGCATGTTCCCGCCCTGGGCGGGAAAGTTCGGGCTCCAGGGCGGCTCAGGTCGGGACGGCCCCGGTGGAGCGGCGCACGACGAGCTCGGGGCGGAAGACGAACTCGCCGCGGGCCGCGGCGTCGCCGGCGATCTCGTCGGTGAGCGCACGCACCGCTGCCTGACTCATCGCCTGCACGCTCTAGCGGATCGTCGTGAGCGGCGGGTCGGTGAAGCCGACGAGCGGCGAGTCGTCGTACCCGACGACCGAGACGTCGTGCGGCACGGAGCGCCCCGTCGTGCGGATCTGGCGGATCGCGCCGAGCGCCATGAGGTCGGAGCCGCACACGATCGCCGTGACGCCGCGCTCGACGAGGTCGGCGGCCGCGACCGCTCCCCCTTCGACGCTGAAGAAGGTGTGGACGACGTGCTCGTCGGGCACCTCGAGCCCCAGCGCCACCATCGACGCGCGGAAGCCGGCGACCTTGCGCCGCGCGGGCACGAAGCGCTCCTGCCCGAGCGCCAGGCCGATCCGCTCGTGGCCGAGCTCGGCGAGGTGGGTGACCGCGAGGTCCATCGCGGCGACGTCGTCGTCCGAGACGAAGGGGGCGTCGACCCCTTCCATGTAGCCGTTGACGAGGGCGATCGGCAGCCCGCGCTCGCGCAGCCGGGCATAGCGCTCGGGCGAGGTGCCGGCGTCGGCGTGCTGCCCGGAGACGTAGATGATCCCGGCGACCCCGCGGCTGAGGAGCATCTCGACGTACTCGTCCTCGTGGACGCCGCCCTCGGACTGCGTGCACAGCACCGGGGTGAAGCCGCGGTGCGCGAGCGAGACCTCGATGGCCTGGGCGAAGGCGGGGAAGATCGGGTTGGTCAGCTCGGGGATGACGAGGCCGACGAGCGAGACCGCCGTCGTGCGCAACCGGGTCGGGCGGTCGTAGCCGAGGACGTCGACCGCGGTGAGGACGGCCTGCCGGGTGCTCTCGGAGACCCCCGGCCGCTCGTTGAGGACCCGCGAGACGGTCGCCTCGCTCACGCCGGCGTGGGCCGCGAGATCGGCGAGCCGGGAGCGGCGCGCGGCCGGGCTCCCGGGCGCGGGCTGCGAGGGATGGTCCACGGGCGCACGATAACCGGGGCTGCAAGAAGTCGGCAACGGCCGACACTTCTTGCAACCGGCCGGTAACGGTTGGGGCGACCACCGGGCGAAGGGGGCGCCGCCGGGCTACGATCGGCGCGCACCACACCACCCTTTACGACGGATCGTCCGGCACGTACCTGCCGGTGAAGGAAAGGCAACGACGCCATGGCAACAGTGAAGTTCGACAGCGCCACCCGGGTCTACCCGGGCAACGACACGCCCAGCGTGGACGCTCTGGACATCGACATCGAGGACGGCGAGTTCCTCGTCCTCGTCGGCCCCTCGGGCTGCGGCAAGTCCACGTCCCTGCGCATGCTCGCCGGCCTCGAAGAGGTCAACGACGGCAAGATCTGGATCGGCGACCGCGACGTCACCGACCTCTCGCCGAAGGACCGCGACGTGGCGATGGTCTTCCAGAACTACGCGCTCTACCCGCACATGTCCGTCGCCGACAACATGGGCTTCGCCCTGAAGATCGCCGGCGTCGACAAGAGCGAGATCCGCAAGCGGGTGGAGGAGGCGGCGAAGATCCTCGACCTCACCCAGTACCTCGACCGCAAGCCCAAGGCCCTCTCCGGTGGTCAGCGTCAGCGTGTCGCCATGGGCCGCGCGATCGTGCGCTCGCCCCAGGTCTTCCTCATGGACGAGCCGCTGTCGAACCTCGACGCGAAGCTGCGCGTGCAGACCCGCACCCAGATCGCCAGCCTCCAGCGCCGTCTCGGCGTCACGACCGTCTACGTCACCCACGACCAGGTCGAGGCCATGACGATGGGCGACCGCGTCGCCCTGCTCAAGGACGGCATCCTCCAGCAGTGCGACACCCCGCGCCGCATGTACGACCACCCGGACAACGTCTTCGTCGCCGGCTTCATCGGCTCGCCCGCGATGAACCTCGTCTCGACCCCCGTCAAGGACGGCGGCGTCCGCTTCGGCTCGACGACCGTGCACGTGGAGCGCGACGCGCTCTCGCAGGCCGGTGACCGGGTCATCGTCGGCGTGCGTCCCGAGGACGTCGAGCTCACCCGCGAGGGTGACGGCCTGGCGATCACCGTCGACGTCGTCGAGGAGCTCGGCGCCGACGCCTACATCTACGGCACGGCCGAGGGCGCCGAGCAGGTCGGCACCACCGACGACGACACGGCGAAGCCCTTCATCGCCCGCGTCGACGGCCGCCGCCCCCCGATGAAGGGCGAGACCGTCTACATCAAGCCCACCGAGGGCCACCTGCACGTCTTCAACAGCGAGTCCGGTCTGCGGATCGGCGACTGACGACGCGCAGCACGCGACGACGGGCCGGCACCTCCACGGGTGCCGGCCCGTCTCTGCCTCCTCCGACCACGGACCGGCAGCCCTCCTGCGTGACACGATGAGGTCGTGACGCTCGAGATCTCTGCGGCCCAGCCCGACCCGGCCCTGCTGAGCCTGCCCTGGAGCACCCCGCTCGAGGAGTGGCCCGAGGACCGCCTCGCCGCGCTCCCCCGAGGCATCTCCCGGCACGTCGTGCGCTTCGTGCGCCTCTCCGGCGGGGTCATCGCCGTCAAGGAGATCAAGGCCGAGATCGCCCGGGGCGAGTACCAGATGCTGCGCCAGCTGCGCCGCCTGGACCAGCCGTGCGTCGAGCCGCTCGGCGTCGTCACGGGGCGGGTCGACGAGCACGGCGAACCGCTCGACGCCTGCCTGCTCACCCGGCACCTGCAGTTCTCGTTGCCCTACCGCGCCGTCTTCAGCCAGCACCTGCGCGCCGACACCGCGACCCGGCTGCTCGACGCCCTCGCCGTCCTCCTCGTGCGCCTGCACCTCATCGGCTTCTGGTGGGGCGACGTCTCGCTGTCGAACACGCTCTTCCGGCGCGACGCGGGGGCCTTCGCCGCCTACCTCGTCGACGCCGAGACCGGTGAGCTGCACAACGCGCTCACCCTCGGGCAGCGCGAGCACGACATCGACATCGCCCGGGTCAACATCGCCGGCGAGCTCATGGACCTCGAGGCCTCGGGCGTGCTGCCCGAGGGCGTCGACCCCGTCGCGGTCTCGGAGCAGATCGTCACCCGCTACCACGCGCTGTGGGCCGAGCTCACCGAGGACGAGTGGTTCGACAGCGGGGACACGTGGCGGGTCGACCAGCGCGTGCGGCGGCTCAACGCCCTCGGCTTCGACGTCGACGAGCTGTCCATCGCGACCGACCTCGACGGCACCCGGCTGCAGATCCAGCCCAAGGTCGTCGACGCCGGGCACCACAGCCGACGGCTGCTGCGCCTCACCGGTCTCGACGTCGAGGAGAACCAGGCCCGCCGCCTGCTCAACGACCTCGACAGCTACCGCGCCGGCACCGACCGCCAGGGTGAGGACGAGGAGATCGTCGCCCACGCGTGGCTCTCGCAGATCTACGAGCCGACGACCCGCGCCATCCCGGCGACGATGCGCGGCAAGCTCGAGCCCGCCGAGCTCTTCCACGAGGTCCTCGAGCACCGGTGGTACCTCGCCGAGCGCCTCGGCCACGACGTGCCCATCGACGAGGCCCTCGCGGACTACCTGCGCGACGTCCTGCCCGGCAAGCCCGACGAGCGTGCCGTGCTCGGCACCGACACCCAGATGCTGCCCGTCACCCCGAAGGAGAGCCCGTGAGCGACACCCCGCCGGTCCCGCCCCTCCCCGGGCAGCCGATCCCGGCGCCCGGTCTCGCCATGGCGATGGGCGACCCGGCCCAGGTCCCGGGCACGAAGGCCTACGTCGAGGCCCGCTTCGGGCGGCAGGCGACCTTCGTCGAGCGGATCCTGCCCTCGCTCCTCGACAGCCTCCTCACCCTCCCGGTCGTCCTCGTGCCGGTGCTCCTGGGCACCTGGCTCGTCGTCGCCGGCAGCCCCGACCAGGTGTCGTGCGGGAGCTACGACGGCACGTGCACGGTGCCGGGCACCGGCAACGGCGTGCTCGTCGCCCTCGGCGTCCTGGCCATGCTGCTCTCGGTCCTGCTCGCGCTCGCCTTCGAGCTGTGGAACCAGGCCTACCGCGTCTCGCGCACCGGCCAGAGCCTCGGCCGCAAGATCTGCGGGCTCCGGGTCGTCAACGCGCGCACCGGCGAGCTGCCGACCTTCGGGCAGGCCCTGCTCAAGGCGCTCGTCGCCGGCTTCGCCGGTCTCATCAGCGCCGTGTGGATGCTCTTCGACGACGAGGGCCGCACCCTCAGCGACAAGGTCGCCGACGCCGCGGTCCTTCGCACCCGCTGACTCCCCCGTCGCCCGACCCGAGGATCAGGCGTCGGCGCGCCGCCGCGAGATCTCGTACATCGTCACGCCGACAGCCATGCCGGCGTTGAGCGACTCGACGGTGCTGCTCATCGGGATCGAGACGATCTGGTCGCACGTCTCGCGCACGAGGCGCGACAGGCCCTTGCCCTCGCTGCCGACGACGACGACGAGCGGCTCGGTCGCCAGGGACAGGCCAGGCAGCTCGACGTCCCCGTCCATGTCGAGACCGACGACGAAGAAGCCGGCCTTGCGGTAGTCCTCGAGCGCGCGGGTGAGGTTGCTCGCCTGCGCGACGGGCACGCGCACCGCGGCGCCCGCGGAGGTCTTCCACGCGCTCGCGGTCATGCCGACGGAGCGACGGCTCGGCACGACGACGCCGTGCCCGCCGAAGGCGGCGACGGACCGGATGATCGCCCCGAGGTTGCGTGGGTCGGTGATGCCGTCGAGGGCGACGACGAGCGGGGCGTCGGTGCCCGCGACCTGGACGAAGTCGCTCGGGTGGGCGTACTCGTAGGGCGGCACCTGGATGGCCAGACCCTGGTGGGTCGCGCCGTCGGTGATGCGGTCGAGCTCGGTGCGCGGCGTCTCGAGGACGGGCAGGCCGCGCGACGCGGCGATGGTCAGCGCCTCTCGGACGCGGTCGTCGCTCTCGACCCGGCCCGCGACGTACATCGTCGAGACCGGCACGTCGGCGCGCAGCGCCTCGATGACCGGGTTACGACCGGCGACGATCTCGGACCCGCCGCTCTTCTTGCGCCCACCGCTGCCGGGCTTGGAGCGCGAGCTCGAGCGGTCGGGCTTCGTGTACGCCTTGTGGTTCGGGCGGTCCGATGCCTTGGGCGTCGGCCCCTTGCCCTCGAGACCCCGACGGCGCTGGCCGCCGGAGCCGACCTGGGCACCCTTCTTGGACCCGGTGCGGCGCACCGCGCCCCGGCGCTGGCTGTTGCCTGCCATCAGCTCTCCTTCTTCGCCAGGCTCCACCGGGCACCGCGGGCGGTGTCCTCGACGGTGATGCCGGCTGCGGTCAACGCGTCACGGATCTTGTCTGCGGTCTCGAAGTCGCGAGCGGCGCGAGCCTGCTCACGGGTCTCGACCTGCAGCTGGACGAGGGCGTCGAGGGCATCGACGAGCTCGTGGTCGGTGCTGCCCGCTCCACGGCCCCACGTGGCCGAGAGGGGGTTGAGCCCGAGGACGTCGGTCATCGCGACGACCGTGCGGGCGATGACGGCGGCCTCCTCGCGGTCGCCGTCGTCGAGGGCGATGTTGCCGCGGCGCACGTGCTCGTGCACGACGGCGAGCGCACCCGCGACCCCGAGGTCGTCGTCCATCGACGCCGCGAAGTCGTCGGGGATCGCGACGGTCGGGTCGGCCTCGAGGGTCGTCTCGTCGGGCAGCGCCCGGCGCAAGAAGCCCTCGATCCTCTCGACGGCGGCACCGGCCTCCTCGAGCGAGCCCTCGTGGTACTCGATCATCGAGCGGTAGTGGGCGGCGGTGAGGAAGTAGCGGATCGTCAGCGGTGCGTACGTGCGGGTGAGCGCGGAGACCTCGAGCGCGTTGCCGAGGGACTTGCCCATCTTCTCGCCGCGCACCGTGACCCAGCCGTTGTGCAGCCAGTACCGGGCGAAGCCCAGCCCCGCCGCGTGCGACTGCGCCTGCTCGTTCTCGTGGTGCGGGAAGCGCAGGTCGATGCCGCCGCCGTGGATGTCGAAGGCGTCGCCGAGGTACTTGCGCGCCATCGCGGAGCACTCGAGGTGCCAGCCGGGACGACCCGCGCCGAAGGGGGTCGGCCAGCTCGCCGTCGCCGGCTCGTCGCTCTTCGCGCCCTTCCACAGCGCGAAGTCGCGGGGGTCGCGCTTGCCCCGGGGGTCGGCGTCGTCGGCGGCGACCATGTCGTCGAGGGACTGGTTGGACAGCTGGCCGTACGTCGGCCAGCTGCGCACGTCGAAGTAGACGTCGCCGCTGCCGTCCTCGGCGGCGTACGCGTGGCCCGCCTCGACGAGCATCTCGACGAGGGTGACCATCTCGGTGATGTGACCGGTGGCGCGCGGCTCGTAGGTGGCTGGCAGGACGCCGAGGGTGTCGAGGGCCTCGGAGGTGAGGCGCTCGTTGCGGTAGGACAGCGCCCACCACTGCTCGTCGGAGTCCGCGGCCCGACGCAGGATCTTGTCGTCGATGTCGGTGACGTTGCGCACGAGCGTGACGTCGTAGCCGTGGCCGCGCACGAGCCAGCGGCGCAGCACGTCGAAGGCGACGGCGAAGCGCAGGTGGCCGATGTGGGGGGCACCCTGGGTGGTCAGCCCGCAGATGTACATGCCGACGTGGCCAGGGGTGAGCGGCTCGAAGTCGCGCGGCTCGCGGGTCGCGGTGTCGTGCAGGCGAAGAGTCACCCGCGCAAGGCTACCGGCGGGTCGGGGCTGCCCCTGCCACTGCGGGGCAGGGGCAGCCCTGCTCACCCGGCGAGGGCGGCGGTGGCCGCCTCGCGGGCCTGGGCTGGTGAGGACGCGGCGAGCGCGGCCCGGGCCGCCGCCGCGCACTGCTCGCGCGACACCTGGGCGAGGCGGGCGCCGACGCCGGGCAGGGCTCCGCCGGCCATCGACAGCGAGGTGATGCCGAGACCGACGAGGACGACGGCGAGCGCCGGGTCCGCGGCGGCCTCGCCGCACACGCCGACCGGCTTGCCCGCCGCGGTGCCCGCGGCGGCCGTCATCGCGACGAGGCGCAGGACCGCGGGCTGCCACGGGTCGGTGAGACCGGCGAGCGAGGGTGCCATGCGGTCGGCGGCCATCGTGTACTGCGAGAGGTCGTTCGTGCCGATCGAGAGGAAGTCGACGTGCTCGAGGACCTGCTCGGCCTGCAGGGCGACCGAGGGGACCTCGACCATGACACCGGGCTTCATCCCGCGCTCGCGCACGAGCGCCGCGAAGTCGGCGGCCTCCTGCGGCGTGGCGATCATCGGGGCCATGACCCACGTGTCGGCGAGCGGTCGGCCGACCTCGCCGGCCGCCTGCGCGAGGGCGTCGAGCTGACGGGTCATCATGCCGGCGTCGAGCTGGACGATCCGCGCGCCGCGCACGCCGAGCGCCGGGTTGGGCTCGTCGGGCTGGGTGACGAAGGCCAGCGGCTTGTCCGAGCCGGCGTCGAGGGTGCGGGTGACGACCTTGCCGTCGGGGAAGGCGCGCAGGACCCCGGCGTAGATGCTCGCCTGCTGCTCGACGGAGGGCTCGGTGTCCCGGCCGAGGAAGCACAGCTCGGTGCGGAAGAGGCCGACGCCCTCGGCCTGGCCGCGCGCGGCGACCGCGGCGGAGTCGCCGTCCTGGACGTTGGCGAGCAGGTCGACGCGCTGCCCGTCGCTCGTGGCGGCCGGGCCCCGCCAGGCCCGGACGCGCTCCATCTCCTGCGCGGAGACCTCGGCGCGGGAACGCGCCTGCTCGGCGTCCGGCTCCACCTCGAGCAGACCGGTCTCGCCGTCGACGAGCACGTAGGACCCCTCGGCGACGACGTCGAGCCCCGAGGCGGCGACGACGCACGGGATGCCGCGCTGCCGCGCGATGATCGACGTGTGGCTCGTCGGCCCGCCGAGCGAGGTGACGAGCGCCTGGACGAGGGCCGGGTCGAGGTCGGCGGTGTCGGCCGGCGCGAGGTCCTCGGCGAGGAGGACGAAGGGGTGGTCGGGGTGGGGCACGCCCGGCTCGGGCAGCCCCTCGAGCTCGGCGACGACCCGCGAGCGGATGTCGCGCAGGTCGGTGGTGCGCTCGGCCATGACGCCCCCGAGCTTCTCGAAGAGGGCGATGAAGTGGTCGACGGCGCCGACGGTCGCGGCGGTGGCGTCCGCCCCCTTCGTCACGCGCTTGCGCGCCTCGGCGATCCAGCCCTTGTCGCGGGCGAGCCCGGCGGTCGCGCTGAGCACCTCGGCGGCGACCCCGGTGACGCGCCCGGCGCGCTCCTCGAGCCGCGAGGCGACGGCGTCGGCGGCGGCGACGAGGCGCTCGACCTCGGCGTCGCGCTGATCGGCGGGCACCTCCTCGGTGCGCACCGGCACCTCCGGCTGGGGCTTGGCCCACACGGCCCGGGCGTAGGCCACCCCGGGCACCACACCGGTGCCCTGGACGGCCGTGGGGCTCGTCGCGGTCTCGGACGTCGTCGTCATCTCGCCTCCGTGAGGTCACAGGTCGGCGCCGACGACGGCGCCGTTGAGGGTCGTGAGCCCGACCTTACTCCCCAACCCTTGACAAAGCCACACATACGGGCATACAAATCTCCCTAAGTCCACACGAACGGGCACAACCGGTGACCGTTTCGGACTCTCGCCCGGGACACCCCCGGCCGCCGCACACGCAAGGAGGCGTCGTGTTCGCCGACGAACGTCAGCAGCTCATCGCCGACCTCGCCCGCCGGGACGGTCGAGTCGTCGTCACCGCGCTCGCGGCCGAGCTCGACGTCGCGCCCGAGACGGTGCGCCGCGACCTCGACGCCCTCGCCACCCAGGGCCTCGTGCGGCGTGTGCACGGCGGAGCCGTCCCCGTCGACGAGACCTCCGGCCGCGAGGCGAGCGTCGACCACCGCGCCGAGGTCAGCTCGGAGGCCAAGGCCCGCATCGGCCAGGCCGCCCTCGCCCTCATCCCCCAGGGCCGCACCTCGATCGTCCTCGACGCCGGCACGACGACCGCCCAGCTGGCCGCCGTGCTCCCGGCCCGCCCCGAGCTGCTCGTCGTCACCAACTCCGTGCCGATCTCCGCCCAGCTCGCGAGCGACCACCCGGGCGAGGTCCACCTCCTCGGCGGTCGCGTCCGCGGGGTCACCCAGGCGACCGTCGGCGAGACCGGGGTGCGCCAGCTGCAGCGCCTGCGCACCGACGTCGCCTTCCTCGGCTCCGACGGGCTGACCGTCGAGCACGGCCTGTCCACGCCCGACCAGAGCGAGGCCTCGGTCAAGCGGGCCATGCGCCTGGCCGCGCGCACCGTCGCCGCCCTCGTCGACTCCTCGAAGGTCGGGCGCGAGCTGCTCTACTCCTTCGCCCGCCTCTCCGACGTCGACGTGCTCGTCACCGACCGCGACGTCGACGTCCGTACCGTCGCCGCACTCGAGCAGACCGGGATCGAGGTCGTCATCGCATGATCACCACCTTCACCGCCAACCCCAGCGTCGACCGCTCGGCCGCCCTGCCCGGGCCGCTGTCGCGCGGCGCGGTCCTGCGCCTCGCCGAGGTCCACGACGAGCCGGGCGGCAAGGGCGTCAACGTCGCCCGCGTCGTGACGATGGCCGGTGTCGCGGCGACCGCGGTGCTGCCGGTCGGCTCCGAGGACCCGCTGCACCGCCTGCTCGACGCCGCGGGCGTCGGGTATGCCGAGCACCGCACCGCCCACCCGGTGCGCACCAACCTCACGATCACCGAGCCCGACGGCACGACGACGAAGCTCAACGAGCCGGGCGCCCCCCTTCGCGCCGAGGACGTCGCGGCCCTCGAGACCCTCCTGCTCGAGCGCACGACCGGGTCCCGCTGGGCCGCCCTGTGCGGCTCGCTGCCCCCCGGCGCCCCCACCGACTGGTACGCCCGGCTCGTGCCGCAGCTGCGCGCGGCCGGCGTCTCCGTCGCCGTCGACACCTCCGACGCCCCCCTCCTCGCGCTCGCCGAGGCCGGCCCGCAGGCCGCCCCCGACCTGCTCAAGCCCAACGCCGAGGAGCTCACGCAGCTCGGCGGGGGCGACCCCGAGGAGCTCGAGGCCGCGGCGGCAGCCGGCGACCTGCGCCCCACCGTCGTCTCCGCCCGCCGGCTCCTCGAGCGGGGCGTGGGCGCCGTCCTCACCACGCTCGGCGGCTCCGGCGCCGTCCTCGTCACCGCCGAGGGCGCCTGGTTCGGCCGGGCCCCGAAGATCACGGTCCGCAGCACCGTCGGCGCGGGCGACTCCGCCCTCTCCGGCTACCTCCTCGGCTCCCTGCGGGGCCTGCCCGAGCGCGACCGCGTCGCGCTCGCCGTCGCCTACGGCTCGGCCGCCGCGCAGCTGCCCGGTACCGGCCTGCCCGGCCCCGACCACGTCGACCCCGCCGGGGTCGAGACCTCCGACATCCACCTCTGACACCCGCTCCGCCCGGGGCACCACTCATGGAAGGCCAGTCATGACAACGCCGTCACCAGACCTCATCACCACGGACCTCGTCCGCCTCGACCAGCCCCTCGGGGCGAGCAAGGACGAGGTCATCGCCGCTCTCGCCGGCCTCGTCGCCGACGCCGGCCGCGCCACCTCGACCGAGGGGCTCGTCGCCGACGCGATGGCCCGCGAGGAGAAGTCGGCCACCGGCCTGCCGGGCGGCATCGCGATCCCCCACTGCCGCTCCGCCGCGGTGACGCAGGGCTCGCTCGCCTTCGCCCGGCTCTCGCCCCCCGTCGACTTCGGCGCGAAGGACGGCCCGGCCGACCTCGTCTTCCTCATCGCCGCGCCCGAGGGCGGGGGCAGCGACCACATGAAGCTGCTCACCAAGCTCGCCCGCGCGATGGTCAAGAAGGACTTCGTCGCCTCGCTGCGCGCCGCCGGCAGCGACGCGGAGGTCGTCGCGCTCGTCGAGGGCGTCGTCAACCCGGCCCCCGAAGGGGGGTCCGCCCCCGCGTCGAGCACGACGGGGAGCACCACGGCCGGTGCGGCCGCCGCAGCCCCTGCCGCGGCGGCCGTCACCTCCGCCGAGCCGGCCCGCCGACGCTCGGTCGTCGCCGTGACCGCCTGCCCGACGGGCATCGCGCACACCTACATGGCTGCCGACTACCTCGTCGCCTCCGGACAGGAGAAGGGCATCGACGTCCACGTCGAGCCCCAGGGCAGCTCGGTCACCGACCCCCTCTCGGCGGAGCAGATCGCCGCCGCCGACGCCGTGATCTTCGCGACCGACGTGGGCGTCAAGGGCCGTGAGCGCTTCGCCGGCAAGCCGGTCGTCGAGTCGGGCGTCAAGCGCGCCATCAACGAGCCCGGTGTCATGCTCGACGAGGCCGTCGCGGCCGCCGACAACCCCTCCGCCCCGCGCGTCGCCGCGGCGAGCGGCAGCGGGGACGAGGTGATCGGGTCCACCGGTCGCCAGCTCGGCTGGGGCAAGCGCATCCAGCAGGCGCTCATGACCGGGGTCAGCTACATGATCCCCTTCGTCGCCGCGGGCGGTCTGCTCATCGCGCTCGGCTTCCTCTTCGGCGGCTATGACATCACCGGCACCGCCGGCGACATCGTCTCCGGCAACAGCCTGACCAACCTGCCGGCAGCCGGCGAGCACGCCCTCTTCGGGTCGGCGCTCATGACCTACATCGGTGCGGTCCTCTTCACCCTCGGCGGGCTCGCCTTCGGCTTCCTCGTCCCGGCGCTGGCCGGCTACATCGCCTTCGGCCTGGCCGACCGGCCCGGCATCGCCCCCGGCTTCGTGGCCGGCGCCGTCGCCGTCGCCACGGGCGCGGGCTTCATCGGCGGTCTCGTCGGCGGTCTGCTCGCCGGTCTCGTCGCGTACTGGTTCACGACGCTGCGGCCGCCGCGCTGGCTCGCCGGGCTCATGCCGGTCGTCATCATCCCGCTGGCCACCTCGCTCGTCGTCGGCGGCCTCATGTACCTCTTCCTCGCCCGCCCGCTCGCAGCGATCACCGAGGGCCTCACCGACACGCTCAACGGCATGACCGGCAGCTCGCTGGCCGTCCTCGGCATCGTGCTCGGCCTGATGATGTGCTTCGACCTCGGCGGTCCGGTCAACAAGGCGGCTTACCTCTTCGCCACGACCGGTCTCAACCCCGACAACCCCGCCTCGCTGAAGATCATGGCCGCCGTCATGGCCGCGGGCATGGTCCCCCCGATCGCCCTGGCGCTCGCGACGACGATCCGCCCGGCCCTCTTCAGTAAGCAGGAGAAGGAGAACGGTCGCGCGGCCTGGCTGCTCGGCGCGTCCTTCATCTCCGAGGGGGCCATCCCCTTCGCCGCGGCCGACCCGCTGCGCGTCATCCCCTCGATGATGCTCGGCGGCGCCGTCACCGGCGCGCTGTCGATGATCTTCGGCGCGGCCTCCCGCGCCCCGCACGGCGGGATCTTCGTCTTCTTCGCCATCGACCGCTTCCTGCTCTTCGCCCTGGCCATCGCCATCGGTACGGTCGTGGCATGCGTGAGCGTGCTCGCGCTCAAGCAGGTCTGGAAGCGCGGCCAGCCGGCCGCGTCGAGCACCACCCCCGAGCCCGCGACCGCCGCGGCCTGACCCCCGAGGAGACACCACATGCCCAGCACGAAGGTCGTCGTCGGCTCCGCCGTCGGACTGCACGCCCGCCCCGCCGGGATCATCGCCGAGCGGGCCGAGGCCCTCGACGCCGAGGTCACCCTCGCGGTCGACGGCGAGGAGCCGGTGGACGCCGCCTCCGCGCTGCTCATCATGACCCTGGGTGCCGAGAAGGGCACCGAGGTCACCGTCGAGTCCGACAGCCAGGAGGCCGTCGACGTCATCGCCGACCTCGTGCGTCAGGACCTCGACGCGGAGTGACCCCGCACGACGAAGGCCCCCGCGTCCCTGACGCGGGGGCCTTCGTCATGCTCCGCTGCCCCGCCTGACGGCGATACCTGCACCTGGCACGGGGTATGTCGCGTACCAGGCGCACACATCGACGTCAGGCACCGGGCGGACGTGCGCCGGTGGTCTCGAGGCTCCTCCGTCGCACCTCGACCAGCGAAGAACGCGACCCCGTCGTCGCACCGATCGACGAAGGGGGCTACTCGCCCCAGCTGTCCCGGCCGGCGGCCTCGGCGCCGATCGTCGTGGAGTCGCCGTGACCGGTGAGGACGACGGTCTCGTCGGGCAGGGTGAGCAGGCGTTCGGTGATGGACTCGACGATGGTCCCGAAGTCGGAGTACGAGCGTCCCGTCGCCCCGGGACCGCCGTTGAAGAGCGTGTCGCCGGAGACGAGCAGCCCGAGGGCCGGCAGGTAGAGGCAGCACGCGCCGGGCGAGTGCCCGGGCGTGTGGATGACGTGCATCTCGAGGTCTCCGACGACGATCACCTGCCCGTCGGACAGGTCGGCGTCGGGCACGCGCTGCGGGTAGGTCATCTCCCACAGCTCGCGCTCCTTCGGGTGCACCCAGATCGGCGCCCCGAGCGCCTCGGCGAGCTCGACGGCGACGTCGACGTGGTCGTTGTGCGCGTGGGTGCAGATGATCGCGTCGAGCGTCCGGTCGCCGACGGCGTCGCGGATCGGCCCGGCCTGGTGGCCGGCGTCGACGACGACGCACTGCTCGTCGTCGCCGACGACCCACACGTTGTTCTCGACCTCCCACGAGCCCCCGTCGAGCTCGAAGGTCCCCGAGGTGAGGACCCGCTCGACGCGGACCCCCATCGGCGAGGTGGGCAGCCGCTGCTCGGCCATCAGATCGTCACCACCGAGCGCAGGACCTCGCCGGAGTGCATCTTGGCGAAGGCGGCCTCGACGTCCTCGATGCCGATCCGCTCGGTGACGAAGGCGTCGAGGTCGAAGCGTCCCTGGCGGTAGAGGTCGACGAGCATCGGGAAGTCGCGGCTGGGCAGGCAGTCGCCGTACCAGCTCGACTTCAGCGCGCCGCCGCGCCCGAAGATCTCGATGAGCGGCAGCGTGACCTCGAGGTCGGGCGTCGGGACGCCGACGAGGACGACGGTGCCGGCGAGGTCGCGCGCGTAGAAGGCCTGCTCGTAGGTCTCGGGACGGCCCACCGCCTCGACGACGACGTCGGCGCCGAAGCCGCCGGTGAGCTCGCGGATCCGCTCGACGACGTCCTCGTCCTTGCCGTTGACGGTGTGCGTCGCGCCGAAGCCCTTGGCGGTCTCGAGCTTCCGGTCGTCGACGTCGACGGCGATGATCGTCGTCGCACCGGCGACGTGCGCGCCGGCGATGGCCGCGTCGCCGACACCGCCGCAGCCGATGACCGCGACCGAGTCGCCGCGGGTCACGCCACCGGTGTTGACGGCCGCGCCGAAGCCGGCCATGACACCGCAGCCGAGCAGGCCCACGGCTGCCGCGTCGGCGTCGGGGTCGACCTTCGTGCACTGGCCGGCGGCGACGAGCGTCTTCTCGGCGAAGGCCCCGATCCCGAGCGCCGGGGTGAGCTCCTCGCCGGTCTCGGCGATGGTCATCTTCTGCTCGGCGTTGTGCGTCGCGAAGCAGTACCACGGCTGGCCCTTGGCGCAGGCGCGGCACTGCCCGCAGACGGCGCGCCAGTTGAGGACGACGAAGTCGCCGGGCGCGACCTCGGTGACCCCGTCGCCGACGGCCTCGACGACACCGGCGGCCTCGTGGCCGAGGAGGAAGGGGAACTCGTCGTTGATCCCCCCTTCGCGGTAGTGGAGGTCGGTGTGGCAGACCCCGCACGACTGGATCGCGACCACCGCCTCCCCCGGTCCGGGGTCGGGCACGACGATGTCGACGAGCTCGACGTCGGCCCCCTTCGTGCGGGCGATGACGGCCTTGACGGTCTGCGGCATGTGGACTCCTTGCTCGGGCGGGTGGTCTGCCCCCATCTTGTCGCGAAGGGGGTGGCCACGGGCGGGCGGGTCCGACCCCGTCGCCGGACCGGCGGGCACGGCCCGCCCCCGCGGCCTACGATCGCGGCCATGGGCATCCACCTCCACGAGATCACGCGCTGGTTCATGTGGTCCGCGCCGTTCCTGCTGCTCGGGGCGGGCATGATCGCCGTGGCGCTCATGCGCCGCGACTCCGGCCGGTGGTGGCAGCTGCTCGCCGGCGCCGGCGTGATGATGCTCGTCTCGCAGATGTGGCAAGTGATCTCCGTCCTCGCGACCCCGCGCCTGTACCGGACGGGCCTGCCGTGGTGGATCCTCTCGGCCCCCCAGACGATCCTCACGCTCGTGACCTTCGGCCTGCTGCTCGGCGCCGTCCTCGTCGACCGGCCCCGCGCGGCGGGCACCACCAGGGCCCCCGGCGCCGTCCCGCCCCCGCCCCGTGCCTGAGCGCCGCGTCCTCGTCGTCGAGCACCAGCAGTCCTGCCCGCCGGCCCTCGTCGGTCGGTGGCTCGAGGACGCCGGTGCCACGCTCGACGTCGTGCGCCCCTACCTCGGCGAGAGCGTGCCGAGCGCGCTCACCCACGACGGCCTGCTCGTCCTCGGCGGGTCGATGGGGGCCGAGCAGGACGACCGCGCGCCCTGGCTGCCCGCGGTCCGAGCGCTCATCCGTGACCACGCAGAGGCGGGGCGACCGGTCCTCGGCATCTGCCTGGGCCACCAGCTCGCCGCGGTGGCCCTCGGCGGCGAGGTGACCCGCAACCCCCTCGGCCAGACCGTCGGGGCGCGCGCGGTGACCCGGGTGCTCGCCGACGACCCGCTCGGCGCGGCGCTGCCGGAGGACTGCCACGTGCCGCAGTGGAACGACGACACCGTCGTCGCCCTGCCGCCCGGCGCGAGCGTCGTGGCCGTCAACGACCGCGCCGACGTGCTCCTCGCCCGGCTCGCGGGCTCGGTCTGGGGCATCCAGGGCCACCCCGAGGCGACGAAGGAGGTCGTCGAGGTCTGGGCGCGCACGGACCTGGCCGAAGGGGGCCTGACCGGCGCCTCGGAGGACGAGCTGCCCGCCGTGCTCGAGGAGGTCGCCCGTCGCCAGCCCGAGACGGACGCGGCCTGGCAGCCCGTCGTCGCGGCCTGGGCGGGCCTGCTCGGCCCGCGCTGATCCTCAGAGCGGGATCGGCAGCGGGAGGTCCTGCTCGACGACGGTGCGCTCGTCCTCGACCGTCCCGTCGGTCGCGACCGTGAGGACGTGCCGCACGAGGTCGCGGTCCTCGGTGGACCAGCGCTGGGTGCGCCAGCCGCCGTCGAGCGCCGTCACCGACCGGTCGGCGACGTCCGCGGCGTGCTCGCGCTGCAGCTCCTGCGCCTGGTCCGCGGCGCCGGAGGGCAGGTCGAGGTCGTCGATCGAGTCGAGCAGCCTGGCCCCCCCGGTGGTCGGGCGCAGCGCCGCAGAGTACGCGTCGGCGACCTGGGTCGCCGTCTCCTCGTCCGCGACGGTGACGCCCTTGACGACCTCGGCCCAGCGCTCGGGGTGACCCGACAGGACGACGCCGCGCGGCTCCCCGTCGCGCGTCACCGCGACGACCTGCAGCCGGTGACGCGCCTCGAGCTGGATGACGAACCACCGGTCGGTGAAGGGGGTCGCGATCGGGCGCGGCCTCGTCTCGTCGGAGCGGGCGAGAGAGGCGACCGAGGGGTCGCTGCTCTCGAAGGCCTCGACCGTGCGCTCCTGCATCATCTGCGTGCCCTCCGTGCTCGTGTCCTGTCCACCGCACCCTGCCAGCAGCCCGCCCGCGACGACGAGCGCCGCGACCCGGCGGCTCACCACCAGGGCCACCAGTCGTGCCGGTCGTCCCAGTCCTCGCGGTGCCGGTCGTAGTAGTTCTGGCCGTCGGTGGACTGCGAGTAGTTGACGCTGGGGTGCTCGCCGCGGAACATCAGCTCGATCTCGTCGTGCCCGGCCTGCGCGGCCTCCTCCTGCGAGGCCCCGCCGGCCAGGGCCGCGTCGTAGGCGTCGCGCCAGGCCTGCTCGTCCGCGCCGACCGGCACGTCGATGCCCTCCCGGCGAGCCTCCTCGTTCCACGTCCACCGGTCGACCTGACCCTCGATCTCCTCGTCGACCTGCGACTGCACGTACTCGTCACGGTCGTCGTGGCTGATCTCGAGACCCTCGTCGCGAGCGTCCCACTGCGCGTGGTTGGCCTCGTGGATGAGCGTGTCCGGGGTGTCGTTGTACTGCCGCTCGTCCTCCGGCAGGCTCGGGTCGTCGACGCCGAAGGTGATGGAGTTCGAGCCCGGGTCGTACCAGGCGCCGGCCTCGCCGTCGTCGTAGCGGATCTCGATGTCGTTGATCCGCAGCCACTCGAGCATCTCGCGCCCCGAGGGCGTGGCCATGAGGTCGCGGGCGAGCTGGGAGTCCGGGTCCAGACCGTCGGGCATCTCGACGTCGGGACCGGGGTCCCCGTCGGTCTCGTAGTCGGCCTCGTCCTTGCGGTCCCACCACCAGCGGTTGTCGCGAGCGTCGTTGTTGTCGGCCCGGGCGTCGCCACCGGGGCCGCCGGTGTCCTGGGCCCGGGGGCCGCCGCCGGTGCCCGCGCCCGCGCCACCGGCCCGCGCGCCCGACGCCTCGTCCTGCTGGTCGGCCTGGTCGACGAGCCGCGCGGCGAAGGCGATGAGGGCCTGCTGAGCGCCGTCGAGACGGCCCTGCGAGTCGCGCGCCGCCTGGAGCAGGTACGCGGAGTCCGGGCCCTGCCAGCCGCCGTCGAGCACCCCGGCCGAGTGCGCGATGACCTGCCCGCAGTCACCGATCCGGCGTCCGGACTCGACGAGCTGGCGGGCCACCTCCCGCATCTGCTGCGGGTCACCACCGTGAGTGAGGCTCATCGCGCCGCGCACCTCCCCTGTCGTCGCGGTCCCGGCCGATGCTAGCCAGACCCGACGGCGGCGCCCATGGGGAGGACTACCCGCTGACGACGAGAGCCGTCGCGATCGCGGCGGCGCCCTCGCCCCGGCCGGTGAGCCCGAGCCCGTCGGTCGTCGTGCCGGCGAGCGAGACCGGCGCACCGCACGCGTCGCTCATCGCCCGCTGCGCCTCGTCGCGCCGGGAGCCGATCTTCGGGCGGTTGCCGACGACCTGCACGGCGACGTTGCCGATCTCGAAGCCCGCCTCGCGCACGAGACGCGCCGCCTCGGCGAGCAGGGTGAGCCCGGAGGCGCCCGCGAGCTCGGGCCGGTCGGTGCCGAAGTGCGCGCCGAGGTCACCGATGCCGGCAGCGGAGAAGAGGGCGTCGCAGGCGGCGTGGCAGGCGACGTCGGCGTCGGAGTGGCCCTGGAGGCCGGTCTCGCCCGGCCACAGCAGCCCGCCCACCCACAGCTCCCGCCCGCTCGCGGGGTCGGCGAGGGCGTGGACGTCGACACCGATGCCGGTGCGGGGCAGCGCAGTCATGGCGCCAGTCTCCCCCAGCCCGGGCACAACCAGGCGGGGGCCGGTGTTGCACCCGACGTGCAGATCTGGGAGTCGGTCGTCATCGGCGCGGGGCAGGCGGGCCTGTCGACGTCCTACCACCTGCGCCGGCTCGGCGTGGAGCACGTCGTCCTCGACGCCGACGAGCGTCCCGGTGGCGCCTGGCAACACCGCTGGGACTCGCTGACGATGGACGACGTGCACGGCGTCGCCGACCTGCCCGACGCCCCCGCCCCGGGCCGCGGCGACGAGCCGGCCAACCAGGTCATCGCCTCGTGGTTCGACGAGTACGAGCAGGCCCAGGAGCTGCCGGTGCTGCGCCCCGTGCGGGTCGACGCCGTCACCGACGAGGACGGGCTGCTCGTCGTGCGCTCGGGCGGACGCTCGTGGACCAGCCGCACGCTCGTCAACGCGACGGGGACGTGGACCCACCCCTTCGTCCCGACCTACCCGGGTCAGCGCGACTTCGCCGGCGAGCAGTGGCACACCGTGTCCTACCCGGGCCGCGAGCACTTCGCGGGCATGCGCGTGCTCGTCGTCGGGGCGGGCGCCTCGGCCGTGCAGCTCATCGGCGAGATCGCGACCGTCGCGGACGTCGTGTGGGCGACCCGGCGGCCGCCGCGGTGGTCCGACGGGGACTTCTCCGGGCGCGCGGCGATCACCGCGGTCCAGGAGCGGCTCGATGCCGGGCTCCCCCCGGCGAGCGTCGTGAGCGTCACCGGTCTGCACCTGCGCCCGCAGGAGGAGGCAGCCGCCCGCACGGGGGTCTACGACCGGCGTCTGCCGATCTTCGAGCGGCTGGAGCGCGACGGGGCGCGCTGGGACGACGGGCGGCTCGAGCGGGTGGACGCGATCGTGTGGGCGACCGGCTTCCGGCCGGCCCTGCGCCACCTCGCGCCGCTCGGCCTGCGCGGCCCGAGGGGAGGGATCCCCCTTCGCCGGGGCGGGTCCGACGTGCAGACGACGGTGACGAGCGTGCTCGACCCCCGCGTGCAGCTCGTCGGGTACGGGCCGTCGGCGAGCACCATCGGGGGCAACCGGGCCGGTCGCGCCGCGGCACGGGCGGTCCGGGACCGGCTCGACGCCGAGCTGGCGGAGGTCAGCGCCCCTCGACGAGCCAGCGCTCGACCCGCCGCAGGTCCTCGACCGTCGTCACCTTGAGGGCCCGCTCGTCGCCCTCGACGACGAGCACCTCGTGACCGAGCACCTCGACGAGCGCGGCGTCGTCGGTGGCCTGGACGCCCGTGGCGTGCGCCGCCCGCAGGAGGTCGGCGCGGAAGCCCTGCGGCGTCTGCACGGCTCGCAGGCTCGCGCGGGCCGGGGTCGCGGTGATCGCCCCACGCTCGTCGACGACCTTGATCGTGTCGACGACGGCGAGACCGGGGACGGCGCCCGCGGCCCCCGCCCGTACCGCGGCGGTCACCCGCTCGAAGAGAGAGGCCGGGGCGAGGCAGCGCGCCGCGTCGTGGACGAGCACGACGTCGAGACCCGGCGGCAGCGCCGCGAGCCCGGCGGCGACGGAGTCGGTGCGCTCGGCCCCACCGGGCACGACGGTGACGGCGGCCCGGGTGCGCAGACGGGCCACGACCCCTTCGGCCTGCGCGAGGTGGTCGGCCGGGGCGACGACGACGACGTGCCCCGCGCCCGAGCCGGTCGCCCCGACGAGCGCGTGCTCGAGCAGGGTCGCGCCGGCGACCTCGACGAGCGCCTTGGGGCGGTCCGCGCCGAGGCGGGTGCCCGAGCCCGCTGCCACGACGACGACGCCCGCACCGTCATCGGTGCGGGCGTCGTGCGTGACGTGCTGCGTCAGCATGCGTCGTGGATCAGGACGCGAGGACCTCGTCGAGCATGACCTCTGCCCGGTCCTCGTCGGTCTTCTCCGCGAGCGCGAGCTCGGAGACGAGGATCTGCCGCGCCTTGGCGAGCATCCGCTTCTCGCCCGCGGACAGACCGCGGTCCTTCTCGCGGCGCCACAGGTCGCGGACGACCTCGGCCACCTTGATGACGTCGCCGGAGGCGAGCTTCTCGAGGTTGGCCTTGTAGCGGCGCGACCAGTTGGTCGGCTCCTCGGCGTGCGGCGTGCGCAGGACCTGGAAGACCTTGTCCAGACCCTCCTTGCCGACGACGTCGCGGACACCCACGAGGTCGCAGTTCTCCGCCGGGACCTCGATCGTCAGGTCGCCCTGGGCGACCTTGAGCTTGAGGTACTGCTTCTCGACACCCTTGATGGAACGGGTCTTGATCTCTTCGATCAGTGCGGCCCCGTGGTGGGGGTACACGACCGTCTCGCCGACCTTGAAAACCATATGGAGGAAACCCCTTTCGCGACCCTCAGGATATCACGGCGTGTCGCTTGACTCCTGGGCTCACGAGATCGACGGGCCCCCTGGGCGCCCCGCTGCGGGCGATCCGGCGGCCGGTACGCTGTGCCTCGTGAAGCCTTCCCAGACCACGCGTGCACGCGCGGGTGCAGCCGCGCTCCTGGCCGTCGCTGCGACCACCGGGTGCAGCTACACCTCCCCCTTCCAGACCGACGAGACGATGTCGCTGGGCGACGGCGTGCCCGTCGACATCGGCGACCTCGAGCTGCGCAACCTCGTCGTCGTGAGCGGCGAGGAGGGCGGCGAGGGCACCCTCACGGGCACGGCGGTCAACACCGGGTCGAAGGACGTCCAGCTGCAGGTCGCGGTCGCCGACGGCGGCGAGCCCGTCACCGCGGACGTGCCCCCGGGCGAGGTCGTCCTGCTCGGCGAGGGCTCCGACGCCGTCAAGCTCTCGAAGGTCCCCGCACCCCCCGGCGCGATGGCCGAGATGACCGTGGCCACCGGCTCCTCCGACGTCACCCCGGTGAGCGTGCCCGTGCTGCCCCCCACCGGCTACTACGAGGAGTTCGCTCCCCCCGGCTACACCCCGCCGGCCGAGCCGTCGGAGTCCGAGACGGAGTCCGAGGAGCACTGAGCCGCTCTGGGGCGCTGACGCAACGGGTGCGCATGACGAAGGGGGCCGGGTCACCGGCCCCCTTCGTCGTCCCCTGGGGGTGTCAGCCCTCGAACTTGTAGCCCAGACCGCGCACCGTGATGATGTGCACCGGGTGGCCCGGGTCGGGCTCGATCTTCGCGCGCAGGCGCTTGATGTGGACGTCGAGGGTCTTCGTGTCCCCGACGTAGTCGCTGCCCCACACGCGGTCGATGAGCTGCACGCGGGTGAGCACCCGCCCGACGTTGCGCAGGAGCATCTCGAGCAGCTCGAACTCCTTGAGCGGGAGCGGGGTGGGGGTGCCGTCGATCGAGACGACGTGGCGCTCGACGTCCATGCGCACGGGCCCGCCCTCGACGGTCGACGGCAGCAGCTCCTCGGGCTCGGCGTTGCGCCGCAGGACGGCCTTGATCCGGGCGAGCAGCTCGCGCGAGCTGTACGGCTTGGTCACGTAGTCGTCGGCGCCGATCTCGAGACCGACGACCTTGTCGATCTCGCCGTCCTTCGCGGTGAGCATGATGACCGGCACGTTCGAGCGCTGCCGGATCGAGCGGCACACGTCGATGCCGGACAGCCCGGGGAGCATGAGGTCGAGCAGGACGAGGTCGGCGCCGTTGCTGTCGAAGGCGACGAGCGCGGCGGGGCCGTTGTCGACCACCTCGACGTCGTAGCCCTCCTTGCTCAGCAGGTAGGACAGCGGGTCCGAGAAGGAGATCTCGTCCTCGACCACGAGGATGCGGGTCATCGTGCGGTTTCCCTTTCGTGCGGCTCTCGCTCGGCGGCGAGAGTCTCCTGTGCGGCGGGCAGGCGGATGGTGAAGGTCGAGCCGTGACCGCCCGAGCTCCAGACGGAGACGTCGCCCCCGTGGTTGGCGCAGATGTGCTTGACGATCGACAGCCCGAGGCCGGTGCCCCCGGTGGCGCGGCTGCGCGCGGCGTCGATGCGGTAGAAGCGCTCGAAGATGCGGCCCTGCTCCTCGGCGGGGATCCCCGGGCCCTGGTCCGAGACCGCGATCTCGACCCGGTCGCCGACGAGGCGCGCGCCGACCCCGACCCGGGTGCCCTCCCCCGAGTACGCGACGGCGTTGCCGACGAGGTTGCGCACCGCGGTGACGAGCAGGGTGTGGTCGCCGAGCACGTAGAGGTCGTCCGCGCACTTGTCGGCGAGGCTGACCCCCTTCGCGTTGGCCGCGACCCGCAGGTGGTCGAGGGCCTCGTCGACGACGTCCTCGACGTCGACGAGCTCGGGGTCGATGAGGACCTCCTGGGCCTGCAGGCGCGAGAGGTCGACGATCTCCTTGACGAGGGCCGAGAGACGCTCGGCCTCGACCTGCATCCGGCTGGCGAAGCGGCGCACGGCGACGGGGTCGTCGGCGGCGTCGAGGACGGCCTCGGCGAGCAGGGCGAGACCGCCGACGGGGGTCTTCAGCTCGTGCGAGACGTTGCCGACGAAGTCGCGGCGCACCTGCTCGACGCGGCGGGCCTGCGTCATGTCCTCGACGAGGAGCAGGACGTGCTTGTCGCCGAGGGGGGCGACCCGGGCGTGGACGAAGGTGCCGGCGCCGTGGGACTCCGCGCGCTGGTCGGCGCGGTGGAGCTCGAGCTCGACCTCGCGGATGACGCCGTCGGCGCGCACGGCCCCGGCGAGATCGGACAGCGACGGGTGGGCCAGGCGGCCGTGCCGCACGAGCCCGTGGGCGACCGCGGCGGGCGAGTTGTTGACGACCCGGTTGTCGGCGTCGACGACGATGCCGCTCGAGCGCAGGACGGCGAGGACGTCGCCGACGCCCGAGGGCAGCTCGGGCTCGGGGGCCGGCGGGGCCGACCGCTCGTGGTCGCTCCAGGCGATGCCCGCCCAGGCGAGACAGACGATGACGACACCGGCGAGGCCACCGAGAATTGCCGCTGTCGTCGGGTCCACGTCACCGAGAGTACGCGTCGGGGCGGGCACACTGAGGAGCGCACACGTCCGGGCTCCGGGGCGCTGGGTGTTGTTCACCTGCCCGCCAGCACGCGTTCACAGATCCCGGGCAGAGTGGCACGCTGATGCACCCGACGGGCCCCGCGCCCACCCGAGAAGGACACCATGCGCACTGTCTTCCACGACGAGCTCGCCCAGATCACCGAGGACCTCGTCGGCATGGCCCGGCTCGTCTCCTCGGCGGTCACGCAGGCGACGACCGCGCTGCTCGACGCCGACATCCAGACCGCCGAGCAGGTCATCGACGCCGACGAGGCGATCGACCTCAAGCGCAACGACCTCGACGCCCACGCCATCGACCTGCTCGCCCGTCAGGCGCCGGTCGCCACCGACCTGCGCACCATCGTCACCTCGATGCGCATGTCCGCCGACCTCGAGCGGATGGGCGACCTCGCCCGCCACGTGGCCAAGCTCGCCCGGCTGCGCCACCCCGAGCCGGCCGTGCCCACCGAGCTGCGCGAGATCGTCACCGACATGTCCCTCGTGTGCGAGCGGATCGTCGCGAAGGTCGCCGACTGCCTGATCAGCCAGTCGATGGAGCTCGTCGACGAGATCCAGCTCGTCGACGACGAGCTCGACGAGCTGCACCGCCGGCTCTACGCCCACTTCGCCGACGGCCAGTGGGCCCACGGCACCGAGGCGGCCGTCGACATGGCGCTGCTCGCCCGTTACTACGAGCGCTTCGGCGACCACGCCGTCTCGATCTCGCAGCGCGTGCGCTTCCTCGTCACCGGCCAGGAGGTCCACACCGACCTCGCGGACTGACGCAGGCCGCCGCACGACGAAGGGGTGGCTCCGGGATCTCCCGGGGCCACCCCTTCGCCATCGGTGGGGTCAGGACCGCTCGACATGACAAACCCCGGCTTCGCACGAGTTTCTTACTCATGCGAAGCCGGGGTTTATCGGGTGACCCGAGAAACTGGTGACGGGTGGGGCGACCGGCGAAGGGGTCAGCGGCCCTGGTTGGCGACCGCGGCGGCCTCGGCGGCGGCGGCCTCGGGGTCGAGGTAGCGGCCGGGACCCGTGGGCATGAGGTCGTCGCCCAGCTCGTAGACGAGCGGCATGCCGGTGGGGATGTTCAGGCCCGCGATGTCCTCGTCGCTGATGCCGTCGAGGTGCTTGACGAGACCGCGCAGGCTGTTGCCGTGGGCGACGACGAGCACGGTGCGCCCGGCGCGCAGGTCCTCGGCGAGCGGGCCCTCCCAGTACGGCATGAAGCGCTCGATGACGTCCTTGAGGCACTCGGTGCGCGGCACGTCGATGCCGGCGTAGCGCGGGTCGTCGGTCTGCGCGTACTCGTCGTCGGGCTCGATCGGCGGCGGCGGGGTGTCGAAGCTGCGGCGCCACAGCATGAACTGCTCGTCGCCGTACTTCTCGCGGGTCGCGGCCTTGTCCAGGCCCTGCAGCGCGCCGTAGTGGCGCTCGTTGAGCCGCCAGTCGCGGCGCACCGGGATCCAGTGCCGGTCGCACGCGTCGAGGGCGAGGTTGGCGGTCGTGATCGCCCGGCGCAGCACCGAGGTGTGCACGACGTCGGGCAGGATCCCCGACTCGGCGAGCAGCTGCCCGCCGCGTACGGCCTCCTCACGGCCGCGGTCGATGAGGTCGACGTCGACCCACCCGGTGAAGAGGTTCTTCTCGTTCCAGTCCGAGCGCCCGTGGCGCAGCAGGATCAGTGTCGGCATGACGCCAGACTAGTCACCGGCCGTGGCGGGCGCCGGGTCGTCCGGGCGCTGCAGGACCGAGCGGAAGGCCTCGAGGTTGCGCAGCGACTCGCCGTTCTTGACCCGCCAGTCCCACTCCTTGCGCATCGAGGACAGGAAGCCCATGACGAGCAGCTCGTCGAAGGGGCCGTCGGCCGCCTCGAGGACGACGCCGAGCAGCCCGTCGAGGAGCTCGTCGTCGACGGAGCGAAGGGGGAGCCGCCCGGAGACGTAGACGTCACCGGAGGAGTCGACCGAGTACGCGAGCCACGGCATGCGCAGGTTGCGGCGCAGCAGGTAGCGGTAGACCTGCTCGTGCCCCTCGTCGGGGTTGCGGATGACGAAGGCGGAGACCGACAGCGCCCGCTCCCCGACGACGAGGGAGACGACGGTGCGCAGCTTGTGCTCGCCGGGCAGGGTGACGACGAACTCGCCGTCGCGCGCCCCGCGCTCCCACTCGACGTCGCCCCCGGCGAGGTAGGTCTCGACGGCGGCGCGGGCCGCAGCCGTGTCGTCGCCCCGGTCCTCGGGCGTGGTGTTTGGCGTGCTCATCGGGCCTCCTCGTGCCGCGCCTGGCGGGCGGCGGCGATCGCGTCCTCGTAGACGCCCACGAGGGCGTCGGTGGTGTGCTCCCAGCCCATCTGCGACGAGCGCTCGACCGCGCGCTCGCGCATCCGGCGGGCTCGGTCCGGGTCGTCGACGACCTCGAGGACGGCATCGGCCCAGACCTGCGGGTCGTGCGAGTCGAGCAGGACGCCGCCGTCGCCGACGGCGTCGGGCAGCCCGCCGCGCCGGGCGGCGACGACGAGCGCACCGCTCGCCGCGGCCTCGACGGCGACGAGGCCGAAGGACTCGTTGTACGAGGGCACCGCGACGACGTCGGCCGCCTGGAACCACCGCGCGAGGTCGGGCCGGCTCACCGGCGGGGCGAGCCGCACGACGTCACCGAGACCGAGCTCGTCGACGAGGTCGCCGAGCCACGTGGGCGCCGACAGCCCGCTGCCCGAGGCGCCGCCGAGCACGGCGACGACGAGCCGCTCGCGCAGCTCGGGGCGCTGCTCGGCGACGCGCGCGGCGGCGCGCACGAGCACGTCGGGCGCCTTGAGCGGCTGGATCCGGCCGACGAAGAGCAGGAGCACGGCGTCGCGGGCGACCCCGACGTGGTCGCGGGCGGCGTCGCGGTCACCGGGCACGAAGGTGTGCAGGTCGACCCCCGGGGGCACGACGGCGACGCGGTCGGGGTCGGCGTCGTAGAGCTCGACGAGCTGGCGGGCCTCGGTCTGCGTGTTCGCGACGAGCCGGTCGGCGATGGCCACGACCTGCGCCTCGCCGATCTCGCGACCCGGGGGCTCGAGGGCGTCTCCCTGCGCCGGGCTGGCGTTCTTCACCCGCGCCATCGTGTGCATGGTGTGCACGAGCGGGACCTGCCAGCGCTCCGCGGCGAGCCAGCCCACCTGACCCGAGAGCCAGTAGTGCGAGTGGACGACGTCGTAGTAGCCCTCCTCGCGCGCGGCGAGCTCGCGCATGAGGCCGGCGGTGAAGGCGCACAGCTGACCGGGCAGGTCCTCCTTCGCCAGGCCCTCGTACGGCCCGGCGAGGACGTGGCGGACGACGACGCCCGGCTCGACGTGGACGACGTCGTCGTCGGCCGCGGCGGTGCGCCGGGTGAAGATCTCGACCTCGACGCCGCGTCGGGCCAGCTCTCGGGCGGTCTCGAGGACGTAGACGTTCATCCCGCCCGCGTCGCCCGTGCCGGGCTGGGCGAGGGGCGAGGTGTGGACGCTGAGCATCGCGACGCGGTGCAGCTCGCTCACGACTCCTCCTCCGGCTCCGGCTCGGGCCGCGCCGAGCTCGTGACGCTGAGGTCGAGCACGGACCCCCACGCGTGCAGGTCGGTGTGTCCCCGGCGCCGCAGGTCGACCGCGCGGGCCACCCCTTCGGGGCCGAGGGCCTGGTCGGTGCGGCGGTCGCTCGTCATCACCGGGGTGGCCCGGCCGATGCCGGGCTCGACCCACCACGCACGACCGCGCAGCAGCCGGTCGGGCAGCGCGGGCGGGTAGCCGAGCGAGCCGAGCTCCTCGGCGCCGTGGAGGACGACCGCGTCGGCCCCCTGGATGTCGACGTAGAGGCGCACCCAGCGGTCGTCGAAGGTCACGGTGATGACGGTCGGCAGCGAGCGCCCGTCGGAGGACAGCGTGCCGGTGTAGCGCGCGATGCCGGGCGAGACGCCGACCCGGTCGATGCGCAGGTCGGACACGGCGTCCTCGACGTCCTCGCGCGGCGAGTCGTCGGAGTCGTCCAGGCTGCCCCGCAGCGCCGAGACCGGGGACCCGCCGCGGACGGTGCGGTAGAGCACGTCGTCGCCGTCGGTGATCCGCAGGCCGCTCTGGTCGAGGGCGACGGCTCGGCCCTCGCCGAGGGTGATCACCCCGCCGGCGCCGTCGGCGATCGTCAGCATGCCGGGCGTCACCGCCTGCACCCCGCTGTCCTTGCCGATGAGCGAGGGCACCCAGCCGATCGCGCCGACCAGCGCGGCCCCGGCGAGGGAGGCGACGAGCGCGAGCATGCTCCAGCTGACCCGACGCTCCCTGACACGCACCAGGCCACCATAGGCGCCGCCTACCCTGGTCCCGTGCCCAGCCAGCGCCCCGTCGGGTCCCCCACGCGCGGCACGACGGCTCCGAACAGGCTGCGCCGGGCCGACCGCTGGCTCGTCGGCACCCAGGCTGCACGCATCCGGCTCGGCGACGACCCTCCCGTCATGGTCGACCTCGGCTACGGCCGGCTCGGCACGACGACCCGCGAGTGGGCCGACCGGCTGGCCACGGTGCGCGACGACCTCGACGTCGTCGGCGTGGAGATCTCGCCCGACCGCGTCGCGGCGGCCCAGCCGCTCGCCCGGCCCGGTCTGCGCTTCGTCCTCGGCGGCTTCGAGGTGCCGACGCCGCCCGCGCGCGTCATCCGGGCCTTCAACGTCCTGCGCCAGTACGACGAGGGCGAGGTCGGACGGGCGTGGGCCGGTCTGCAGGCGGCCCTCGACGAGCACGGGGTCGTCGTCGACGGCACGTGCGGCGAGCTCGGCCGGCTCGGCTCGTGGGTGATGCTCGACCGCGAGGGACCGCGCAGCCTCACCCTCTCGTGGCGGCTGCGCGACCTCGACCTCGACGCGACGCCCCCGTCGGTCGTCGCCGAGCGTCTGCCGAAGGCGCTCATCCACCGCAACGTCCCCGGCGAGGGGGTGCACGACCTGCTGCGCGACCTCGACGACGCGTGGGCGCGCACCGCCGGGTGGGCGACGTACGGCGCCCGGGCGCACGCGGTCGAGGCCTTCGGGCTGCTCACCGAGCGCTGGCCGGTGCTCGACGGGCCGAGGCGCTGGCGGCTCGGCGAGCTCACGCTCGGGTGGGACCCGGTCGCGCCGGCGTCACCAGCGTGAGCGCCCGCTGCCCCGTCCCATGACCTGGTCGATGGCCGGCTTGACGTCGGCGAGGTAGACCCCGGCGGCGACGACGCCGATGAGCCCGAAGAGCCCCAGGCCCCCGAAGGTCGCGACACCGAGGAGGACCGCGACGGCGAGGATGCCCAGCCAGATCGGCTTGGTCTGCTTGCCGGCCGCGACGAAGGCGTCGGCGCGCTGCGTCGCGGCGTGGGCGAGCGCGTAGACCTCGATGGCGACGGCGATCACGCCGAGGCCCATGACGACGAGCCCCTGGATCATCGCGACGGTGTTCATGCGGGCGAGCCTACGGGGGGCACGTCCAGGACGATGGTCACGGGGCCGTCCCCGACGAGCGCGACCTCCATCATCGCGCCGAAGCGACCGGTCGCGACGCCGATCCCGCGCTCGCGCAGGCCGTCCGCGACGGCCGCGACCACGGGCTCGGCGACCGGGCCCGGCGCGGCGGCGCCCCACGACGGCCGCCGCCCCTTGCGCACGTCGGCGTGGAGGGTGAACTGGCTGACGACGAGGACCTCGCCGCCGGTCTCCTCGACCGAGCGCTCTCCCCCGTCGCCCTCGGGCGTGAAGAGGCGCAGCTCGGCGATCTTGCGCACGGTCGTCGCGACCTCGTCCGGCCCGTCCCCGTGGGTGACGCCGACGAGCGCGACGAGACCGGGGCCGATCGCGCCGACGATCTCGTCGTCGACGCGGACCTGGGCCGAGCTGACCCGCTGCAGGACGGTGCGCACGCTCAGAGCCCGACGACGCGGACCTCGCCAACCGGACGGCCGTGGCCGAGCGTCGGCGAGGTGGAGTGCTCCCGGGTGGCCGGCGAGTCGACGCCGAGGCGCAGCAGCGCGGCCGCGAGGACCGCGGTGCGCGCGCGGGCGAAGGGGGCGCCGTCGCTGATCTTCACGGCGAGGCCGAGCCCGTCGGCCGTGCCCGCGGCGAAGACCGCCTCGGCCCCGTCCTTCGCGACGAGGCCGGGCGTGCGGGCCATGAGGTCGGTGACCTCGCGGCCGTCGCCGCCCACGTGCTCGGGGTGGGCGCGCATCGCGTCGGCGACGCGGCGAGCAGCCGTGCCCTCCTCGGCGCCGGCGAGCCGCCCGAAGGCTGCCGCGAGCCCGCCGAGCGGGACGGCCGGCAGGGGGGCACCGCAGCCGTCGACGCTCGTCGTCGTGATCGGGCCGATCTCGCGGGTGACGACCTCCATGACGGCCTGCTGCAGCGGGTGCTCGGGGTCGAGGTAGTCGTGCGTCGACCAGCCGTTGACGACGCAGGTGACGAGCATGCCGGCGTGCTTGCCGGAGCAGTCCTGGGCGATCGGCTCGGGGGCGCGACCGGCGGCGAGCCACTGCGCGTGCTCGAGCTCGCCGATGGGCAGGGCGGGGGTGTTCTGCAGGGCGGAGATCTCCAGCCCGACGCTCGCGAGGATCTCGGTCACCGCGGTGAGGTGACGCTCCTGCGCGGAGTGGCTCGAGCACACCGTCCCGAGGTGGTGGGGGGCGAGGTCGAGGCCGTGCTCGACCATCGCGAGCGCCTGGATCGGCTTGAGGGTGGAGCGCGGGTAGACCGCCGCCGCGGTGTCGCCGACCGCGAGGCGGGTCCGGCCGCCGGCGTCGACCGCGGCGACGCGGCCGTGGTGGGCGGACTCGACGAGGCCCCCGCGGGTCACGTGGACCAGCACGGGGGCCTCGTCGAGGGCGGTGGTGTCAGGGGTCGTGGTGCTCACGGGCCCTGACGATAACCGCCCGGTGCGAAGGGCGTCAGTCGCCGACCTTCTCGGCGGCCTTCTCGGTGGCGGTGGTCGCCTTGGCCGCGGTCTTGCGGGCGCTCGTCGAGGTGGACTTCGCGGTGGAGCGGGTGCGGGTCGCGCCCTTCTTCGCCGTCGTCGTCGTGCGCTTGGCGGCGGTGCGGGTGCGCTTCGCGGAGTCCTTGACGGCCTTCTGCGCGGCGTCGGTGTCGACGGTGACCTCGACCGACTCGGCGACGGCGTCGGCGGCCTTGGCGGCCTCCTTGCGACCGATCGTCAGCGTGGCCTTGGCGGAGCGCTCGACCTCGGCGACCGCGTCGCGGGCCGTGGTGACCAGGCCCTTGCCGAGGGCGACGGTGGCGCGGGCCTGACCGGCGAGGTCCTGGGTGGCCTTCTGCTTGCGGACGCGCTCGACGAGCTTCTCGCCACGGGCGGCGAGGTCGGCGTAGGACTTCTGGGCCGCGGCGGGGGCGCCGGAGATGCGGGCCTGGACCTTCGCGGGGGCCTCGTCGCGCAGCGACTCCACGCGGGCGCTCGCCGTGCGGACGCGCTCGACCGCGAGGTCGGTGGCGCCGAGGGCGGCGTACGGGTAGTCGGTGACGACCTTCTTGACGGTGGTGGTGACAGTCATGGTGGTGCTCCTTGCTGCTGTGATCAGGACGTGGTCTTCGTGGAGCGCGACGTCGCGCTCGAGGTCCGGGTGGCGCTGGTGCGCTTCCGGGGCGTGGTCGTGCGCTTCTTCGGCGTCGTCGACGAAGGGGTGGCCTCCCGCGAGCGGGCGGCGGTCTTCTCCGGGCGGGGCGGCGCCGGGGCGTCCGCCGGCGACCCGACGAAGGAGTCGTAGATGTCGATGAGGGTCTGGCGCTGCCGGCTCGTGAGCCGCAGGTCGGCGGCGATCGCCTCACGGGCGGTCGGGCGCTCGGCCGGGGCCTCCTCGTCCGGGTCGAGCAGGCCCGCCTGCACGTAGAGGGTCTCGGCGCTGATCGACAGCCCCTTCGCGATCTGCTGGAGGATGTCGGCGCTGGGTCGCTTGAGACCCCGCTCGATCTGCGAGAGGTAGGGGTTGGAGATCCCGGCGAGCTCGCTCAGCTGGCGCACCGACAGGCGGGCGCTGAGCCGCTGCTCGCGGAGGTAGTCACCCAGGCCGTTGCCCAGGTCTCCCAACGGATTTCGTGCCATGTCCCCAGTGTGCTTGCCAGAGCAAGCACAATGCAAACTCCAGGCACCCGACGTGACCGACCTCACCCTGGGCCGCTGGACGTCGGTCGTGCCGCTCGGCGGGCCGGGCCGGGCCGCGAGCGCGCCTCGCCTGGGTCGAGGTATCCGGGTGAGCCCGGGCTCGCCCGATCACCTCGACCCGCGAAGGGGGTGAGGTCAGGGGGCGACGACGACGCTCTGGGCGGCGGCGACGGGGTTCTCCTCGCCGGCGGCGAGGGTCGCGGTGGGGTCGACGTTGCGCTTGACCAGCCCGAGCGCGATCGGGCCGTCCTCGTGGTGCCGGGCGACGGAGGTGAGGTGGCCGACGACCTTCTCGCCGAGGCGCAGCGGCTCGCCGGCCGAGGGCAGGAGGTGCCCGGAGCCGTCGAGGTGCAGCGCGACGAGACGGCGGGGCGGGCGGCCGAGGTTCTTCACCCGGGCGACCGTCTCCTGGCCGCGGTAGCAGCCCTTGTGCAGGTGCACGGCGCTGCGCAGCCAGTCGACCTCGTGCGGGATGGTGCGGTGGTCGGTCTCGGCGCCAAGCCGCGGGCGCCACGCGGCGACGCGCAGCGCCTCCCACGCCCACAGACCGGCGAGCTGGCGGTCGCCGATCGCCGACGAGACCTCACCGGCGGGCACGAGCAGCTCGCGCGTGCGCCACAGCCGGCCCGGGTGCTCCTCGCTCGGCGGCCCGTACTCGAAGGTGTCACCCACGGGGCCCGGCCACGGGTCGACCCAGGCGAGGGGCTCCCCTTCGCCGCTCTCGCGCGACCCCGCCTCGCCGAGCACGACGTACTCGCCCGTGCGGTCGGTCACCGTGACGTCGAGCATGAAGCGCATCGAGTCCAGCCAGCCGGCGACGGCCTCGTGGGTGCCGGGCTCGACGGTGATCCACGTCTGCTCGCCGTCGTCGACGACGTGCAGGTCGTGCTCGACATGGCCCTTGGGCGTGAGGATCAGGGTCTGCGCGCTCGTGCGCGGCGCGAGGTCGGTGACCTGCTGCGTGGTGAGCGAGTGCAGCCAGGACAGGCGGGCCGACCCGGCGAGGGTGATGACGCCGCGGTGGCCGAGGTCGACGGCGGCCAGGCCCTCGGCGAGGAGGCGCTGCTCGCGCATCGGGTCGCCGTAGTGGGCGGCGACGGCGCTGTCACGGCCCTCGCCGGCGACGGCTCCCGGGGACTGCAGCAGGGGGCTGGGGGTGCTCATCTGTCTCCTTCGCTCGCGGAGCAGCTGGCGCAGTACCCGTGGATCGCCATGTGCGTCGGGTCGGCGCGGAAGCCGGTCTCCTGCCTCAAGGCTGCCACGAGCGGGTCGGCTCGCTGCACCTCGACCTCGAGGACGGCCTTGCAGCTGCGGCAGACGAGGTGCAGGTGGCCGTGCGGGCGGGCGAGGTGGTAGGTCGGCGGGCCGTGGTCGAGATGCGTGTGCGTGACGATGCCGACGTCCTCGAGGCTCTGCAGCGTGCGGTAGATCGTCGACGGCGGCAGCTCGGCGCCGCCGTCGCGTCCGACGAGGTGGGTGAGGACCTCGGGCGTGAGGTGCTCGCCCCGCGCGAGCACCCCGAGCACGCGGCGGCGCGGAGCGGTGAGCCGCAGCCCGCGAGAGCGGACGAGCGCGCCGAGCGGGTCGGTGGCAGCCATGCCGACAAATCTAGACGCCGACGAGATCCCAGGTGCCGCACCTAGACTCGGCCGGGTGATCGACGACCTCCTCGACGAGCCCGACGACCAGCGGGACCCGCCGCCGAAGAAGAAGCGGCGGCTGCGACGCGCCCTGCTGGTCATCGCCAGCGTCGTCGTCCTCGTCCTCGCCGGGGTCGCCGGCTACGTCGGCTACCTCAGCACGAAGGTCGACGACATCGCCCGCGAGCCGCTCCTGCCGACGCAGGAGGACGGCCAGGAGGGCACGACGAGCGAGGGCACGAAGCTCGTCAGCGGGCGCGGCACGAACTACCTCGTCATCGGCTCCGACGCCCGCCCCGGCGAGTCCGCGTCGCGCGCCGACGTCATCCAGCTCGTCCACGTGCCGGCCGACAGCAGCGGCGTCTACCTCGTGCACTTCCCCCGCGACCTGTACGTGCCGATCCCCGGCAAGGGCGAGGACAAGATCAACGCGGCCTACGCCTACGGCGGGGCGCCCCTGCTCGTGCGCACCATCCAGGACCTCGTCGGGGTGAAGATCGACCACGTCGCCAAGACCGACTTCGAGGGCTTCAAGCAGATGACCGACGCCGTCGGCGGCGTGCGCGTCTACGCCGAGGAGGCGAGCGGCTCCAGCGGCAACGGCGGGGTGGCCATCACGAAGGGGTGGAACGACCTGGACGGCGAGCAGGCCCTGGGCTTCGTGCGCGAGCGCTACCAGCTGAGCGAGGGCGACATCTCGCGCGGCCAGCGCCAGCAGGCCTGGATGAAGGCGATCATGACCAAGGCCCTCTCCCCCGGCGTCCTGCTCAACCCGATGAAGTTCTCCAGCTTTGTCGAGGCCGGCACGTCGAACTCCGTCGTCGACGACACCCTGACGAGCAAGGAGATCCGCGACCAGGCGCTCGCCCTGCGCAGCATCCGCGGCGACGACATCCACTTCATCACCGCGCCCTTCTCCGGCTACGGCACGAGCCCGGGCGGGGCCTCCATCGACGTCCTCGACGAGGAGGGCATGGCCGAGCTCGGCGACGCCCTCAAGGCCGACGAGATGGACACCTACGAGGCGCGCTGATCCCCCCGTCGCCGGGGTGGGACGAGCGCCTCAGTCGACGCGCTTGAGCTCGGCCGAGACGTGGCTCTGCAGCTGCTGGCCGACCGCGGCCATGTCCATGACCCACATGAGGTTGCTGTTGACGTAGCCGTACATCCGTGAGGCCGCCGCGTACTCCTTCGCGTGCGGGCTGCGGATGACGCCGTCGGTGCGCACCTCGACGCGGGCCGGCTCGACGCTGCCGTAGTACATCTCGACGATGCCCGTCGGGTGGCTGAGCAGCAGCTCGGCCTCGCCCTGCCCGCCCGGCCGCCAGAAGCCGAGCTCGGTCGCGAGCGGGCGCACCCGGGTGCCCGCGTCGTCGAGCAGCCAGGTCTGCGACTCCCACCGCAGGAAGGGCCGCCCGTCGTGGGTGCAGATGATCTCCTGCCCGAAGTTCGCGGACTCGATCGTCGGGTAGCCGACGACGCCGGCCCCCTCCCACCGGCCGACGAGCCAGGCCAGGGGGGCGATGTCCGGGTGCAGGGTGGGGTCGATGGTGAACACGGCGCCAGCCTAGGACCCGAGAAGTTGGCAGCCGCCCGGGTTGCAACCAGCGCGCGTGTCGAGATCTCGGGCGAAGGGGGGTCAGCCGAGGAAAGTGCGGGCGAGGGTGAGGACGACCGGGCCGACGACGAGCACGGAGGTCGCCCCGGCGGCGAGCGCGGCGACGGGGTGCTCGAGGGCCTGCTGGCGCGAGACGAGACGGCGCACCGCGAGCGCGACACCGGCGCTGAGGACACCGACGAGGACGGCCCACAGGAGCACCTCGCCGCTGACGACGAGCTCGACGAGGAGCCCGGCGGCACCGCCGGCGACCATCGCGACGGGCAGCATCCACACGTGCAGCCGGGGCCGCTCGAGCGCGAGGTCGACGAGCGCCGAGACGGCGACGGCCACGCCGGCGACGACGACCGGGGCTCGCTCGTCGCTCTCGACGATCGTCAGCACGATGCCACACAGGGCGACGGCGATGCCCATGGCCGTCGCCGTGAGCCACGGCGTGAGCTGGGCACGGGCGCGGGCGTGCACGAGCGGCACGAGGCACATGAGGACGATGCCGATGCCGGCGGCGACGGGCGCCACCTCGAGCAGCGGCTCGGTGTCGGTGGCCAGCCGGGCGCCCGCGAGGCCGATCGCGGTCGCAGCCACGACGAGCCCGGAGGCCGTCGGGGCGAGCACCCCGGCGAGCCGGGGCAGGCCCGCGGCGACGGCGAGCGAGGCGAGGGTGACGACGAGCACGAGACCGATCGGGGACGCGGCACCGGCGGCGAGGGCGAGCGCCAGACCGAGGACGATGCTCGCCGCGGCGACGACCGGACGGGGCCGGGAGGGCTCGCTGGCGGGCAGCTCGGAGCGGGTCGCGTGCTGACCTCGGCGCGAGGCGCGGGTCGGCGCGGTCTCCGGGTTCGACACGCGCCGACCATATCCGACGCCCCCTTCGTAGACTGACGCCCGATGGCCAGGCTCATGCTCCTCACCGACGACCTGGCGCCGAGCGCCGAGGTGCTGCCGGCGCTGGCGCTGCTCGGGCACCACGTACGGACCCTCCCCGCGGAGGCGTCCGCCCTCGTCGACGCCCCGGAGATCGACGTCTGCCTCGTCGACGCCCGCCGCGAGCTCATCCAGGCGCGCACCCTGTGCCGCGTCATCGACGCCACCGGGTCCTCCGCGCCGGTCATCGCGATCCTCACCGAGGGGGGCCTGACCGCCGTCACCGCCGAGTGGTCGGTCGACGACGTCGTCGTCGACACCGCCGGGCCGGCCGAGGTCGAGGCGCGCATCCGCCTGGCGATGGGCCGGGCCAACGCCGACGTCGACGACGAGATCGCCGCGGGCGGCGTGAGCATCGACGAGGCGAGCTACACCGCGCGCCTCGACGGCACGCCCCTCGACCTCACCTACAAGGAGTTCGAGCTGCTCAAGTACCTCGTGACGCACCCGGGGCGGGTCTTCACCCGCGCCCAGCTGCTGCAGGAGGTCTGGGGCTACGACTACTTCGGCGGCACCCGCACCGTCGACGTCCACGTGCGCCGGCTGCGGGCGAAGCTCGGCGTCGACCACGAGGTGCTCATCGGCACCGTGCGCAACGTCGGGTACCGCTTCGTGCCGGACGCCACCGACGCCGAGGAGATGGAGACCACCTCATGACCCGCGAGAGCCCTCGCCCGACGACCCTCGACGAGACCGGGGCCCAGGGCGTGCGCGCCCTCGCAGACGCGGCCGCCCAGGCCGACGGCGTCGCACCGCTCGGCGAGGACTTCCTCCTGCGCCTGGGCACCGAGGAGGGCACCCACCTCGTGAGCCCGGTGGGTCCCCCCTTCGCCGGGTACGCCGGGATCGCCCCCGACGGCGCCGCCGAGCTCGTCGTCCACCCCGACGAGCGCGGGCACGGGCTCGGCACCGAGCTCGCACGCGCGGTCCTCGACCGCGAGCCGCAGGCCCGGCTGTGGGCGCACGGCGACCTGCCCGCCGCCCAGGCCCTCGCCGCCGGGCTCGGGCTGACCCGCGTGCGCGAGCTGCTCGTGCTGCGCCGCCCGCTCGCCGGGGTGCCCGACGCGCCGCCCGCGCCCGACGGCTTCGCCCTGCGCACCTTCCGCCCCGGGCAGGACGAGGACGCCCTCCTCGCGATCAACGCCGCGGCCTTCGCCCACCACCCCGAGCAGGGACGCCTCGACCGGGCGGGCCTGGCGCAGCGCACCGATCAGGCGTGGTTCGACCCCGCCGGTCTCTTCCTCGTCGAGGACGCGAGCGGTGACCTCGCCGCCTTCCACTGGACGAAGGTCGCCGACCCGGCGAGCGGCACCGGCGAGGTCTACGTCGTCGGGGTGAGCCCGCAGCACCAGGGCCACGGCCTCGGCGGGTACGTCACCGCGGTGGGTCTGGCCCACCTCGCGGGCCTGGGTCTGCAGAGCGTCGAGCTCTACGTCGAGGGCGACAACGCGCCGGCTCTGGCGACCTACGCGCGCGCCGGCTTCGGTCGTCACGCGGTGCACTCGATGTACGCGCGTGCCACCGCTGACGCGCTGCCATGATGGGCGCATGAGCGCGGAGCCCTCGACCGAGTCCGAGACGGGTCGCAGCGAGATCTCGACCGTCACCTCCTCCCCCGGCGACAGCCCCGACCTGCGTCCCCGCGCCGCCAACGGGCGCTTCGTGCGCGCGACCGGCGCGACGCCGCCCGCCCCCGACGGCCTGCCAGCCGACCGCTTCCTCGACCGCGAGATCTCGTGGCTGCAGTTCAACGAGCGGGTCCTGCAGATGGCGGCCGACCCCGACATGCCGCTGCTCGAGCGGGCCCGCTTCCTCGCGATCTTCACGAGCAACCTCGACGAGTTCTTCATGGTCCGGGTCGCCGGGCTCAAGCGCCGCATCGCCACGGGCATCGCCGTGCGCAGCGCCTCGGGCCTGGAGCCGCGCGAGGTCCTCGAGCAGATCTCGAAGGTGTCGCACGACCTCACCGCCGCCCACGCCCGGATCTTCGAGGAGTCGGTGCGCCCCGCCCTCGCCGAGGAGGGCATCTCGATCATCACGTGGTCGGAGGTCGACGACGCCGAGCAGGCCCGCGTGAGCGAGATCTTCACCCACGAGATCTTCCCGGTGCTCACCCCGCTCGCCGTCGACCCGGCGCACCCCTTCCCCTACATCTCGGGGCTCTCGCTCAACCTCGCCGTCGTGCTCATCAACCCCAAGACGGGCAAGGAGCACTTCGCCCGGATCAAGGTCCCGCCGTCGCTGCCGCGCTTCCTCGCCGTCCGCCCGGCCCAGGCCAGCGTCACCGCGGAGCTCTTCGAGGCCCGCTTCCTCGCGCTCGAGGAGGTCATCGCGGCGCACCTCGACCAGCTCTTCCCCGGCATGGAGGTGCACGAGCACTACACCTTCCGGGTGACCCGCAACGAGGACCTCGAGGTCGAGGAGGACGACAACGAGAACCTCCTCACCGCGCTCGAGCGCGAGCTCACCCGGCGCCGCTTCGGCCCGCCGGTGCGCCTCGAGGTCGAGGAGGGCATGGACGACCACGTCATGGAGCTGCTCACCCGCGAGCTCGCCGTGCACGAGGACGAGGTCTACCGCCTGCCCGCCCCGCTCGACCTGCGCGGGCTCAACACGATCGCCGACATCGACCGCTCGGACCTGCACTTCGCCCCCTTCGTCGCGCGGACGAACGCCGAGCTGGCCCCCACCGAGTCGGCCAAGCCGCGCGACATCCTCGCGAAGATCTCGCGTCAGGACGTCCTGCTCCACCACCCCTACGACTCCTTCTCGACCTCGGTCCAGGCCTTCGTCGAGCAGGCCGCCGCGGACCCGAAGGTCCTCGCGATCAAGCAGACCCTCTACCGCACGAGCGGCGACTCCCCGATCGTCGACGCCCTCATCGACGCCGCCGAGGCCGGCAAACAGGTCCTCGCGGTCGTCGAGATCAAGGCGCGCTTCGACGAGCAGGCCAACATCGAGTGGGCCCGCAAGCTCGAGCACGCCGGGGTCCACGTCGTCTACGGCATCGTCGGGCTGAAGACCCACTGCAAGCTCTCGCTCGTCGTGCGCCAGGAGGCCGAGGGCGTGCGCCGCTACTGCCACATCGGCACCGGCAACTACAACCCCAAGACCGCGCGCCTGTACGAGGACCTCGGTCTGCTCACCGCCGACCCCGAGGTCGGCGAGGACCTCACCCGCCTCTTCAACCAGCTCTCCGGGCTCGCTCCGCGCAGCAAGTTCAAGCGCCTCCTCGTCGCCCCCCGCTCGCTGCGACCCGGTCTCGTCGAGCGCATCGAGCGCGAGGCCGAGCGCGCCCGTGCCGGCGAGGACGGCTACGTCGGCATCAAGGTCAACTCGATGGTCGACGAGGAGCTCATCGACGCGCTCTACCGGGCGAGTCAGGCCGGCGCCCGCGTCGACGTGTGGGTGCGGGGCATCTGCGCGCTGCGCCCCGGCGTCGAGGGCCTGTCGGAGAACATCCGGGTCCACTCGGTCCTCGGGCGCTTCCTCGAGCACAGCCGGGTCTTCGTCTTCGGCACCGACGAGCACCGCGAGGCGTGGATCGGCAGCGCCGACATGATGCACCGCAACCTCGACCGCCGCGTCGAGGCGCTCGTGCGGATGCGCGACCCGCGGCACGTCGACGAGCTCTTCGAGCTCATGGCGAAGGGGATGTCCGGGGACTACGCGCACTGGAGCCTGCGCGGCGACGGCCGGTGGACCCGCCAGCACCGCGGCGAGGAGGAGCTGCTGCCCGACGTGCAGGCCCAGCTCATCGCGATGTACGCGAAGCGGCGCCGCAAGGCGCGCCGCTGATGCCCGTCGTCTGCGCCGCGGGCACGCTCCCGTGGCGTCGTCGGCGCGGGCACCTGCAGGTGGCGCTCGTCCACCGCCCGCGCTACGACGACTGGGCGTGGGCGAAGGGCAAGCTCGACCCGGGCGAGATCTTCCCCGTCGCCGCGACCCGCGAGACCCACGAGGAGACCGGTCTCGAGGTCCGCCTCGGCCGGCCCCTGCCCTCCTCGACCTACCGCATGCGCGACCGCTGCGGCGAGCCGGTCGTCAAGGACGTCCGGTACTGGTGCGCCGAGGTCGTCGGCGGGCGCGGCCTGCTCGAGCACGAGATCGACGAGGTCGCCTGGCTCGGCGTCGAGGACGCCCGGCGCCGGCTGACGTACCGACGCGACCTCGACCAGCTCGAGGACCTCGTCGAGGCCGACGCCGCCCGCACCCTCACGACGTGGCCGCTCGCGCTCGTACGGCACGCGAAGGCCCACCCCCGCTCCCGGTGGACCGGGGAGGACTCCCTTCGCCCTCTCGACGAGCGCGGGCTGCGTCAGGCCGACGAGCTCGTGCCCCTGCTGCGGGCCTTCGGGGTCGAGCGGGTCGTCAGCTCGCCGTCCGTGCGCGCCGCCGGCACCGTCTCCCCCTTCGTGCAGAGCACCGGCACCCGGCTGCGGCTCAAGCCCGGCCTGTCGGAGGAGGGCTACGCCGAGGACCCGACCCGCGCGGTCCACCACCTCGAGCGGCTGCTCGAGCGCGGCACGCCCGCCGCCCTCGTCTCGCACGGACCCGTCCTGCCCGACCTCGTCACCGCCCTCCTCGCCCGCGTCGACGGGCCGAGGCGTCAGCGCACGCTGGCTCGCGCGGTCCTGCAGGACCACGCCGAGGACGGGATGGCGAAGGGGGAGGTCCTCGTCTGCCACGTCGTCGGGACCGGGGCGGACGCCCGGGTCGTCGCCGCCGAGCGGCACCACCCGGAGGACCGCGCCTGAGCCGCGATACCCCAGGTGCGGGTGGTCCCGCCTCCTGAGGGCGGCCTGGGGATGCTCTGTGCAACCACCGTTCACTGCTCGTTCACCGTCGACCGACCATCCGGTCACCGACGCTCCCTAGCGTCCTCGGTGTACGGCACGGGTGCCGTCCTCATACTCCCTTCGCCCAGGACCGGGCGAGAACCTCAGAGAGGCCCTTTCGTGAAGAGCTCCACGATGAAGCGCGGTGGCATGTCCCTCGCCGCGATGTCCCTCGTCCTCGGCGTGGCCGCCTGCGGCGCCGCCAACGAGACCTCCTCCAGCGCCGGCGGCTCGAGCGAGAGCTCCGGCTCCTCTGCCGCCGGGTCCATCAAGGGCGCGGGCGCCAGCTCGATGGAGAAGGCCCAGGGCGAGTGGATGGCCAAGTTCACCGACACCAACCCCGACGCCACCGTCGAGTACTCGCCGGACGGCTCCGGCACCGGCCGGGAGAAGTTCATCAACGGCGCGGTGAACTTCGCCGGCTCCGACTCGGCGATGGACGAGGAGGAGATGGCGCAGGCGAAGGACAAGGGGTGCACCGGCGAGACCATCCAGTTCCCGGTCTACGTCTCCCCGATCGCCGTGGCCTACAACCTCGAGGGCGTCGACGAGCTCAACCTCTCGCCGGAGGTCATGGCCGACATCTTCAACCGCAAGATCACCCAGTGGGACGACGCGAAGATCAAGGCGGACAACCCCGACGCCGAGCTGCCCTCGACGAAGATCACGACGGTCAACCGCTCTGACGACTCGGGCACCACCGAGAACTTCCAGAACTACCTCGCCGCTGCTGCGCCAGAGAACTGGCCGCACGAGCCGGGTGACGCCTGGCCGGTCAAGGGCGGCGAGGCGGCCAAGGGCACCTCTGGTGTCGTCGACGCCATCGGCGCCGGTGAGGGCACCATCGGCTACGCGGACGCCTCGCAGATCGGTGACCTCGGCGCGGCCAAGGTGAAGGCCGGTGACGAGTTCATCGAGTACAGCCCCGAGGCCGCGGCGAAGGTCCTCGAGACCGCGAAGCGCACCGACGAGGGCAGCAAGACCAACTTCGCCGTCGAGCTCGACCAGGCCAACGCCGGGGACGGCGTCTACCCGGTCGTCCTCGTGTCCTACGCCATCGCGTGCACCGACTACGACGACGCCGAGGCGGCCACGACGACGAAGGCCTACCTCGAGTACATCTCCTCGCAGGAGGGCCAGGACGCCGCCACCGAGGCCGCCGGCAACGCCCCGCTCTCCGAGGCCGCGCAGGAGAACGCCAAGAGCGCGCTGAGCAACATCAAGGTCGACTGAGTCCCCTGGACGCTCCTCGACCACGCATCGATGGCCCCGGACACCCGTCCGGGGCCGTCGGTCTGCCCCTCTCCCTGATCTCCTGAGGACTCCCACGTGAGCACGACAACCCCCACCAGCGGTTCCGCGAAGGCGGTGACCCGCCGCGGCGACCGGATCTTCTCCGGCCTGTCCGTCGGGTCCGGCATCCTCATCCTCGCGACCCTCGCTGCCGTCGCCGCCTTCCTCGTCTACATGGCGATGCCCGCGGTGACCGCCGACTCGACCGACGTGCGCGGGGGCGAGGGCCTGCCCAGCTATGTCGCGCCCCTGATCTTCGGCACGCTGTACTCGTCGATCATCGCGCTGCTCATCGCGATGCCCCTGTCGATCGGGATCGCGCTCTTCATCACCCACTACGCCCCGCGTCGTCTGGCCGCCGGGCTCGGCTACGTCATCGACCTGCTCGCCGCCGTGCCGTCGATCATCTTCGGTCTGTGGGGCCTGCAGATCGCCGGCAACGCCGTGCCGGCCTTCGGGTGGCTCAACCGCAACCTCGGGTGGTTCCCGCCCTTCGGCGGCGACGTCACGGTGACGGGTCGCACGATGCTCATGATCGGGATCGTCCTGGCCATCATGATCCTGCCGATCATGACCGCGGTGAACCGCGAGGTCTTCCTCCAGACGCCGCGTCTGCACGAGGAGGCCTCGCTCGCCCTCGGCGCGACCCGGTGGGAGATGATCCGCCAGGCGGTCATCCCCTTCGGCAAGTCCGGTGTCATCTCCGGGGCGATGCTCGGCCTCGGTCGGGCCCTCGGCGAGACGATGGCTGTGGCCATCGTGCTGTCGGCGAGCGGCTCGGTCATCTCGTGGGAGCTGCTCAGCTCCAACGCCTCGGGCACGATCGCCGGGGACATCGCGCTGAACTTCCCCGAGTCCTTCGGCGTGGAGCGCAGCACGCTCTTCGTCTCCGGGCTGGCGCTCTTCGCCGTCACCCTCCTCGTCAACATCTTCGCCCGGTGGATCATCTCGCGCCGGTCCGAGTTCTCCGGAGCCAACTGATGACCGACATCGACGACAAGGCCCCCGACGCGGCCCCGACGACCACCGGCCAGACGCTCACCGGGTCGAGCAGCCTGGGATCCGGTCCGCAGGCCGGCGCCCTGAGCCAGACCGTCCGCTGGGCCGTCCTCGCGTGCTCCGTCCTCGCCGGTGCCGCCCTGGTGACCCTGGTGTGGGGCTTCAACCTGCTGGGCGTCATGGCGGTCGCCGCGCTCGTCTACTCCGTCGCGATCTACACGACCGCACGTGTGGTCGAGGGCAGCCGGCACGCGACCGACCGCCTCGTCACCGCTGTCGTGACGACGATGTTCCTCCTCGCGCTCACACCCCTGCTGTCGGTGATCTGGACGATCGTCTCCAAGGGCGTCAACCGGCTGGACGGCGCGTTCTTCACCTTCTCCATGCGGGGGGTCGGGGCCGGGGAGATCGGCGGCGCGTACCACGCGATCATGGGCACCCTCATCGTCACGAGCCTGGCGGCCGTCATCTCGATCCCGATCGGGATCTTCGCGGCGATCTACCTCGTCGAGTACGGGCGCGGCAGCAGGCTGGCCAAGGCGCTGACCTTCTTCGTCGACGTCATGACCGGCATCCCCTCGATCGTCGCCGGCCTCTTCGCCATCTCGCTCTTCACCCTTTTCTTCGGGCCGGCCTACCAGGCCGGGATCGTCGGTGCGGTCGCGCTCGCGGTGCTCATGATCCCCGTCGTCGTCCGCTCCACCGAGGAGATGCTGCGCCTCGTGCCCAACGAGCTGCGTGAGGCGAGCTACGCGCTGGGCGTGCCGAAGTGGCTCACCGTGACCAAGGTCGTCCTCCCGACCGCCATCGCCGGGATCGCCACCGGCGTCACCCTCGCGATCGCGCGGGTCATCGGCGAGACCGCGCCGCTGCTCATCACGATGGGCGCGGCGAAGGGGGTCAACCTCAACCCCTTCGAGGGCTCGATGTCGGCTCTGCCGCTCTTCGCCTACAGCTCGTACTCCAGCCCGGGCCTGAACAAGCAGGACAGCCTCGACCTCGCGTGGACCGCTGCGCTGACGCTCATGGCGATCGTCATGCTGCTCAACATCGTGGCCCGGCTCATCAGCAAGTACTTCGCCCCCAAGACCGGCCGCTGACCCGGCCTGCAGAAGGAAGACAAACGACGTGTCCAAGCGCATCGACATCCGCGACCTCGACATCTACTACGGCGACTTCAAGGCCGTCGCAGGGGTCAACATGGTCATCCAGCCCCGCAGCGTCACCGCCATGATCGGCCCGTCCGGCTGCGGCAAGTCCACCGTCCTGCGCTCGCTCAACCGCATGCACGAGGTCATCCCCGGCGCCTACGTCGACGGGCAGGTCCTCATGGACGACGAGAACCTCTACGGCAAGGGGGTGGACCCGGTGAACGTCCGACGCAAGATCGGCATGGTCTTCCAGCGCCCCAACCCCTTCCCGACGATGTCGATCCGCGAGAACGTCCTCGCCGGGGTCAAGCTGAACAACAAGAAGATCAAGAAGGCGGACGCCGAGGAGCTCGTCGAGTCGAGCCTGCGGGGCGCCAACCTGTGGAACGAGGTCAAGGACCGGCTCGACAAGCCCGGCTCGGGCCTGTCCGGCGGCCAGCAGCAGCGCCTGTGCATCGCCCGGACGATCGCGGTCAAGCCCGACGTGGTCCTCATGGACGAGCCGTGCTCGGCCCTCGACCCGATCTCGACGCTCGCCATCGAGGACCTCATCCACGAGCTCAAGGACGAGTACACGATCGTCATCGTCACGCACAACATGCAGCAGGCGGCGCGCGTCTCGGACATGACCGGCTTCTTCAACCTCGAGGCGACGGGCAAGCCGGGCCAGCTCGTCGAGTACGACGAGACGACCCACATCTTCAACAACCCGTCCCAGAAGGCCACCGAGGACTACATCTCGGGCCGCTTCGGCTGACCGGGCCAGCACCCAGACCGAGGGCCGGTCGCACCTGCAGGGAGGTGCGACCGGCCCTCTTGTCGTGCCGGCGGGCGAAGGGAGCTCGCACCCCCGTCGTCTCAGAAGAGGCGCAGCAGGCCCATGGTGACCGCGGCGGAGATGCCGGCGCCGGGGAAGGTGAGCACCCAGCCGCCGACGATGGACTTCGCGACGCCCCAGCGCACGGCCTTGAGCCGCTTCGTCGCGCCGGCGCCCATGATCGCCGAGGTGATCGCGTGGGTCGTCGAGATGGGCGCGTGCAGCGCGGTCGCGGTGTAGAGGATCGCCGCGGCGGTCGCCTCGGCGGCGAAGCCCTGCGGCGGGCCGAGGTCGATGATGCGGCGGCCGAGGGTGCGCATGATCCGCCACCCGCCGGCGTAGGTGCCCGCGCTGATGACGACGGCGCTCATGACGAGCACCCACAGCGGGATCGAGTCGTCGCCGACGGTCTGGAAGCCGCCAACGGTGAGGGCGAGGACGACGACGCCGGCGGTCTTCGCCGCGTCCTGCATGCCGTGGCCGAAGGCCATGGCGGCCGCGGAACCGGTCTGCGCGATGCGGAAGCCGCGTCGCGTGCGGCCCGGGTGGGAGTGGCGGAAGGCCCACAGGATCGTCGTCATCACGAGGTAGCCGACGATGACGCCGATGATCGGGCTGAGCACCATGGGGACGACGACCTTCTCGAAGATCCCGAGCCAGTGCACGACACCACCGCCGACGAGGGCCGCGCCGCCGAGCCCGCCGATGAGCGCGTGCGAGGAGGACGACGGCAGGCCGAACCACCACGTGAGGAGGTTCCACACGATGGCGCCGACGAGGGCCGCGGCGCAGATCTTCAGGCCGAGGGTGCCGGAGGGTGCGTCGATGATGCCCTTGCCCACGGTCTGGGCGACCTTCGTGCCGAAGAAGGCGCCGAAGAGGTTGGCGACGGCAGCCATGGCGAGCGCGGCGCGGGGGGTGAGCGCGCGGGTCGAGACCGAGGTCGCGATCGCGTTCGCCGCGTCGTGGAAGCCGTTCGTGTAGTTGAACCCCATCGCGAGCAGCACGACGAGGGCGACGGGGAGCCAGTCCACCGGTCAGGACTCCTTGACGGCGATCATCTCGACGTGCTGGGCGACGACCTCGAAGGAGTCGGCAGCGCGCTCGAGGCCCTCGATGAGGTCCTTGCGCTGCACGACCTGGATCGGGTCGATGATCGACCCGTCGAAGATCTGCGTGAGCAGGCGGCGGTAGAGCTGGTCGGCCTGGTTCTCGAGGCGGTTGACCTCGATCCAGTAGTCGTCGAGCGACTTCATCGACTGGAGGCGGGGCATCGCGTCGGCGGTCACCTGCGCCATGCGCGAGATGATCTCGATGACCGCGACGACGTCCGCGGGCAGGTCCGGGATCCGGTAGAGCCCGATGAGGAAGCCGACGCTCTCGATCTCGTCGACGCAGGTGTCGATCGCCGCGGCGAGCTCGACGATGTCGACGTGGTCGAAGGGGGTGATGAAGGCGGCGTTGACCTTGCGCACCACCTCGTGGGTGGTCTCGTCCGCCGCGGCCTCGACGTCACGCAGCTGCTCGGTGATCCGCAGCGCCTCCTCGCCGCGGGCCCCGAGGAGGTCGGTCAGCAGGCGCGAGGCCTCGACGCCGTGCTGGGCGGCCACCGCGAGGAGGTCGAAGAAAGAGGTGTCCGACGGGGTGAGGCGGAAGGCCACGGGGGAGCTCCGGTGCGGTGAGGGGCAGACGGTCGTCGCAAGCGTAGGCGCTCCCCGACACCTCCTGCTAACCCGGAGTTCAGCCGGAGGTCGTCCGGGGCCGGCCGTCGGGGCTGCTGCCAGGCTGCACACCGAGCGCTGCGTCGATCTCGGGCTGGCTCAGCGGGTGGTCGGCGTCACGCGCGACCTCGATGAGGGCTCGCACGAGCTCTCGGTCATGACCCGGGGCGACGACACCGGGCTCTGCCTCGTCGGCGCCCTGCTCTGTCGTGGACATGCGACCACGGTAGGAGCCTGCTGCGGGGCGTCGGCGTCGCGACGGCCCCTCCGTGCGGCGAACGGTCTGATGTGCGCCGGGCCGGGAGCGCCTCTCGGCACGAGGCCGCTCGTGGCGGCTATTTTTGGGACCCGGGGCTACCGCGACCCGGCGCACAGACGAGAGTAACGCCCCTCCCCCGGGGAGCATTCCCGGACGGGGGTGATCCCCGGACGGGGGTGATCCCCGGACGGGGGTGATCCCCGGACGGGGTGCCTCGGACGCCGGCAGGTCGCAGGAGCCGGCGGGCTCAGACGAGCTGGCCGGCCCGCCAGAGCACGGCGCACGCCGCGAGGTCGTCGGCCGTGGTCGCCAGGGCCGCGGCCGAGCCGACGTCGGAGCGCTCGTCGGCGGCCCGTCCGGTCGCCGCGACGGAGCAGAAGGCCGCGCACCGGTCGAGGGCGACGTCGAGGTCGCGGTGGAAGGCCCCGCCGAGGACGCCGTCGATCATCTCGCGCACCTCGCCGGGCTCCGGCGGGTCGGGGACACCGGCGATGACGTGCTCGACGGGTGCGACGGGCATGCCGGTCGCGTACTCCCGGCTGGCGCTGTCGGGGCTGCGCTGCACCCACTCCCGCACGAGGTAGAGCCGCCACAGCGCACCCGGCAGGCTGCGGGCCGGGCGGTGCGACCACAGCTCGGCGAGGGTGTCGAGCCCGACCTCCTGGACGAGCCCGACGAGCCGGGCGCCGACCTGCGGGTCGGCGCTGCGGCCCGCGTCGACGACGAGCATCGCCGCGGCGTGAGCGGCCTCGGCCGCCTCGGCCGGGCCGGGGGTCGTGCCGCCGTGCGCCTCCATGGCCTGCGGTCCGTAGTGCAGCGGACGGCGCGGGCGCCGGGGCTCCTCGCCGGTCAGGGTCAGACCTTCGCCCGCAGCATCGCGCGGACCATCGTCGCGGCCTCGGACTGGGCCAGGGAGGTGCGGTCGGTGTCCCACGACGCCCGGAGCAGGCGACGGGTCTCGCCGTTGGCCCACAGGCCCTCGCCGGTGAGCGAGCGGGCGATCCCGTCGACCGCGGCCGGGAGGTCGCCCTCGACGACGGTGACGACGCCCCAGCTCTCCGCGGTCGTCGCGTCGATGGTGCGCCGGCCGAGGGCGAAGGAGAGGGCGCGCTGCTGGCCGATGGCGCGCGGCAGCTGCCAGGCCAGGCCCGGGTCGGGGGCGCCGAGACCGCCGTGGGGTGCCACGCGGAAGGTCGCGTCGGGCGTGCACAGGCAGATGTCCGCCGCGAGCGCGATGCCGAGGCCGGAGCCGGCGGCCAGCCCCTGCACCCCGGCGATGACGGGCTTGGTCGAGGCGTTGAGGATGCCGAACATCTCGTCGAGGGCGGCGGCCTGCTCGAAGACCTGGGTCGTCGGGTCGTCCGCCTGACGGGCGGCCTCGGTGTCCGTGCCGACGCAGAAGTCGCCGCCGGTCGACGTCAGCTCGAGGACGTCGACCGTGTGCGAGCGCAGCGCGCGCTGCACCGCGTCGCGCAGCTGGTGGGTCATCGTCAGGTCGAGCGTGTTGCCGAACTCCGGCCGGGCCAGCTCGATGTGCGCGACGCCGTCGGAGGCGGAGTAGGTCACGTAGGCGCGGTTGTCAGACACGTCGGACAGCCTAGTCAGGAGTGCTCGACGAGCACGACGACGAGGGTCCTCGGCCCGTGCACCCCCTCGACCCGCTGCAGCTCGATGTCGCTCGTCGCGCTCGGGCCGCTCACCCAGGTGAGCGGACGACCCCGGTGAGCCTGCCCGCCGAGGCGGGCGACGGCCTCCGGGACGTCGTGCACGACCTGGTCCGCGCGCACGACGCAGACGTGGCAGTCGGGCACGAGGGTGAGCGCCCGGCGTCCCTGGTCGGGCCCGTGGTCGAGGACGATCGTGCCGGTCACCGCGATGCCCAGAGCGCTCGCGGTGACGACCGCGTCGACGGCGTCCAGCGCGCCCGCCGAGGCCCCCCGGCCCTCGGGGACGACGGTCGCGACCTGCTCGAGCGCGGCCCGCCAGGCGGGGTCGAGCCCGTCGGGCAGGACGACCGAGGTCCGGCCCCGGTCGCGCAGCGCGCCGGCCACGACGTCGGCGACCTCGTGCTCCTGGGCGCGCAGGACGCTCGCGCGGTAGTCGGCGACCCGCTCGACGAAGAGCTCGAGCGTCGCCTCCGGGCTCGACGCGGTCTCCTCCACGACGACGGGGGCTGGTCGCTCCCCCTTCGCCGTCGTGATGTCGGCGGTCGCCGCCCGCACGCGGGCGAGGATCTCGTCACGGGCGCTCATCGCTCGCCCCCCTCTGCGCGCTCGCGCTCCCACCACTGGCGGAAGGTCTCCTTCGGCGGCGTCGGCACGTCACGGGCGTCGCTCCACGCGCCCAGGCCCGGGACGGAGCGGATGGTGCGGTCGCCGACGAGCCGTCCGGCGACCGTGGCGGCCTTCTGCGCGGCGGCGAGCCGGCGCGGGTCCGACAGGACCCAGGCTGCGGCGCTCATCGCCGCGGACTCGGCACGGTGGCCGCCCTGCTGGACGACCTCGCCGCGCAGCTGGACGAGCATCTCCGGGATGTCGATGCGCACCGGGCAGGCGTCGAAGCACGCCCCGCACAGGCTCGACGCGTACGGCAGGGACTGGTCGACCTCGCTCGCCGTGCCGCGCAGCTGGGGGTTGAGCACCGCGCCGATCGGCCCGGGGTAGACCGAGCCGTACGCGTGCCCGCCGGTGCGCTCGTAGACCGGGCAGACGTTGAGGCAGGCCGAGCAGCGGATGCAGCGCAGGGCCTGACGGCCGAGGGCGTCGGCGAGGACGTGGCTGCGACCGTTGTCGAGCAGGATGACGTGGACGTCCTGCGGCCCGTCGCCGTCGTGCGCCCCGGACCACATCGTCGTGTACGGGTTCATCCGCTCCCCCGTGCTCGAGCGCGGCAGCAGCTGGAGCATCGGGGCGAGGTCGGCCCACGTGGGGAGGACCTTCTCGATGCCGACGACGCTGACGAGCGTCTCGGGCAGGGTGAGGCACATCCGGCCGTTGCCCTCGGACTCGACGACGACGAGCGTCCCGGTCTCGGCGACGGCGAAGTTCGCGCCCGAGACGGCGACCTTCGCGCGGAGGAACTTCTCGCGCAGGTGCAGGCGCGCGGCCTCGGCGAGCCGGGCAGGGTCGTCGGTGAGGTCGTCGGGCGCCGGGCGGCCCACCTCGCCCATCTCGCGGGCGAAGATCTCGCGGATCTCGCTGCGGTTGCGGTGGATCGCGGGCACGAGGATGTGGCTGGGGCGGTCGTGACCGAGCTGGACGATGAGCTCGGCGAGGTCGGTCTCCCAGGCGCTGATCCCGGCCTCCTCGAGCGCCTCGTTGAGCTCGATCTCCTGGGTGGCCATCGACTTGACCTTGACGACCTCGTCGGCCCCCTTCGCGCGGGCGATCTCGACGACGACCGCGTTGGCCTCCGCCGCGTCGCGCGCCCAGTGCACGGTGGCGCCGGCGGCGGTGAGGCTCGCCTCGAGCTGCTCGAGGTAGTCGCCGAGGTGGTGCAGCGCCTCGTCCTTGGCCGCCGCGCCGCTGACCCGCAGGGCCTCCCAGTCCTCGATCTCGCCGACGACGCCGGCACGCTTGGCGCGGATCGTGCGCGTGGCGTGGTGGAGGTTGGCGCGCTGCTGGGTGTTCGCGAGCGCCTCCCGGGCGGCCTCGGGGAAGGCCGGCATGCCGACGAAGGTCGGCGAGGTCTGCTGGACCGGTCCGACGCTCATGCGGGGTCCCCTTCGGTCGAGGCGAGGATCTCGGCGAGGTGCATCGTGCGCACCCCGGTGCGCTGACGGCCGAGGATCCCGCCGATGTGGGCCAGGCAGGAGTTGTCGCCGGCGACGACGACCTCGGCGCCGGTCTCGACGACGTGCTGGGCCTTGTCCGTGCCCATCGCGACCGAGACGTCCGAGTTCTTCATCGCGAAGGTCCCGCCGAAGCCGCAGCACTCCTCCGCCCCCGGCAGCTCGACGAGGTCGATCCCCCGCACCGCGCGGAGGAGCTGCAGGGGCCGGTCGGCCACCCGCAGCATCCGCAGCGAGTGGCACGTCGGGTGGTAGGTGACGCGGTGCGGGAAGGACGCGCCGACGTCGGTCACGCCGAGCACGTCGACGAGCAGCTCGGAGAGCTCGTAGACCTTCGGGGCGACGGCGTCGACCTGCGCGACGAGGTCGGCGTCACCGGCAGCCGCCGCGATGGTGCGGTGCTGGTGGCGCACCGACCCGACGCACGACCCGGAGGGGGCGACGACCGCGTCGTAGCCGCCGAAGACGTCGACGAAGCGGCGCACGAGGGGCAGCGCGCGGTCGGCGTACCCGGTGTTCGTCATCATCTGGCCGCAGCACGTCTGCGCCTGCGGGAAGTCGACCTCGCAGCCGAGCCGTTCGAGGAGGCGGACGGTCGCCTTGGGGGTCTCGGGCCACATCGTGTCGTTGAAGCAGGTGGCGAAGAGCGCCACCCGCAGACCGGTGGTCCTCGGGGTGCCGGGCTGCCCGGTGGCCGGGCTCGGGGTGCGCGCGCTCATGGCAGCATCCAAGCAAGGATCGTCGACTGCAGCCCGACGAGGAGGCAGACGGCGAGGATGAGGCCGACGCTCCACGGCAGCACCTTGCGCAGGATGTCGGCCTCGCGGCCGACGAGCCCGACGGCGGTGGCGGCGATCGTGAGGTTCTGCGGGCTGATCATCTTGCCGACGACTCCTCCGGAGGTGTTGGCGGCGACGAGCAGGGTCGGGTCGAGCCCGGCTTCCTGCGCGGCGGCCTGCTGCAGGGTGGCGAAGAGCGCGTTCGCGCTCGTGTCCGAGCCTGTGACGGCGGTGCCGATCCAGCCCAGGAGCGGGGAGAGGAAGGCGAAGGCCCCGCCCGCCCCGGCGATCCACGTGCCGATGGCGATGGTCTGGCCGGAGAGGTTCATGACGTAGGCGAGGGCGAGCACGCTGGAGACGGTGAGGAAGGCGAAGCGCATCTGGCGGGCCGTCGCCGCCATCTCCGCGCCGAGCCCGCTCACGCCGACCCGGTAGACGAGGGCGACGACGAGCGCGGTGAGGAGCAGGAGCGTGCCGGGCGAGCTGAGCCAGGCGAAGGTGTACGTCGTCGCCGTGCTCGGGGTGCCGGCGGCGGTGAGGACCTCGCCGGACAGGCCCGGCCAGGCGATCTTCACGTCGGTGCCGAGGAGCCACTCCTTGACGGCGGGGACGAGCTTGGCCACGGAGAAGACGGCGATGACGAGGACGTAGGGGAAGAGCGCCATGGCGATGCGGCCCGGGGTGAGGGAGCGGGCGCGGGCGTCGAGCTCGGCGACGGAGACCGAGTGGTCGGTGCCAGCCTTGTCGACCGCGCCGGTCGAAGGGGTGCCCGTCGACGCGGTGCCGGTCGACGCGTCCCCCTTCGCGCCGACGAGGGCGAGGTCGCGCTGCCGCTCGACCTCGAGCACCTCGAGGGCCTCCTCACGGCCGGTGGGCTGCCACACGCGCAGGAAGACGACGGCGGCGGCCAGGCCGGCGAGCGCCGCGACGATGTCGGCGAGCTCGACGGAGATCCACGTCGCCGAGACCCACTGGGCGACGGCGAAGGCGAGACCGACGACGACGGCGATGGGCCAGGTCTGGCGCACCCCGCGGCGGCCGTCGGCCATGAGGACGAGGAGCAGCGGCACGAAGATCGCGATGACCGGGGTCTGGTGACCGACGTACGCGCCGATCTCGGTGTAGGGGATCTTCGTCAGGGCGCCGGCGGTGATGATCGGGGTGCCGATGGCGCCGAAGGCGACGGGCGCGGTGTTGGCGAGCAGGACGACGGCGGCGGCGCGCAGCGGCGAGAAGCCGACCGCCATGAGCATGACGCCGGTGATGGCGACGGGTGCGCCGAAGCCGGCGAGCGCCTCGAGCAGGCCGCCGAAGCAGAAGGCGATGATGATCGCCTGCACCCGGGGGTCGTCGGAGATGAGGTGGAAGGTCGCCCGCAGGTCCTCGAAGCGGCCCGACCTCACCGTCACCTGGTAGAGCACGATCGCGGTGAAGACGATCCACATGATGGGGAAGAGGCCGAAGACCGCTCCCTCTGATGCCGAGAGCACCGCGAGGTGGACCGGCATCTCGAAGGCGAGGACGGCGACGGCGACCGCCACCGCGACGGCGCTGAGCCCGGCCCAGTGGGCCTTCCACCGCAGCACCCCGAGGGTGGTGAAGACGGTGAGGAGCGGCAGCAGGGCGACGAGCGCGGACAGCAGGAGGCTGTCGGCGACCGGTGACAGGTCGGGCTGGAATGCGGCTGGTGCGGTCATGGGGGCCTCCGAAGGGCGCTGGACGCGGCGTTGAGTCGGCGCAGCGAATGGTCAGACCATTCGACTGGAGAAGACGGTAGGGGTCGCCGCGTCCCGCCGTCAAGAATGGTCGGACCATTGACCGCTCGTCGTGCGATGATCGGTCGGTGACGACCGCTCATCCCCTGCCCGAGGCCCGCGAGAGCAGACGCGCCTTCGAGGTCGTCCTCGCCTGGGTCGAGGAGCGGATCCTCGCCGGCGACCTCGGCGTCGGCGACCAGCTGCCCGCCGAGCGCGACCTGGCCCAGCAGCTCGAGGTGAGCCGCTCCGCGGTCCGCGAGGCCGTGCGCACCCTCCAGGCGCAGGGCGTCGTGCGCTCGTCCGTCGGGGCGGGGGCGGCCGGGGGGACGACGATCACCTCGGTCCCGAGCGACGCCCTCGGGCGACTGCTGCGCCTGCACGTCTCGCTCACCCACTTCGAGCTGCCGGACGTGCTCGAGGTGCGCATCGCGCTCGAGCGGCTCAGCGTGCGGCTCGCCGCCGCGCACGCCACCGAGGACGACCTCGAGACGATGCGCGGTCTGCTCGAGACGATGGCCGACCCCGACGTCGACCGCCGGGTCTTCAACAACCACGACACGGCCTTCCACGTCGCGCTGGCCCGGGCGGCCGGCAACCGGCTCGCGACCGACCTCACCGCCGCGATCCGCGAGTCGATGCAGCTGCCCATCCTCGACCGCTTCCGCACCCTCGCGTCCTGGGACGACGTCGCCGACGAGCTGCGGCGCGACCACCAGGCGATCTTCGACGCCGTGGCGGCGGGCGACGGGGACGCCGCGCAGGAGCAGGTAGAGACCCACATCCGCTCCGCCTGGGCGGCGCTGTCGACGGGGGCGTGACCGCCCCTTCGGCGGTGGGCCCCGTCGGGCTCGAACCGACGACCAACGGATTAAAAGTCCGTAGCTCTACCAACTGAGCTAGAGGCCCCTGCTGCGCCAGGTCGCCTCCCGGGACGTCCACCGGACGACCCGCGGGACGACCACCGACCGTCCCGACGACCTGCCTGGCGAAGACTAGCCGAGGACGCCGAGGCGACGTCCGTCACGGACCCGAGCAGCGGGGACGCACCCAGAGGTGGTCGAGCGGCCGTCAGCCACGCGTGCACGACGTGGGCTCGTCGTCGTCGGCGAGCATGAACCGCGATCGGGAGCTGTTCCGGAAGTCGTGGTCGACGCCCCACAGCACCGCCTGGGTGCGTGAGCGCACGCCCATCGTCCGGTACGCGGCGCGGATGTAGGACTTCACGGTGCTCGTGCTGAGGTAGCAGCTGCTCGCGATGTCTCTGTTGTCGAGACCCGCGACCACGAGGGTGATGATCTCGGACTGGCGGGGGGTCAGCCCCTGGGCCTTGCCGGGCCAGTTGTTCCAGGTGGGCTGGTCGTCGTGGGGCTCTCCGGGGTCGGCGGGCAGCACCACCCGCTCTCCGGCGTGGATCCGTTCGAGGGCCTCGACGAGTCGACCGGCGCCGACCGACTTCGACACGACACCGGACAGACCGTGGGCCTCCGCGAACTCCACCGACTGCGCGGTGACCTCCCAGGTGTAGAGCACCGCCCGACTGGCGAGAGGGTTCGACATGAGCAGGTCGAGGTCGAGGTGGACACCGCTCTTGGTCCTGGCGAAAGCGTCGTAGAGCACGAGGTCGACGGGCTCGGAGACGTGCAGGTACACGTTCACCTCGGCGACACGGACACGCCTCGGGTAGTCGGCCAGCATGGCCGCCACACCCAGGGCGACGACCTCGTAGTCGTTGAGCACCGCGATCCGGACCGGCTCTACATCTGTAGCAGGGCTCATCTTGTGACACTAGTCCCCGGCGTGGGGGGCTCGACGTGGTGTGACGTCACCCCCTGGGCCGGTCGAGCAGCGCCCCGACCTCGGGCCACGGCCTAGCCACGACCAGCCGGGTGCTCCGGGTGGCGTCTGCGCAGCTCGGCGCGCAGCGCCCGCACCAGCGGTGTGGCCTCGAGCCAGGCCGCCGAGGTGATCTCCCACGGGGCCGGCGCACCGGCCGACCGGGCGACGAGCTCGGCGGCCCACCGGCCCTCGGCCACCGTCGCCGTGTCGTCATGGGTCACGCCCACCTGCCACCACGTGCGATAGGTGTCGGCGTGCACGAGGAGGTGACCGATGACGTTGCTCAGGTACTCGTCGGTCATCTCGGCGAGCCGGTGCGGCCGGTCCTCGACGTCGACCCACCACGTGCCCTGCCCGAGCGCCGCGAAGGAGCTGGTCGGGGCCGGCTCGTCCATCGCTAGTCGTCCTCGGGCTCGCCGAGGATCTCGGTGAGGGCGTCGGCGAGACCGTCCTCGGCGACGACGGAGATGTGCCCCGCCTCGTCGACCTGGGTCGCCTGGACGACCTGCCCGTCGGCGGCCCGGTGGAAGACGTGGGGGCTCACCGGGCCGGGCTGGGTCTCGTGCTCACCGCGGGCGAAGGCGACCATCCAGCGCAGCGCGGCCAGGACGCCAGGCCCGACCAGCGGGTGGACGACGAGGACGTGGCGGCAGGGCGCGCACAGCAGGACGCCGCCCGGGCCGACCTCGACCCCGGCCCGCTCGAGCAGCTCATCGAGGACGAGCAGGCGCGCGGCGCCGAAGAAGTCGTCGGTGACGAAGAGGTGCACCTGCGAGGTGGGGTCGTCCTCCTCGGGGCAGTAGCTCTGGTGCTCCGGCGGAGGCAGCTCGCGCAGGTTGCTGCGCGCCAGCGTCATCGCGGTCGCCGTGTCGGGGATGCCGTCGGGCAGGTCGACGGACTCGACGACGTGGTCCGGGAAGTCGAGGGCGATCATCGCGATGACCCCCGGCAGCGGCTCCTGGGCCGGGTAGGCCGGCTGGGTCGGGATCTCGGTGCGGGTCCGCAGCTGGGCGAGGACCTGACCAGGGTCGGGCGGGCCGCTCGTGTCGGGCGGGTTGAGCAGCGCGTCGAGGTGGGAGGCGACGACCTGCGGCCACCGTCGCTCACGGGTGCCGGCGGCGACGACGGAGAGGTTGTGCAGCCCGAAGACCTGACCGCCCGCCAGCTGCAGGGCCCCGGCGTCGATCGTCGCCTCCAGCCCGCGGCTCGCGAGCTCCGATCGGGTGAGGGCCAGCAGCCGGTCCGCGGCGTCAGGGGCGAGCGCCGGCAGCACCGACCCCTCGTGGCCGCCCGTCGGGGGCGGGGTCGGTCGCTGCCATCGGTCGAAGAGCCCCATGGCGGCAGTCTCTCAGGAGGGACAGGTCGTGGTCTCGAGGCTCACAGGGCCGTGCCACCTCGACCGGCGAGCGGCTCAGCGGGCGCCGGACAGGGCGACGGTGCGCACGAAGACGCACGCCGTCGCCCCGGCGTTGGCGTACCGGTAGGCCCGGTCGCTGAGCAGCCGGGCGGAGGAGCCGGCACGGACGACGACCCTGTCGTCGTCCGCGGTGAGGGTGAGCTCACCCTCGAGGACGTGGAAGAGCTCCTGCGAGCCGGCCGGGTCGGCCAGCCCCTGGTAGCCCGCGCCGGGCTCGAGACGCCACCGCCACAGGTCGGCGGCCCGCCCGTGGCTCGTCGCGACAAGAAGGTGGGCGCTGCTGCCCCCTTCGTCGGACCACACGAGGACCTCCGCGCCCGCCTCGACGACCGAGATCGCACCGCTGGGGCGAAGGGGGTCGAGCAGCTCGGTGAGCTCGGTCCCGAGAGCCCGGGCGACCCGGGTGATCGAGACGAGGCTCGGGTTGGCCTGGCCGTGCTCGACCTGGGTGAGCAGACGGCGGCTGATCTCGGCGCGGTCGGCGAGCTGCTGGACGGTGAGGCCCTGCTCGGTGCGGGCGGACCGCACCCGGGCGCCGACCTGCGCGAGGAAGCCCTCGCTCAGCGCCCCCTCGTCGGTCCGCTCCGCACCCACGTCAGACCGCGAAGAGCTGGTCGAGGTCGGCGAAGGCCTTGAACTCGAGGGCGTTGCCGGAGGGGTCGAGGAAGAACATCGTCCACTGCTCGCCGGGGGTGCCCTCGAAGCGGACGTAGGGGTCGATGACGAACTCGACACCGGCGCCCTGGAGGCGCGCGGCGAGCTCCTGGAAGCGCGGGACCGGCAGCACGAGGCCGAAGTGCGGCACCGGGACCATCTTCCCGTCGACGGGGTTGTGGCCCGCGACCGCGTTGGAGTGGTCGTCGACCATGTGCGTGACGACCTGGTGGCCCTCGAGGTCCCAGTCGGTCCAGCGCTCGTCCTCACGGCCGCGACCGAAGCCGAGGACCTCGCCGTAGAAGTGCCGGGCGGCCTCGATGTCGTGGACCGGGATGGCCAGGTGGAAGGGGGGACGGTTGCGCTCGTTCTCGCTCATGACGAGCACGTTAGTGCACACAGCGTGCGCACACCAGTGCGCATCCGTCATCCGGTCTAGGTGACGAGCTGGCTCACGGCGTGGATGACGAGACCGACGAGGGCTCCGACGACCGTGCCGTTGATCCGGATGAACTGCAGGTCGCGCCCGACGTAGAGCTCGATGCGGCTGCTCGCCTCGTCGGCGTCCCACCGACCGACGGTGACGGAGATGACCTGGGCGAGCTCGTCGCCGTAGGTGTTCACGGCGAAGGCGACGGCCTCGCCGAGATGGCCCTCGAGCCGGTCGCGCCAGGCCGGGTCCTGCTCGAGGTGCTTGCCGAGGTGGGCGAGCAGCTCCTCGCCGCGGGACCAGAAGTAGCTCTCGCGGTCCTCCATCGCGCCGACGAGCGCGACCTTGAGCGACTGCCAGATCGCGACGGCGCTGCGGGGCACCTGCGGGTGGGCGAGCAGCGCCTCCTTGAGCCGCTCGGCGCTGGCCTGGACCTCGGGGTCGTGCTGGAGGTCGTCGGCGAGCCGGCGCAGCAGGTCGTCGAGCGCCTTGCGGGCGGGGTGGTCGCGGTCGCTGCGCACCTCGGCGAGCCACTCGACGGCCTGCTTGTAGCCCCAGCCGATGACGCGGTCGTCGAGCCACGGCGGGGTCCACCACGGGGCCTTCTCGCCGACGACGTCGGCGAAGGCCTCGGGGTTCTCCGCCAGCCAGGCACCAACCTGGTCGAGCCCGAGGTCGACGAGACCGGCGTGGGTGCCCTGGGCGACGACGGAGTCGAGGAGCGAGCCGGCGATCGGGCTGATCGGCTCGCGGGCCAGGCGCGGCAGGAGCAGCGAGGTGAGGAAGTCCTCGACGTCCTCGTCGGACATGCGCTCCAGGGCCGGGCGACCGGCGCGGGCGATCTCCGTGAGCACGCGCTCGCGGCTCGCCGGGCGGGCGAGCCAGCGTCCCAGCCGCAGCCCGACCTCGGCGCTCGCGAGACGCTCGCGGGCGATCTCCTCCGTGAGGAAGTTCTGCGCGACGAACTCCTCGAGGCTGCGACCGAGCTCGTCCTTGCGCCGCTTGATGAGCGCGGTGTGCGGGATCGGCAGGCCGAGCGGGTGCTTGAAGAGCGCGGTGACGGCGAACCAGTCGGCCATCGCGCCGACCATCGCCGCCTCGGCAGCGGTGTTGACGTAGCCCCACACGCCGTCGTGGTCCATCCGCACGGTGAGCAGGTAGACGACCGCGGCGAGGACGAGCAGGGAGGTGGCGACCACGCGCATGCGGCGCAGACCGGCCCGTCGGGCCTGGTCCGCGGGGGTCTCGACGAGGAAGCTCACGGGGCGATTCAACCCCAGCCCGGCTCCCTAGACTCGCCGGGTGGACTTCCTGCCCGGACACCAGCCGCCCCATGACCTCACCTACGACGACGTCTTCATGGTGCCGCGCCGCAGCGAGATCACCTCGCGGCACGGCGTCGACCTCGCGAGCGTCGACGGCACGGGGACGACGATCCCGCTCGTCGTCGCGAACATGACGGCCATCGCCGGGCGGCGGATGGCCGAGACGACCGCCCGCCGCGGCGGGCTGACGATCATCCCGCAGGACATCCCGACCGATGTCGTCGCCGAGGTCGTCGCGTGGGTGAAGTCGCGCCACCTCGTGCACGACACCGCGATCGAGCTCGACCCGACCGTCACGGCCGGCGAGGCGCTCGTCCTCATCCACAAGCGCGCCCACGGCGCCGGAGTCGTCACCGTCGACGGCCGCCCGGTCGGCATCGTCACCGACAGCGACCTCGACGGGGTGGACCGCTTCACCCAGGTGCGCGACGTCATGCAGACCGAGGTCGTCACGCTCGCCGAGGACCATGACCCGGCTGCCGCGTACGACGAGCTGCACCACGCCCGCCGCCGCGTCGCCCCTGTCGTCGGGGCCGACGGGCGGCTCGTCGGCATCCAGACCCGCATGGGCGCCGTGCGCTCCTCGCTCTACCGCCCGGCCCTCGACGCCCAAGGCCGGCTGCGCGTCGGCGCCGCCGTGGGCATCAACGGCGACGTCACCGGCAAGGCACAGGCCCTGCTCGACGCGGGCGTCGACGTCCTCGTCGTCGACACGGCGCACGGCCACCAGGCCAAGATGTTCGAGGCGCTCGCGGCGGTCCGCGCGCTCGACCCGCAGGTGCCGGTCGTCGCCGGCAACGTCGTCTCCGCGGAGGGCACCCGCGAGCTCGTCGAGGCGGGCGCCGACATCGTCAAGGTCGGCGTCGGGCCGGGCGCGATGTGCACGACGCGGATGATGACGGCGGTCGGCCGCCCCCAGCTCTCCGCCGTCCTCGAGTGCTCCGCCGCGGCGCGCGAGCTCGGCGCCCACGTGTGGGCCGACGGCGGCGTGCGGCACCCCCGTGACGTCGCCCTCGCGCTGGCAGCGGGCGCGAGCAACGTCATGATCGGCTCGTGGTTCGCCGGGACGCTCGAGTCGCCCGGCGACCTCTTCACCGACGCCGACGGTCGGCGCTACAAGGAGTCCTTCGGCATGGCCTCCGCCCGAGCCGTCCGCAACCGCACGGCCGAGGACTCCCCCTTCGAGCGGGCCCGCAAGGGCCTCTTCGAGGAGGGCATCTCGACGGCCCGGATGTACGTCGACCCGGCCCGGCCGAGCGTCGAGGACGTCATCGACCAGATCGTCGCCGGCGTGCGCAGCTCGTGCACCTACGCGGGCGCCGCCTCCCTCGAGGAGTTCCGCTCCCGCGCCCTCGTGGGCGTCCAGTCGACCGCGGGCTACGCCGAGGGCCGCCCGCTCCACACGTCGTGGTGACCACCCGTCCGCCCCGCGTGCTACGGCGCAGTACTGGTCGCGATGACGACCAGTACGGCGTGGTAGCCGGCGGCGAAGGGGGGTCGACATGCACTCGCTGAGCCCCCTCGAGGCCGGGGTCGGCCCCCACGAGGCGCTGCGGCGCACCGCCTTCGTCCTCGAGCGGAGCCGGCAGCACAGCCGACGGGTCGAGGCCTTCCGCGGGGCGGCGAAGGTCGTCACCGAGGTCGGGGAGGACGAGATCGCCGAGCGGGCCCGCCAGGGCACCCTCACGGACCTCCCGGGCATCGGCTCCTCGACGGCCGGCGTCATCGAGCAGGCCGTCGCCGGTGAGCTGCCCGCCTACCTCGAGCGCCAGCAGGACGAGCACGGCGGTCCGCTCGTCGAGCTCGACGACGACGCCGCCGCGCTCTTCGAGGCGGTCGTCGGTGACTGCCACACCCACTCGGACTGGTCCGACGGCGGCTCGCCGATCCAGGAGATGGTCCTCGCCGCCGTCGAGCTCGGCCAGGAGTGGCAGGTGCTCACCGACCACTCCCCCCGGCTGCGCATCGCCAACGGGCTGAGCGCCGAGCGCCTCGCCAAGCAGCTGACCCTCGTCGACGGGATCAACGACGCGCTCGGCGACCGCTTCCGCCTGCTCAAGGGCATCGAGGTCGACATCCTCGACGACGGCGCTCTCGACCAGAGCGAGGAGATGCTCGGCCGGCTCGACGTCGTCACCGCGAGCGTCCACAGCAAGCTGCGCATGCCCGGTGGCGCGATGACCACGCGGATGCTCGGCGCGGTGACCAACCCGCGCGTCGACGTCCTCGGCCACTGCACCGGGCGCCTCGTCACCGGTGGTCGAGGCACCCGACCGCAGAGCGACTTCGACGCCGAGGCCGTCTTCCGCGCGTGCCTCGAGCACGACGTCGCCGTCGAGATCAACAGCCGCCCCGAGCGCTGCGACCCGCCCGACGACCTGCTGGTCCTCGCCTCCGAGATGGGCTGCACCTTCGCGATCGACTCCGACGCGCATGCCCCCGGCCAGCTGGAGATGAAGGCGTACGGGTGCGCGCGGGCGGCGGCCCTGGGCATCGAGACCGACCGCATCATCACGACGTGGGAGGTCGAGCGGCTGCTCGAGTGGTCGGCCCGCCGACGGGGGTGAGGGGGCCGTTTTGGCATCCGCGCCGATCGGCACGTATGCTCCTGAACGTCCTCGACGGATCCGGGCGCTGCCTGCTGCGTGGCGAGGGGTCCAAGAGATTGGTCCCCATCGTCTAGCGGCCTAGGACCCCGCCCTTTCACGGCGGTAGCACGGGTTCGAATCCCGTTGGGGATACGTAGTACTGGTTTGATCGCAGCACATCGGCCTTGCACCATCAAGGCCCCGTAGCGCAGTTGGTTAGCGCGCCGCCCTGTCACGGCGGAGGTCGCGGGTTCGAGTCCCGTCGGGGTCGCTCGTCACGTCGTCGGACGTGACTCGGCCAGGTAGCTCAGTTGGTACGAGCGTCCGACTGAAAATCGGAAGGTCGGCGGTTCGACCCCGCCCCTGGCCACATATCGCACCTCACGAAGGCGCCACGCACATCGCGTGGCGCCTTTCGCGTGCTCCGGGACGGTGGGTACCTCCGAGGCGAAGGGGTACCGGGTCGAGGGATGCGAAGGGTGAGCCCGGCGAAGGGGCACCCGTACGGGTGTGCAGCCACCCCCTTCGACCGGGGCACGGTGAGGGCGGCGCGTCCGCGCCGCACCCCGGGCGAAGGAGCAGCGATGAGCCTCACGGAGCACACCCCCGCGATCGTGCGGTGGACCCGCCGGCTCGAGGAGACGACCGGTCTCGACGGGGTCGTCGACGCGATCGAGCCGAGCATCCAGGCCGCCTTCGGCAACGGGGCACGGGGCGAGCTGCTGCGGGGCGAGTGGCTCGGGCACGCGCTGCACCCGATCCTCACCGACCTCGTCGTCGGCCCGTGGGTCTCGGCGAGCGTCCTCGACCTCGTGGGCGGGCGCGAGTCCTCGACCGCGGCGAAGACGCTCGTGGGCATCGGGCTGCTCGCCGTCGGGCCGACGGCCTGGACCGGCTGGGCGGAGTGGTCGCAGACCGGGCGGCGCGACAAGCGGGTCGGCCTCGTCCACGCCGCGACCAACGCCGTGGCGATCGGCGCATACACCGGGTCGTGGCTGGCCCGGCGCAGCGGCCGGCACAGCACCGGGGCCCGGCTCGCCCTCGTCGGCGCGACCGTCTCCGGGGTCGGCGCGTACCTCGGCGGCCACATCGCGTCGGCTCGCGACGTCGCGAGCAACCACCCCGCCTTCGACGAGAGCTGAGCCACCTCGGGGGACGCCCGTTCGCCGGGGAGGATCCGCTCCTGGGATGTCGTCGGGCTCGGGTGCGTCGTCAGGGCTCGGGTGCGTCATCAGAATCGATGCGTTGTCGGTGGTCGCCCCTAGCGTTGGTCCATGGCACCGACGCCCGCTCCGACCACCCCGATCAGGGGTGTGTGGTCCGTGCCCACGGGCAGTGCCGCGGTCGACTGGACCTGTGCTGGTCCGGCTCCCGGCGTCCCGATCCGACAGGCGACCGCTGCTGGTGCCGGCACCGCGCCCGACGACCCGATCACCTGGGCCGAGCGCCGCGGCGCGCTCGACGCGGCGGTGCGGGCCTTGCGCGGTCTGAGCAGCGCGATCCACCAGGCCAACGGACCCGAGCTCATGGAGGTCATGGGCGTCCTGGACGACCTGACCACCCTGGCCGCCGCTGGGCGCTACGTCGTCACCGCGCAAGCCCACGAGCGCGGTGAGGTCGCCCAGTCAGACGCCCCGTCCCTGCCCGCCTGGGTGCGCCAGCACGCCACGAGCACCCGCCAAGGAGGAAGCGGCACCATCGCCCAGGCCGTGCTCGACCTGTCCCGACCCGCCAACACCCTGCTCCGCGACGCCGTCGAGGACGGCACCCTGACCCTGCCCGTCGCCCGCACCGTCATCACCGAGATCTCCCGGATCGAGTCCCGCCTCGTCGACGGAGCCCGCGACAGCGTCCTCGCAGCGATGATCCAGATGGGCCACCTGCACGGCTCCCCCGGGGTGCGATCCGTACGCCCCGAGCTCCTCGCCCGCCACGGGATCCCCGGCGAGCTCGACACCGAGCACGACCGGCTCCGCCGCGCGCGGGCCCTGTCCCGGCCCGTCGTCGACGACGGGCTGCACGAGTACCGCCTCGTCCTCGACCCCGAGGGAGCCGCCGTCCTCGAAGCCGCCATCGAGGCCCTGTCCGCACCAGCACCCACCCACGACCCCGACACCGGCACCCGCGAGCCCGACCTGCGCACCAGCGACCAGCGCCGCGCCGACGCCCTCCTCGACCTCGTCCGCACCGCGGTGGCAGGCATGGACACCAGGGCCGGACGCGGCGCCAAAGCCACCCTCCTGCTGACGATGACCTTCGAGGACCTCCGTGCACGCACCGGCGCGGCCCGCACCCTCGGCGGCCTGGACACCGGCACCCTCCTCGCGCCCGACACCACCCGCCGCCTGGCCTGCGACGCCGAGATCATCCCCGTCGTCCTGGGCAGCCGCAGCCAGGTCCTCGACCAAGGCACCGCGATACGGCTCTTCACCCCCGCCATGACCCGCCAGCTGTGGCTGCGCGACGGCGGCTGCACCTACCCCGGCTGCACCGCCCCCGCCCGATGGACCGACGCCCACCACCTCCACCACTGGGCCGACGGCGGACCCACCAACACCACCAACGCCGCCCTGCTCTGCGCCCGCCACCACACCATCGTCCACACCCGCCGCCTCCACGGACACCTCGACACCCAGCCACCCGACAACGGGCCACCACACGTGATCTGGGACCTCACCCCCGGCTCCTGCGACCAGGCGCTGACGATCCTCCCCCGCGCCGGCTGAGGACAACCCCGCGCCGGCGTGGACCGAGACCGCGGTGACGGCTCGCCCGCCACGGGCGCTGGCAGGATCGGGTCATGACGACCATCGGCATCCTCTGGCCCGGCGCGATGGGCAGCGCGCTCGCACGCGCCTGGCGCTCGGCGGGGGTCGAGGTCGTCACGAGCCTCGACGGACGCAGCGCACGCACGCGTGCTCTCGCCGGCGACCTCACCGCCCTCGGCTCGCTGGAGGAGGTCGTCCGGGCGAGCGACGCGGTCGTCAGCGTCGTGCCCCCGGCGCACGCGGTGACCCAGGCGAAGCAGATCGCGGCCGCGGTCCGACGCACCGGGAGCACCCCCGTGGTCGCCGACCTCAACGCGGTCTCCCCGGCGACCATGGGGCAGGTCGCGACCGTCCTGGAGGCCGTGGGGTGCGTCGTCGTCGACGGCGCGATCAGCGGCCCGCCGCCGCGGCCCGACGGCGACACCGCGCTCTTCCTCTCCGGGGCGAGCTGCTCCCCCTTCGCCGATCTCGCCGCACCCGGCCTGCGCGCGGCGGTCGTCGGCAGCGAGGTCGGTGCCGCCTCGGCGACGAAGATGAGCACCGCGGCGATCTACAAGGGCACGAAGGCCCTGCTCCTGCAGTCCCTGCTCACCGCCCGCCACCACGGGGTGCTCGACGCGGTCGTCGCGGACCTCTCGACGGGCGCCCCCGAGCTCACCGCGCACCTCGCCCGCGACCTGGCCGTCGCCGCCTCGAAGTCCGACCGCTTCCCCGCCGAGATGCGCGAGATCGCGAGCACCCAGGCGGCGGCCGGTGCCGGCGCAGGGCTGTACGAGGCCGTCGCGGAGGTCTTCGAACGAGCGGACGCGAGCGCGGCGGGCGTCGCGACCCCCGAGGAGGCCGCGAGCGCGACCGATCTCGACGCGGTGCTGGACGCCCTCACCAGGCGCCGCTGACCGGGCACCGACCCGCCGCTCTCCCGGCACCGACCGCACCGGGGCGGCTTGACTCCCGGACGCCCCTCGTCGACGATGACATCTGATCATCCGCTCAGACATGGAGGGCTCATGCGCCCGGTCTCCTCGCTCGACGGGTGCGCCGTCGAGAGCGTCCACCCCGACAAGGTCGCGCTCGTGCTCGCCGCGGCGCCCGACCCCGACGAGCTCGCGACCGTCACCGGCGTCTTCCGGCTGCTCGGCGACCCGACGCGAGCCCGGCTGCTCTACGCCCTCCTCGAGGCCGGCGAGCTCTGCGTCTGCGACCTCGCCGCGTCGACGAGCACCGCCGAGTCGACGGTGAGCCAGTCGCTGCGGATGCTGCGGGCCTCCGGGGTCGTCACCGGACGGCGCGAGGGTCGCAACGTCTACTACCGGCTCTCCGACGGGCACGTGCGGATGCTCCTCGACGTCACCCGCGAGCACGTCGTCCACACGGCCGCGCCCGACGACGCCCCGACCCGGCCGCGCCGATGAGCGGCGGGCACTCGCACGGCGCGGCGGGACACGCCGGCGGACGGCACCGGTGGCGCCTGCTCGTCGCCTTCGTGCTCGTGGGCTCCTTCTTCGGGATCGAGCTCGCCGCGGGTCTGGTCTCGGGCTCCCTCGCGCTGCTCTCCGACGCCGGCCACATGGCCGCCGACGTCGTGACGCTCGGGGCGGCGCTCGTCGCCACCTGGGTCGCGACGCGTCCTGACACGACCGGGCGGCGCACCTTCGGCTCCTACCGTGCCGAGATCTTCGCCTCCGGCTTCGCGGTCCTCATGATGATCGGGGTCTCGGTCTACGTCGTCGTCGAGGCACTGAGCCGGATCGGCTCGGCCCCCGAGGTGGGCTCGACGGCGATGCTCGTCGTCGGCGGGCTCGGCCTGGCCGTCAACGTCGTCGCCCTGCTCCTCCTGCGCGGCGGGGCCGGGGAGAGCCTCAACGTCAAGGGCGCCTACCTCGAGGTCGTCGCCGACACCGTCGGCTCGGTCGGGGTCATCGCCGCAGCGCTGCTCGTCATGACGACGGGCTCGGCGGTCTGGGACACCGTCGTCGCCCTCGCGATCGGCGTCTTCGTCCTCGTCCGCGCGCTCCACCTCGGTCGAGAGGTGCTCGCCGTCCTCGGGCAGCACGCCCCGGCAGGGGTCGTGCCGGACGACGTGACCCGCGCGCTCGAGTCCGTCGACGGGGTCGCCGAGGTCCACGACCTCCACGTGTGGACCCTCACCTCGGGCATGGACGTCGCCACGGCGCACCTCGTCGCCGACGACGACGCGGACGGCGTCCTCGTCGCGGCGAGCGCCGTGCTGCGCGAGCGCTTCGGCATCGCGCACGCCACCCTGCAGGTCGAGACCCGGGGCTCTCGGCAGTGCCAGGGCGTCGACTGGTGACCTGCGCTGTGCCCGGCGCGGTGCGCCAGAGTGGCGCGCGCCACGCGGGGTGCGAGGATGTGTGCCCGTGAGCACCAGGGACTCCGCCGTGACCAAGCTGCGCCGAGCCGTCGCCCGCAGCGCCACCACGCTGGCGTCGGCCGCGGCGCCCGCAGCCGACCCCCGCGCCGCAGCGCCGGCCCCCGCGCAGCCCGCGACCCCGGCACCGGCGCCCAAGCCGGCCCGCCCGAGCGGTCCGCACCGGGTCGACGACGGGCGACCGGTCACCTCCGTCGGGGCGCCGCACTCCCCCTTCGCCCCCCTCGACCTCGACGTCGCCGCCGCGGTCAGCCCGCGTCTGGCCGAGCTCCTCGCGCCCGAGTGGCGCCAGCACCCCTTCGACCGGCACGGCTGGCGGGCGACGCTCGAGGGCACCGCCCCCGACCTCGTCCTCGTCGAGCACTGCGCCGGCGCCGTCACCGGGTGGACCGGTGCGGTCGACGAGCTCGTCACCGCCCTGTCGGCCGCCCGTGACGCGGGCGCGCGGATCGCCCTGTGGGTCACCGACCGGGCCGTCCCCCCGACCGAGCTGCTCGTCGCGGCCGACGTCGTCGGCGGGGTCGACGAGGCCACCGTCTCCGCCCTCGAGGGCGCCGGGACCGCCGCCCAGCTGTGGCCCGCCGCCGGTCAGCCGCGCCAGTCCGGGCTCGCCCGCGACGACGAGACGACGACCCGTCGCGGCGGGGCCCTGCTCGTCGTCGACGGCTTCGGCCGCCTCGGTGACGACACCGCGCTGCGCGAGGTCGCTCGCGGCATCGCCCCGCTCGCCCCGAGCCAGGCCGCCCTCGTGCGGCTGTCCGGCAAGTCCGCCTCGGTCACCCTCCCGCCGACCCTCGCCGAGCGCCAGGTCGCCCACGGCCCGTGGGCCGCGGAGGCCGGAGTCCTCGCCGACGCGCGCGTCCTCGTCGACCTCGGCGACGGCGCCCCCGGCTCGGCGTGGACCACCGTGGCCGCGGCGACCGCCCGCACCCCCGTCGTCGGTCTCACCTCCCTCACGAGCGCCGCCCCGCCCGAGATCGCAGCGCTCGTCCCCCGCGTCGAGGACGAGAAGTCCCTGCGCAGCGAGGTCGTCGCCCGGATCCACCAGGAGGAGCTCGTCTCCCGCGAGGGCCTCCTCCTCCAGCGCGCCGTGCTCCAGGGGCACACCGCGGCGCACCGCGCCCGGGCGATCACCCAGGCCGTGCTGCCCGACCGAGCGACGCCGCTCACGGTGCCGACGATCTCCGCCGTCGTGCCGACCAACCGCACCCACGAGCTCGACAACGTCTTCGCCAACCTGGGCCGTCAGCGCCACGAGGCGCTCGAGCTCGTCCTCGTGCTTCACGGCCTCGACACCGACGACGAGGACCTGCGTCGCCGCGCGCAGCACGCCGGGGTCGAGCACCTCACCCTCGTGCACGCCGACGCCGACCTCACCCTCGGCGCGTGCATGAATCTCGGCGTCGACGCCGCGAGCGGCCAGTACGTCGCGAAGATGGACGACGACAACATCTACGGCCCGGGCTACCTCTCGGATCTGCTCGCGACCTTCGCGTACACCGACGCCGGGGTCGTCGGGAAGTGGGCGCACTACGTGTGGCTGCGCTCCACCGGCGCCGTCGTCCTGCGCTACCCCGACTCCGAGCACCGCTACGAGCGCCGCATCCAGGGCGGGTCGATGCTCTTCGCCGGCGACGTCGTGCGCGACGTGCGCTTCTCCGACATCCCTCGCGCCGTCGACTCCGACATCCTCGACCGCAGCGCCGAGGCCGGCGTGCGCATCTACTCCGGCGACCGGTACAACTACGTGTCGGTGCGCGGCGACGACCGCCTCGCCCACACGTGGACGGTCACCGACTCGACCTTCTTCACCGCCACGGGCCGCCTGCTCTTCTACGGCGACCCCACCACGCACGTCAGCATCTGATCGTCGACTCGAAGGACAACATGGCCAGCATCGACCCCGCATCCGCCAAGAGCGCAGGGCGCCGCGCCGCACGAGCCGTCGTGCGTCGTGCCCCGCTCGGGCCCGTCGCGACCCTGCCCTCCTCCGGGGGCGCGGTCGGGCAGCGCGCCGTCTTCACCCAGGCGCGGATGCTCATGGTCAACGGCTCGCAGCACGCCCGCGGCGTGCGCCTGCTGTCGCGCCTGCCCGAGCCGGCGCTCGGCGCGACCGGGCACGCGATGCTCGCGTGGAGCCACCTCAACCTCGGCGAGGTCGACCTCGCCCTGCCGCACGCGCGGAGCGCGCTCGACCTCGGCCCGGACGCCGAGGCGTCCGGCCTCGTCCTCGCCGTGGCCCGCCGTGGTCACGACGACGAGCTGCACGACCGGGCCCGCGAGCTCGCCATGACGGTCGTGCCGAGCACGACGCGCGACGCCGAGCGGATCATCTCGTGGTTCTCGACCTCCGACCCCGTGGTCGCGCAGCGCTTCATCGACCACGTCGAGAGCTGGCAGGTCAGCTACACCCGCTCCAGCCTCGACCGGATCAAGGCCGAGACCCGCATCCGCGCGGCCGGCGACCGCGAGGCGCAGGCCGCGGAGGCCTTCGCCGTCGGGCAGGAGGGCGGCCAGGTGAAGTTCAAGGCCGCCGTCACCCTGCTCAACGAGATCGCCGGGTACGACGAGCTGCGCGAGCTCTACGCGGCCGCCCCCGCGGACCACCTGCGCGCGATCCACCACAAGAACGTCCTGCCCATGGCGGCGAAGGCGGCCCGCGCCGGCTGGCTCGACACCGCCCAGACGATCGCCGGCCGGGTCATCGAGGAGCGCAACGACAAGCGCGCCCGCGCCCTGCACGCCCGCGTGAGCGACCAGATCGCCATCGGGCGCACCGGCTGGCCGGTCGACGAGGCGCAGGAGCGCTCCTACGAGCCGCGTCCCGGCGCCGTGCTCTCCGTGCTCGCCCAGTCGCTGCCCCACCGCTCCGGCGGCTACGCGACCCGCAGCCACGGCGTCCTCACCGGTCTGCGGGCCCTCGGCTGGGACATGCAGGCCGCGACCCGCCTCGGTTTCCCCTACGACTTCTGGTCGCCGGCCGACAAGCGGGTCGTCGAGGAGCGCGACGTCGTCGACGGCGTGCCCTACGTGCGTCTGCTCGAGCCGGGCGAGCGGGTCTACGAGACCGTGCCGATGGCCGGGTACATCGAGCGCTTCGCCCGCCGCATCGAGGAGACCGCGCGCGAGCACCGCGCCGGGCTCATCCACGCGAGCAGCTTCCAGAACAACGGGCTCGCCGGTCTGCGCGCCGCCCGCCGCCTGGGCATCCCCTTCGTCTACGAGATGCGCGGTCTCGAGGACCTCATGAAGATCTCGCGCAACCCGGCCTTCGGCCGCACCGACGCGTACCGGTACATGACGACGCTCGAGCTGCACGTCGTCCAGAACGCCGACCTCACCTTCGTCATCACCGAGGCGCTGCGCGAGGAGATGATCGCCCGCGGCGGCCCCGCCGACCGGATCAAGGTGCTGCCCAACGGCGTGCACACGAGCCAGTTCGAGCCGCGCGAGCCCGACCAGGCGCTCATCGACGAGCTGGGCATCCAGGGCAAGACGGTCATCGGCTACGCCGGCAGCCTCGTCGACTACGAGGGCATCGAGCTGCTGCTGCGCGCCGCGGCCCAGCTGAAGACCGAGCGCTCGGACTTCGCGGTCATCATCGTCGGCGACGGCCACCACGAGGGCTTCCTGCACCGGCTGGCCCGCGAGCTCGACGTCATGGACGTCGTGACCTTCACCGGGCGCGTGCCCCACGAGGACGTCGCGCGGTACCTCTCGATCTTCCAGATCACCCCTCTCATGCGCCTGCCGCTGCCGGTCTGCGAGCTCATCAGCCCGATCAAGCCCTTCGAGTCGATGGCGATGGGCAAGGCGATGATCTCGAGCTCGGTCGCGGCGCTCGCCGAGATCGTCAAGGCCGACGAGCGCGGTCTCGTCTTCGACAAGGGCGACGCCGGCTCGCTGGCCACCCAGATCCGCCGCTACCTCGACGACCCCGAGCTGCGCGAGCGGATGGGCCGCCAGGCCCGCGAGTGGGTCCTCGCCGAGCGCGACTGGAGCGACGTCACCCAGATCGTCGACCGCGAGTACCACCGCTTGCTGGGCTGATCTCGCCGCTGGCTGGAAGAAGGACCGTCACCTCGAGGTGACGATCCTTCGTCGATCCCGGGGATCTTGGCGCCGGTGGTCGCCGAGGCGCACCCCGCACCCCTCGGACATGACGAAGGGGGAGCCTCTCGGCTCCCCCTTCGCCCTGCTCGACCCCCGCTCAGCCCTTGGCGGAGCCGGTGGGGGCGGGGATGTCGTCGACGGTGATGTCGGCGACGGGGGTGGAGGTGACCTTCGCCGCGGAGAGCTGACGCCAGATGATCGGCGTCATCGTCCGGGCGTAGGTCGCGGTGACGTGCGAGCCCTGGCGGTAGACGAGCGTGCCGGCGACGGCCGGCGGGCACTGCGTGACGCCCTCGGGGCAGATCCACTCGTCGACGGGCACGAAGGTCGCGCCGAGCTCGTCGGCGGCCTGGCCCAGGCTCGCGTCGGTGTCCTCGCGCGGGAAGCCGCACGACGCGTAGTCGCCGTCACCGGCCTCGGCCACGCAGTTGTAGACCTCGGAGCCGGGGTGGATGTTGTCCGAGAGGACGACGACCTTCGCACCGCCGTCCTGGAGCGTCTTCAGCGGGGCGGCCAGGTCGGCGGCCTTCGCGTCGTCCGTGCCGGCCGAGCTGACGACGACGTCCGGCGTGCGGTCGCCCTCGCCCATCGCCGTCACGGCGTTGTCGGTGAACTCCGCGCACTCGTCCTTGATGCTCGCGCCCTCGCCGAAGGCGCACGCGGACTTGAGGTACAGGTCCAGACGCATGCCCTCGCGCTTGGCGATCTCGTCGAAGACCGGGAACCACTGGCCCATCTTCGAGTCGCCGACGAGCGCCATGACCTTGTCCGAGCCCGTGTCGCCGTACGTGCACGAGGTCTTGACGGCGGTGTCGCCGGCGAGCACCTGGCAGTCGTCGTCGTAGTACGACGGGACGTCCTTCGTCGCGACGGCGGGGTTGGGCGTGAGCTCGCCCGAGGTGGTGAAGACCGACTCCGGGTCGGAGCGGACCTCCCACGTCGAGGCGGAGGTGTCGGCGACGAGCGCGGTCGCGCCCTCGACGTCCTTCGTCGTCCCGAGGTCGGGCACCGTGCGCATGACGGCGAAGCCCGCGAGCACGCAGACCGTCATGAGCACGCCGCCCATGGTCAGCGCCTTGCGCGGCTGGGCCGAGATGCCCTTGTTGAAGCGGATCGGGTCCTCGACGAGCTTCTTCGTGACCCACGCGAGGACGACGGAGAGCAGGCCGAGCGCGATCTTGTGCCGGATGCGGATGTCGGGCCACCGGGCCGCCGCGATGGTGATGAGCGGCCAGTGCCACAGGTACACCGAGTACGACAGGCCGCCGAGCCAGGTCATCGGCTTAAGGCTGAGCAGCCGCGCCGGGATCGTCGTCTGGCTGGCGCAGCCGGCCGCGATGATCAGCGCGGTGCCCACGGTCGGCACCAGCGCCGCCGAGCCGGGCCACGGGGTGCCCTTGGAGAAGACGAGCGCCGCGTAGGCGATCATCAGCAGCCCGACGGTGGCCATGACCGTCGCGACCGTGTGCGACAGCGTGCGCCGCAGGCGGTCGACGGCGAAGGCGGTGAGGGCGCCGATGGCGAGCTCCCACACGCGGGTCGTCGTGTAGAAGTACGCCGTCGCGGGGTCGGCCGCGGTGTGCACGACCGAGTACGCGAGCGACGCGGCGGCGACGACGGCGAGGACGCCGAAGAGCATCCGCATCGGGCGCACGCCGAGACGCCGGGCCACGACGAGCCCGACGAGGATGATGAGCGGCCAGAAGACGTAGTACTGCTCCTCGACCGACAGCGACCAGTAGTGCTGCAGCGGCGAGACGTCGGCGCCCTCGTTGAGGTAGTCGACCGCCCGGAAGGCCAGCCCCCAGTTGATGACGTAGAGGGTCGCCGTGATGACGTCGGTGCCGAGGTCGCCCCGGCCGGCCGGCGGCATGAGCAGGTACCCGGCGACCGCGGTGAAGAGGAGCACCACGCTCGCGGCCGGCAGCAGCCGCCGCGCCCGGCGGGCGTAGAAGTCGACGATCGAGATGCTCCCGCTGCGCCCCGCCTCGCGCAGCAGCAGCGAGGTGATGAGGAAGCCGGAGATGACGAAGAAGATGTCGACCCCGGCGAAGCCGCCGTCGACCCACGGCACGCCCATGTGGAAGAGCAGCACCGTGCCGACCGCGACGGCCCGCAGGCCCTCGATGTCTCCGCGCAGGTGGGGCTTCTTCGCCGGCTTGGCCTCCGAGGGGCCCTCGCTCGCGGCAGCGGGGGCGGCGACGCCGGGGGCCCCGCTCACGACCGGGTCACTCCGAGGGACCCGGCGAGCACGTCGGCGATGCGCTCGCCGGCGTGGCCGTCCCACAGCGGCGGCGTCGGCCACTGCGTGAGCTTGCCGGCCGCGAGGATCTCGCGGACGCGCTCGGCGAGGGTGTCGCGGGTGACGAGCTGGTTGGTGCCGTGGGTGATCGTCACCGGGCGCTCGGTGTTGGGGCGAAGGGTGAGGCACGGGACGCCGAGGATGGTCGTCTCCTCCTGCACACCGCCCGAGTCGGTGACGACGCCGACCGAGCCGCGCACGAGCCCCATGAACTCGAGGTAACCGAGCGGGTCGACGACGCGCATGCCCGGGTGGTCGAGGAAGCCGGCCTCCTCGAGGCGGGCGCGGCCGCGCGGGTGCAGCGGGATGACGACCTGGGCCTGGTCGGCCACGGCGTGCATCGCGGCGACGAGCGCGCGCACGTCGTCCGGGTCGTCGACGTTGCCCGGGCGGTGGAGGGTCGCGACGAGGTAGTCGCCCTCGATGCCCAGATCGGCGCGCACCGCCTCGGCGTCGAAGCGGTCGCGGTGCGTGAGCAGCGTGTCGATCATCGGGTTGCCGACGAAGTGGATCTTCTCCGGCGCCGTGCCCTCGTTGCCGAGGTGCGCGATCGCGTCGGTGCTCGTCGTGAGCAGCAGGTCGGAGAGCTTGTCGGTGACGAGGCGGTTGATCTCCTCGGGCATCGTCATGTCGAAGGAGCGCAGCCCGGCCTCGACGTGGGCGAAGGTGATGCCCATCTTCGAGGCGACGAGCGCGGCTGCCACCGTGGAGTTGACGTCGCCGTAGACGACGACGAGGTCGGGGCGGCGCTGCGTGAAGAGCTCCTCGAGGGCCTCCATGACCTTGGCCGTCTGCGCGCCGTGCGCACCGGAGCCGACGCCGAGGTTGACGTCCGGCTTCGGGATGCCGAGCTGACGGAAGAAGACGTCGGACATCTTGTCGTCGTAGTGCTGACCCGTGTGGACCAGGAGCTGCTCGACGGGGTAGGCGGAGAGCGCCTTGAGGACCGGAGCGGCCTTGGGGAAGTTGGGGCGCGCGCCGGTGACGTGCACGACAAGCGGAGCCATGAGAGCCCTTCTGCCTCGGTGATGATGACGCTCCAGTTTGTCACGGCGCCCACCGTGGGCCGTTCAGGTCGCGGTCGTGCCCAGCTCCGGGCGACGCAGCAGGCCGAGCCACTGCTCGCGCGCGCTCACGAGGAAGTGCCCGGCGTCGGCCGCCCACGTGTGCCCCTCGGCCGAGCCCTCGGGCCGGCGGTGGCGCACGTAGACGTAACCGAGGTCGTGGGGGCGGTAGACCCGCCCGCCGGCCGAGCGCACGCTGCGGATGAGGGCGCTGTCGACGGCCCGCGGCACGTCGGACCACCCGCCCACCTCGGCGAGGTCGGCCCGGGAGAGCAGGATCGTGCCCCCGGCGACGCGGTGCACGTAGGACTCCGGCGTCCCGAAGACCCGCCGGACGGTGACGTCGAGGTCCTCGAGGTGGACGATCGTCGTGCTCTTGCCGACGAGCATCGCGCCGGAGACGCGATGGGCGAGGACGAGGTCGAGGACGTGGTCGGGCCCGTAGTGGTCGTCGTCGTCGAGCTTCGTCACGAGCTCGCCCTCGGCGGCGTCGCAGCCGACCTGCAGCGCCCGCCCGAGGCTCGCCTCGGCGGGCGCGGCGACGACCCGCACCTGCCGTCCGGGCACGTCGACCAGGGGGAGGGCGTCGGGGTCGCCGCCGTGGACGACGACGACGACGTCGAGCGGCCCGTAGGTCTGGGCGGCGAGCATCGCGGCCACCCGGCCCAGCAGCTGAGGGCGCCGGGTGGCCACGACGGCGGTGACGGTCGGCAGGTCCGCGGGCAGGGCGGCGGCGAGGACGCCCCGTCGTTGCCCGACGGAGGCGAGGTCGTGGGCGAGGTCTCCGGGTGCACCGGCCACCCCGCGCAGCGCGACGGGCACGGCCCCGCCGAGCGCGTCGGGGAGGTCGGCCAGGACGAGGGTCCCGCGGGCCACGGCCCGCCGGACGAAGGGGGCGACCACCGTCTCGACGTCGGCGGCGGCCACCCGCCCCCCCGGGTCGTCGCACGCCCGGACCTCCAGACGGTGGACGTCGTCGAGGTCACCCACCCGGGACGCGAGCGCGGCGAGGCCGTCGGCCCAGCGTCCGCGGCGCGGGCGGCGAAGGGGGCGGCGCAGCACCCAGCCCTCGCGCGAGAGCCCGAGGCGGGCGCGGCGCTCCACGCCGGCCCCGGGGACCCGCCCGACGGGCGTGTCCCCGGGCTCGAGCACCGGGTCACTCATCGGCGCTCGACCGTCAGCGACTGCGTCGGCAGCTCGCTGTGCGCGACGACGGTGGGGAAGAGACGGGCGAGATCACCGGCGAGGTCCTCGACCTCGTACATGTCGGTGGGGTTCTCGACCGCCTCGACCGACAGCTCGCGGTCCTGCTGGTCGTGGAGCAGGCGCAGGTAGGCGACCTCGCGGGAGTCGACGGCCACGGGCATCTCGCGGTGCGCGCGCACGTGGCTGACGAGCGGGGGGAAGGTCGGGCTGCCGGACCGGTCGACCGTGCCGACGAAGGTCTGCCCCATCGAGGCCATCGTGCGGTTGGTCAGCCCGAAGCGGTGCAGCCGACCGTCCTCGTACTCGGCCGTCAGGCCCTTGCCGAAGGAGACCGACCACCCGTCGTGGGCGGCCGTCACGAGCGGGACCAGCCGGTCGAGGAAGGTCGTCGCGAGCAGGTCGTCGTCGTCGACGCGCAGCCAGGCCACCGGGCCGGGCCCGGCGTCGCGGGCGCGCAGGTCGTCGCGGATCGCCCCGACCCGGTCCTGCCAGCGGTGCGAGGGCACGGGCAGCAGCACGGGGTAGGTCGCCGCGGCGTCGAGCAGGGCGTCGCGCCACCGCGCCGGCATCTCGGCGCTGTACTGCACGACATGGCGGTACCCGTACGCGTCGTGGAAGCCCTGGTAGATCGGCGTCGCCCACTCGAGGAAGACCTGCTGGCGCGGGCCCATCCGCTCGGCCGACCACAGCCGCTCCCGGTAGGCCTGCTCGTCCTCGCCCGTCGAGGACAGCTGCCACTCCAGGCTCCCGGGGACGAAGACGCTGTAGCGCGTCGCACCGTAGATCGGGGGCACCCGGTCGGTCACCGGGAGCGCCGCACGGGCCTCCTCGAGCTGCTCCTCGAGCTCGGCGATGCGCGCGGCCCGGGCCTTCGAGCGCGCCGCGTGGTACTGCGCCTTCTTCTGCGTCGACGCGAGCTCGTCGCTCATCGCTGCACCCTCCCCTGCGCACCGGGACCCGCGCCCGGCTCGGCGGCAGCGAGGCTACCGTGCACGCCCCCGGCCGGTGCGGTGCCGCCGCTACCCTGCGCCGTATGAGCCGGACGAGCACGTCGTCGCTGCGCGTGGTCTCCGGGCCGCAGGACGCCGCACCCCTGAGGGCTGCCGCCACGGACCCGGACGTCGCCGCGGTGCTCGTGCACGACGGCGTCGACCTCGCCGACGGTGCGGCGCAGCGCCTGCTCGCCGAGCTCTCCCGACCGGGCCGCCGCGTCGTGCGGGTCGCGTGCGCACCGGCGCGCTGCGTCGCCCTCGACCGCGAGCTGCTCGCCGCCGCGCTCGTCGCCGTCCCCGTCGAGCAGCTCCTCGCGGCCGACGACGACCTCGACGCCCGTCTCGCGCAGGTGCTGGGCCTCGACCCCGACGCCCCGGTCACCGACGTCGCCGACCTCACGACCGGCGCCTGGCGGCACTGGGTCGACGGAGAGGCGGTCGGCGTGCGGGCCCATGGTGCGGCGACGCCGCAGTGGCAGGCGGCGGTGCGCCGGGCGCACTCCCCCGCGCGCCGGGCGAGGACCCGCGCCCGGCAGGTGCTCGGCGGCGTGCGCCGAGGTCTCTCCCGGCGCCGGGACCGGCGCTCTCAGGAGCGGTAGACCCAGCGGGCGACCCGGGCGCGCGCCCGCCGGTACTGCGGCGAGGACCCCGCGACGAGGTGCTCGACGGGCTCGTCGCCGAGCCGGTCGGGCAGGTCCTGGGTGAGGTGGAGCGTCGGCGCGTCGCGGCGCTGACGCGCCCCGTCGACGCTCACCGGGGTGCGCAGGTCGGGCAGCGCCGAGCGCCAGCGCGGCGGGCCGAGGCCCTCGCCGTCGCCGAGCCCGGCCGGGGCGGGAGCGCCGGCCGCCAGCGCGCCGAGCGCCTGCGCGGCCTCGGCCGCGCCGGTCGGGGCCGGCAGGGCGGCGCACGCCGCGGCGAGGTCCTCACGGGTGGCCGCCCGCAGGAGGCGGGTCACTCCCCCTTCGAGCGCGGTCGGGTCGTCCGTGCGGGCGACGAGGGCCGCACCGAGGTCCGCGGCCCCCTCGGCGCGACCGAGCTGGTCGTCGGCGCCGAGCGCCAGACCCGGTACGAGGAGTGTCGGCACCCGGGCGCCGAGGAGCTCGTGGACGGAGTTGTAGCCGGCCGCGCTCACCGCGGCGTCGAAGGCCGCGAGCGAGCGGGCGAGGGGGTAGGTGTCGCGCAGGAGCACGACGTCGGCCTCGTCGCCCAGGCCGTGGCGGGCCAGCGCCGGGCTCGTCACGGCGACCTGCCAGTCCGGCTGCTCGCGCCGCACGGTCGCCAGGGCCGCCCGGACCGGTGAGGCGACGTCCTCCAGCGCCCCGGTGCCGGGGGTGAGGAGCAGCGCGGGGCGGTCCGGGTCGAGCCCGAGGGCCTCGCGCGCCTGCGCGCGGTCGTGCAGGTGCAGCGCCGACGCGATCGAGATGGGGGCGATCCGCTGGGCGTCGTCGCGCTCACGGGTGAGCCCTCGGTCGCGGGCCGCCGCGACGTCACCGGGCTCGAGGACGTGGTCGAAGACCGAGGCGTGCGTCAGCCAGTCGGCGCCGACCCCGGCGCGCCACATCCCGCGCCGCATCCACACGAAGGGGGTCCCCGGCAGGGCCTCCCGCGCCTCGCGCAGCCCGCGGTACGGCACGACCCCGTCGAAGAGGACGAGGCGCGCCCCGGTCTCGGCGACGAGCGCCCGCAGCCGGTCCCGGAAGTACGGCTCCCACTGGTAGGGCGGGTAGCGTCGCCGCAGCGCAGCGGCCGGGCCCCGTCGGGGCAACCACCCGCTGCGCCGGCTCGGGCAGTACTCCGTGCGCAGGCCGGCGAGCTCGGGCAGGGCGCCCCGGGCCACGGCCGACGCGACCGTCGGCAGGGCGCCGGACAGGGACATGAGGACCGGGTCGAGGTCGGCGGGAGCGCTGGCCGCGACGGCGAGCTGCCGGGTGAGGTGCCCCATGCCCACGCCGTTGCTCGTGACGAGCAGGACGGGCAGGGGGTGCGGCATGGCGGTCATGCTAGACGCGGGGTGCGGGGCGGGAGCGGGCTGGCGGGTATGCTCGACGCGCCCCTGGCGCCGCCGGGGGCGCACCTGCACGTCCCGGCACCGGTCGGGTCCGCACTGACGAAGGAAACGACTGTGGCATTCGACGTCGCGATCATCGGGCTGGGCTATGTCGGCCTGCCCCTGGCGCAGGAGGCCTCGCGTGTCGGCCTCAAGGTCCTCGGCTTCGACGTCAACCAGGGCGTGGTCGACGCCCTGAACGCCGGGACGTCCCACGTCGACGACCTCACCGACGACCACATCTCCGAGATGATCGGCGCGGGCTTCGAGGCCACGACCGACGCGAGCAAGCTCGGCGAGGTCAAGACCCTCGTCATCTGCGTGCCCACCCCCCTCGCCGAGGACGGCGGCCCCGACCTCGGCCCCGTCAACGCCGCTGTCGCGACGATCGCCGAGCACCTCACCGCGGGCCAGACGGTCATCCTCGAGTCGACGACCTACCCGGGCACGACCGACGAGGTCGTCCGCCCCGTCCTCGAGGCCAAGGGCCTGACCGCCGGCACCGACTTCCACCTCGCCTTCTCGCCCGAGCGCATCGACCCGGGCAACGAGACCTTCGGCGCGAAGAACACCCCGAAGGTCGTCGGCGGCCACACCCCCGCCTGCGGCGACGCCGCCGAGGCCTTCTACGGCCAGTTCGTCGACACCGTCGTGCGTGCGAAGGGCACCCGCGAGGCCGAGACTGCCAAGCTGCTCGAGAACACCTACCGCCACATCAACATCGCCCTGGTCAACGAGATGGCGCGCTTCTGCCACGACCTCGGCATCGACCTGTGGGACGTCATCGACGCGGCGAAGACCAAGCCCTTCGGCTTCCAGGCCTTCTACCCCGGCCCGGGCGTCGGCGGTCACTGCATCCCGATCGACCCGAACTACCTCTCCTACAACGTCCGCGCGAAGCTGGGGTACCCCTTCCGCTTCGTCGAGCTGGCCCAGGAGATCAACTCGACGATGCCGGCCTACGTCGTGCAGCGTGCGCAGAACATCCTCAACGAGGACAGCAAGTCGCTGCGCGGCTCCTCGGTCCTGCTCCTCGGCGTGACCTACAAGCCCGACATCGCCGACCAGCGCGAGTCGCCCGCCGTGCCCCTGGCCCAGCAGCTCGTCGCGAAGGGCGCCACCGTGCGCTACCACGACGACAAGGTCGAGCAGTGGCGCGCGGTGCCGGACGCCGAGCGGGTCACCGACCTCGACGCGGCCGTCGGCGACGCCGACCTGACGATCCTCGTGCAGAACCACAAGGGCTACGACGTCGACGCCCTCGCGGCCAAGGCCAAGCGCTTCTTCGACACGCGCGGTGTCGCCACCGACGGCGAGCGGGTCGAGCGGCTGTGACGACGGGCCCGTCCCGGGCCCCCATCACCCCGGTGCCGAGCCTGAGCAGTGCCGAGGCGACGGCCCTCGCGCAGCGCCACGGGCTGACCGAGCTCGGCACCCGGCCCCCCTTCGGGCGCTACCTGCGTGACCTGTGGCGGCGCAGGGCCTTCTTGTGGACCCTGTCGTCGGCGCAGTCCTACGCGAAGAACCACGACAACCGGCTCGGCCAGCTGTGGAACCTGCTCAACCCGGCGCTGCTCATCGCGAGCTACTTCCTCATCTTCGGGGTGCTGCTCGGGACGACCGGCTCGGTGAGCAACAAGGTCGGCTTCCTCTCGATCGGCGTCGTGCTCTTCACCTTCACCTCGAGCGTCATCACCCGGGGCTCGAAGTCGGTCACGAGCAACCTCAACCTCGTGCGGGCGCTGCACTTCCCCCGCGCGGTGCTGCCGCTGTCGGTCGCGCTCACCGAGCTCATCGCCGCGCTGCCGGCCTTCGCGCTGCTCCTCGTCGTCATGGTCCTCACGGGCGAGACGCCGAGCGTGCGCTGGCTCCTGCTCGTGCCGGCGATCCTCCTGCAGGCCGGTGTCCTCGCCGGCTTCGCGCTCATCGGCTCACGGCTGGTCAACGCGAGCAAGGACATCGGCCAGCTCATCCCCGTCGTCGTGCGCCTGCTGCGCTACACCTCCGGGGTCTTCTTCCCCGTCGCGCAGTACGCCGACCGGCTGCCAGGGCTGTGGGGCGACGTGCTGGTCTACCAGCCCTTCGCACTGCCGCTCGAGGCCGCCCGCCAGGCCCTCATGCCGCCGGCCGACCACCCCTTCGACCTCACCGTGTGGTGGGCGCTCGCCGCGTGGGCGGTCGGGCTGCTCGCCGTCGGCATGGTCGTCTTCTGGATCGACGAGGCGCGCTATGGCCGAGGCTGAGCAGCGCCCGACCGTCGTCGTCGACGGGCTCGACATCGTCTACCGCGTCGTCGGCGGCAGCCGGCGCGCGTCGACGACGAGCGGGGACGGCGGCCTCGTCTCCCGGCTGCGGCGCCGCGGCGACCAGCCCGCGGTCGCCCGTGAGGTGCCCGCCGTCACCGACGTGAGCTTCGTGGCCCACCACGGCGAGTCGATCGGGATCATCGGGCGCAACGGCTCGGGCAAGTCGACCCTGCTGCGGGCCGTCGCCGGCCTCATCCCCCCGACGAAGGGGCGGATCTGGGTCGCCGGCGAGCCCTCGCTGCTCGGCGTCAACGCCGTCCTCATGAGCCAGCTGAGCGGCGAGCGCAACATCTACATCGGTGGCCAGGCGCTCGGTCTGAGCCGCGCGCAGATCCGCGAGCGCTTCGACGAGATCGTCGACTTCTCCGGCATCGGCGACGCGGTCTACCGTCCGATGCGCACGTACTCCTCCGGCATGGGTGCGCGCCTGCGCTTCGCCATCTCGACATCCGCCGCCCCCGACGTGCTGATGATCGACGAGGCGCTCGCGACCGGCGACGCCGACTTCCGCGAGCGCAGCGCCGAGCGGATCGCCTCGATCCGCGAGAGCGCCGGCACCGTCTTCCTCGTCTCGCACTCCAACGGCAGCATCCGCCAGATCTGCGACCGCGTGCTGTGGATGGACCAGGGCCGGCTCGTCATGGACGGCCCGACCGAGGAGGTCCTCGGCGCGTATGAGGAGACCCTGCCCAAGCGGCAGCGCCGTCGGGCGAAGGGGGAGGACCCCACCCCCTCCGAGCCGGACGTGCCGGGCGTCGAGCGCGTCGGCGGGCGCAACCGCGTCGAGACGGCCGCCCGCCTCAGCGCGCGCACCTACGACAGCGGCGTCGAGGGCGCCTTCGTCGTGCCGAGCCGCGGCGCCGCGATCATGCGTCAGGTCGTGCCGGCCGCCGCCCGGCTGGGCTGGCCCGTCCTCTTCTCGCACAAGGGCAACGCCCCGGGCTCGACCCGTGACGAGCTCTCGCGGCTGCAGCCCGCGCGGGTCGTCGTCGTCGGCGACGAGGACCAGCTGAGCAGCCAGGTCGTCGACCAGCTGCGCAAGATCGGGCCGACCGACCGGGTCGACGGCCGCACCTCGGCCGAGATCGGCCGCAGGGTGCTCGAGATCGCCCCGCCGCAACCGGGCGCGACGCTGCGGGTGCTGCGCGACGACCCGGGCTCGATGAGCACGTTGTACTCGGCCGAGGCGGCGCTCGACGGCCAGCCGCTGCTCGTCGTCGACGACGCCGGTCTCGACGACGAGACGCTCGCCGCGGTCGCGTCGTGGGCCCCGGCCCGCGTCGTCGTCGGCGGCGAGGAGGGCGTCCTGCCGGCGACGGACGTCGAGCGGCTGGGCGCGATCGCACCCGTCGAGCACGACGCCCGACGCGGGCCGATGCAGCAGCTCGTCGACCGCTCCGCCGCGACCGGCCGGACCGCGCCGGACGCGCTCCTCACGACCCTCGTCACCGCCACCGGCGAGGCCCTCGTCACCGTCCTCGCGGCCGCGCAGGCCGGACGCCCCGTCCTGTGGCTGCTCACCGACGAGGTGCCCCCGCCCGTGCTCGACGAGGTGCGCCGGCTGCGCCCGCGGTCGGTCGTCGTCGTCGGCGGCCCCGACCGGGTCGGCCACGGGGTGCGCCGCGAGCTCGGCGAGCTCGTCGGCGAGCAGTGAGCCCGGCCCAGACCTCCGGCGCGCCGCGACGCGCGCTCGTCGTCACCGTCGTCCACCACCCCTCGGACTCGCGGATCCGCCACCGCGAGGTCCGCGCCCTGCTCGACGCGGGCTGGCAGGTCACCTACGCCGCCCCCTTCGCCGGGTACGACGTCGCGCCGGACCCGGCCGAGGGGCTCGCCGTCGTCGACCTGCCCCGGGCGGCCGGGCGCCGGCGCCTGCGCGCCGCCGTCGCGGCCCGCCGGCTCGTGCGACGACTCGCCCCCGACCACGACGTGGTCGTCGTCCACGACCCCGAGCTCGTCCCGGCTCTCGCCGGTCTGGCCCGGGGCCGGCGCGTGTGGGACGTCCACGAGGACCCGGCGGCGGCCCTCGTCGTCAAGGAGTGGCTGCCGCGCCCCCTTCGCCCGGTCGTCGCGCGCGGATGGCGCCGCCTCGAGCGTCTCGTCGAGCGTCGGTGGCAGCTGCTGCTCGCCGAGCCGGGCTACCAGGAGCGCTTCGCGCGCACCCATCCCGTCGTGCCCAACGCCGCGAGCGTCCCCCCTCGGGTCGCCGCACCAGGTCGCGACCGGGTCGTCTACCTCGGCAACGTGACGATGGCGCGCGGTGCCGCCGAGATGGTCGAGGTCGGGCGCGCCCTGCGCGCGAGCGGCCCGCGGGCGCCGGTGCTGCACGTCATCGGCCCGGCCCGTGACGCCGCGACGCAGCACGCGCTGGACGAGGCCGCGGCGGCGGGCGACCTCGTGTGGCACGGCTTCGTACCTGCCGAGCAGGCCGGCGCCATGCTCGACGGCGCGCTCGCGGGGCTCTCGCTGCTCCACGACCTGCCGAACTACCGGCCGAGCACCCCGACGAAGGTCGTCGAGTACCTCGCGCACGGCGTGCCCGCGGTGACGACGCCGCTGCCGCTCGCCGTCGAGCTCGTCGAGGCCTGCGACGGGGGGGTCGTCGTCCCCTTCGGCGACGCGGCCGCCGCGGCGGGGGCCGTCCTCGCCCTGCACGCGGACCCCGAGCGGGCCGCGCAGATGGGCCGACGGGGCCACGCTCTCGCCCGTGAGCGCTACGACTGGGCCGTCCAGGCGCCCCTCTTCGTCGCGGCCGTCACGGCGGCGGCGCGGCCCGTGCGCGACGCGTAGGGGCGGGCCGGGCCGAGGCGCGGAATCGTCGCCGTCTCATGTAGCGTTAGGCCCACGACAGACACCACAGATCCGGGACCGCCCAGCCGCTCGTGAGCTCGCCTCATGGGAGGTCATGGCCGTCCCGCACTACGCATGAGGGGGTCACGCCATGGGGCGCGGCCGAGCGAAGGCCAAGCAGACCAAGGTCGCACGCGAGCTGAAGTACTACTCGCCTGACACCGACCTCCGGGCGCTTGAGCGGGAACTCCACACACAGACCGGTCACGACGAGCGGCGGTCCGTCGGCGACGACCGCACCTCGGATGACGACGACGGCTACGACGAGTGGGCCCCTCGCGACAGGTGATCTCAGCCGGGTGCGCCCCTAGGGGAGCATCCGGCGCCTGCGGGCCTCGGCGATCGCCGCAGCCCGGTGCCGCACCCCGAGCCTGCCGAAGGCGTGCGAGAGGTGCGACTTCACCGTCGACACGCTGACGTAGAGCCGACCGGCGATCTCCTGGTTGCTCAGCCCCTCACCGGCGAGCGCGAGGATCTCGACCTCCTTGGCGGTCAGCGGGCTGGCCTCGTGGCTCACGCGCTGCACGAGCGGTCCCGTGACGGGGACCATGCCCGTGTCGGTGTCGACCCTCGCGCCACCAGCGGCGGCGTGCACCGCGGCGACGACCTGGGTCGGCGCCGCGTCGGCGACGAGCGCTCCAGCGGCTCCCTGCTCGATGGCCTGCGGCACGAGCTCGTCCGTCGCCGTCGCCGCGAGGACGACGACCGGGGTCTCGCTGCGGTCGGAGACGGCGGCGAGCAGCTCGGGCATCCGGGGCGCCGTGCGGTCGCCGACGACGAGCAGGACGACGTCGGCGGACTCGCACCTCTCGACGAGCTCCGCGGCGCTCACGGCAGGCCGGGCCCGCAGGTCGCGCTCGGCCTCGAGCAGAGCCACCCACCCCGATCGCGAGGTGGGGTCGGCGTCCGCGACGAGGACCCGCAGCATCAGCCGTGCTCGCCGACGACCTGGACCGCTCCCCCGTCGACGCCCTTCGCGCCCTGGACCACCTCGACGCCGTCCTCGACCGGCGCCCCCTCGCGCTCGTGCACCTCGCCGAGCACCCAGGCCGGCAGGTCGCGCTCGGCGAGCCGGGCGATCGCCGCGTCGGCGTGCTCCGGCGGGACGACCGCCACGAAGCCGACGCCGAGGTTGAGCGTGCGCTCGAGGTCGGCGCGGGGCACCTGGCCCAGCGACCCGACGAGCGAGAAGATCGGCGGCGGGGTCCACGACGCCCGGTCGACGCGGGCGAGCGTGCCGGCCGGCAGCACCCGCGCGAGGTTGGCGGCCAGCCCGCCGCCGGTGACATGGCTGAGGCCGCGGACGTCGACGTCGGAGCGGATGAGGTCGAGCAGGTCGAGGGTGTAGATGCGGGTCGGCTCGAGCAGCTCCTCGCCGAGGGCGCGGCCGAGCTCGGGCACCTGGCGGTCGTAGGACCACCCCGCCTGGGCGAGGACGGCGCGCACGAGGGAGTAGCCGTTGGAGTGCAGGCCCGAGGAGGCCAGACCGAGGACGACGTCGCCGGGGCGCACGGTCTGCGGCCCGATGATCGCGTCGCGCTCGACGACGCCGGTCGCGGCGCCCGCGACGTCGTACTCGTCGGGCTCGAGCAGCCCGGGGTGCTCGGCGGTCTCGCCGCCGACGAGGGCGACCCCCGCGAGCTCGCACCCCTTCGCGATGCCGCTGACGATCGCCGCGACGCGCTCGGGGACGACGGAGCCGGTCGCGATGTAGTCGGTCATGAAGAGGGGCTCGGCGCCGCAGACGACGATGTCGTCGACGACCATGGCGACGAGGTCCTGGCCGATGGTGTCGTGCCGGTCCATCGCCTGGGCGACGGCGACCTTCGTGCCGACGCCGTCGGTGCTCGTCGCGAGGACCGGTGATCGCATCCCGACGAGGGCGGAGGCGTCGAACATGCCGGCGAAGCCGCCGAGCCCGCCGAGGACCTCCGGGCGTTGGGCCCGCCGGACCGACTCCTTCATCAGCTCGACGGCCTTGTCGCCCGCCTCGACGTCGACACCGGCGGAGGCATAGGTGATGGGCTCGCTCACGCGGCCAGGGTAGTGCGTCGGCGGCGTCGGGCCACCGCTGGTCCGGCCGGCAGGGGGTGACGTCGTCGGTGGTCGCCCCTACCGTGAGAGATGTGCAGCGGGCACGGGGAGCGCCCGCCGGTCGACGAAGGGGACGGGCATGGCCGAGCGAGACGACATCATCGAGAGCCTGGGGCGGCATCGCGGCTTCCTGCTCCAGACCGCCGAGGGGCTGAGCGAGGAGCAGGCGCGCACCGCGAGCACGGTGAGCGCGCTGACCATCGCGTCGCTGCTCAAGCACGTCGCCGACACCGAGGAGCAGTGGGTCGACTTCGCCCGACGAGGGGCGGACGCCTTCGGCGGGTCCGGGGTGTACGAGTCCGACGTCGACTGGGAGGCGGTGGCGGCGGAGGGCGCGAGCAACGACGGCGACTGGTCGGGCAGCGAGTGGGAGGACACCCGCTTCGTCCTGCGCGAGGGCGACACCCTCGCGCACCTGCGCAGCCGGGTCGAGCAGGTCGCGGCCGGCACCGAGGACTTCCTGCGCGAGGCCGACCTCGACCGCTCGAGCCCGCTGCCGCAGGCGCCGTGGTTCGAGCCCGGGGCCAGCTGGTCGGTGCGCCGGGTCGCCCTGCACCTCCTCGCCGAGATCAGCCAGCACGCGGGCCACGCCGACATCATCCGCGAGAGCATCGACGGCCAGCGGATGATGGGCTGACGTCCATCCCGGTGGATTTACATAGGTTATCTATGTAATAGTCGAGAGGTGACGACCTCCGACACCCTGCCCGACGAGCTCCTGCGGACCTCCGCCCGGCTGTCCCGCTGGGCCACCCGCGCGGCCGACCTCGGCATGCCCTCGGCCCAGGCGCGCGTCCTCGTCCTCGTCGACGAGATCGGTCCCGCGCGGGTCACCGCGCTCGCCGACGCCGACGAGAGCTCGCAGCCGTCGATGACGACGGCCGTCCAGCGCCTCGCGGGCCTCGGTCTCGTCGCACGCACCCCTGACCCCGCCGACGCGCGCGCCACCCTCGTGACGCTGACCGCCGCCGGCGCCGAGCGCATCGCCGGCATCCGCCGGTCGCGTGGCGCGGCGCTGGCCCCGGTCGTCGAGCGGGCCGCCGTCGACGAGACGAGGCTGCGCGACGCCGTCGCGGTCCTCGGCGAGCTCCTCGAGGCGACCCGGCCGGCGTCGGACCCTTCGTAGAGAGGACTCCTCACATGTGGCGTCAGCCCCGGACCGTCTGGTCCGTCGCCTTCGCGAGCGTCGTGGCCTTCATGGGCATCGGCCTCGTCGACCCCATCCTCAAGCCCATCGGTGACCAGCTCGGCGCGACCCCGTCGCAGGTCTCGCTGCTCTTCACGAGCTACATGGCCGTCATGGGCGTGGCCATGCTCGCCACCGGCTGGGTCTCCAGCCGGATCGGGCCCAAGCGCACGCTCATGCTCGGCCTCGCGATCATCATCGTCGGCGCCGGCCTGGCCGGCGCCCAGGACTCCATCGGGGGCATCGTCGGCTTCCGCGCCGTGTGGGGACTGGGCAACGCGCTCTTCGTCGCGACCGCGCTCGCGACGATCGTCCAGGCGGCGAAGGGGTCGGTCGGCCAGGCCATCGTCCTCTACGAGGCCGCCCTCGGCCTGGGCATCGCCGCCGGCCCGCTCATGGGCGGGGCCCTGGGCTCCGTCTCGTGGCGCTGGCCGTTCTTCGGCGTGAGCGCGCTCATGCTCGTCGCCCTCGTCGTGACGTGGGTGACCCTGCCCGACACCGAGCCGGCCGGCCCGCCCACCTCGCTCGGCGCCCCGCTGCGGGCCCTGCGCCACCGCGGCCTGCTGACCGTCGGCCTCACCGCCCTGCTCTACAACGTCGGCTTCTTCACCCTGCTCGCCTTCACCCCCTTCCCGCTCGACCTCTCCGAGCGTCAGGTCGGTCTCGTCTTCTTCGGGTGGGGGCTGCTGCTCGCGGTCTTCTCCGTCGTCGTCGCGCCCGTCGTCCAGCGCCGGGTCGGAGCGCTCGCCGGGATGGCCGGGGCGCTCGTCGCCTTCGCCGCGGTGCTCGCGGTCATGGGTGTGTGGACCGAGCACAAGCCGGTGCTCGTCGTCGGCACGATCGCCAGCGGCGCCCTGCTCGGCATCAACAACACGCTCATCACCGAGACGGTCATGAAGATCGCCCCGGTCGAGCGCAGCGTGGCCTCGGCCGCCTACAGCTTCGTGCGCTTCGCCGGCGGCGCGGTCGCGCCGTGGATGGCCGGCGTCCTCGGCGAGCGCTCGGCGCACCTGCCCTTCTGGGTCGGCGCGGTCGCCGTGCTCCTCGGGGTCGCGGTCCTGCTCACCGGCCGCACCCTCGTGCGGGCGATCGACGACCAGCCCGACCACGGCGCGGAGCCGGCCGGCTCCGAGGTCGAGGCGGCCGCGGTCACCGTGGGGACCTGACTCCCCCTTCGCCCTTCGCCCCACCGAGCTACCACGCAGTACTGGTCGTCATCACGACCAGTACTGCGTGGTAGCTCGCGTCGGAGGTGGAGCGGTCGGGGCGGGAGACCGTGCCGAGGGGCGAAGGGGTCAGCCCCGGGTCGCGCGCTCGACGTCGAGCGTGCCGACCTCGGTGACGTCGGCGTGCTCGTCGATGCCGAGCTGGAGCTCGAGGACGCCCTTGCCGAGACGCTCGCTCGACGGCAGCTCGATGGGGTAGACGCCGGAGAAGCACGCGGTGCACAGCGCCTCGCGGGGCTGCTCGGTCGCGGCGATCATGCCGTCCTCGCTGATGTAGCCCAGGCTGTCGGCGCCGAGCGAGGTGCAGATCTCGGCGGTGCCGAGGCCGGTGGCGATGAGCTCGGCCCGGGTCGCGAAGTCGATGCCGAAGAAGCAGGGCCAGCGCACGGGCGGGCTCGAGATGCGCACGTGGACCTCGGCGGCCCCGGCCTCGCGCAGCATGCGCACGAGGGCGCGCTGGGTGTTGCCGCGCACGATCGAGTCGTCGACGACGACGAGACGCTTGCCCTTGATGACGTCCTTGAGCGGGTTGAGCTTGAGCCGGATGCCGAGCTGTCGGATCGTCTGGCTGGGCTGGATGAAGGTCCGGCCGACGTAGGCGTTCTTCACCAGGCCCTGGCCGTAGGGGATGCCCGACTCCTGCGCGTAGCCGATGGCCGCCGGGGTGCCGGACTCCGGCGTGGGGATGACGAGATCGGCCTCGACGGCGTGCTCGCGGGCGAGCGCCCGGCCCATCTCGACCCGCGCCTCGTGGACCGCGCGACCGTTGATCGTCGTGTCCGGGCGGGCGAGGTAGACGTACTCGAAGACGCAGCCCTTCGGCTCGGCCTTCGCGAAGCGGTGGCTGCGCAGGCCGTCCTCGTCGATGGCGATGAGCTCGCCGGGCTCGACCTCGCGGACCATCGAGGCGCCGACGATGTCCAGCGCCGCGGTCTCGGAGGCGACGACCCAGCCCCGCTCGAGGCGCCCGATGACGAGCGGGCGCAGGCCCTGCGGGTCGCGGGCGGCGTAGAGGGTGTGCTCGTCCATGAAGACGAAGCAGAAGGCGCCCTTGCAGCGCGGCAGCACGTCGAGCGCCGCGGCCTCGAGGGTGCGGTCGGGGTTGTCCGAGAGCAGCGCGGTGACGAGCGCGGTGTCGGTGGTGTTGCCGTAGCGCAGCTCACCGCTGGGCGTCGCGTCGCGCCACGTGCCGTCCTCGGCGGGACGACCACGCTCGGAGAGGCGGGCGTCGACGAGGTCGCGCAGCTCGGCGGAGTTGACGAGGTTGCCGTTGTGGGCGAGCGCCACGGTCCCGTCGTCATGACCGCCGAGGGTGGGCTGGGCGTTCTCCCACGTCGAGCCGCCGGTCGTCGAGTAGCGGCAGTGGCCGACCGCGAGGTGGCCCCGCAGGGCACCGAGGGCCCGCTCGTCGAAGACCTGGCTCACCAGGCCCATGTCCTTGTAGACGAGGATCGAGCGGCCGTCGGAGGTCGCGATGCCCGCCGACTCCTGGCCGCGGTGCTGGAGGGCGTAGAGCCCGTAGTACGTGAGCTTGGCGACCTCCTCGCCGGGTGCCCACACCCCGAAGACGCCGCAGGCGTCCTGCGGCCCCTTCTCCCCGGGCATGAGGTCGTGCGACAGCTGTCCGTCTCCGCGAGCCACGTGCCTCATTCTCCCACAGCGGGCGTGCTGCCCAGGTCTCTACCGGCGGTCGCGGCCCATGACGAGCGCGAGCACGACGGCGGCGACGAGCGCCCCGATGCACGCGCCGAGCATGCCCATGAATCCGACGGCCGTCGTCGCCGAGTACGACTGCCGGGTCGCCTCGTTGACGTTGTCGCTCGTCATCGCGTAGGCGCCGAGCAGCGCGAAGCCGATGATCGCCCCGGTGCCGATCCAGCGCCACACCATCGGGGCCCCGCGCCGCCGACGGCGGCGCACGCGCGCCGGCAGGGGCTGCTCCTCCCCCGTCACGACGGGGGTCTCACCGGTCTGGTCATCAGGTCTCACCCCTCCATGGTCTCACCGCGGGCAGTAGCGTCGCCTGCGACCACCTGAGCAGGAGTGACGATGAGCGGACGACGCACGGCCGACGTGCCCGAGATGAAGCTGCCGACCTCGACCCGGCCCGACCCGGCAGAGGTGCCGGGGCTGCGGTGGGGGGTGCTCGGCGCGGGCTGGATCGCCAGCGAGATGGTGCACGCGATCGAGGTCGGCGAGCACGGCAGCACCCAGCAGCAGGTCGTGGCCGTGGGCTCGCGCGACCTCGGGCGGGCGCAGGCCTTCGTCGACGAGCACTGCGGCGCCCACGTGAGCGAGCACGGCCCGGTGCGCGCCCACGGGTCGTACGCCGATCTCGTCACCGACCCCGACGTCGACGTCGTCTACGTGGCGACCCCGCACAGCGAGCACCTCGAGCACGCGCTGCTCGCCGTGCGCGCCGGCAAGCACGTGCTCGTCGAGAAGGCTTTCACCGCCGACGCCGCCCAGGCCCGCGAGCTCGTCGCGGCGATCCGCGAGGCCGGGGTCTTCGCGATGGAGGCGATGTGGAGCCGCTTCCTGCCGCACTACGACGTCGTCCGCCAGGTGCTCGACCTCGGGCTGCTCGGCGAGCTGTCCACCGTGCTCGCCGACCACGGCCAGCGGCTGTGGCCCGACGGGCCACGGCGTCTCGCGGACCCGGCCCTGGCCGGCGGCTCGCTGCTCGACCTCGGCATCTACCCGCTGTCCTTCGCCTCGATGGTCCTCGGCGGGATCGACCGGGTGGCCGCCGCCGGGACCCTCACCGACGAAGGGGTCGACGCCCGCGTCGCGATGTCGGTCCGCGGCCCGAGCGGCGCGGTCGGGTCGCTGTCGTGCGACATGTCGACGCGCACGCCGACGACGGCGGTCGTCGCCGGCCGGTGGGCCCGCCTCGAGCTCGACGGCGAGTTCTACGGGCCGACGACGATGCGCCTCGTCGGCAGCGACGACGTCGTGCTCGACGAGATGACCGGCGACCCGGTCGAGATGCACCGCGGGCTGCGCCACGAGACCTGCGAGGTCGCCCTTCGCGTCCACGCGGGAGAGACCGAGTCGCCGCTCATGCCCCTCGACGAGTCCGTCGCCCTCATGGAGCACATGGACTCGATCCGCTCCCAGCTCGCCTGACTCCCCCTTCGCGTAGGGGGAGGTGGGCGGAGAGGTCGGTGCGGTTGCCGCTCGTGCGCAGGGCCCCGGCCGACTGGGCGTCGGCCCAGGCCGTCTCGCCCGTGGCCAGGCGCAACCAGGTCACGGCGTCGGTCTCGACGACCGCCGGGGGCGTGCCGCGGGTGTGGACCGGGCCTTCGACGCACTGCACGGCGCCGAAGGGAGGGACCCGCACCTCGACGGAGCGGCCCGGGGCTGCCTCGGAGAGCATGGTGAGGGTCCAGCGCACCGCCGTCCCCGTCGTCGCGCGGTCGGGGCTCTCCGTCGCGGCCCACCGGGCCAGGGCGGCGCGGCCGTCCTCGTCGCTGATCCGTCGTGGCATGGCGACATCCTCGCCCACACCTAGGGTGAGGGCGTGAGCGAGGTCGAGCTGGTCCATGACGAGCACGGTGGTATGAGCGTCGTCGTCGGCGGTCAGCCGCAGTCCTACGTCTCGCTCGACGACCCCGAGGGCCTGGTCTTCGAGTACGTGCAGCACCTCGCCGCCGTGATCGACGCCCTCCTGCCCGCGTCGACCCACCCGCGGGTCGCGATCACCCACGTCGGCGGCGCCGGCCTGAGCCTGCCGCGCTGGGTCCACGCCACCCGCCCGGGCTCGCCCCAGGTCGTCCTCGAGCCGGACACCGCCCTCACCGAGCTCGTGCGCCGCGAGCTGCCGCTGCCCCGAGGGCACCGGATCCGGGTGCGCCCGCAGCGAGGACGCGAAGGGGTGGCCGCCCTCGCCGACGCGAGCGCGGACGTCGTCGTCGTCGACGCCTTCGCCGACGGGGCCGTGCCCGCCGACCTCGTCACCCAGGAGTTCTTCGCCGACGTCGCGCGAGTGCTGCGACCCGGCGGCGTCGTGCTCATGAACTGCCCGGACGACCCGGGGCTGCGCTACCTCGTGCGGGCCGCCGCCGGGATGCGCGAGGGGGTCGGCCCGGTCGCGCTCGTCGCGCTGCGTGACGTGCTCAAGGGCCGCCGCTACGGCAACGCCGTGCTCGTGGCCTCCCCCGACGGGGTCGACGCCGACGCGATCACCCGCCAGCTGCGCCGCTGGCCCTTCCCCTCGGGGGTGATGACGCCGGGCGAGCTGCTCGCCCGCGCCGGCGGGGCCCGACCGATCCACGACGGCGAGGACGTGCCGCCGCCCACCGCGCCGGACCCCGGCGCGTGGCGCGTGCGCTGACCGCCGCCCCGCCCCTCCCCCCTTCGCCCTCCCCCCTTCGCCGAGGTATGGCAATCGGCCCTGCGCGGCCATCTCAGCCGACCGATCCCCATACCTCGGCGAAGGGGTGGTGCGCGCGCCACTCCGGAGGTGCCCTAGGGTTCAGGTAAGCCTTACCTAACCGAAGGACTCACCTCATGCGCATGTCCCGCCTCGCCGCCCCCGCCGCGGTCACCCTCGCCCTCACCCTCGCCGCCTGCGGCTCCGACACCTCGAGCTCGACCGACGCGGCCTCCGGGTCCGGCTCGGCCAGCAGCGAGTGGGAGCCGGTGACCGTCGAGCACGCCTTCGGCTCGACGACGATCGAGGAGAAGCCCGAGCGCGTCGCCACGGTCGACTTCGCCAACCAGGAGGTGCCGCTCGCGCTCGGCATCGTGCCCGTCGGCATGTCGAAGATGACGTGGGGCGACGACGACGGCGACGGCGTCCAGCCGTGGACGGCGGAGAAGCTCGAGGAGCTCGGCGCCGAGACGCCCGTGCTCTTCGACGAGACCGACGGCATCGACTTCGAGGCCGTGTCCTCCACCGAGCCCGACGTCATCCTCGCGGGCTACTCGGGCCTGTCGAAGGAGGACTACGAGACGCTGTCGAAGATCGCCCCCGTCGTCGCCTACCCGGACGCCCCGTGGGCGACCCCGTGGCGCGACTCGATCGTCCAGAACGCCAAGGGCCTGGGCATGGAGGCGGAGGGCGAGGAGCTCGTCGCCGACCTCGAGGGCCAGATCGAGGAGACGCTGGCCGAGCACCCGGACCTCGAGGGCACGACGGCGATGTTCATGACCCACGTCGACACGTCCGACCTCAGCGAGATCAACTTCTACAGCGCCGCCGACACCCGCTCGCAGTACGTCGAGGACCTCGGCATGGAGATCGCGCCGAGCGTCGTCAAGGCCAGCGGGAAGAGCAAGGACTTCTCCGGCTCGATGAGCGCCGAGCGGGCCGACGAGCTCGCCGACGTCGACGTCATCATCACCTACGGCGGCGACGAGCTCATCAGCGCGCTGGAGGGCGACCCCGTGCTCTCGAAGCTCCCGGCCGTGAAGAACAAGGCGATCGTCAACCTCGACGGCACGAAGCCGATCGGCACCGCCGCCAACCCGACGGCGCTGTCGCTGCCGGCACTCATCGGCGACTACGTCACCCTGCTCGACGACGCCGCCGCGTACACGACGAAGTGACCCACGCGTGACCCAGGCCGAGACCGCGGCCGCCACGTCGCCCGCCGAGAGCGCTGCACCTCTGCAGCGCTCTCGGCGGGTCCGTGCCGCCTGGCTGGCCGTCACCGCCGTCGTCTTCCTCGCGCTGTGCGCCCTGTCGGTCGTGCTCGGCTCGCGCGGCGTCGGCTGGTCCGACGTCGTCGCCGGGGCGACCGGCTCGACCGACACGTACGCCCAGGCGGCCGTCGCCAAGCGGGTGCCGCGCACCGCGCTCGCCGCCCTCGCCGGCGCGGCCCTGGCCGTCTCGGGCCTCGTCCTGCAGGGCATCACGCGCAACCCCATCGCCGACCCGGGCATCCTCGGCGTCAACACCGGCGCCTCCCTCGCCGTCGTCACCGGCATCGCGTGGTTCGGCCTGGCGTCGGCGACGAGCTACATCTGGGTCGCGATCCTCGGGGCCGCCATCAGCTCGGCCTTCGTGTGGGGCGTCGGCTCCTCCGGGCGCGGCGGCGCCACGCCGCTCAAGCTCACCCTCGCCGGCGCGGCGACCACCGTCGCCCTCACGTCCTTCGTCACCGCCGTCGTCCTGCCCCGCCCCGACATCTCCGAGAACGTCGTCTCGTGGCAGATCGGCGGGGTCGGCGGCGCGACCGCGGACAAGCTGTGGCAGATGCTGCCCTTCCTCGCCGTCGGCGCGCTCCTGTGCGCGTGGAAGGCCCGGGGTCTGAACATGCTCGGCCTCGGCGACGACATGGCGGCCGGCCTCGGCGAGGACGTGCACCGCACCCGTCTCGTCGCCGCCCTCGGCGCCGTCGTCCTCGCCGCGGCGACGACCGCGATCGCCGGGCCCATCGCCTTCGTCGGGCTCGTCGTCCCGCACTTCTGCCGGCTACTCGTCGGCGTCGACCACCGGTGGCTGCTCCCCTTCGCCGCGCTCGGCGGTGCCTGCCTGCTCCTCGTCGCCGACGTCCTCGGCCGGGTCGTCGCGCCACCCTCGGAGGTCGACGTCGGCATCATCACCGCCCTCGTCGGCGCCCCCGTCTTCATCTCCGTCGTCCGCCAGCGCCGGGTGCGTGAGCTGTGAGCGCCCCGGCCACCGCCCCGGACCAGGTCTCGCGCCCGGCACCGAGCGAGCGCACCGTGCACCTCATGCGCACCGGGCGCCGGCAGCGACGCGTCCGCCGCGCAGCCGTCGTCACCGCGCTCGCGGTCCTCGTGCTCCTCGCCCTCGTCCTCAGCCTCTGCCTGGGCCAGACGACCTACAGCCCGGGCGAGGTCCTGCGGGTCGTCCTCGGCGAGAGCGTCCCCGGCGCGAGCTTCGTCGTCGGCGAGCTGCGGCTGCCCCGCGCCTGCCTCGCCGTGGTCGTCGGGCTGAGCTTCGGGCTGGCCGGGTCGGCCTTCCAGACCCTGCTGCGCAACCCCCTCGCCAGTCCGGACATCATCGGGGTCACCGAGGGCGCGAGCGCCGCGGCCGCCATCGCCATCGTGTCCTTCGGGCTCAGCGGGCTCACCGTCTCGGGCCTGGCCGTCGGCGCCGGTCTCGCCGTCGCGCTGACGATGTACCTCGTCGCCTACCGCCGGGGCACTGCCGCCGGCACCCGGCTCATCCTCGTCGGCATCGGGATCGCGGCGATGATGCAGAGCGTCATCGCCTGGCAGCTCGAGCGGGCCACCAACACCCAGATCCTCCAGGCGCTGCGCTGGCTCACCGGCTCGCTCAACGGCGCGCGGTGGCAGGAGGTCGTGCCGGTCACCGCGGCCCTGCTCGTCCTGGGCACCGTCGTGCTCCTCCAGGCGCGCAGGCTCGAGATCTCGCACCTCGGCGACGACGCGGCGAGCGCCCTCGGCGTGCGGGTCGAGCGGCTGCGCCTGCTCACCGTCGTCGCAGCGGTGGGGCTCGTCTGCGTCGCGACCGCTGCGGCCGGGCCGATCGCCTTCCTCGCCTTCCTCTCCGGGCCGATCGCGGCCCGCGTGGTCGGCCCGCACGGCTCGGTCCTCGTGCCGGCCGCTCTCGTCGGCGCCCTGCTGACACTCGTCGCCGACTTCGCGGGCCAGCACGCCTTCGGCACCCGCCTGCCCGTCGGCGTCGTCACCGGCATCCTCGGCGCCCCGTACCTGCTCTACCTCATCGTCCGGATCAACCGAGTCGGAGGCACGTCATGAGCCCTGCACCTCAGCCCCGCCTGGTCGTCGAGGACCTCACCGTCGGCTACCCGGGTGCGCCCGCCGTCATCACCGGGCTCGACCTCGCCGTGCCCACCGGGGCGATGACGGCGATCGTCGGGCCGAACGCCTGCGGCAAGTCGACGCTGCTGCGCTCGATGTCGCGCCTCCTCGGGCCCCGCGCGGGGCACGTGCTGCTCGACGGCCGCGAGGTGCACCGCACCCCGGCCAAGCAGCTCGCCCGCGAGCTGGGCCTGCTGCCGCAGTCGCCCATCGCCCCCGAGGGCATCACCGTCGGCGACCTCGTCTCGCGCGGTCGCCACCCGCACCAGCGCGCCCTGGCCCGCTGGAGCGCCGAGGACGAGCGGGCCGTCGGCCACGCCCTCGAGGCGACCGGCACCGTCGAGCTCGTCGACCGGGCCGTCGACGAGCTGTCGGGCGGGCAGCGCCAGCGGGTGTGGATCGCCATGGCCCTCGCGCAGGAGACCGGCGTGCTGCTCCTCGACGAGCCGACGACCTTCCTCGACGTCAGCCATCAGGTCGAGGTCCTCGACCTGCTCACCGACCTCAACCGCAGCCGCGGCACGACGGTCGTCATGGTCCTGCACGACCTCAACCTCGCCGCCCGCTACGCCGACCACCTCGTCGCGCTGCGCGAGGGCGGGCTGCACGCGTGCGGCGAGCCCGGCGAGATCCTCACCCCCGGGCTCGTCGAGGCCGTCTTCGGCATCGAGAGCTCGGTCATCGTCGACCCCGTCTCGGGCAAGCCCCTCATGATCCCCATCGGCCGTCATCACGCGGCCCGGGGCGAAGGGGGTCAGCCGGCGGCGAGCAGGTCGGCGGCCACCGCCGGTACCTGAGCCATGTCGGTGACGACGGCGTCGGCCTCGGCGAACCACACGTGCGGGGTCATGTCGGACTCGTAGCCGACCACCCGCATCCCGGCCGCCCGGCCGGCGGCGACGCCGGCGAGGCTGTCCTCGACGACGACGCACCGGGCGGGGTCGTGCCCCATGGAGCGAGCGGCGAGGAGGAAGACGTCGGGCTCGGGCTTGCCGCGCTCGACCTCCTCGCTGCTGAAGCGGGCGGACGGCGGCAGCAGCCCGGCGAGCCCGGTCGCCTCGAGCTTGTACTCGAGCGCCTGGCGCATCGACCCCGATGCGACGCACACCTCGAGACCGCCCGCGACGCAGGCCTCGAGCGCGTGCCGGGCGCCGGGGATGATCTCGAGCTCAGCGTGGCTCGCGCGGAACTCCGCCCGGAAACGGCGCTCCCAGGCGGGGTCGAGGTCACGCCCGACGAGCTCGGTGAGGCGCACCCGGTTGTCGGCGTAGGCCTTGCCGACGAAGGTGTGCACGACGTCCTCGTCGGTGAGGTCGAGACCGAGGTCGGTCGTCATCCGGCGCCAGGTGCGCACGTTGAGGCGCTCGGAGTCGACGAGCACCCCGTCGCAGTCGAAGATCACCAGACCGGCGGGCCCGTGAGGCTCAGACATCGGGTGCTCAGGCATCGCGGACTCAGGCATCGGCGGGCTCCGGGGCGGCCGGCAGGGCGTGGAGGGCCTCGACGAGCGGGGCGAGCTCGGGACGCCCCGACGCCGTGGCCAGCGTCTCGGACAGGACCCGGTCGTGGGTGGGCAGGGCCTCGCGCAGCGCGTCGCGGCCCGCCGCGGTGAGCTCGGTGTAGATGCCGCGGCGGTCGTCGGCGCACAGGACGCGGGTCAGCAGACCGCGGTCCTCGAGCCGGGTCACGAGCCGGGTGGTCGCGCTGCTCGACAGGGCGGCGGCCCGGGCGAGCTGCTGCATCCTCATGTGCCACCCGTCCTGGCGGTCGAGCGCGTCGAGGACGGTGAGCTCGACGACGGAGATGCCGTGCTCGCGCTGCAGCTCGCGCTCCATCGCGGTCTCGACGAGCCCATGGAGCGCCGCGAGCGTGCGCCACCCCCGAGCCCGGATCTCCACGGCGTCATCAGCGATACCCATGGTGCCGAGTTTATCAGCGACTTGCAGTAGTCAGCGCGTGCAACTACCTTCGTCCGCGTGGAAACTACTTGCACACGCTCACTACCTGCTCACGACACCGCGCCCGAGGTGCCGGCCCGACGCATCCCTGCGGGGCTCGTCGCCCTCGCGGTCGGCGGCTTCGGCATCGGCCTCACGGAGTTCGTCATCGCGGGCCTGCTGCCGCAGGTGGCCGCGGACTTCGCCGTCGACGAGGCGACCGCCGGCTGGCTCATCTCCGGCTACGCACTGGCCGTGGCCGTCGGGGCGCTGGGGCTCACCGCCGCGGTGACCCGGCTGCCGCGCCGCCAGGTGCTCCTCGCCCTCATGGTCCTCTTCGTCGCGGGCAACGCCCTGTCGGCGCTCGCCGACACGTACGCCGTCATGCTCGCCGGTCGCGTCCTCGCGGCGCTGTGCCACGGCGCCTTCTTCGGCATCGGCTCGGTCGTCGCCGCCTCCCTCGTGCCGCCGCAGCGTCAGGCCGGCGCGATCGCCGTGATGTTCACCGGTCTCACCGCGGCGAACGTCCTCGGCGTCCCCTTCGGCACCCTGCTCGGCCAGCAGCTCGGCTGGCGCTCGACCTTCTGGGCGATCACCGTCATCGGCGTCGTCGCCCTCGCGTCGATCGCGCTCCTCGTGCCGAAGGGGGCCGGCGAGGAGGAGGGGACGACCTCCCTTCGCCGAGAGCTCACCGCCTTCGGGTCTCCTCAGGTCTGGCTCTCCCTGCTCGTCACCGTGCTCGGCTTCGGCGGGATGTTCGGCGCCTTCACCTACATCGCGTACACGCTCACCGGCGTCACCGGCTTCGCCGCGACGACCGTGCCGTGGCTCCTCGTGCTCTTCGGCGTCGGGCTGCTCGCCGGCAACGCGCTCGGCGGGCGCGCCGCGCAGGTCTCGGTGCCGCGCACCCTCGTCGTCACCCTCGGGATGCTCGCCGTCGTCATGACCGGCTTCGCGCTCACCGCGTCGTCGCAGGTGCTCACGGTCGTCTCGCTCGTGCTCATGGGCGGCTTCGGCTTCGCCACCGTGCCGCCGCTGCAGATGCGCGTCATGAGCCACGCCGGGCAGGCGCGCACCCTCGCCTCCGGGGCGAACATCGCGGCCTTCAACGTCGGCAACGCGATCGGCGCGTGGATCGGCGGCACGACCATCGCGGCGGGGCTGGGCTACACCTCGCCGATCTGGGTCGGCGCGGGCATGGCCGCGCTCGCCCTGCTCGTCGTCGTCGTGGCTGAGCGGCTCGCGTCGTCGCGCACCCCGGGACGCACGACGGCCGCCTGACCCGTGGGTCAGACGGCCGGTCGTGCGGGTGTCAGGACGCGAAGTACGAGCGCATCGTCGCCGTGTGCGCCAGGCGCATCGCGTCGACCTCGAGCTCGAGGGCTCCCTTGACCTTGAGGGTCGACCCGCCGGTCGTGCCGATCCGCGCGACGGGCACCCCGTGCTCCGCCGCGAGGTTGACCACGGTCGCGAGCGACTGCTCGTCGGCGACGGTGACGACCGCGCGGGCGACCGACTCGGAGAGCAGCGCGGTCGTCAGGTCGACCCCGTCGCGCTCGCACACGGGGGTGAGGTCGAGGCTCGCGCCGACGCCGTGCCGCAGCGCGGACTCGGCGAGGGTGATCGCCAGACCGCCGTCGGAGACGTCGTGCGAGCTCGTGAGCACACCGGCGCGCACCGCGGCGACGAAGAAGTCGGCGAGCGCCTTCTCCGCGGCGAGGTCGACCTGCGGCGGCACGCCACCGAGGTGGCCGTGCAGGGCGTGCGCCCACTCGCCGCCGTCGAGCTCGTCGCGGGTGCGACCGAGGGCGAGGACGACCTGGCCGTCGTGCGCGAAGCCGACGCCGACCCCCTTCGCCACGTCCTCGATGACGCCGAGGACGCCGACGACGGGCGTCGGGTGGATCGCGACGTCGCCGGTCTGGTTGTAGAAGGAGACGTTGCCGCCGGTCACGGGGATGCCGAGCTCGAGGCAGGCGTCGAAGAGGCCGGCGACCGCGCGCTCGAACTGCCACATGACCGCGGGGTCCTCCGGCGAGCCGAAGTTGAGGCAGTCGGTGACGGCCAGCGGCAGCGCACCGGTCGTCGCGACGTTGCGATAGCTCTCCGAGAGCGCGAGCTGCGCGCCGGCGTACGGGTCGAGCCGGCCGAAGCGGCCGTTGCAGTCCGTCGAGACCGCGACCCCGAGCCCGGTGCGCTCGTCGATGCGCACGAGACCGGCGTCGGCGGGCATGGCCTGACGCGTGTTGCCGAGGACGTAGCGGTCGTACTGGTCGGTAACCCACGACTTGTCGCACAGGTTCGGCGAGGCGAGCAGGTCGAGGACGACCTGGCCGAGCTCGTCGGTGCCGGGGCGCGGCAGCGAGGCGCTCGTGTCGGCCTGGACGGCGTCGAGCCACTGCGGCCGGGCCATCGGACGGTCGTAGACGGGGCCGTCGTGGGCGACGGAGCGCGGCGGCACATCGACGATCGTCTCGCCGTGCCACGTGATGACGAGCCGGCCGGTGCCGGTGACCTCGCCGAGGACCGTGGCCTCGACGTCCCACCGGTCGGTGATCGCCATGAAGGCGTCGACCTGGTCGGGCGCGACGACGGCCATCATCCGCTCCTGGCTCTCGGACATGAGGATCTCCTCGGCCCGCAGCGTGGAGTCGCGAAGGGGGACCCGGTCGAGCTCGACACTCATCCCGCCGTCGCCCGCCGAGGCGAGCTCGGAGGTCGCGCAGGACAGGCCTGCCCCGCCGAGGTCCTGGATGCCCTCGACGACACCGGCCCGGTAGAGCTCGAGGCAGCACTCGATGAGGACCTTCTCGGCGAAGGGGTCGCCGACCTGGACGGCGGGGCGCTTCGTCGGTCCCCCTTCGTCGAAGGTCTCCGACGCGAGGACCGAGACGCCGCCGATGCCGTCGCCGCCGGTCTTCGCCCCGAAGAGGACGACCTTGTTGCCGGCGCCGGATGCCTTGGCGAGGTGCAGGTCCTCGTGGCGCAGCGTGCCGACGCACAGGGCGTTGACGAGAGGGTTGCCCTGGTAGCACTCGTCGAAGACGATCTCGCCGCCGACGTTGGGCAGGCCGAGGGAGTTGCCGTAGCCGCCGATGCCCTTGACGACGCCGGGCAGGACCCGGGCGGTGTCGGGGTGGTCGATGGCGCCGAAGCGCAGCGGGTCCATGACGGCGACCGGGCGGGCGCCCATCGCCATGATGTCGCGGACGATGCCGCCGACGCCGGTCGCGGCGCCCTGGTAGGGCTCGACGTAGCTCGGGTGGTTGTGCGACTCGACCTTGAAGGTCACCGCCCAGCCCTGGCCGACGTCGATGACGCCGGCGTTCTCGCCGATGCCGGCGAGGGTCTCGCCGAGCGGCGTCGTCTGCGGCAGGTCGCCGAAGCGGCGCAGGTGGACCTTGCTCGACTTGTACGAGCAGTGCTCGGACCACATGACCGAGTACATCGCGAGCTCGGCGATCGTCGGGCGGCGGCCGAGGATCTCGCGGATCCGGGCGTACTCGTCCTCCTTGAGACCGAGGTCGGCCCAGGGCTGGTCGAGGTCGGGGGTCTGCCCGGCGTGGGCGACGGTGTCGAGCGTGCTCACGCGGAGACCATCTCCTGCAGGACGGAGGTGAAGAAGCGCCGGCCGTCCAGGCTCGGGCCGTAGCCCTCCTCGACGCAGTGCTCGGGGTGGGGCATGAGGCCGACGACGTTGCCGCGCGCGTTGGAGATGCCGGCGATGTCGCGGTAGCTGCCGTTGGGGTTGGCGCCGAGGTAGCGGAAGACGACGCGGCCCTCGCCCTCGAGCCGGTCGAGGGTGTCGGCGTCGGCGACGAACTGGCCGTCCTGGTTCTTCAGGACGATGGTGATCTCCTCGCCGTCCTCGAAGTCGCCGGTCCACGCGGTGCTCGTCGACTCGACGCGCAGACGCTGGTCGCGGCACACGAAGGTGCGGTGGTCGTTCTGGATCATCGCGCCGGGCAGGAGGTGCGACTCGCACAGGATCTGGAAGCCGTTGCAGATGCCGAGAACCGGCATGCCCGCCTCGGCACCGCGCACGACCTCGGTCATGACGGGCGCGAAGCGGGAGATGGCACCGGCGCGCAGGTAGTCGCCGTAGGAGAAGCCGCCGGGGATGACGACGGCGTCGACGCCGCGCAGGTCGGCGTCACGGTGCCAGAGGGCGACGGCCTCGCCGCCGCACAGGTCGACCGCGCGCCGGGCGTCGTGGTCGTCGAGCGAGCCGGGGAAGGTGACGACGCCGATCTTCACCGGACGCCCTCGCCGGTGAGCGGGGCCTGCTCGGGCTCGTCGTGGACGAGCTCGTGGACGTCGACGACGTCCTCGATGACAGGGTTGGAGAGCAGGGTCTCGGCGGCCTCACGGGCGCGGGCGAGGTGCTCGGGCGTGACCTCGCCGTCGACGGACAGCACGAAGCGCTTGCCCTGCCGCACGTCGGTGAAGTCCGTGAGCCCCAGGCGCGGGAGCGCGCCGCGGACCGCTTGGCCCTGGGGGTCGAGGATCTCTGGCTTGAGCATGACGTCGACGACGATGCGTCCCACTGGGGCTCCTGTGGAGAGGGTTCGGGGGGCCTTCGAGCGAGTCTATCGACGGGCCGAAGGGGGGTCGACCACGGCCGAGTCGTGGTCACGGTGGCGTCGGGCCCGCCACCAGGCGACGCCGAGGGCGAGGGCGACGGCCCCCGTCACCGCGGCGACCGGCCAGGCCTGCGGCACGAGGACGAGGACGAGGACCGCGCACAGGGCGTCGAAGGCGGCGACGGCCGGGTAGACGGCACGCGCCGTGACCTCCTTCGAGCGCTGCATCACCTGCTCGACGGGCTCCTCGGGGTCCGAGCCGAGGATGGTCTTGATGTGCCGTGCGCGCGTCGCTCCGGCGACGGCGAGGTTGACCCAGAACAGCGCGTAGACGACCGGGAAGACCTGGAGACCATCTCCGTCGAGCACCAGCAGCAGCGACTTGATGAAGAAGTTCAGCGTGAAGGCGAGCCCGACCCAGGCGACGACGCGCGACCAGGTGAGCTGCTGCTCGTACACCTCACGCCGCTGCTCCGGTGTCGCACCGCGCGGGTCCCAGACCCCGCTCGTCGGGGCCGGGTCGGTCCACCGCGACGGGGACGACCCCCGCGGTGTCGAGGCCGACGACGGGCCCGACCTCGGCCGCCGCGCGCCGGCGCGCGGCTCGCCCCGACGCCCCGTCGACGCCGACGTGCGGAAGACGTCGTCGCTGTCCGAGACCCGCCGCTCCCGCGGGGCGCGGCGGGCTCCCCCTTCGTCCCCCGTCATGGCCGCAGGCTAGCCAGCGAGAGACGGTCGGGCACCGCTCGTCGGCCGACGAGATGACCTCGAGGTGACCACCTGGTGGCCGCTGCGCCTCTCGCCGTGCGGACCGGGGCCGGGACCACTACGTTGACGCGCACCGGGCGCCGCCGGCGCTCACGGCAGAGCAGGGGACAGATCATGAGAGCACCACGCACGCTGGTCGTCGGGGCGGTCGCCGCCTCGATGCTCGCCGGCACGCTCGCCACGGCGAGTGCCGCGCCCACGACGAGCAGCGCACCGAGCGCCGCTGCCGTCAGCACCGCGACGAAGCCGTCCGAGAACGCCAAGCTCGACAAGACCGCGACGCCACGGCTGCGCTGGTTCAGCTGCTACGGCGGCGCCGAGTGCGCGAAGGTCGCGCTGCCGCTGGACTACGACAACCCCAAGGGCGCGAAGACCGACGTCGCGGTCCTGCGCACCAAGGCGACCGGCAAGCGACTCGGCACGCTCTTCGTCAACCCCGGCGGCCCCGGCGGCTCGGCCACCGAGCTCGCCTACTTCGCCGACCTGTGGGCCAGCCCGACCATCCGCAAGAACTTCGACGTCGTCGGCGTCGACCCGCGCGGCATCGGCTTCAGCGACACCGTGCAGTGCCTGCCCGTCGAGGAGCAGGACACGACGTACGCGCCGCTCGCCGATGCCTTCCCCGTCGGCTACACGAAGCAGCAGCGCTACATGCGCTCGATGAAGAAGATCGCCCGTGCCTGCTCCACCAACACGCTCGCCACGGCCATGTCGACCGCCGAGGTCGCCCGCGACATGGAGATGGTCCGGCGGGCGCTGGGCGAGGGCAAGCTCAGCTACATCGGCTTCTCGTACGGCACCCAGCTCGGCACGACCTACGCGAACATGTTCCCCTCCAACTTCCGCTCGATCGTCATCGACGGCACGATCAACCCGCGCTCCTGGTCCGGCATGCCGTGGAACAAGAGCCGACCGCTCGACTTCCGGCTCGGCTCGGGCAAGGGCGCGTGGACGGCGATGCGCCAGATCCTCGCCGAGTGCCAGAAGGCCGGCGAGGCCCGGTGCGACTTCGCCGCCGTCGGCGACACGCGCAAGCGCTTCGACGAGCTCGCGGCACAGCTGGAGCGCAAGCCCCTGCGGGTCGTGGACCCCTACACGGGCGAGAAGTACTCCATCGACTACCCGACGATGGTCGGGACCCTGCTCAGCGCGATGTACTCGTCCGACGCCCCGCAGTTCGTCGACTCGCTCCTCACCGAGCTCGACTACCTCGCCACCGAGGCGCAGGGCGGCACGGCGAAGACCCCGGCCCCGACCAAGGCCTCCCGCAAGGCCCTCCTCGCCGCCGTCTCGAAGGCGACCGGGGTACCCCGCCGCGACTTCGCCTACGACAGCTCGCTCGACGCCTTCCTGTCGGTGACGTGCACGGACTCGCAGGAGACGACCCGCCTGGCCGACTACCCGCGGTACGACACGCAGTCCGAGACGACGGCGCCGCACTTCGGCAGGGTCTGGCTGTGGAGCTCCTCCGGTTGCGCCGGCGACGCCTTCACCGGTCAGGACGAGGACGCCTACGTCGGTCCCTACGACCGGTACACGCCCAAGGGTGTCCTCATCGTCGGCAACTACTGGGACCCCGCGACCGCGTACACCGGCGCCGTCGAGACCCGCAAGGTCCTCGGCCGCTCCCGCCTCGTCTCCAGCGACTCGTGGGGCCACACCGCCTACGGCGTGTCCGCCTGCGCGACGAAGGCCGTCGACACCTACCTCGTCACCGGCGCCTCGCCGCTGCGCGACCGCACCTGCCCGGCGGAGTCGCCGGCCTTCCCCACCCGTGAGGAGGAGGCCCGGGTCAGCGCGCCCCAGGTCGCCGAGACCAAGAGGCTGCCGAAGGCCCCGGCGGGCCAGTCCTTCCCGGAGCCGACCGTCGTGCGCTGAGCGACGGCCCACCCGGGCGAAGGGGGCGTGGACAGCCGTCCACGCCCCCTTCGTCGTGTGCGGACGGTCACCCTCGCCTGCGCGCCCGGGCCCGATCGCGCGGATGTGCCTGTGCCCGGCGCGCCGCCCCACTACGTTGGGCGGCGTCTGAGCGCCGTCGGCGCCCACCGAAGAAGCAGGGGAACCACCGATCATGAGAGCACCACGCACGCTGGTCGTCGGGGCGGTCGCCGCCTCGATGCTCGCCGGCACGCTCGCCACGGCGAGCGCCGCGCCCACGACGAGCAGCGCACCGAGCGCCGTCGCCGCGAGCACCGCGACGAAGCCGTCCGAGAACGCCAAGCTCAACAAGACGCCGACGCCGAAGCTGAAGTGGTTCCGGTGCTATGCGACCTCGGAGTGCGCCACCGTCAGCCTCCCCCTGGACTACGACGACCCCACGGGCCCGAAGACCAGGGTCGCCGTGCTGCGCACGAAGGCCACCGGCAAGCGCGTGGGCACGCTCTTCGTCAACCCCGGCGGGCCCGGCGGGTCCTCGACCGACCTCGCCCAGGCAGCGAGCAGGTGGGCCAGCCCGACGATCCGCAAGAGCTTCGACGTCGTCGGGGTCGACCCGCGCGGCATCGGCGCGAGCGACAACGTGCGCTGCCTGCAGCCCTGGCAGCAGCAGTCGACCTTCGCGCCGCTCGAGGACGTCTTCCCCGTCGGGTACACGAAGCAGCAGCGCTACATGGGCTCGATGAAGAAGATCGCCCGCGCCTGCTCCACCAACAAGCTCGCCACCGCGATGTCGACCGCCGAGGTCGCCCGTGACATGGAGATGGTCCGGCGCGCCCTCGGCCAGAACAAGCTCAGCTACATGGGCTTCTCGTACGGCACCCAGCTCGGCGCGACGTACGCCAACATGTTCCCCTCCAACTTCCGCTCGATCGTCATCGACGGCACGATCAACCCCCGCTCCTGGTCGGGCACGCCGTGGAACAAGAGCCGTCCGCTCGACTTCCGCCTCGGCTCGGGCAAGGGCGCGTGGAAGGCGATGAAGCAGGTCCTCGCCGAGTGCCAGGAGGCCGGCTCCCCGCGCTGCGAGTTCGCCGCCGTCGGCGACACGCGCAAGCGCTTCGACGCCCTCGTCGCCCAGGTCCAGCGCACGCCGCTCGTGCTGAGAGACCCCGACAGCGGCCAGAAGTTCACGGTCGACTACCCCACGATGATCGGCGCGCTCCTCAGCGTCATGTACGGGTCCGACGCCCCGACGCAGGTCGACGCCATCCTCACCGAGCTCGACTACGCCGCCACCGAGGCGCAGGGTGGCCGGGCGAAGACCCCGAAGCCGACCCGCGCGTCGCGGCAGGTCCTCCTCGCGGCGGTCGACGACGCGGTCGGTGCGCCGGCTCGCGCCATGTACGACAACTCCTACGACGCCTTCCTGTCGGTGACGTGCACGGACTCGCAGGAGACGACCCGCCTGGCCGACTACCCGAGGTACGACACCCAGGCTCAGACGACGGCCCCGCACTTCGGCAAGGCCTGGCTCTGGAGCTCCTCCGGCTGCGCCGGCGACGCCTTCACCGGCCAGGACGAGGACGCCTACGTCGGCCCGTACGACCGGTACACGCCCAAGGGTGTCCTCATCGTCGGCAACTACTGGGACCCCGCCACCGCGTACACCGGCGCCGTCGAGACCCGCAAGGTCCTCGGCCGCTCCCGCCTCGTCTCCAGCGACTCGTGGGGCCACACCGCCTACGGCGTCTCGAGCTGCGTCACCAAGGCCGTCGACACCTACCTCGTCAGCGGCTCCTCGCCCGCGCGCGACCGGACGTGCGCGGCCGAGACCCCGGCCTTCCCGACCCGCGAGGAGCGGGCCCGCAAGACCGCTCCGGAGATCGCGGAGATGACCGAGCTGCCGAAGGGGGCCGGGGACCAGACCTTCCCCGAGCCCGTCGTCGTGGACTGACGCCTCGACGACCCCATGACGAAGGGGGCGTGGACAGCCGTCCACGCCCCTTCGTCGTGCTCGGGCGGTCAGCGCCCCGCGGGCACGAAGGGGGTGCCGGTGAGCCGCTCGTAGGCCTCGACGTAGCGGGCGCGGGTGGCGGCCACGACCTCGTCCGGCAGAGCCGGCGGAGCCTCGCCCGAGTGCCGGTCCCAGCCGGAGGCGACGGAGGTGAGCCAGTCGCGGACGTACTGCTTGTCGTAGCTGGGCTGGGGGTGGCCGGGCTCCCACGCGTCGGCCGGCCAGAAGCGCGAGCTGTCGGGGGTGAGCACCTCGTCGGCGAGGACGATCTCGCAGGCGGCGCCGCGCGCGCGGATCGCCTCGCCGAGGTCCTCGCCGGGCGCGAGGTCGAGACCGCGCAGGCCGAACTCGACCTTCGTGTCGGCGAGCAGGATCCCGCGCTCGGCGGCGACGTCGTTGCCGCGCGCGAGGATCGCGATCGTGAGATCGCGCACGCGCTCGGCGAGCTCAGGGCCGATCTCGGCGACGACGCCCTCGAAGGGGATCGGCTCGTCGTGCTGGCCCATCGGCGCCTTCGTCGAGGGGGTGAAGACCGGCTCGGGCAGGCGCGAGCCGTCGACGAGGCCCTCGGGCAGCGCGACACCGCTCACCGAGCCCGTCGCCTCGTACTCGGAGAGCCCGCCGCCGGTGAGGTAGGCGCGGGCGACGCACTCGACGGGCAGCATGTCGAGCCGCTCGACGAGGACCGAGCGGCCGGCGACCTCGTCGGGCACGTCCGTGCTCACGACGTGGTGAGGCAGCAGATCGGCGAGCTGGTCGAACCACCACAGCGAGAGCTGCGTGAGCACCGCGCCCTTGTCGGGGATGGGGCTGTCGAGGACGAAGTCGTAGGCGCTCATCCGGTCGCTCGCGACGAGGAGCAGCCGGTCCGCGCGCGCCTCGCCCGCGTCGTCGAGCGGTGCGTAGAGGTCACGGACCTTGCCCGAGTAGACGTGCGCGAAGCCGGGCAGGGTGGGGTGCGAGCCGTCAGCCATGCGCCCATCCTGCCGTGACTCGCCCTCACCCGAGCAGTAGGTCCGCGATCACCCCACCCGCCTCGACCTCCGCCTACCCCTCCGTACGTGGGGTGATCACCCCACGTACGGAGGGGTAGGCGGAGAGCAGGACGGAGGCGAAGGGGGAGGGAGGGCGACGGGGGCGTCAGCGCAGGCGGCGGACGGCGGCGGCCGCGAGGCCGGCGGCGACGAGGGTGGTGCCCAGGACGAGGAAGGGCACGGGCGCGACGAGCACGGCGTAGGCGCGGTAGGGCAGACCGGCCTCGAGGACGCTCTGGCTGATCGCCCGGGAGACCGGCCCCGGTGCGCCGAGAGCCAGCGCGAGCACGACGGTGAGCACGCCCGCCAGGACGGTGCCGACCGAGGACCACGCGGTGACCGCCGCCCACAGCAGGGCAGCGAGCAGGAGGACGACGAGCGCGGCGAGCAGCAGGCCGAGCGACCGCTCGCCTCGGGCGTAGACGCCGCGCTGCCACTCCCCGGCGAGAGCGATCCCCACGACGGTGAGGAGCCACGGCGCGACCGCGACGAGCGGCGAGAGCGCGCGGGCGAGCCCGCGCGAGCGGGGTCTCCCCTCGAGGCGGTACGGGCTGGCGTCGTCGGTCGTGGTCGTCACGGGTCCCCCTTCGGTCGGCTGGCGCCATCCTGGCACCCGGCTACCCACCCGTAGGTGGGGTGATCACCCCGCTTACGGGTGGGTAGGCGGGGGCGAAGGGGACCCGCTCACCCCTCGCGCAGGGCGTCGGGCCAGCGTCGGGCACCCGAGCCGGTGGCGGCGAGCTCGTCGTCGGTGTTGTAGATCGGGCACCGGGTGGTCGACAGGCAGCCGCACCCGATGCAGCCGTCGGCCGTGTCGCGCAGCCGCTCGAGCGCCTCGATGCGCTCCTGGAGCACGTCGTGCCAGCGCCGCGAGAGGCGAGCCCAGTCCCCCTTCGTCGGGGCCCGGTCGGCGGGGAGCGTGTCGAGCGCCTCACGGATCTCGGCCAGGCTCAGCCCGAAGCGTTGCGCCGCGCGCACGTAGGCGATGCGGCGCAGGGTGTGGCGCGCGAAGCGGCGCTGGTTGCCTGCCGTGCGGGTCGAGCCGATGAGCCCGCGCTCCTCGTAGAAGCGCACGGTCGGCACGCTGATGCCCGCGCGGTGCGCGATCTCGCCGACGGGGAGCAGGTCGTCCTTGTGCCGCTGGTCCACGTCCCGACGATAGCGGTTGACCTCAAGCGGGCTTGAGCATCGAGCATCAGCGGCATGACCGCCGAGTCCCCCACGACACCCCCCACGACGGCGCCCGCCGACGTCCACGCGCCCTCGCGCGACCGCCTCCTGTCACCCGCCCACCTGCCGATGGTGCTCGCCGCCCTGTGCGTCGTCACCCTCGGCGCCTACGAGAACAGGGCGGTCACGACCGTCCTGCCCGTCGTCGCCCGAGAGCTCGACGGGCTGCAGTGGTACGGCCTGGCCACGGGCGTCTCGAGCCTGACCTTCCTCGTCGCGACGGCCGTCGCCGGGGTGCTCGGTGACCACCGCGGCCCGCGCACGCTCATCCTCACCGGGGTCGTGACCTTCGTCGTCGCGCAGGTGCTCACCGGGCTCGCCCCGTCGATGCCGGTGCTGCTGCTCGGCCGCGCGACCTCGGGCGTCGCCGAGGGGCTGCTCGACATCGGTCTCGTCGTGCTCGTCGCCGACGTCCTGCCCGAGCACCTGCGCGCCCGGGTCTTCGCCGGCTTCGCCGTGGCGTGGGTGCTGCCCTCGCTGCTCGGCCCCTTCGCCGCGGGGCTCGTCGCCGAGCACTGGGGGTGGAGGGCGGTCTTCGTCACCCCGCTCGTCCTCCTCGCCGTCGCGCTGCCGCCCCTGCTCACCGCGCTGCGCGACGCCCTCCCCCGCCCCGGTGGTCGGTGGCGCGCTCGGGACCGCGCGACGGTCGGGGCCGCGCTCCTCGTCGCCGCCGCCGTCGGCGCCCTCACCTGGGGCACGGCAGCGTGGGCGACGTCGACCCTCGCCGCTCCGACGGCGGCCGCCGGAGCCGTCGTGCTCGTCCTCGCCGGGCGCCGGCTGCTCCCCGCCGGCACGGCGACGCTCTCGGCCGGCATCCCCGCGGCGGTCGGACTGCGCCTGCTCGTCAGTGCGACCTTCGCCGCGATGGGCACCTACCTCCCGCTGCTCCTCGTCGAGGTCCACGGCACCGGGCCACGGCTGGCCGGGACGAGCCTGGCGGTGACCGGGGTGTGCTGGGCCCTCGGCTCGAGCGTGGCGAGCGGCGACGCCGTCCGCGAGCGCACGAGCGCGGTCCAGCGGTTGCGCGCCGGCCTGCTGCTCATGGCCGCGGGGGCGACCGGACCGCTCCTGCTCGCCCTCGGCGCGATCGGGCTCGCCCCCTCGATGATCGGGTGGTGCGTGAGCGCGCTCGGCATGGGCGTCGCGACGAACACGCTCAGCGTGCGCACCGTCGAGCTCGCACCGGCGCAGCGGCAGGGCGAGGTCAACGCCGCCGCGACGCTCGCCGCCGCCATCGGCACCGCCCTGGCGACGGCCGGCGGCGGCGCGCTCGTCGCGGCGCACGCGGACCACCTCACCGGGTCCCCCTTCGCCGTCGTCGTCGCCGGCGGCGCCCTCCTCGGCCTCGTCGGGGCCGCCGCGGCCCACCGGGTCGGCTCCCCCTGACGCCGAGCCCCGCTCGCCGTCCGCGAGACCCGGTCGTCGCGGGTCGGCGACGACCGGGGGTGACGGACGACGAGCGGGTCTCGGCGAGGGGTGCCGGGACGCCCGGGGGTGAGGGGGTGCCGGGGCGGGCAGGGCGAAGGGGGGACGAACGGTCAGCGGGGGGTGCGGATCTCCCCGCGGGCGGCGCGCAGCGCGATGTCGGTGCGGTGGTGGCTGCCCTCGAGCTCGACCTTCGCGACGCCGGCGTACGCATGCTCGCGCGCCTCGTCGAGGTCGGCGCCGAGGGAGACGACGGAGAGCACGCGGCCACCGGCGCTGACGACGGTGCCGTCCGGGCCGGCGGCTGTGCCGGCGTGCAGCACGTAGGTGTCGGTGTCGCCGACGAGCTCGAGACCGCCGATCGGGTCGCCGGTGCTCGGCGAGGCCGGGTAGCCCGCCGCCGCGACGACGACGGTCACCGACGCCTGCTCGCGCCAGCGCAGCGGCTCGACCTCGCCGAGGCGGCCCTGGGCCGCTGCGTGGAGGAGCCCGCCGAGCGGGGTCGCGAGACGCGCGAGCACGGACTGGGTCTCGGGGTCGCCGAAGCGCACGTTGAACTCGATGACCCGGGGCCCGCGCGAGGTCAGCGCGAGGCCGACGTAGAGCACCCCGACGAAGGGGGCGCCCCGCCGCCTCATCTCGTCGACGACCGGCTGCGCGACCCGGGCGACGACGTCGTCGACGAGCCCCTCGGGCGCCCAGTCGAGCGGCGAGTACGCGCCCATGCCACCGGTGTTCGGCCCCTCGTCACCGTCGAAGACACGCTTGAAGTCCTGGGCGAGGTCGAGCGGCACGACCCGCTGCCCGTCGCAGATGCAGAAGAGCGAGGCCTCCGGGCCGTCGAGGAACTCCTCGACGACGACCTGGGCGTCATCCCCCTTCGCCAGGCAGGCCAGGCCGTGGGCGAGCGCGGCACCGCGGTCGTCGGTGACGACGACCCCCTTGCCAGCCGCGAGCCCGTCGTCCTTGACGACGTACGGGGCGCCGAAGGCGTCGAGCGCCTCGGCGAGCTCGGCCTCGGTGCGTGCCACGTGGGCCAGGGCGGTCGGCACCTCGGCGGCGGCCATGACCTCCTTCGCGAAGGCCTTGCTCCCCTCGAGGGTGGCCGCGGCCCGGTCGGGGCCGAAGCACGCGATGCCGGCGGCTCGCACCGCGTCGGCGACGCCCGCGACGAGCGGGGCCTCCGGGCCGACGACGACGAGGTCGACGCCGTGCTCGCGGGCGAGGTCGGTCACCGCCTGCGGGTCCTGCGCGTCGACCGGCACGCAGAGCGCGACGACGTCGATGCCGGGGTTGCCGGGCGCCGCGACGACGGCGTCGACGGCGGGGTCGACGAGCAGCGCGCGGACGAGGGCGTGCTCACGGGCACCTGATCCGATGACGAGTACCTTCACGCCCCGCAGCCTAGGACGCGAACGGCGGGGGCGACCTCAGGGTCGCCCCCGCCGAGACGTGCGAGGGGGGCGCGAGGGAGCCAGCGTGCAGGGGGGTCTCGCTGGCTCGACCTCGCGCCCCGATCGCTCGCGCGGGACCAGGGGGGGACGTCCCGCGCAGCGAGCCGACCCGAAGGCCAGCAGATGCGAGTGTGACCAAATCCGAGGGCGAAATCAACCTGACGCTGTCGGTCTTCCGACGATGTCGGCTAGTCGCCATACTTCTCGTCATGTCCGCGCCCGACCTCCCGGTCCACCTCGACGTCGCGATGCCCGAGGAGGAGATCACCCGGCTCTACCTCGCGCTCATCCATGACCCGGCCGCGACGCGAGAGTCCTTGGTGGCCGCGGGGATCAGCGCCGCGCAGGTCGACCTCGGGCTGCAGATCCTCACCCACCGGGGCCTGGCCGAGGTCGACGTCGACGGGGTGATCTCGATCCCTCCTCCCGAGGGTGCCCTCGCGGCCTACACCGCCGAGGTCGAGCGTCAGCTGCGCCGGGTGCGGGCCTCGGCACCCCAGCTCGGGCTCATCCACCGCAGGGTCCGCGCGCTCGAGGACGCGCGCACGAACCCGCTGCGCGCCAGCACCTTGGACTCCCTCGCCGAGATCCGCTCGGCGAGCATCGCCGTCGTCGCGGGCGCCGAGCGCTCGATCCTCGCGATGCGCGCGTACGGCGAGCGCAGCATCCAGCTGCTCACCTCGCCGCTCGTCGACCACGACAGCCCCACCCTCGACAGCGCGGGCCAGCCGCTGCGCTACCTCGCCGTCTACGACTCTCGCCTGCTCGAGCTCGACGACGCCCTGCAGACCCTGCGGCGTCGGCAGGCGTCCGGCGAGGACGTGCGGATCGCCGAGGACGTGCCCTTCTCGGCGATCGTCGTCGACGGGCTCCAGGCGGTCGTCGACCTGACGAACATCGAGCCCTCGGGCGCCGGGTCGGTCTCCCTGTGGGACAGCCCGCTCATCACCGGCATCGGCAACCTCGTCGAGCGCCTGCACGCCCGCAGCCTCCCGCTGCCCGCCGTCGACCTCGACGTCGACGGCGAGCTGTACTCGCAGCGCGACCAGACGATCCTCACCCTGCTCGCCGCCGGCGCATCGGACGCCAACGTCGCCCGCCAGCTCGGGGTGAGCGTGCGCACCGTCGAGCGGCGGGTCCGGGTCGTCATGGAGCGGCTCGGCGCCCAGTCCCGGCTCCAGGCCGGTGTCGAGGCCGTGCGGCGCGGCCTGGTCTGAGCGACGTCGGTGCCGGCGTCTAGACTTGATGGCTGCCCAGGTCGCCGCCGCGCGACACACGTGAGACAGGTAGAGCAGCAGACGTGACCGACGGCTCCCTTCGCCCCTCCACCACCGACGTCCCGCCGCACGTCGCGACCGAGATCGCGACCGAGCAGGCCCACCTCGACCGGGTCCGCGACGAGCTCGTCAAGGCCGAGACCCGCGCCGGTCTCGTCGCCACCGACGGCATGTCGCGCGGTCGCACCGATCGCACGGGCGACGTGCGCGACGAGGAGATGTCGGGCCTCTTCGAGCGCGACGCGCTCGTCTACCAGGCGGCCCGGCGCCTGGCCACGCTCGAGCACCAGCACGAGGGCCTCGTCTTCGGCCGGCTCGACATCGACCACGGCGACGCCATGGCCCCGGCCGACCGCGAGATCCGCTACGTCGGCCGCCTCGGCGTGCGCGACGACGAGTACGAGCCGCTCGTCATCGACTGGCGCGCCCCGGCCGCCTCCCCCTTCTACCGCGCGACCCCCGTCGCCAACCACGGGGTCATCCGCCGCCGGGTGCTGCGCTCGAAGGACGACACGGTCGTCGGCGTCGAGGACGACCTCATGGTCCCCGAGGCGCCCGAGGACATCGTCGTCGTCGGTGACGGCGCGCTGCTCGCGGCCCTGACCCGGGCCCGCGGCACGCGGATGCGCGACATCGTCGCGACAATCCAGGCCCACCAGGACGAGGCGATCCGCGCCAGCGACCGGGGCGTCACCGAGATCACCGGCGGTCCCGGCACCGGCAAGACCGTCGTCGCCCTGCACCGCGCGGCCTACCTGCTCTACAACGACCGCCGGCGCTACGAGAGCGGTGGCATCCTCGTCGTCGGCCCGTCGGCCGCCTACACGGCGTACATCGAGCGGGTGCTGCCCTCGCTCGGCGAGGACTCCGTGGCCCTGCGGGCCCTCGGCGACCTCGTCGACGCCATCGGCACCGAGCGCCTCGACACCCCCGAGGTCGCCGCGATCAAGGGCTCGCTGCGGATGCGCACCGTCGTCGCCCGCCTGCTCCAAGAGCCGGTCCCCGACGCCCCCACCGAGCTGCGCACCTTCGTCGGCGGCATCGCCATCCGCATCGGCGCCGACGCCCTCGCGTCGATCCGCCGTCGCGTCCTGCGCGACCGGACCCGCAACCAGGGCACGAAGGCCGCCCGAGAGATGCTCGCCGAGGCCGCGTGGGCCAGCCACCGCGAGGGCGAGCGCGACGAGTTCCTCGACGCCTTCGACGAGTCCATCGCCGTCGACTCCTTCATGGAGGCGTGGTGGCCCCAGGTCGACCCGCGCCAGGCCCTGCTGTGGCTCGCCGACACGGAGCGGGCCTACCGGATCACCCAGGGCGTGCTCTCCCAGGGCGACGCCGCGGCGCTGGCCCACTCGATGCGCGAGGCGCTCGAGCTCGGCACGTGGTCGGTGGCCGACGTCGCCGTCGTCGATGAGCTCGCCGTGCGCCTCGGCCAGGTCGAGGAGGCCGCCGACGAGGAGCGCGGCTTCTACGAGATCGACGAGCTCGACGGCCGTGCGGCCGAGCGCGAGCTGACGACGATGGGCTCGGCGGTCCGCGTCCGCGACGTCGAGAGCCACGTGACCCCGACGTTGGCCCGCGAGCGCCTCCTCACCGGACGGGTGGGCCGCCCCGGCTCCTACGCCCACGTCCTCGTCGACGAGGCGCAGGACCTCTCGCCGATGCAGTGGCGCATGGTCGGGCGTCGTGGTCGACGCGCGTCGTGGACCGTCGTCGGCGACGCCGCCCAGGCCTCGTGGGCCGACGCCCGCGAGGCCGAGGCGGCGCGCGAGGACGCCTTCGGCAGCAACGAGCGGCGTCGCTTCCACATGAGCACGAACTACCGCAACGCCCGCGAGATCTTCGACTACGCGCGCGACGTCATCCTGCCCGTCGTCCCCGACGCGGACATCCCCGACGCCGTCCGCGAGACCGGGGTCGAGCCGGTCGAGACCCGCTTCGGCGACGCCCTCGACACCTCCGCCCCCTCGGTCGACGCGGCCGCCCGCGCCGCCGTCGACGCGCTCGTCGACGAGGTCGACGGCTCGGTCGCGGTCATCGCCCCCGCCCGTCACCTCGAGCGGGTCGCACCGCTCGTCGCGCACGAGAGCGGCCGGGTCGTCGTCCTCGACCCGATGTCGACGAAGGGCCTCGAGTGGGACGCCACGGTCGTCGTCGACCCCGACGCGATCGTCGCGGAGTCCCCCGGCGGCGCGCGCGTGCTCTACGTGGCGCTCACTCGCGCCGCCCACCGGATGAGCGTGCTGCGCCCGACCGCCTGACCTGGGGGTCCCCCTCCGCCCGGGCGCGACGAAGGGGGCGACCCGGTGCGTGACGACGGGCCGCCCCCTCCGGGTGCGCTCAGCCGGACTTGCGGCGGAACATCTGCTGGGAGCCGGAGGTCTCCGGGCCGTGGGAGGACTCGACCTTGCCGTGCCCTCCCTCTGCCGAGACGTCCCGGCCCGCATGGGCCTGCTTGCGCTCCAGCGCCTGCCGGAACTTCTCCTTGACGTCCTCGGGGGCGCTCTCGTGCTTGCTCATGCGCACCACCTCCTCGTGTCGGGGTTGCCGCGACGGCGCGTGCCGCCCGGAGCGACCACGCTCCCAGCCACGGCCGCCGGGCGCAACGCAGTATCGGGCCCGCCGGTACAGTGACGGGGTCGCGCGGCCGACGGCCGCGACGGGCACCCACCACCGACGAGGGCCGCAGGGCCACGAGGAGTACACATGCCGGCGATCGTGCTGGTCGGAGCCCAGTGGGGCGACGAGGGCAAGGGCAAGGCCACCGATCTCATGGGCCGCGACGTCGATTACGTCGTGAAGTTCAACGGCGGCAACAACGCCGGCCACACCGTGGTCATCGACGGCGAGAAGTACGCCCTGCACCTGCTGCCCTCGGGCATCCTGTCGCCGAACTGCACGCCGGTCATCGGCAACGGCGTCGTCGTCGACCTCGCCGTCCTCTTCGAGGAGCTCGAGGGCCTCACCGCCCGTGGCGTCGACGTGAGCAAGCTGCGGATCAGCGCCAACGCGCACGTCATCGCGCCGTACAACCGCACCCTCGACAAGGTGACCGAGCGCTTCCTCGGGTCCCGCAAGATCGGCACGACCGGCCGCGGCATCGGCCCGACCTACGCCGACAAGATGAACCGCACCGGCATCCGCGTGCAGGACATCTTCGACGAGTCGATCCTGCGCCAGAAGGTCGAGGCCGCGCTCGCGCTGAAGAACCAGGTGCTCGTCAAGGTCTACAACACCCGTGGCGCCGAGGTGGACCGCGTCGTCGAGGAGCTGCGCTCCTACGCCGACCGCCTCGCGCCGATGGTCGGCGACACGACCCTCGAGCTCGAGAAGGCGCTCGACGCCGGCCAGAACGTCCTGCTCGAGGCCGGGCAGGCGACCCTGCTCGACATCGACCACGGCACCTACCCCTTCGTCACCTCCTCCTCGGCGACGGCTGGCGGCGCGTGCACCGGGTCGGGCATCCCCCCGACCCGCGTCAGCCGCGTCATCGCGATCCTCAAGGCGTACACGACCCGCGTCGGCGAGGGCCCCTTCCCCACCGAGCTCTTCGACGACGACGGCGAGTTCCTGCGCAAGACCGGGCACGAGTACGGCACGACGACCGGGCGCCCGCGCCGCTGCGGCTGGGTCGACACCGTCATCGGGCGGTACGCGACGCGGATCAACGGCGTCACCGACTTCGTCGTCACCAAGCTCGACGTCCTCACGGGCCTGGAGCAGGTGCCGATCTGCGTGGCCTACGACGTCGACGGCGTGCGGCACGACGAGATGCCGGTGAGCCAGAGCGACTTCCACCACGCGACGCCCATCTACGAGACGATGCCGGGCTGGTGGGAGGACATCAGCGGGTGCCGCACCTTCGAGGAGCTGCCCCAGGCGGCGCAGGACTACGTGCTGCGCGTCGAGGAGCTCATCGGTGCCCGCGTCTCGGCGATCGGCGTCGGGCCGGCCCGCGACGAGATCATCCAGCGCCACCCCCTGCTCGACAGCTGACCGCCGGGCGCCCGCCCCACGACGCGGCGGGCGTCAGGCGCGGTCGTCGTGCGCCAGGGCCGCCCCGAGCTGGAAGCGGGTGTGCACCTGGTAGTCGTCCATGAGGCCGGCCACCCGCCGACGCACGGTGCGCAGCGCGACCCCCAGGTGGCGGGCGATGGCCTCGTCCTTGTAGCCGAGCGCGAGCAGCTCGACGATGCGCTGGTCGACCGGTGCGCCGTGGTCGCGCGCCGGTGTCGCGCTCCACACGTGGTCGAACCAGCCCTGGAAGGCCCCGATGAGCACGGGGTTGCGGATGACGAGGTAGGCCGAGCCGGGGTCGCCCCACGTCGAGGGGGTCACCACGACCTCGTCGCCGAAGATCGCGAACTCGTGCTCGAAGGTCTCGACGACGTGCTGCTCCTGCCCGGCGTTGCGCAGGGCGTCGAGCCGGCGGGTGCTGTCGGCCACGTCGATGACGGCCCGCGTGTAGATCGTGCGCTGACGCTGGCCGTCCCGGGCCCGGTCGAGCGCGTGGCTCGCGTGCTCGACGTCGGTCACCGCACCCACCTCGCCGTCGAGGAAGACGCTGTCGACCTGCCCGACCGACATCGCGATCCGTCCGAGGACCGGCGCGGCGACGGGCTGCTCGAGCACCTCGACGCCCAGGCGCACAGGAGAGTCCTCCGTCGCGACCTGGCTGCGCAGCGCGAGGAGCGCGTCACCGAGGTCGGCCAGCTCGTCACGTCGTCGGCCGAGCCGCTCGAGCTCGGAGGCGAGCATGGACTCCAGGCGCTGCAACGGGGAACGGGGGCCGATGCCGGGCACATCTGTCATCATAGTGCCAGTGTCATCTCGATGCCGAAAAGCGGGGTGCGTCAGGCGAGAAGTCGTGCACAATACAACTCATCGGGAGCACATCACCGGTTGCGGATCAGGGGACTTCTGCAGACGGTGTGGCTCCGGTACATGTCCACAGGGGGTGGCGTGTACCAGCAGGACCCGTGTCCACAGGGGGTGGCGCGGGCCCCGGGGCCCGGCTCCGGTCGTCATCGACCGGGCCGGGCCCCTTGCTGCGTCCCGGGGCTGTACTGAGCCCCCGGCACGACGAAGGGGGACCCCACCGGGGTCCCCCTTCGCGCTGCTCTCCGGTCGGCTCAGCCGAGCAGCTCGCGGGCTGCCTCGGGGGAGCTGTCGGAGAGGAAGGTGCGGCAGCGCTCCTCCTCGTCGACCTCGCCGATGGCGTCGGCGGCCCGGGTGAGCGCGGCCAGCGCGCGCAGGAAGCCGCGGTTGGGCTCGTGGCTCCACGGGACGGGTCCCTGACCGCGCCAGCCGCTGCGCCGCAGCGAGTCGAGGGCGCGGTGGTACCCGGTGCGGGCGTAGGCGTAGGCCTCGACCCGGTGGCCGTCGTCGAGGGCCTCCTCGGCGAGGACGGCCCAGGCCAGCGAGGACGTCGGGTGCGCCGCGGCGACGTCGGCCGCGGGCGCGCCGTCGGCGAGCAGCCCGGCGGCAGGGTCCTCGGGCAGGTAGGTCTCCGGGATGCCCAGGAGGTTCTCGCCCGCCACGTCAGGCCTTGACGGAGGTGCCGGCGGAGCGAAGGTTCTCGCACGCGGTGACGATGCGCGCGGCCATCGCGGCCTCGGCCTCCTTGCCCCAGGCACGGGGGTCGTACTGCTTCTTGTTGCCGACCTCGCCGTCGACCTTGAGCACGCCTTCGTAGTTCTTCATCATGTAGCCGACGACCGGCCGGGTGAAGGCGTACTGGGTGTCGGTGTCGACGTTCATCTTCACGACGCCGAAGTCGACGGCGTCGGAGATCTCCTGGGCCGTCGAGCCGGAGCCGCCGTGGAAGACGAGGTCGAGCGGGCGCTCGCCCTTGTCGGACCCGTACTTCGCGACGATCGCGTCCTGGCACTGCTTGAGGATCTCGGGGCGCAGCTTGACGTTGCCCGGCTTGTACACGCCGTGGACGTTGCCGAAGGTCAGCGCGGCCATGTACCGGCCCTGCTCGCCGAGACCGAGCGCCTCGACGGTCGCGAGGGCGTCCTCGGGGGTCGTGTAGAGCTGGTCGTTGATCTCGTTGGCGACGCCGTCCTCCTCGCCGCCGACGACACCGATCTCGACCTCGAGGATGATGTCGGCCGCTGCGGCGAGCGCGAGCAGCTCCTGGGCGATCTCGAGGTTCTCCTCGAGCGGCACGGCCGAGCCGTCCCACATGTGCGACTGGAAGATCGGGGTGCCGAAGGTGTCCTTGTGCTCCTGGCTCGCGGCGAGCAGCGGGCGCACGAAGCCGTCGAGCTTGTCCTTCGGGCAGTGGTCGGTGTGCAGGGCGATGTTGACGTCGTAGTTCTTCGCGACCTCACGGGCGTAGGCGGCGAGCGCGAGCGAGCCGGTGACCATGTCCTTGACCGTCGGGCCGGAGAGGTACTCCGCGCCGCCGGTGGAGACCTGGACGATGCCGTCCGAGCCGGCCTCGGCGAAGCCGCGGATCGCGGCGTTGAGGGTCTGGCTGGACGTGACGTTGATGGCCGGGTACGCGAAGGAGCCTGCCTTCGCGCGGTCGAGCATGTCCCGGTAGACCTCAGGGGTGGCGATGGGCATGGCGTCGTGCTCCTTGTCAGCGATGTGTGGTCCTGCCCACGATCCTTCCACGTCGCCCTGCCACGCCGCTCCCCTGCCCGTCAGCTGCCCGAAGGGGGGACCCGGCGGGCCCGGGTCAGGCCGGCTCGAGCTCGAGCGAGCCCAGCACCTGGTAGAGCTCGTCGACCCGCGTGGAGGGCAGGTCGGAGACCGGCGCCTCGGTGAGCATGACGACGGCGAAGGTGTCGGGCGAGCCCTCGGGCTGGTGGAGGAAGGTCATGATCCCCGTGTCGCCCTCGTCGCCGCCGCCGTCGTCGACGAGCACGGTGAAGGTGCGACCGGCGACGTCGACCGTCGTCTGCTGGACGGTCGAGTCCTCCTCGGCGAGCTCGCGGTAGTCCAGCTCGCTCTCGACGAGGTCCATGCCGGGCTTGCCGCCGACGACGAGCTGGAAGGCGGTGCCGTCGTCGTCGCACCGCGCGCTCGAGGGCTTCGTCGCCTCGTAGCAGTCCGCGGGCAGGCGCCAGCTGATGCTCGAGGCCGCACCCTCGAGCGTGACGCCGGAGCGGGCCTCGCCGAGCAGGTCGTCGCCCGGGGCGTCGAGCGGCACGGTCGGGCTGCCCGGCGCGGCGGTCGCCGACGAGGACGACGACGCGGGGGGCCGGGAGGACCCGGCGTCCTGCGCGTCGCCCCCGCCGCAGCCGGCAAGGAGAGCGACGGCGGCGAGGGCGGTCGCCGCACGGGTCGAGGACGTGGTGATCACGAAGGGGCTCCTGGTGACGTCGGGGGTGGCCGGGTCACCGTAGACGAGCCGGGGCGCGAGCTCTCGACCTGCCCGGCGGGCGCTCGTCACGGCGCGACCAGAAGCGCCTCAGAGACCGGCCTGCCAGGCCACGATGCGCTCGAGAGCCTCGGCGACCGCCTCAGGGCCCGCCGCGAGGCTGAGCCGCACGTGCCGGTCGCCGGCGCGCTCGTCGAAGTCACCGCCCGGGGTGACGGCGACCCCGGTCGCCTCGAGCAGCGCCGCGGCGTAGGCGGCGGAGTCGGGCCAGCGCTCCAGCTGCGGTCCGAGGTCGGCGTAGTAGTAGAAGGCGCCGTCGGCCGGGGCCGCCTCGCCCCAGCCCAGCCGCGGCGCCAGCTCGAGCAGCACCTCGCGGGTGCGGGCGAAGCCGGCCACCGCCTCCTCGCACTCCAGCAGCGCCTCGTCGGTGAGCGCGCTGAGCGCGGCCATCTGCGCCGGTGCGGGCGGGCACAGGGCGATGTTGCCGGCGAGCGCGTCGACCGGACCGACGAGGTCGTGCGGCATGACGGCCCAGCCCAGCCGCCACCCGGTCATCCCCCAGTACTTGCTGAAGGAGCTGATGACGACCGCGTCGTCGTCGACCTCGAGCGCGCACACGCCGCGGGGGTCGGGCGCACCCGGCTCGGGGTAGGTGATGCCGTGGTAGATCTCGTCGCTGACGAGCCGCACCCCGTGCTCGGTGCACCACCGGGCGATCGCGGTGAGCTCGGCGCGGCCGATCATCGTGCCCGTCGGGTTCGCCGGCGAGGCGAGGACGAGCCCGGCGAGCGGCTGACGGGCGTGCACCTCGGCGAGCTGCTCGACGGTCGGCTGGTAGCGCACCTCCGGACCGCAGTCGAGGTCGACGACCTCGCAGCCGAGCCCGCTGAGGATGTTGCGGTAGGCCGGGTAGCCCGGTCGGGCGAGCGCGACCCGGTCGCCCTGGTCGAAGGCGGCGAGGAAGGTCAGCACGAAGGCCCCCGAGCTCCCTGTCGTCACCGCGACCCGCTCGGCCGGCAGGTCCAGCCCGTACCAGTCGCGGTAGTGCTGGGCGATGGCGCTGCGCAGCTCTGTCAGGCCGAGCGCCGGTGTGTACGTGAGGGGCTCGCGCGACTCGTGGATCGCGGCGGCGGCCCGCGACACGGCGGTCGGCGCACCCCCGGCCGGCTCACCGGCGCACAGCGAGATGACGTCACGCCCCTCCTCGCGCATCCGGGCGACCCGGGCGAGGACCTCCATGACCTCGAAGGGGGTGACCTGGCTGCGGCGCGACGGTGACGGCCTCGACATGGGGCCATCCTCCCCCGTCGCGCAGGTCCGGCGGCCGCGGCATCCACCCGGATCGAGGTGCCGTGCGTCTGACCCGGTGAGAGGGTGACCGGGTCAGGGGCGAAGGGGTGTCGATGGAGCAGGACCAGGAGGCGTTCACCGCCTTCGTCCGCGAGCGGTCGACGGCGCTGCTGCGCACGGCCTACCTGCTGACGGGCGACCGCGCCGACGCCGAGGACCTGCTGCAGGAGGCGCTCGTCGCCCTTGCCCGGCACTGGCGACGCGTGGCCCGCGAGGGCAACCCCGAGGCCTACGTCCGCACGGCCCTGCACACCCGCGCGATCGACGGCTGGCGACGGCGCGCGGTGCGCCCGCGCGTCGTCGGCGAGCCGAGCGAGCACACCCCGCTCGAGGGCGACGCGTACTCCGAGGCCGCTGCCCGGCTCACCCTCGCTGACGCGCTCGCCCGGCTAACCCCGCGGCAGCGGGCCGTGCTCGTGCTGCGCTTCTACGAGCAGCACACCGAGGTCGAGACCGCGCGGGTGCTCGGCTGCTCGACGAGCACCGTGAAGTCGCAGACCCGGCACGCCCTCGCCCGGCTGCGCACGCTCGCGCCCGAGCTGGCGCAGACCTTCGACCGTGAGGAGGTGCGGCGATGAGCACCTCGCTGCACGACGCGCTCGCCGAGCTCGCCGACGACATCGCGCCCGAGGACGTGCCGGGCGGGCTCGCCGAGAGCGCCTGGTCCACGGCGCGGGTGGAGCGTCGTCGCTCGCTCAGCCGCCGCTCGGTCGCGCTGCTCGCCGCGGCCGCGGTCACCGTGCTCCTCGCGTGGGTCTCCTTCGGCGGGGTGTCGCGGGTCGACACCCTGCCGGCGACGCCGACCGGGCCGGTCGGGTACCCCGAGCGGGTCCGCTTCCAGGCCGACCCGCCCCAGCTGCCCCTGCGCTCCGGCCCGGTGGCGGGGCTCATCTCGGTGGGTGTGGACGACGAGGCCGCCGCGGCGGACGACGCCCCGATCGGCTACCCGGTGGTCAACGGCGGGAGCTCTTGGCAGGCCGTGCTGCCGAGCGGCGAGCTGCGCAGCCTCGACGACGTCATCCCCGCCGGGGACCTCCGGCCCGACCAGGCCAGCGAGATCCTCGATCCCGTCGCGCTCTCCCCCGACGGGACGAAGATCGCCGCCGTCCGTCACACCGCGACGGTGCTCACGCGCTCGTCGACGAGGGACAGCACCTACGTCCTGCACGTCCACGACCTCCGCTCAGGCCAGCACCACGTCGTCGACGGCAGGGCGATCGGCCTGAACGACGAGCCGCAGAACGTCGTGTGGAGCCCTGACGGCAAGCACGTCGCGATCCGGACGAGCGCGAAGGGAGAGGGCGTCGCCGTCGTCACCGCCGCGGGTCGTGTCGTCGCCCAGGTCGACCGGGCGACCAGCCCGAACCGACCGAGGAGCGTGGCGTCGTTGTACCTCGCCGGCTGGAGGGACGACGGCACCGTCCTGCTCGTGACCCATGCGCAGCGTAGGAGCCTGTACCCCAGCGAGCTCGACGTGCGCACCGGTCGGCTCGAGCACCTCCCCCGTCAGCCGGCGAACGACCATCTCCTGACCTACGTCGACGGCTCGTACATCGCGCCTGGCGACGTCACCGTGCACCAGGGCGCCCTTGCCGTACTCGGCCTCGTCGGGGATGACCCGACCTGGACCTTGTACACCGATGTCGACCGACCGGACCGCTCGCCCAGCGCGGTCGCCTGCTGCCCCGGCGCCGGCGGCGAGTTCACGGACCGTCGCCTCTACTCGCCCGGCGGCGGCATGCTCGCCGTCGGCGACGTCGACGGGACTCGGGTCGTCGCGGGGTCCTTCTCCTTCGAGGGCGGCACGGACGACGTGCGCACGGTCGTCGATCCGTCCCTGCGCACCTCCGACATGGTCGTCGCCGAGGAGGTCTACGCGCGGGGTCGGGCGAGCAGCTCGCTCCTCGGCACCTGGGACCTGTGGGTCATCTGGCACCCGTGGTGGACCGCGCTCGGCGTCGCCGGGGCGGCCCTGGTCCTGTGGTGGATGCTGCGCGACAGCACCTGGGCGGTCAGGCCTCCGTGGCGAGAGCGCCGGCGAAGCCGAGCATGACGACACCGGTGCCGCCGTCGACGCCGCGGCGCACCCGGGAGCGCTGCAGCGCCCCCTTCGCCCGGTCGGCGGCGAGGACGACGCCGAGCAGGACGACCGCCCCGAGCGCGACGAGGGTCATCGCGTAGATGGCGAAGGTGAGCGCCGAGGCGTGCGCGCCGACGAACTGCGGGAGCACGGCGAGGTTGAACATCAGCACCTTGGGGTTGGTGATGTTGCTGAGGAAGCCCGAGCGCAGCTCGCGCCACGGCCGGCGGGCGCGCGGGCGCAGCCCCTCGACCTGCCAGCCCTCGCCGCGGCGCAGGGCCGCGCGGATCGCGACCGAGCCGAGGTAGACGAGGTAGGCGACGCCTGCCCAGCGGATCGCCTCGAAGACCGGCTCGGCGTGCGCGATGACCGCGCCGAGACCGGCGGCGGCGAGCAGCCCCTGCACGGTGCCGGCGAGGCAGATGCCGATCGCCGTCCACGTCCCCCGACCCCGACCGCCGACGACGGTGTTGCGCAGGGTGAGGAAGGTGTCGGGCCCCGGCGCGAGGGCGACGAGAGCGGCGAAGGCGACGAAGGACAGGTACTGGCTCACCGACGGAGCGTAGGGCCGCCCGAGCCCGCCGCACCAGAGATGTCAGGTATTCGGACTCAGGCGGGGGCGGGTCCCCCTTCGCCAGGCTCGACGGCATGACCACGCACACCGTCAGCCGCCTCGTCGAGGCGACGCCGCAGACCCGCAACCGGGTCGTCGATCTCTACCGGGCCGTCGCCATCACGGTCGTCGTCCTCGGTCACTGGCTCATGGCAGCGGTCGTCGTCCGCGACGGCGACGTCAGCCTCGTCAACACCCTCGAGCGGGCGCCGGTCCTCCAAGGGCTCACCTGGGTATTCCAGGTCATGCCCCTCTTCTTCCTCGTCGGCGGCTACGCGAACGCCACGTCGTGGCGCTCCGCGCGGGCGAAGGGGGCGACCTGGGCCGGGTGGCAGCGGGCCCGGCTGCGCCGCCTCATGACCCCGGTCGTGCCCCTGCTCCTCACCTGGCTCGTCATGGTGAGCGTCGCGCACGCCGCCGGGGTGCCCGCCGACCTGCTGCGCACCGCGTCGCAGACGGCGCTCGTGCCGACGTGGTTCCTCGCGGCCTACGTCCTCGTCGTCGCCGTCACCCCGGTGACCCTGCGGCTGTGGGAGCGCCTCGGCTGGTGGAGCGTGCTCGGCGGCCTGGCCCTCGGCGGGCTCGTCGACTACGTCTCGATCAGCACCGGTCAGGTGCTCGTCGGCTTCGTCAACTACCTCGTCGTCTGGGCGACGGTGCACCAGCTCGGCTACGCCTGGCGCGACGGGCGCCTCGACGGCACCGGCCGCCGGCTCGGCCTCTCGCTCGTGGGGCTCGTCGGCGTGACGACCCTCGTCGCGCTCGGGCCCTACCCGCTGTCGATGATCGGCATCGGCGGCGAGGTCGAGAACTCCTACCCGACGCGCATCACGATGGCTCTGCTCGGCATGGCCCAGATCGGGCTCGCCCTGCTCGCCGAGGCCCCGCTGCAGCGCTGGCTGCAGCGTCGCGGGCCGTGGACGGCGACGGTCGCGGTCAACGCCCGGATCATGACGCTCTACCTGTGGCACCTCACGGCGATGGTCGTCGTCGTCGGGGTCGGCGTGCTCCTCGGCGGGCCGGGGATGGGCATCGAGCCGGGCACGGCGCAGTGGTGGCAGACCCGTCCGGTGTGGCTCGTCGTGCTCGCCGCGGTCACCTTCGCCCTCGTCGCCTGCCTCGGCCGGCTCGAGAACCCTCCCGCCGAGACCCGACCGGCGCCGCGCACGTGGCAGCCGCTGCTCGCGACGGTGGCCGTCTGCGGCGGGCTCGCCGTCATGGCGAGGTCGGGCATCGTCGGTGACGGCGGCGTCCAGTGGGTGTGGCCCTTGCTGCCCGTCGCCGGGCTCGTCGCGACGCGGGTGATCCCCCTTCGCCGGCGGGCCGGGATCTGAGCCGACCGCGACCCGGGCAGACCACGCAGAGGCGCCGGTGCCGTCGTGTGACGGCACCGGCGCGCGCGGCGGTACGGCGTCGGCCGGCCGTCGAACCCCTCCGCGGTCATGCCCTCGTCGCCTGCCCTGGCCGCACGAGTGAGCCCCCTGTGCTCGCCCACACGGTCAGGGCTCCAGGATCGGCGCCGCAGGAGGATCGGTCGAGGTGGCGAATGCGCCACCTCGGCTCCACCACGCCGCGAGCTGCGAGCGGCTCGCGCACCCGACCCGCTCGAAGAGGTCCTCGACGTGCTTGCGCACGGTGCGCTCCGAGATCGACAGCCTGCGACCGATCTGCGCGTTCGTCAGCCCTCGGGCGACGAGGACGACGACCTCGAGCTGGCGCGGGGTCAGCCGCACCTCGTCCGGCCCGCCCGACCAGTCCGAGCGCGGCTGCGCCGGGTCGGCGAGGCCGACGAGGCGGCGGCGCAGGAGCACGGCGTCGTGCACGGCGGCCCGCACCCCCTCGACGACCTCGAGCGCCGCGTCGTCGAAGTCGTGGGTCTCGCGCCACAGGCACACCAGCGTCATCGTCGTCGGCCCGCTCCCGAGCGTCGCGGCTGCCTGGTAGCGCATCCCGCGTGGTGCGAGCAGCTCCTCGTAGACCTGCGACCCCCAGACGTCCTCAGGCACGACGCATTGGGTCATCCGGGTGGTCAGGGTCGGCCGACTCGCGAGGTACCGGGCGTAGGGGTGGGTCGGGAGCAGCTCCCGCCACCGCGCACGCTCGACCTCGGTGAGGTCGTCGCCGTGCACGAGGACCCGCGGCACCGGGTGCACGAGGTCGAGACCGAGGTCGACCGACAGGGTCGTCGTGTCGGCGCCGACGTGTCGCGCGAGCAGAGCCAGGAGGTCGGGCCCGACGTCGTCGCCGTCGACGACGGCGTGGGCGATCTCAGCGGTCTCGCGCACCAGCGCGGCGCGACGGGCGTACGGGTCGGCCACCATCGACGGCCCCCTCCGGGCCGGGGCCACCCCTCCGCGGCCCGCCTCCGCCCAGCATCCCACCGGCGTGCGACCCGTGACCGCGTGCGCCACCCGCGATCCCGTCCACCGAGAGGTCGCGAAGGGGTCGCCGCGAGTTCGTCACCTATCTCCCCCTTCGGGCGGTTTGGTGTGATAAGGGGAGTCGTGGGTAGGGTGCCACCCGCCGCGATCCCCTGCGACGGCCACGCCACACACCAGAAGGGCACGACCTCGTGTCAGAGACGACATACCAGCTCATCGCCATCGCGATCTACTTCGCCGCGATGCTGAGCATCGGCTACTACGCCTACACCCGCACGCGGAACATCGACGGCTACATGCTCGCCGAGCGCGGGCTGCGCCCCTCGGTCGCGGCCCTGTCCGCGAACGCCTCGGACATGTCCGGCTGGCTGCTCATGGGTCTGCCCGGAGCCATCTACACCTCGGGTCTCATCGAGGCGTGGATCGCCATCGGCCTGACCATCGGCGCCTACCTCAACTGGACCTTCGTCGCGCCCCGGCTGCGCGCCTACACCGAGATCGCCGGTGACTCGATCACGATCCCGAGCTTCTTCGAGCGCCGCACGCGCGACACGACGCGGCTGCTGCGCGTCGTCGCCGCCCTCGTCATCCTCGTCTTCTTCACCTTCTACGTGTCCTCGGGCATGGTCGCCGCCGGCAAGTTCTTCGAGAGCTCCTTCGGCTGGAGCTACCTCAGCGGGATGGTCCTCGTCGCAGTCATCACCCTCGCCTACACGCTCTTCGGCGGCTTCCTCGGCGCCACCCTCACCGACGTCGCCCAGGGCCTGCTGATGTTCGCCGCCCTCGTCGCGGTGCCCGTCGTCGCCCTCGTCAAGCTCGGCGACCTCGGTGACGTCGTCGCGCAGGCCGAGAGCGTCAACCCCGACGCCTTCAACCTCTTCACCGGCATCGACGGCGGCGCGATCGCGTGGGTCGTCGGGATCATCTCCACCGCGGCGTGGGGCCTGGGCTACTTCGGGCAGCCGCACATCATCGTGCGCTTCATGGCGCTGCGCACCCCGGCCGAGGCCAAGATCGGCCGCCGCGTCGGCACGACGTGGATGGTCATCACCGCCCTCGGCGCCGTCGGCACCGCCCTCATCGGCATCGCCTACTTCGCGGGCGACCCCGCCAAGCCGATCGAGGACCCGGAGACGGTCTTCCTCCTGCTGAGCCAGATCTTCTTCCACCCGCTGATCGCCGGTCTCGTCCTGGCCGCGGTGCTCGCCGCGATCATGTCGACGATGAGCAGCCAGCTCGTCGTCTGCTCCTCGGCCCTCGTCGAGGACCTCGTCAACCTCACCGGTCGCAAGGCCAGCCCCGAGCGCCTGCTCGCGTACGGCCGCCTCGGCGTCCTCGCCGTCGCGCTCGTCGCCTTCGTCCTCGCGCTCGACTCCGACTCGGCGATCCTCGAGCTCGTGGCCTTCGCGTGGGCCGGCTTCGGCGCCGCCTTCGGCCCGATCGTCCTGCTGTCGCTGTACTGGCGCCGCCTGACCGCCATGGGCGCCCTCGCCGGCATGATCACCGGCGCGGTCGTCGTCTTCGTCTGGGGCAACATCGACGCCCTCTCCGACGAGATGTACGAGATCGTCCCCGGCTTCCTCGCCGCGCTGCTCGTCGCCGTCGTCGTCAGCCGCCTCACGGCGACCGACCAGCCGGGCGTCGACGAGGAGTTCGACCAGATGATGGTCGAGCTCGACCGCCCCCGCGTCACCGTCTGAGCGCAGACCTCATGACGACGCCCTCCCCGGGTCACCCGGGGAGGGCGTCGTGCGTCACGGGGTCGTCAGCCGGGGGCGACGGGGCGCTGGTCGTGGACGTGGCGGCGCACCCACGCGTGCATGACGATCGCGGCGGCGGCCCCGGCGTTCATCGAGCGGGTCGAGCCGTGCTGGCCGATCTCGACGACGTCGTCGCACACCGCGAGCATTTCCGCGGTGATGCCCGGCCCCTCCTGCCCGAGGACGAGGACGCACCCGTGGGGCAGGTCGTAGGTCTCCAGCGGCGCCGCGCCGGGCACGTTGTCGACGGCGACGAGGCGAAGGGGTGCGCCCCCCTCTCCCGCCGTCTGCGCCCACGCGTGGAGCGCCTCGGCGTCCGCGTGGTGGTGCTCGACCTGGTAGCGGTCGGTGACCATCGCGCCCCGCCTGTTCCACCGGCGTCGCCCGACGACGTGGAAGGCGGCGGCCCCCAGCGCGTTCGCCGTGCGCACGACGGAGCCGATGTTGAAGTCGTGCTCCCAGTTCTCGATGGCGACGTGGAAGCCCAGACGTCGCGTCGCGAGGTCGGCGACGATCGCGTCGTGGCTCCAGTACCGGTAGCGGTCGACGACGTTGCGCCGGTCCCCCGCCTCGAGCAGGGCCGGGTCGAGACGGTCGTCCTGCGGCCACGGGCCCTGCCACGGACCGACCCCGACCTCGCGCTCCTCGCTCACGGGGGCCCAACCTACGCGGGGCGGGCGGGTCCCCCTTCGCCCCCTCGCCCGGCGGTCTGTCCAGCGCTCTCCCAGGCCCGGACCTCTACCCTGGGTCGCGGCCCGTCCCGCCCGGGACGGCCACCAACCGCGGGAAGGGCGGCATGCAACAGCTCATCGACTGGGTCCTCTCGGTCATGGAGTCCGTCGGCGGTCCGGGGATCGCGCTGGCGATCTTCCTCGAGAACGTCTTCCCGCCGATCCCGAGCGAGGTGGTCCTGCCGCTCGCGGGGTTCACCGCCGCCAACGGCGAGTACACGATCGTCGAGGCCATCGCCTGGGCCACGCTCGGCTCGGTCGCCGGCGCGCTCCTGCTGTACGCGATCGGCGCGGTCGTCGGGATGGACCGGCTGCGCCTCGTCGCCCAGAAGATGCCGCTCGTCGACGTCTCGGACGTCGACAAGGCCGACGTGTGGTTCAGCAGGCACGGGAGCAAGGCGGTCTTCTTCGGCCGGCTCATCCCCGGCATCCGCAGCCTCATCTCCATCCCCGCCGGTGTCGACCGCATGCCGATGGGGCGCTTCTTCCTCATGACCCTGGCAGGCAGCGCGCTGTGGAACACCGCCCTCGTCAGCGCCGGGTACGCGCTGGGCAGCCGCTACCACCTCGTGGAGCAGTACATCGACCCGATCAGCAAGGTCGTCTACGTCCTCATCATCGTGACCTTCCTCGTGTGGGTCGGCTTCCTCGTGCGCCGCTCGCGGCGTCGCTCGCACGACCCGGACGACCAGGTCGACCTCGAGGCCGGCACCGACCGCTGAGCCCAGGCTCGCCGAGGTATGGCAATCGGGCTCCGATCCCCACCGGATCGGAGCCCGTTGCCATACCTCGGCGGACGAAGGGGTGGTGGCGGCAGCCCGGGCGAGGCGATATCTCGTGGCGCCCTCGCCCGACGCCTGAGAGGGTCGGCAGATGACCGTGGACCGACCGTGGTGGCACGCGCACAACGCCGGGCTCGAGGCGCTGAGCGCCGAGGACCGGCGGTGGCTCCCCGAGGACGCCGCCCTGCCCACCCACGTCCTGGATCTGCTCGACGCCGTGGAGGCGCGCTTCGCCGCGGCCCGCACCGTCGCCGACTGGGCGGACCCGCACGAGGACCCCGCGGCCCCGGGCGAGCACGCGGAGCCGCGCGAGGAGGAGTATTCCCGGGTCAGCCACCCAGAGCGTCATGTCGTCGTCGGCGAGCGGGTGCAGGCCTGGGTCGACGAGCTCGTCGCCCGCGGCCTGGCGGACCCCGAGGAGGTCCCGCCGCCCCGGCCTCTCGGCCCGTCGGAGGCAGCCAGCAGCGGTGACGGGTGGCTGCTCCGCCCCCGCCTCGAGCTCGACCGGGTCGTCGTGCTCCGTCCGCAGCGCGCCGGCGCACTTCCCCTCGTCCTGGGGCAGATCGGGTCCGAGGCGGTCGTCGTCGCGGCGGGCTCGCCCGCCGTCGAGCTGGCCCTGCTCCCCGACTGCGGGTGCGACGCGTGCGACAGCGGCTCGGCCGCGCTGCTGCAGGAGGTCGACGAGGCCGTCCTGCCCGTCGTCGACGGGTCGCTGCGGGTCCGGGTCACCGCCGAGCGGGAGCAGGTCGCGAGTGCGGGCTCCGCGCGCACTGCCTCGTGGGCGCGGCCCGAGACCCGGGCGCGTCGGCGTGCGCTCGGGCGCGGGGCGCACGAGCACGCCGGGCCCCCGTGGGACCCGGCGTGGCCGGTGCGTCGTCCTGCCCCCTTCGCCTGAGCCCTGGCTCGCCGAGGTATGGCAGACGGGCCCCGATCCTCACCGGATCGGGGCCCGTTGCCATACCTCGGCGGACGACGGGGTGACCGCCTCAGATCTCGGCGTTCCACGCCTCCTTGTAGCCCAGCTTGCCGCTCGTCTGGAGCAACGCCCGGCGGTAGATCCGGGTGGCGACCGCGAGGACGAGGGTGGTGAGGGCGAGGAGGAGCAGGAGCGCGACGAGGGCCTGCCACCACTGCGCCTGGCCGGTGACGAGCCGCATCGGCATGAGGACCGCCGAGAAGGGCGGCAGCCAGGACAGCACCGAGGCGATCGTGCCGGTGGCGAAGATGCCGGAGAAGAAGACCGCCATGATGAGCAGGGTGACCGGCGTCGACGTCGACTGGACGTCCTCGACCCGGCTGGCCAGCGCCCCCGCCATCGCGAAGAGCGTCGCGACGAGGACGAAGCCGGCGAGGTAGAAGGCGACGTACCAGAGGATGCCCGAGGACAGCGACGGCAGCAGCGACCCGAGGTCGGTGAGCGTGAGGCCGACGAGGCCCACCCCGACGAAGAGCGCGAGCTGGCCGACGGCGAGGACGAAGTTGCCGAGGATCTTGCCGGCGAGCAGCTGGGTCACCGGCATCGACGTCGCGATGATCTCGACGATGCGCGACTGCTTCTCCTCGACGACGCTCATCGCGAGCGTCATGCCGAACATCATCGCGCTGAAGTAGAAGAGGATCGCCATGACGAAGCCGACGGCCTGCGCCAGACCGGCCCGCTCGGCGTCGCCCTTGAGCAGGGTCTGGGTGACCTCGCTCCCCTTCGTCAGCTCGGCGGTCGTCGTGCCGGCCGCCTCGGCCCGCTCGGCGAGCACCTGCTGGGCGACACCCTCGGTGACCGCGCTCGACAGCGCGCCGTCCTGCTCGTCGTAGGCGGTGAGGGTCCACGTGCCGTCCTGCTCGTGCAGCCAGCCGTCGGCGTCCCCGGACTCCAGCGCCGCCCGTGCCGCGTCGGCGTCGGGCTCGTCCTGCACCGTGATCGTCAGCTTGTCGTCCGCCTCGGCGGGCTTCGCGACCGCCTGGGCCATCGACGTCGCCTCGGGCGTCGCGACGAGGGTGACGTCGCGGTGCCGCTCGGCCTGCCAGGCCTGGAAGCCCATGAGGCCGGCGACGAGGGCGAGGGACATGAGGGTCCCGAGGATGAAGGACTTGTCCCTCAGCTTGACCATGACCTCGCGCTGGGCGACGAGGCGCCACGGGGCGGTGCGGGTGCTCATGCCGTGACCTCTCGGTAGATGTCGGACAGGGCGGGGACGACGCGGGTCAGCTCTCGCACGCCGCCGCGCTCCAGCGCGGCCCGCACGAGGGCGTCGACCCGCGGGTCGCTCCCGGCCCAGGTGGGGTCGACCCCGGCAGCGGCCCCTGTACCGCCGCCGGGATCGAGCTCGATGAGGGCCGTCGGCCCGTCCACGTCGACCGTGTGGATGCCGGGCAGGTCACGGACCCAGCCGGCGTCCGACCCGAGCGTGACGCGGTACCGCTCGGGCCCGCCGGTGCGCAGCTCCGCCGAGGTGCCCTGCGCCCGGACCTGGCCCTGGGCGAGGACGACGAGTCGGTCGCACAGGCGCTCGACGAGGTCGAGCTGGTGGCTGGAGAAGAGCACCGGCACCCCGCGCGCGGTGTGCTCGCGCAGCAGGTCGGCCATCGAGTCGACGGCCTGCGGGTCCAGCCCGCTGAAGGGCTCGTCGAGGACGAGCGCGACGGGCTGCGACATCACCGCGGCGATGATCTGCACCCGCTGCTGGTTGCCCAGCGAGAGCTTCTCGACGGTGTCACCGGCCCGGTCGAGGAGCCCGAAGCGGTCGAGCAGCTCGCTCGCCTCCGTCGTCGCCGCCGCCCTGTCGGCCCCGCCGAGGGTGGCGAGGTAGACGAGCTGCTCGAGGATCTTTTGCTTCGGGTAGAGGCCGCGCTCCTCGGGCATGTACCCGAAGCGGCGGCGGTCGGCGGTCGTGATCTCGTGCTCGCCGTAGCGCACCGTGCCCTCGGAGATGCCGAGGACGCCCATGATCATGCGCATCGTCGTCGTCTTGCCCGCGCCGTTGCCGCCGACGAAGCCGGTCATCTGACCGCCCGGGACGGTGAAGCTCACGTCGTCGACGACGGCCCGGTCGCCGAAGCGGCGCGTGAGGCCCTCGACGCTGATGGAGTCAGGGGTGGAAGCCATGTCCACGACACTAGGTCGGCCCCCTGCCACGGCGGATCCACCGCGGGGGTGACCCGGGACGGCCCCGTCCTCCCCCTGAGGAGGGAGGGCTCAGCCGACGACGCCCGCCTGGTGGGCGAGCACGACGGCCTGCACCCGGTCGCGCAGCTGCAGCTTGGCCAGGACGTTGCTCACGTGGGTCTTCACCGTGGCCTCGCCGATGTAGAGCTCGCGCGAGATCTCGGAGTTCGACAGCCCGCGCCCCACCGCGACGAGCACCTCGCGCTCGCGCTCGGTGAGCACGCCGAGGTCGGGGGTGTCGCCCGACGAGGCGGCCTCGGTCGTCTCGCTCGTCACCATCGCGCTGATGACGCGGCGGGTGACCTCCGGCGCGAGGAGGGAGTGGCCGCGGCCGACGGCCCGCACGGCGTCGACGAGCTGCTCGGCCTCGGCGTTCTTCAGCAGGAAGCCGCTCGCCCCCGCCCGCAGCGCGTCGAAGAGGTAGTCGTCGCGGTCGAAGGTCGTGAGGACGACGACCTGCCCGAGGCCCTGCCGCACGATCTCGCGGGTCGCGGCGATGCCGTCCATGCCGGGCATCTGGACGTCCATGAGGACGAGGTCGGGGCGCAGCTGGGCGGCCCGCTCGACCGCCTCGGCTCCGTCGCCGGCCTCGCCGACGACCTCGATGTCGGGCTCGACGCCGAGCATCATCGCGAAGCCGGCCCGGATGAGGCGCTGGTCGTCGACGAGGAGGAGCCGCAGCGGTGCCTCCGGCGTCGCCTGCTCGCTCACGCGTCTCCCCCTTCGAGCGGGACCCTGAGCCGCACACGGTAGCCGCCGGTCGCCCGCGGCCCGACCTCGACCGTGCCGCCGAGGAGGCCGGCCCGCTCACGGATGCCCATGTGGCCCAGGCCGGAGCCGGTGCTCCCGGCGCGGGCGCGACCGTCGTCGGTCACCTCGACCTCGGCGAAGGGGGAGCCCGACCGGGTCCGCACCCGCACGACGACCCGGGCGGTCCGGGCGGTCGAGTGCTTCGCGACGTTGGTCAGCGCCTCCTGGGCGGTGCGGTACATGCTGTGCCCGACCGCGGCCGGCACGGCGTCGAGGGCGTCCTCGCAGTCGAGCACGACCTCGTGCTCGACGTGGAGCACCGGCCCGTCGCGCTCGGCGACGAGCCGGGCGATGTCGCCCAGGTGCGGCTCCGGGCCGCGGTGCTCCTCCTGGGTGACGACCGGCGTCGCCGTGCGCAGGGTGCGCAGCAGCGATCGCATCTGGGTGACCGCCTCGCGGCTCGAGCTCTCGATGACCCCGAGGGCGTCCGTCGCGGCGACCGGGTCGCGCTGGAGCACGCGCCGCGCGCCGGCCGCCTGGACGCCGATGACGGAGACGTGGTGGGCGACGACGTCGTGCAGCTCGCGGGCGATGCGCAGCCGCTCCTCGACGACGGCGCGCTCGCTCAGCTCTTCGGACTGCGCCGAGATCGTGCTCGCCTGGTCCTCGAGACGGGCCCGCTGCCGGCGGTTGCGCCAGGCGCTCTGGCCGACGAGGACGGCGCCGCCGAAGTAGACGACGTTGATGAGGGTCGTCAGCGCGATGCCGGCGACGATCGCCCGCGACCGGTTGGCCGGGTCGCTCCCGGCGAGCATGTCGTCGACGGCGCTGCCCACGGCGAGGCTCCAGACCAGCCAGGCGAACATCCCGACGAGCACGGCGCCGACGACGAGGACCATCTCGGAGCGCCGGCGGGCGTAGGCGACACCGGAGTAGACGACGGCGAAGTAGACGAGCTGCGTCGACAGCAGGCTCGCCATCGGGCTGGCGAAGGTCGCGATCGCCCAGTAGGCCACCGAGCCGACGACGAGCATCGTGAGCGGCCACCGGCGGCGGCCGAGCAGGAGCAGACAGGGCCCGGCGGTGACGAGCCACTGCACCCAGACGGGGTGGTCGACGGCCTCGAGCACCCCGACCCCGCGCATGAGCTCGACGGTGAGCAGGCTGAGCACGGCGGTCCCCGCGGTGATGAGCGCGTCCTGACGGGTCACCTCGCTCCCCGGGCGCTCCCAGGGGTCGTCGATCGCGAAGAACCGGCGCAGGGTGTCGATGAGGACCACCCCGACACCCTAGGAGAGCGCAGGTGCGCCGCGCCTCCGTCGCGAGACGGAGACACGGCGCACGGGAGGCAGCAGGCCGGCGAAGGGGGTGGCCTCAGTCGTCGTCCCACTCGTCGTCGTCGCGGTCCTCGGTCTCGACGTCGTCATCGTCGTCGTCGTCGTAGGTACGCGGGCTCGGGGCGACGGTGCGCGGCGAGGGCGGTGCCGTCGTCGTGCGCGCCGGGGTGCGGGTCGTCGAGGACGTGGGCCTCGTCGGGGTCTTCGAGGAGGAGCTCTTCGAGGAGGAGCTCTTCGAGGAGGAGCTCTTCGAAGAGGACGACGAGCTCGTCGAGGACGTCGTCGACGAGCTGCTCGAGGTGCTGCGGGCCGCGGGCTCCGTGGTCGCGCTGCCGATGCGCACGCCCGGGACCGTCTCGGGAGCGGGGGCGCTCGCCTGGACCCAGAGCAGGACCGATGCGGCGCCCACGAGGAGGAACCCGACGACTGCTGCCATGACCTTCATGACGCCCAGCCTCCCAGCCGAGCATGACGGCGCGCTAAGACCCGCATGAGAGCGCTCTCATGAGAGGCGGTGCCGACGCCACCCGCTCGAGCTCGGTGCGGGCGAGACCCGCCCACCTCGGCCGGAAGAGGTAGATCCCCGCGAGGCGCAGCCGGGTCGCGGCGCGGTAGGCGGCCAGCCGCCGCGGGTCGGCGCCGACCCGCTCGGCGGCCCGGCGCACGCCCTCCTCGCCGAGCGCGACGACCGCCGGCGACCACAGGCCCTGCCGGCCGCGCAGGCGCACGTGCTCGAGGAGGTTGGCCAGGTCGAGCTCGGGCTCGGCACGAGCGGCGGTGTCGAGGTCGAGCAGCCCGAGGCCCTCGCCGACGAGCAGCTGCTTGTCGTGGAGGTCGCGGTGGCTGGGCACGGCGGGGGCACCCGCGTCGTCGAGCAGCGCGGCGACCGTGAGGTCGAGCGCTCGCTCGACGCCCAGGCGGACCGGCGCCGGGGGCGAGCACACGTCGAGGGCCTGACGCACGGCCCGCTCGGCGACCTGGACCTCGGCGCTCGCGTCGTGCGCGGGCAGCCCGCTCGCGTCACCGGCGACGACCTCGGGCCAGCCCTCGGCGAAGGCGCCCCACCCCCTGCGCACCGCCTCCTCGTCACCGCGCACGCCGAGGTCGTGCAGGGGCGCGCCGGGCACGGTGCTCAGCCGGATCGTCCCGGGCCGACCCGGCACCACCTCGGCGGCGGGGGCCGCCCAGCCGGCGCGTGCGGCGAGCCGAGCGCCGGTGCGATGGGCCTGCAGCACCGCGTCCAGCGCACCCGGGCGGACGACCTTCGTGTACGACCCGGCCTCGCGCAGCACCGCTCGACGGCCGCCGCGGTGGACGAGCAGGGTGCCGTCGAGCCCGGCGAGCCCGGGCAGACGTGGGTCGGTCGCGAAGGGGAGGACCCTCACCTCGTCGACCTGCCACCGTCCGCGCGACCGGATGAGGTCGAGCTCGCCGGCGCGCAGCCGGTCGGAGCCGTCACGGCCCTCGACGCGCAGGGAGAGCCGGTCGGCAGACAGGTCCTTCGGCCAGGCGCGGCCGACACGCAGCTCGTCCGCGCCGAGGCCGACCCGCTCGGGCACGGCGCTCATCGCAGCAGCTCCTCGGCGAGGTCGAGGGTGCGCCCGACCCCGTGGCGCCACGTCGGCTCTGCCCGGCGCAAGGGCTCCTTCGCCCGGGTGAGGAGGGCGGCCGCGCTCGCCGACCGCACCGCGGCGTCGCCGGGCCAGCGCCCGCCGCCCTCCTCGTACCCGGCGCGCAACCCGGCCGCGCCCGCCCCCTGGGGGTCGCCCGCGCGCAGGGCCTCGACGGCGAGATAGGAGGCGAGGTCTCGCAGCGCCGGCCCGGAGCCGGCCCGGTCGAGGTCGATCATCCGCGGGCCGTGCTCGCCGACGACGAGCTGGTCGCTCGACCAGTCGCCGTGGAGCAGCACCGGCGCTCCGTCGGGCACCGCGGGGAGCCGGTCGACGAGACCGGCGGCGCGCGCACCGAGGTCGGCGTCGACGTCGGCCAGACCTCGGGCGGTGGCGCGCAGGCCCCCGTCGTCCCAGGCCTCGCGCTGCGGCAGCCGCTCGTGCGCACCGGCTGGTACGGCGAGCTGGTGCAGCCGGGCGAGCAGCCCGCCGGCGATCTCGCCGGCGCGACGCGCGCCGAGGTCTCCGCGGTCGGAGAGGGCGTCGAGGCTCTCGCCCGGCACCCACTCCCAGCGGGTGACCCGGCTCGAGGCGCGACCGCGGGGGGCCGCGGCCAGGCCCTCCTCCGCGAGGGCGGGGACGAGGCGGTGCACGTCGGGCTGGGCCTTCGTCGTCACGCGGATCTGCGTCGTGCCACGGCGCAGGACGAGGCGGCGCAGGGGGTTGTGCCGCACGACGACGGAGGCGTCGACGAGATCGGCCGCGCGGTGCAGCACCCGCGCCAGACGGGGGTCGGTCCACAGGTCGCCGTGCACGAGGACGAGACCGTCGACCTCGTCCACCTCGACCCGACGCCCGACGCGCGCCGCCCCTCCCGCGTCGCGCACCGCACGGTCGTGGTGAGGGGTGAGCCGCAGCCAGCCGGTGGGACCGGTCGCGTCCGCGAGCGCCGCGACGGTGTACTGCCCCGGCTTGTGCCGCAGACGGGTGACCCGCATGTCGGCGCCGAGGAGCTCGCAGACCCGGTCCGGGTCGAGGGCGACGTGCAGCGTCGCGTGGCGGCTCATGCCCGCACCGGGATCGGCACGGTGTCCTCGGTGCCGTCACGCACGACCCGGTGGCCGCCCAGGACGATCGGCGCGTCCGGGTCGTCGGGTCGGAAAGCATGGCCGCTCGGCATCTCGTCGTGAGGGCCGCCGTCCCAGCGCACCCGGCCGTCCTCGAGCCAGATGATCCGGTCGCACGCCCTCGCGGTCTGCTCGTCGTGCGTGACGACGAGGGTCGTGCGGCCCCGGGTCAGCTCGTCGAGCCCGGTCCGCACAGCGGCGGCGTTCTTCGGGTCGAGCCCGCTCGTCGCCTCGTCGAGCACGACGACGGCGCTGTCGCGCAGCATCGCCCGGGCGATGGCGATGCGCTGGCGCTGCCCGCCCGACAGCGTCGAGCCGCGCTCGCCGACGACCGTCTCGTAGGCGTCGGGCTGCTCCATGACGAAGTCGTGGGCGCGAGCCCGACGGGCGGCCTCCCACACCTCCTCGAGCGTGGCGTCCGGCCGCCCCTGACGGATGTTGTCGGCGATGGTGCCGGTGAAGAGCACGGACTCCTGCAGCAGGAGGGTGACCTCACGACGCACGAGCGACAGCTCGAGGTCGCGCAGGTCGTGCCCGTCGAGCCGGACCGAGCCGCCCTGGGGGTCCTGCAGCCGGGCGAGCAGCGCGGTGAGCGTGGACTTGCCGGACCCGCTCGGGCCGACGAGGGCGACCCGCTGGCCGGCGGGGATGTCCAGGTCGACCCGGTCGAGCACCCGCCGGCCGGGGCCGTACCCGGCGACGACGTCGCGCAGCGTGAGCGCACCGCGGACGCGGGAGGGGCGCACGGGCTCCTGCGGCGAGAGGATCTCCGGCACCTCGTCGAGCAGGTCGGCGACCCGCTCGCCCGAGGCGGCCGAGCGCGAGATCCGCCCGGTGTACTTCGCGATGTCGCGCAACGGCTTCATCGAGGTCTTGAGGTAGGTGAGGAAGAGGACGAGGTCGCCGGGGGTCATCACCTGCTGCACGACCCGCCAGCCGCCGACGAAGATCACGGCGGCCGTCGCGAGCCCGACGACGACGTCGGTCGAGCGCTCGAGACCGGCGGCGAGGCGACGAGCCCTCACCCCGTCGCGCAGCGCCCGGTCGTTGCTCCCGCCGAAGGAGCGCGAGAGCGCCCCCTCGAGCGTGTACGCCTGGACGACGGGGATCGCGCCGATGGCCTCCTGCGCGACCCCGGCCAGCTCGCCCTCGCTGCGGCGCGTCTTGCGCGAGGCGACGGTGATCTGGCTCGTGCTGCCGCGCGAGAGGAGCACGAAGACGAGCGACGCGGCGACGACGACGAGCGCGAGGAGCGGGTCGAGCCAGATCATCACGCCGGTCATGACGACGAGGGTGAAGACGTTGACGAGCAGCGGCAGACCCGCGGTGACCGCGACCTCCTGGAGCTTGCCGACGTCGCCGACGAGCCGCTGCACGATGTCGGCCGACCCGTTGCGCGAGTGGTACCCCTTCGACAGCGCGGTGACGTGGTCGAAGGTGCGCTGGCGCAGCTGGGTGGCGACGCGGCTGCCGACGAGCGCGAAGGCGATCGTCGCGAGGTAGTTGCACACCGCGCGCAGCCCGACGAGGGCGATCGTCGCGAGCGCGGCGGCGCCGAGCAGCGCGGGTCCGGCCTCCGGTCCGCTCGTCGCGAGGTCGGCGCCGAGCGAGCGGGTCACGGCGTCGACGACGACCTTGACCGGCCACGGCTCGAGGACCCGGAAGAGCACCTCGAGGACGAGGGCGAGGGCGCCGGCCCCGATGAGCAGGCGCTGCTCGGGCAGGTGGGGCCGCAGGACGCCGAGGGTCCGGCGCAGCGCGCCCTGGTCGCGGCTCATGCCGTCGCCTCCTCGCGCGCGCCCGCCCAGGGCAGGGCCAGCCCGGCCGTCGCGCGGTCGAGCACGTGGAGCCAGGTGTGCTGGCGCACGACCCGGCGGCGGCCGGCGCGTCCCATCCGCTCGGCCCGGTCGGGGACGGACACGAGCGCGTCGACGGCGGCGGCGAGCGCCTCGGGGTCCGACGGCGGCACGAGCAGCCCGGTGACGCCGTCGTGGACGAGGTCGCCGAGCTGGCCGACGTCGCTCGCCACGACGGGCAGGGCGGCGGCGCTGTACTCGAGCACCTTGAGCGGCGAGAAGTACTGGTCCTGCCCCGCCGGGTAGGGCGCGACCGCGACCGCGGCTCCCTCGAGGTGCGTGGGCACCTCCTGCGGGGTCACCGCACCGCGGAAGTCGACGCTCAGGCCGAGCCGGTCGGCGCGCTCGCGCAGGGCGCTCGCCTGAGGGCCGTCGCCGACGACGCGCACCTGCCACGGTCGACGGGCCAGGGCAGCCGCGTCGAGCAGGTGCTCGACGCCGTGCCACGGCTTGAGCGTGCCGACGAAGACGACGACCGGCGCGCCCACGCGGTCGGGCGCGACGGCGTGGATGCGACCGGGGTCGACGCCGTTGGGGGTGATGACGACCCGCGCCGAGGGCACGTGCGTGCGCACCCAGTCAGACACGGGGCCGGAGACGGCGAGCACCCGGTCGGCGGCCGCCGCCTGGGTCCGGAGCGCGGCCAGGGCGCCCGCGGCGTCGTCGAGCTCGCGGTGCTGCGCCTGCTCCTCGACGAGCGGGGCGTTGACCTCGAGCAGGCCGACGGCGCCGGTGCGAGCCGTCACCTGCGCGAGCGCGGTGGAGAAGAGGGAGTAGCGCTCGTGCACGACGTCCGCGCCGTCGGCGAGCACGGCCCGGGCCAGCGCGTCCGCGGCGACCCGCTGCGCGCGCTCGCGCCCGGCCGTCCCGCCGTCGGCCGGTCGGCCGACCGGCACGTGGGTCACCGGGACGTCGAGGAGGTCGTCGGGCACGTGGTCTCCGGTGCGGACGACGTAGAGGTGGACCTGCGCCCCCTTCGCCCGCCAGGCCCGGACCATCTCCTGGATGTGGACCGAGGCCCCTTTCGTGCCGAAGGCGGGGACGCCGGGGTCGGCGCAGACGTAGGCGACTCTCATGCGACGGCTCCTGTCGATCGGGCCAGGAGGGCGGCCTGGCGGGTGGTGTCGTGGTCGCGCTCGACGAGGTCCCGGGCGCGGCGGGCGACGTCGGCGCGGGGGAAGGCGTCGGCCGCGACGGCGCGCAGCGCGTCGGCCAGGGCGCTCGGGTCCCCCGGCTCGAGGAGCACCCCGGTGACGGGGTCGGCGACGGTGCCGCGGACGACCTCGGGGATCCCGGTGACGGCGGTCGAGATGACGGGCGTGCCCACCGCCATGGCCTCGAGGATCACCGTCGGCAGCCCGTCGGCGTTGCCGTCGGCGCCGACGACGCACGGCGCGACGAAGACGTCGGCCTGCCGCAGCAGCGCGAGCACCTCGTCCTGCGGCCGCGCCCCCAGCCAGGTGACGACGTCGTCGAGACCGAGCGCGCGGGCGCGGGTGAGGAGGTCGGGGCCGAGCTCACCGGACCCGGCGACCTCCGCGCGGACCTCGAGCCCGGCGGCGCGGGCGGTCGCGAGCGCGTCGAGGAGGACGTCGAAGCCCTTCTTCTCGACGAGCCGGCCGACGGCGAGGACGCGAAGGGGGCCCGCGACCGGCTTCGGCTCCCGGTAGCCGAAGCCGGTGAGGTCGAGACCGTTCGCGACCCGGGCGACGCGGGCCCGCGGCGCGACCCGGCCGAGGTGCCGCTCGTTGTACGCGCTGATCGCGACGACCGTGCTCGCGCCGTGCAGCAGGTCGACGAGCAGGTCGAGGTCGACCTCGTCGTGGAAGATGTCCTTCGCGTGGGTGGTGACGCTCCACGGGACCTGGGCGAGGTGCGCGGCCACCGCGGCGACGCGGGCCTGGGCCGACGCGAAGTGCGCGTGCAGCCGGGTGATCCCCCGGGTGCGCACGGCGATCGCGAGCTCGACGCCCTGGGCGACCTCGTCCGCGGCCAGCCGCGTCGTGAGCGGCAGCACCTCGGCCAGACGCGGCCCGAGGTCGGGCAGCACGTCGTGGGCGCGGGCGATGCTCGCCCACAGCTCGGAGGCCTTGAGGGCGCGGGGCAGGTAGGTGACGGGGGCGTGCACGCGGGCGAGCGCCGGGTGGAAGTGGGTGTCGGTCGTCGGGCGCAGCGCGAAGATCTCGAGCTCCTCGCCCTGGGCCTCGCGGGCGAGGACCTCGGTGACGACGAAGGTCTCCGAGAAGCGCGGGTACACCTTGACGACGTAGCCGACGCGCTCGGTGGCGGTCGCGGGGGCGCCGCACGACGCGGTGGTCGGGGACGGCGTCGTCGACGGCGGGGCGGACGGCGACGGCGGGGCGCTGGTGCGCGCGGGGGCGAGGGTCTCAGACCGCATGGCGGATCTCCTGGGGGGTCGTGGCGAGCAGGTCGGCCGCGTGGCCGGCGACGGCGGCCAGCCCGTCGCGGCGCAGGTGGCTGCGGTCGACGCTGCGGTGGAGGTTGTCGGCGAACCAGCGGCCGAGCCGCTCGGGGGTGAGCTCGGCGGCGCGGATGACGTCGAGGGCGCCGGTGGCCTCGAGCGAGCGGGCCCGGATGAGCTGCTCCTGGCGCGGCTCCTCCCGGGGCACGACGACGGCGGGTCGGTCGGTGCTCATCACCTCGCACACGGTGTTGTAGCCGCCCATGCAGGCGACGGCCTCGGCGGAGCGGATGGCCAGCAGGCCCTCGGGCACCTCGTCGAGCACCTCGGTGCGCGGCCCGGCGAGCGCCTGCAGCTCCTCGCGCCGGCTCGGGGTCGCCTGAGGGCCGACGACGACGACGTGGCCGAGGCCCTCGGGGACGGGCGCCTGGACGGCGGCCCGGCACAGGTCCTCGCCGTCGTGCCCGCCGCCGACCGTCGTCAGCAGGTACGGGCGCTGCAGCTCGCGCAAGAAGCTGCGGGTCGCGCGGTCGGCGGAGAGGTAGCCGGTGTGGACGACGAGGTCGTGCAGCTCGGCGGGCACGGCGCCCGTGGCGCGCAGGTCGGTGACCCGCTCGTCGCCGTAGACCCAGATCGCGTCGAAGAGCTCGCGCACCCGCTCGGAGCCGACGCGACGCCACTCGCGCACGGCGACCTCGGGCTCGTCGAGCACCTCGCGCAGCCCGAGGACGACGCGGGTGCCGGGCTGCTCGCGGCGCAGCCGGCGCAGGGGCTCGAGCAGCTCGTCGTCGACGCCGAAGGCGTGCCGGTCGACGACGACGAGGTCGGGGGCGAGGGCCCCGAGCGCGCCGGAGAGGATCGCGCGACGCACGTCGATGAGGTCGGTCATCGGCACGCTCATCTCGCGCGGCGCGTAGCCGTGGGCGTCCTTGGCGATGCCCGGCAGGCGCACGACGTCGAAGTCGGCCGGCAGGTGGCCGACGACCCGCTCGACGCCGGTGAGGAGCAGCCCGGTGACCTCACGCCCGGTGAGGGCCGGCAGGTGGGTCCGCAGGGCGTGGGCGATGGCGAGGTTGCGGCGCTGGTGGCCCAGCCCCACCGAGTCGTGGGAGTACAGCGCGACGCGCAGGGGCGCTGAGGTCGGTGCGGGCGAGGTGGCGATGCGCATGCGGACATGCAACTGCGTCGCGATGAGCCGCCCGTGAGCCGATGGTGAGAGCCCTCTCATCCGCGCGGCGCCCCCTTCGCCCACCCCCGTCGCCCCCCCTTCGCCGAGGTATGGAGATCTGCAGGCCAGAGGGGGGTCTGGCCGACCGATTGCCATACCTCGGCGAAGGGGGGCGAGGGCGAAGGGGAGCCGCGCGGCTCAGGCGAGGCGGTAGCCCAGCCCGCGCACGGTGACGATGCGCTCGGCGCCGATCTTGTGCCGCAGGTAGCCGATGTAGACGTCGACGACGTTGCTGCTCGTCTCGGCGCCGTCCCAGACGCGCTCGATGAGCTGCTCGCGCGAGAGCACCTGGCCGGGGTGCTCGAGGAAGGTGCGCAGCAACGAGAACTCGCGCGCCGACAGGGTCACCGGGGCGCCGTCGAGGCGCACCTCGCGGGCGACGACGTCGAGCGAGACCTCGCCGCGCTCGAGCACCGTGACCTCGGGGGTGCCGGGGGCGCGGTCGCGCAGCCGCAACCGGATCCGGGCGAGCAGCTCGGCGAAGGTGTACGGCTTGGCGAGGTAGTCGTCGGCGCCGCCCTCGAGACCGGCGACCTTGTCGTCGGCGGAGTCACGTGCGGTGCACATGATGACCGGCACCTCGACGTCCATGCCGCGGATGAGCTTGAGCACCGTGAAGCCGTCCATGCGCGGCAGCCCCACGTCGAGGACGACGAGGTCGACCCCGCCGCCGGTCGCGTGCTCGAGCGCGGTCATGCCGTCCGCGGCGACGACGGTCTCGAAGCCGGCCTTGCGCAGGCCCTTGTCGATGAAGCGGGAGAGGTGCTCCTCGTCCTCGACGATGAGGATGCGCGCCATGGGTGTGCCCTCCTGCGGGCCGGGGACGGTCCGGGTCGGGCGGGTGCCCGGGTGCGGCCAGGCTACCGAGCCCGCGGCGACGGCTCGGGCTCGGGCGCCGGGACGACGAGGGAGAAGGTGCTCCCCTCCCCCGGTCGCGAGTCGAGCTCGATCTCGCCGCCGTGGGCGTGGGCGATGGCCCGCACGATGGGCAGCCCGAGGCCGCTGCCCTCGACGGCGCGCTGGCCCTCGGCCCGGCCGAAGCGCTCGAAGACCGCCTCCTGCTCCTCCGGGGCGATGCCGACCCCGTCGTCGGAGACCGACAGCACGAGCGCGCGGTCCTCGCCCGCCCCGCGCCAGGCGGTGCGCAGCCGGACCTGCGAGCCCGGCTGGGAGAACTTCACGGCGTTGGCGCACAGCTGCTGCACGGCCTGGACGACCCGGTCGCGGTCGACGTGGACGACGCCCTCGACGCACCCGTCGTCGACCCACTCGTGGTCGCCGAGCGCGGGGACGAGCGCGAGGAGGTCGGCGTGCAGGTCGCGGGCGTCGATGGGGGCCGGGCGCACGAAGTCGGGCCGGTCGAGCCGGGCGAGGAGGAGCAGGTCGTCGACGATGCGGCGCATGCGGTCGATCTCGACGAGCTCGATGTGGCGGGTCGCCTCGACGTCCTCGACGTCCTCCGCGTCGAGCACCTCGAGGTTGCCCCGCATGATCGTCAGCGGGGTGCGCAGCTCGTGCGCGGTGTCGTCGAGGAAGCGGCGCTGGGCGACGAAGGAGGACTCGAGCCGCTCGAGCATCGTGTTGAGCGAGGTCGCGAGCGAGGCCACCTCGGTGCGCTGCTCGGGCACGACGACCCTGCGCGAGAGCTCGCGGTCGTCGATCTGCTCGGCCGCCTCGACGAGGTCGCCGAGCGGGGAGAGCAGGCGGCGCACGGCGACGAGGAGGACGGCCCCGGCGAGCAGCAGGGTGAGCAGGGCGCCGACCCCGTAGGCGCTGAGGAGGGAGTCGACCCGGTCGAGGCGCGCCCCGCGGTCGATGCCGACGACGAGCGTGCCCTGGCCGTCGTCGCCCTGGACCGAGGTGATCGCGATGCGCAGGTCCTGGGTCGGCGTCTCGACGGTGCTCAGCACGGTCTCGTCCGGCCGGCGCTGGGTGAGCACCGCGTCGATGACGGCCGGCTCCGTGAGGTCGATGCGGCGCTCGCCGCCGGAGACGAGCGACGGCACGCGCGAGCCGCCGACGAAGGCGATCATCGACTCGTCGCTGCCGGGCACGCTGAAGCGCAGGAAGTCCTCGAGGAGGACCCCGACGTCGCGGTAGGGCCGGTCGGCCGCGGACTGGTCGGAGAGCTGGCGCAGCTCCTCGACCTCCTGGAGCAGCTCGGCGTCGGCCTGCTCGAGGACCTCGGCGCGCTGGACGACGTAGGCGATGACGCCGGCGAGGACGAGGGCGAGCGCCAGCGTGGCCGTCACGAGGGCGACGAGCCGCCCGGCGATGCCGTGCTGGCGCCCGACCATCAGCGACGGGGGGTGAGGACGTCCTTGCCGAGGTAGGGACGCAGCGCCTCCGGCACGCGCACCGACCCGTCCGGCTGCTGGTGGTTCTCGAGGATCGCGACGAGCCATCGGGTCGTCGCGAGCGTGCCGTTGAGCGTCGCCGCGACCTGGGTGCGCCCGTCGCCGTCCTTGAAGCGCGTGCCCAGACGGCGCGCCTGGTAGGTCGTGCAGTTCGACGTCGAGGTGAGCTCGCGGTAGCGGCCCTGGGTCGGCACCCACGCCTCGCAGTCGAGCTTGCGGGCCGCCGGCCCGCCGAGGTCGCCGGCCGCGGTGTCGATGACGCGGTAGGGCAGCTCGACCTTCGCGAGCATCTCGCGCTCCCAGGCGAGGAGGCGCTCGTGCTCGGCGGCGGCGTCGGCCGGGTCGCAGTAGACGAACATCTCGAGCTTGTTGAACTGGTGGACGCGGATGATGCCGCGGGTGTCCTTGCCGTAGCTGCCGGCCTCGCGGCGGAAGCAGGTCGACCACCCGGCGTAGCGGCGCGGGCCGTCGGCGAGGTCGATGATCTCGCCCGAGTGGTAGCCCGCGAGGGCCACCTCGGAGGTCCCGGTGAGGAAGAGGTCGTCCGCCGGCAGGTGGTACACCTCCTCCTCGTGGCTGTCGATGAAGCCCGCCCCGGCCATGACGTCGCGCGACACGAGCGCCGGCGTGATCATCAGGGTGAAGCCGGCCGCCGTCGCCTGGGCGACCGCCATGTTGAGCAGCGCGAGCTCGAGCTGCGCGCCGATGCCGGTGAGGAAGTAGAAGCGCGAGCCGCTGACCTTCGCCCCGCGCTCCATGTCCAGGGCGCCCAGGCCCTCGGCGAGCTCGAGGTGGTCGCGCGGCTCGAAGCCCTCGGCCGCGAAGTCCCGCGCGGTGCCGACCTCGTCGAGCACGACGTAGTCGTCCTCGCCGCCGGTCGGGACGCCGGGCTCGATGACGTTGCCCACGGTGCGCAGCAGCCGGTCGAGCTCGCCCTGGGCCTCGCCCTGGGCCGCGTCGAGCCGCTTGACCTCCGCGGCGAGCGCCGCCCCCTTCGCCTTGAGCTCGTCGGCCTCGGCCTGCAGGGCGCTCGTGTCCTCGCCGGACGTCTTGGCGGCCTTGATCTTGCCCATGATCGGGCCGAGGCCCTTGCCCGAGGCCTTCTGCTCGGCGCGGACCGACTCGAAGCCGGCGATGGCGGAGCGGCGGCGCTCGTCGGCGGCGAGGATCGCGTCGACGACGGAGTCGTCCTCGCCCCGGGCGCGCTGGCTCGCGCGGACGAGGTCGGGCTGGTCACGCAGCTGCTTGATGTCGATCACCGGGTCAGCCTAACGACGGGGTAGCGTCCGGCTCGTGCCTGGATCCTGGACCCTGCTCGCGCTCGCCGTCGCGCTCTGCCTCCTGCTGTGCGCGCTCGTCGTGTGGATGGTCCTCACCGACCCCGGCCCGCGGGGACGTGGCCGGCACCGCGCCCGTCGTCCCCCGCGCAGCGCCTTCCGCCCCGAGGCCGACCCCGAGGCCGAGCCCCCGCGTCGTCCGCGGGCCGCCGTCGTCGTCAACCCGACGAAGGTCGACGACCTCGCGGCGACCCGCGCGAGCCTGGCCCAGGCCAGCGCCCGGCTGGGCTGGGACGACCCCGTCGTCCTCGAGACGACCGCCGAGGACCCGGGGACCGGCCAGGCTCGCCTCGCCCTCGAGCAGGGCGTCGACCTCGTCTGCCCCCTCGGCGGCGACGGCACGACCCGCGCGGTCGCGGCGGCGCTCGCCGGCACCCGCACCCCGATGGGCCTGCTCCCCCGCGGCACGGGCAACCTCCTCGCCCGCAACCTCGACATCCCCGCCGGCGACCTCGAGGCGGCCTTCGAGGTCGCGTGCACCGGTCGCAACAGGGCGATCGACGTCGCCTGGCTCGACCTCGACCCCGTGGCCGAGGTCGTCGCCGACGACGAGGGCCAGGCGGAGGAGCCGGTGCGCGGCGAGCCCGTGCGCCGCCACCCCTTCCTCGTCATGGCCGGCATGGGCTTCGACGCCGAGATCATGGGCAGCACGAGCGAGGGCCTGAAGAAGAGCGTCGGCTGGCCCGCGTACTTCGCGACCGGGCTGGGCAAGATCTTCGTGCGCCGCTTCAAGATCCGGTGGAGCGTCGACGGCCAGGAGCAGACCCCCGTCGCCGCGCGCACCATCGTCTTCGGCAACTGCGGCACGCTCACCGGCGGCATCCAGCTCATGCCCTCGGCGCAGATCGACGACGGCCGGCTCGACTGCGTCGTCGTCAGCCCCCGGACGATCGTCGGCTGGGCCTCGCTGGCCGGGAGCGTCCTCTCGCGCTCCGAGCGCGACATGCCCCACCTCGCCCGCACGTCGGGCGAGCGCTTCGAGGTCGAGGTCGACGAGCCCCACCCGGTGCAGGTCGACGGCGACGTCCTCGGCGAGGCGCGCCACGTCGTCGCCACGGTCGACCGGCAGGCGCTCATCGTCCGCTCGCGCTGACCCGACGACGACGAAGGGGTGGCCCCACCGACCGGTGGGACCACCCCTTCGCGCGTCAGGCGGGGCTAGAAGATCAGGCTGAGGGTGAGGGCGAAGGCGAAGCCGACGACGCCGATGAGGGTCTCCATGACCGTCCACGTCTTGAAGGTCGTCTTCTCGTCCATGCCGAAGAAGCGGCTGACGAGCCAGAAGCCCGAGTCGTTGACGTGCGAGAGGACGGTCGCACCGCAGGCGATGGCGATGACGATCAGCGCGAGGTCGATGCTGCTCAGACCGCTCGCCGCCTCGACGGTCGGCGCCATGAGGCCGCCGGCGACCGTGAGGGCGACGGTCGCGCTGCCCTGGGCGACGCGCAGGGCCGCTGCGACGACGAAGGCCGCGACGATGACGGGCAGGCCGAGCGAGGACAGGCTGCTCTCGAGCGCCGTGCCGATGCCCGAGGCGCGGAGCACGCCGCCGAACATGCCGCCCGCGCCGGTGACGAGGATGACGACGCACACGGGGCCGAGGGCGTCGCCGAGCAGGGTCTCGACCTCGTCGCGGCTGCGGGTGCGCCAGCCGAGGACGACCATCGCGACGAGGGTGGTGATGAGCAGGGCGACGGGGGTCTGGCCGAGCAGGACGAGACCGTCGGCCCAGGCCTGGCCCTCGGCGATCGTGCCGGTGGACACGAGGGTGGTGATGCCGGTGTTGAGGAAGATCAGGGTGAAGGGCAGCAGGAGGATGAGCAGCACGGTGCCGAAGGACGGCAGCGGGCCGCGGACCCCGCCCTCGGCCTCGAGGTCGTCCTGGACGGTCATCGCCGCGGGGACGGGCAGCTCGAAGCGGCGCCCGGCCCACAGGCCCCACAGGTAGCAGGCGATGAACCACGTCGGGATGCCGATGAGCAGGCCGAAGACGATGACGAGGCCGACGTCGGCACCGACGAGACCGGCCGCGGCGACCGGTCCGGGGTGCGGCGGGACGAAGGCGTGGGTCACGGCGAAGGCGCCGGCGGCGGGCAGGGCGTAGGTGAGCACCGAGCCCCCGAAGCGCCGGGCGACGCTGAAGATGATCGGCAGCATGACGACGAGACCGGCGTCGAAGAAGATCGGCAGGCCGAAGAGGAAGGACGCGACGCCGAGGGCGAGCGGGGCCCGCTTCTGGCCGAAGCGCCCGATGAGGGTGTCGGCGAGCACCTGGGCTCCGCCGGTGACCTCGAGCAGACGACCGATCATCACGCCGAGCCCGACGAGCAGGGCGACGTTGGCCAAGGTGCCGCCGAAGCCGTCGAGGAGGGTCGACGGCACGTCGGCGAGGGGGATGCGGGTCGCGACGGCCGTCAGCAGGCTGACGAGGACGAGCGCGACGAAGGCATGGATGCGCAGCTTGATGATGAGCAGGAGCAGCAGCGCCACCGCGGCGAGCGCGATGAGCAGCATGACCGGCGCGCCGTACGCGGCGGCCGGTGGGGCGTCCTCGAAGACCATGACGTGACCTCTCGTCGGGGTGCGCGCGTGCACCCGGGACCACGCAGCGCCCACCACGTGCAGGCCGCGAACCACGTCGTCCGACGTCACGGATCCTGGCGCAAAAGTATGACTATTGCCAGCCGACGCGTCGGTGGGAGGCCTAGGATGCGCCGGGTGAGCACCCCCGCGCCGCGCCGCGACCTGCACGTCGCGCTCCTGCGCGACCTCGGCGCCGACCTGCTGGGCGGCGTCCTCGGCGTGGGCACCGCGCTGTCGACCGAGCAGCTCGAGGCGCGCTACGGCGTGAGCCGCACGGTGGTCCGCGAGGCGGTCAAGGTCCTCGAGTCGGTCGGCGTGCTCACCGCACGTCGCCGGGTCGGGCTCGTCGTGCGCCCGCCCCAGGAGTGGGACGCGCTCTCACCCCTCGTCGTCGGCTGGCGCCTCGCCGGGGCCGACCGGCACCGCCAGCTCGCGGAGATCAGCGAGCTGCGCCGCGGGGTCGAGCCGGTCGCGGCCGCCCTCGCGGCCCGGCGCGACGAGGCCGAGCACGTCGCCCGGATGCGGGCCGCCGTGGAGGGGATGGCGGCCACCGGTCCGGCCGGCGACCTGCGGGCCTATCTCGCCCACGACGTCGACTTCCACACCGCGCTGCTCCAGGCGAGCGGCAACCGCGCGCTCGCGTCCATGGCCGGTCTCGTCGAGCAGGCCCTCGCCGGTCGTACGGAGCACGACCTCATGCCCGCCGTCCCCGAGCCGCAGGCCATCCGGTGGCACCGCGAGATCGCCGAGGCGATCGCGTCCGGTGACGCGGTGCGGGCCGAGGCGACGATGCGTCTCGTCGTCGACGAGGCCGCCGACGCGATGGCGCGGCAGGACCCGGCCGGCTGAGGGGTCGGTCGCCCGCCCGTCGTCCGGCTAGCCGTCGACCGCGAAGGCCCGGTCCTCGTCCGGCACGACGCCGTCGGGGTAGGTACGGGCGAGCTCGGCGAGGGTCGGCCGGCGCGGCTCGCGCAGCTCGTCGGGCAGGAGGTCGGCGATGGCGGCCATGATGCGGTCGGTGTCACGGGCCTCGCTGCGGTGCTTGAGCTCCACCGGCGGGCCGAAGCGCACCCGCACCGTCGGCGGGCGGCGCAGCGCGAGCACGTCGGGCAGCCGGGCCGAGCGCGGCCACACCTGCTCGGTGCCGCTGAGGGCGAAGGGGACGACCGGCGCGCGGGTGAGCGCGGCGAGCCGGGCCGCGCCGGGCTTGCCGCGCAGGACGGGGTCGAAGAAGTCGGGGCCGCGCGGGATCGTCCCCTCGGGCAGGATCGCGACGAGCTCGCCGCCGGCGATGGCCCGGGCGGCGGGCACGAGCGGGTCGTCGCGCTCGTCGTCGTCACCCTGGCGGTCGACCCGGATGCCGCCGAGCGCGGTCATCACCTGGCCGAGCACGGGCACGTCGAAGATCTCCTTCTTGCCCAGGAAGCGACCGGTGCGCCCGGCCTGACGCATCGCGACGAGCATCGTCGTGACGTCGAAGTAGCTGCGGTGGTTGCCCACGAGGATGGTCCCGCCCGTCTGGGGCAGGTGCTCGACCCCCTCGACCTCGAAGCGGGCGTAGGGGATGAGCTCGGGGCGCGCGACCGCCATGGCGACCTGCTGCACCTCGAGCCCGACGACCGGGACCTTGACGACACCGGGCGAGGTGTCGAAGTGCAGCACCGGCCAGCGGCGGGCGATCGCGACGCCGAGGAGCCGGGGGTCGGGGTTGACCGCGCCGGGCTCGCCGACGGCGTGCAGGAGCGGCAGGTCGTAGACCGAGTCGGAGTAGGCGTAGGAGTCGGCGAGGTCGACGTCGTGCTCGTCGGCCCAGGCGCGCACCGCGGCGAGCTTGCCCCGCGACCACACGAAGGGGCCGTCGAGCGCCCCGGTGAAGCGCCCGTCGCGCACCTCGAAGCGGGTGCCGATGACGTCGTCGAGCCCGAGCCGGCGGGCGAAGGGGCGGATGAGGTGCTCGGGCGTCGTCGTCGCCAGGACGACGGGCCGGCCCGCCCGGCGGTGCTCGTCGAGGAGCAGCCGGGCGAAGGGCTCGACCCGCTCGGCGAGCCGGTCGGCGGCGACCTGCGCGGCCTCGTCGAAGGCGTCGGCGGCCCGGCCACGCACGAGCAGCCCGCCCTGGCGGGCGAGCGCGATCGAGCCGAGCGTCTCGCCGAAGAGGTCGAAGTAGCCGAAGATCGCGCGCTCGAGCGGCAGCGCCGCCGAGGTCACGCCGGTCTCGCGCATCGCCTCGGACAGGGCCGGCCCGGAGGCGCGGCGCAGCAGGGTGCGGTCGAGGTCGAAGAAGGCTGCTCCGGGCACGTGCCCGACCCTAGGGCGCCGGGGCCCGCCGGTGGGCGCGGCGGTGGGGCCGGTCACCCCAGCAGCGCGCGACCCCGCTCGAGCAGGTCGTCCTGCTTGGCCTGGGCGAAGCCGTCCCACAGCGCCGGGATGCGCCGGGAGCGGACGTTGTCCTCGAAGACCTCGCGGTGGTCGACGACGAAGGTCCAGTACAGCGCGTCCCAGTCGTCGCGCCACTCCCCCGGCGGCAGGTCCGACATCTTCTTGAGGTAGTTGCTGCCGGACACGTAGGGCTTGGTCGTCATCGCCTCGCCGGCGGCGAACTGGCTCATCGCGTAGACGTTGGGCACCATCACCCAGTCGTAGGCGTCGACGAAGAGCTCCATGAACCACTCGTAGGCCGCGTCGGGGCGCACCCGCAGCAGGCACATCGCGTTGCCGAGCACCATGAGCCGCTCGATGTGGTGGCAGTAGCCGGTGTCGAGCACCCGCTGCACGACGAGGTCGACGGGCAGCAGCCCGGTGCTCGCGTCCCACCAGCCCGGGGCGAGGTCCTCGTCGTGGTGCAGCCGGTTGCTCGTGCGCATCCGCCGCCCGTAGAGGTGGTAGGTCGCCCGCATGTACTCGCGCCACCCGATGACCTGGCGCACGAAGCCCTCGAGCGAGGCGATCGGCACGTCGTGCTCGTCGGCGTGCGCGAGCACCGCGTCGAGGACCTCGCGCGGGGTGATGAGGCCGATGTTGAGCATCGGCGTGATGAGGGCGTGGTGGACGACGGGGTGGTCCGCCGAGATCGCGTCCTCGTAGGGACCGAAGTCGGCCAGGCGCTCGTCGAGGAAGGCCGCGAGGTGGTCACGCGCCTCGGGGGCGTCCGTCGGCCAGGCGAAGGTCGCCGGGTCACCCGGGGCGTCCGGGAACTCGCGCGCCACCCACTCGACCGCCGCCCGCACGTCGGCGCCGTGCTCGGCGGCGAGGTCGACGCGTGGCGGGTCGTACCCCTTCGGCAGCTTCTTGCGGTTCTCGGTGTCGAAGGACCACCGCCCGCCGACGGGCTGGTCGCCGTCGACGAGGACGCCGAGGCGGCGGCGCTGCCAGGTGTAGAAGTGCTGCATCCGGGCCGGGTGCTCGGCGAACCAGCCGCGCAGCTCCTCGCGGGTCGTGAGGAAGCCGGGGGTCTCGAGCACGTCCTGCGCGCGCAGGTCGTAGCCGCCGTCGTGCAGCGCCGTGGTGATGTCGCGCGAGAGCCAGTCGTCGTGGACGTCGAAGACCTCGACCCGGTCGGGGCCGATCTCGCGGATCAGCGCCGAGAGCCGCGGACCGGTGGGCTCGTCGGCGCGGCTCTCGACGACGTCGACCTCCAGGCCCGCCCCGCGCAGCCGCCGGGCGAAGCGGCGCGTGCTCGCCCGGTGCAGCACGAGCTTGTGGGCGTGGAAGGCATACTGCCGGAAGAGGAGGTCGTCCTCGACGAGGACGACACGGGTGCCCTGCGGCACCCCGAGGTGCTCGTCGAAGAGCTGGTGGGGGTAGACCAGGCGCACCGTGACTGCCACGGCGCCACCCTAGGTGCGCGCACCGACGGCGATAGCGTGCAGCCCGTGGAGATCCTCGTCGTCGCAGCCATCGCCGCCGAGGCGGCCTACGTCCCGTCGGGGATGCCCGTCGTGCTCACCGGCATCGGCAAGACCCTCGCCGCCGTCCAGGTGACCCGGGCCCTCGCCGAGCACCCCCGCCGCGGTGAGGTCGAGGTCGTCAACATCGGCACCGCGGGCGCGCTGCGCCCCGACGTCACCGGGCTGCACGAGGTCGGCACCGTCCTCAACCACGACCTGTCGGCCGACGAGATCCGCCAGCTCGGCATCGACCCGCGCGAACGGCTCGTGCTCGACCCCGCCCTGCCGACGACGCTCGCGAGCGGCGACCTCTTCGTCACCGACCCGGTGGTGCGCGACCGCATCGCGCAGCGGGCTCACCTCGTCGACATGGAGGGCTACGCCGTCGCGCTGGCCTGCCAGGAGATGGGCGTCCCGGTGCGCCTGGTGAAGATGGTGAGCGACGGCGCGGACGAGACCGCGCACGACTGGTCGGCCGCGGTCGACGGCTGCGCGCGCGAGCTCGGGGCGTGGCTCGAGGCCTACGCAGCGAGGCGCTGACCCCCCTTCGCAGACCCGCCGCTGACCGACCCCACCCGATCCGGACGCACCTCTGACGCGCCCCTGACCGGACGTCCACCCTCCCTCGACCTGGTCCCGGACACGATGGACGGGCGGCGGCCCGACCGGTCCGGCGCCCCCTTCGCCCAGAGGTGCCCCATGACCCCGACCCGTCGCGTCGCCGCCCTCGCCGGTGCGCTCACCCTCGTCGTCGCCCCCGCCGCCCTCCCCGCCCAGGCGCTCGCGCCGGCCGCCACGACCACGGTCGCCGCGTCCGACCCGGGGACGTACTACGACGGGGTCGAGGGGCTGTCGGGCGCACAGCTGCGCGCCGCCCTCACCGAGCTGATCAGCGACCAGCGGGTCCTGTCGTACTCGCAGGTGTGGGACGGCATCAAGGACGTCGACGAGGACCCGCAGGACACGAGCAGCGTCGTCCTGCTCTACTCAGGCACCTCGTCACCGAAGAGCAACAACGGCGGCGGGGTCGACAACTGGAACCGCGAGCACGTGTGGGCCAAGAGCCACGGCGACTTCGGGACGACCGCCGGGCCGGGGACCGACCTGCACCACCTGCGCCCGACGGACGTGACGGTCAACTCCGCGCGCGGCAACCTCGACTTCGACGAGGGCGGGACGCAGAACCAGGAGGCGCCGGGCAACTACGCCGACGGCGACTCGTGGGAGCCGCGCGACGCCGACAAGGGCGACGTCGCGCGGATGATCTTCTACATGGCGGTGCGCTACGAGGGTGCCGACGGCTTCGCCGACCTCGAGGTCAACGACCGCACCGGCAACGGCTCCGCGCCGTACATGGGCCGGCTGTCGGTGCTCAAGGAGTGGAACGAGCAGGACCCGCCGAGCGCCTTCGAGCAGCGACGCAACGACCGCATCCACGACGGCTGGCAGGGCAACCGCAACCCCTTCGTCGACCACCCCGAGTGGGTCGAGTCGATCTTCTAGGAGGCCGCTACGGTCGCACGATGGACGAGCGCAGGACGTGGACGGTGACGACCCACGACTGGACCACCGAGGTGGACACCGAGCACCTCGCGGAGGTCCGTGCGCACCCCGAGACCTTCGGCGAAGGGGGACGACGTCACCTCCTCCTCGAGGTCCTCGCCTACGCGGCCGACGAGGCGGAGGCGCTCGGACGGGTCGGCCGGGTGGTCGTCACGCACCACCCGGACGGCTCGGTCACGGTCGCCGACGACGGTCGCGGCACCGACACCCGTCGCGACGCCCAGGGGCGGGTCGTGCGCAAGCCGGTGATGGCGACGCGCGACGTCCGGTTCGTCGACGGCGACGGCACCCCACTCCCCGACGGCCTGCCGCGGCGGGGCATGTCGGCCGTCGCCGCGCTCAGCGAGCGCCTCGTCCACGAGAACCACCGTGCCGAGGGCTCGTGGTCGCAGACCTACCGGCACGGCATCCCGGACGCCGGGCTGAGGGGTGTCGAGGGCACCGGCACCTCGGGGACGCGGGTGACCTTCCGGACGGACCTGCCGGGCCCGGCTCGTCTCACGCCCGAGGACCGCACCGCCTTCGCCTGGCTGGAGGTCGAGGTCCGCACCGGCACGAGGTGACCGCCGGACTGCAGGCGACCGGGGAACCCGTCGGCGACCGGGTTGTCCGTGCGGGGCCGGGACATGTCCCGGTCACGTCTGGGCATCCCGGTCGGGCGCCGGCATCCGGGTCCGGCGCCGGCATCCCGGTCCGGCGGAGGCGTCACCCCTCGTGCGTCACCCGGCCCCCGAGCACGGTGAGCGAGACGCGCACCTCGCGCAGGCGGGCGGCGGCCTCGGCGGTCGCCGCGCCGTCGCGGGGGTCGACCTCGACGGCGAAGGGGTCGGACGCGAGCAGCACGACGTCGGCCCGGTCGCCGACCCGCAGGTGCTGCCCGTCGGTCGAGGCAGCGAGCGCCTGGAGCGGGGTGATCGCCTGGTCCGGCACCCACGGCGCGCGGTCGTCGGCGCTGCGGTGCACCGCGGCGGCCATCGCCTCCCACGGGTCGAGCGGGGCCACGGGGGCGTCGGAGCCCAGCCGCAGCTCGACCCCGGCGTCGCGCATGGCGGCGAGCGCGAAGCAGCGCTCAGCCCGGTCGGGCCACAGCGCGTCGGTGACGTCCCGGTCGTCGAGCAGGTGGGCCGGCTGCACGCTCGCGGCGATGCCGAGCCGCGCCATCCGCGGCAGGTCCTCGAGCCGGACGAGCTGGGCGTGCTCGATGCTGCCCCGCGCCCCCGACGCCTCGAAGGCGTCGAGCGCGTCGGCCAGCGCCGCGTCGCCGATGGCGTGCACCGCCGCCTGCAGGCCTCCGGCCGCGGCCCGGCGCAGCATCTGGGCGAGCTCCTCGGGCCCGACGTTGCTCTTGCCGCGCGGGTCCGGCAGCACGTCGTCGGTGACGAAGGGCTCGCAGCACCATGCGGTGCGGGTGTTGAGCGACCCGTCGCTGATGACCTTGAGCGGGCCCATCGTCACCAGACCGAGGTCGTCGAGGACGTCGCCGGTGCGCACCCCTTCGCCGAGGGCGTCGTCGAGGGTCGTCGGGTAGGTCGCCGGACGGACCCGGAGGCGGTCGAGCCCGGCGGCGACCCGGCGGGGCCACTCGCGCCACAGCCCGGTCGCGTGCTCGAGGTCGGTGATGCCGACGACCCCGCGGGCGGCGGCCTCGCGCAGCACGTGGTCGAAGGCGGCGTGGACGGCCCGCGGGTTCTGCGGCAGCTCGCCCAGGCGGGCCCACAGGGCGAACCACTCGTCCTCGTCGACATGACCGGGGTGGGGCTCCACGCCGAGCGCCCGGTACGCGGCCGAGCTGAGCCAGCCGCCGTGGCAGTCGCCGCTGATGAGCACGACCGGTCGCGACCCGGCGACCTCGTCGAGTGCGGCCGTCGAGGGCAGGTCGGCCCACCCGCCGAGCCTCCAGCCGAAGCCCTCGACGAGGGAGTCGTCGCCCGGCTCGCCCGCGTCGAGGTGCGCGAGCACCCGGGCGAGCACCTCGCCCGGCCCGGAGGTGTCCGCGAGGTCGACCCGCCGCCCGACGGCCGCCCACTGGCCCATGTGGACGTGCTGGTCCCACAGCCCGGGGACCGCCCAGGTGCCGCTCGCGTCGAGGAGCTCGGCCCCCTTCGCCGGCAGGTCCGGACCGCGCTCGGCGACCCGGCCGTCGCGCAGCCGCAGGTCGACCGGCTCGTGGTCCGACCCCGCCGGCCGGACCCCCCGCAGCAGCAGGTGAGGGGTGCTCGTCGTGCTCATGGGTCGCACCCTAGCCACGGGCGCGGGGGTGCTCGCGGCGGGCGCCCATGCCCCACCCGCGCAGCCACCGCCGACCCCGTCCGCAGTGGTTGACTTCCGTCATGAGCGACACGCAGCAGACCCCCGACCCGCAGCCCGACAACCAGCAGCGCGAGGACGAGGCGCAGCAGCGCACCGAAGGGGTCGAGGTCGAGACCGACCAGGGTCCCGGCGACGGCGGTCAGCGTCCCGAGGACAGCCCCACCGCGTCCATCTGAGCCATCAGCACCCAGACAGCGACCCTCCTCGGCTGCGGCGACCTCGGCAGCCGCGTCGGGCTGCGCCTCGCGCAGGAGGGCGTGAGCGTCACGGGCGTGCGTCGTGACGCCGCCCAGGTCCCCCCGCCGATCCGTGGCGTCGCGGCGGACCTCACCGACCCCGACGTCGACCTGCCCGATCTCGACGCCGACCTCCTGCTCGTCTGCCTCACGGCCGACGGCCGGGACGAGGACGCCTACCGGCGCACGTACGTCGACGGCATGCTGCGCGGCATCGAGGCGGTCGTGCGCGAGCGGACCCCGTCGCGGGCCGTCCTCGTGTCCTCGACCGGTGTCTTCGGCGACGTCGAGGGCGAGGTCGACGAGTCGACGCCGCCCGCCCCCTCCCGGCCCACGGCCCGGGTCCTCCTCGAGGCCGAGCGGGCCTTCGCCGAGGCCCTCCCGCACGGCGTCGTCGCCCGGCTCTCCGGTCTCTACGGTCGCCCGCACCCACGGGTCGTCGACGAGGTGCGCCGCGGCGACGACCACGACCCCGGGCGCTGGACCAACCGAGTCCACCGCGACGACGCCGCCTCGGCGCTCGCCCACCTGCTGACCCGCGTCGACGACCCGGACCGCCTCTACGTCGTCACGGACGACGAGCCCTGCACGTCCGGCGAGCTGCGCGCCCTCGTCGCGGCCGAGCTCGGCGTCCCGTGGCCGACGGGGGACGACGTCACCCCCGTCGGTCGTCGGCTGAGCAACGCGCGGCTGCGGGCGACCGGCTGGCAGCCGGAGATCCCCAGCTACCGCGAGGGCTACCCGCCGCTCGTCGCCGGCAGCTGACCGGGGCCGACGACCTCGCGCAACGCGGCGAGCTGATCGCGGTCGAGGTAGGAGGGGTTGCTCCCCCACGGGCTGCGCAGCACCTCGAGCCCGCTCAGGACGGGGTGGGCGAGCAGCACCGGCCGCAGCACGGGCGGGTCGAGAGGGCGCAGCAGCATCGGCAGGTCGTCGACCGGGCCGGGGTGGAGGTCGCGCTCCACCGGGCCGACGACCTCGCCGACCGCGTGCACCCCTGACGGGACCCGTGAGCTGCCGCCGCTCACCCACAGCAGCACCGGGGCGCCGGGCACGACGAGCTCGGTGCGGTACGAGCGGCGCACGCACCACCGCCGCACCTCGGCGAAGCCCTGCGCGCGCATCGTCTCGACGTCGCTCGCACCGGGGCTGGCCTTGACCAGCCAGGCCCCGACGTCCTCGGCCTGCACGGCCCTCGCGCTGCCGGGGGCGGTCACAGGACGGGCACCTCGTCGGCGAGCGGGCCGAGGAGGTGGCGCTCCTGCGAGGTCGGACGGCGGCGGCCGGACCCGAGGAGGGCGGCGTCGACGTCCGAGATCGCCTCGTCGAGGGGCATGCCGAGGAGGGCCTCGACCGTGGCCCGGGCGAGGCGCAGCGCTGCCGGCGGGGGTGGCGGCCCCGCCACGTCGAGGTCGAGGTGGTGGACGGCGAGCTCGACCGCCCACGTCGCGAGGAAGTCGCCCGCCGCGAGCACCTGTCCCTGGAAGTCCACGGGGCGGTCGCCCATGAGCGCGGAGGCCGAGCGCACCGCCCCGGTGGTGGCGACGAGGTGCTCCCAGGCACCCCGGGGTCGCCGGTAGGCGCTCGCGGTGCGACGGGTCCACAGGATCGCGGCGACCGTGTCGTCGTCGCCGTCCTGCGCGCCCGGCCCCTCGCGCCAGTACGAGGCGGAGTCGTGGTCCGGGGTCGCCCCGGTGGGGCTGACGCACCCGCCGAGCATCTCCTCGAGCCCGGTGCGCACGTGGACGAGGACCTCGAGGCGGGACCACCCGCGGCAGCGGCTCGGCTCGAGCAGGTCGAGATCGGGCAGGTCGCCGGCCGAGACGAGGGCGTCGAGCGCCTCGTGGAGGGCGCCGCGGCCCTCCTCGAGCGTCACGCGAAGGGGGACGGGCCGGCTCCCGAGGTCGCTCGCCATGCCCTCGACCCTAGGTCCGGCGGCGACTGGGCAGGCGCTTGCGGGCCGGGCTGTCGGTGGCGCGACCTACTGTCGGGTCATGACCTCCACCGTCATCGGGCGCGCGGCGGGAGCGGCGCAGACCCGCCTCGCCCACGCCCTGCGCAGCCGCGTCGCCGGCCCCGACGCGCAGCGCGCCGCCGACCGCATCTGGCGCAGCGAGGGCCCGCGCTGGTTCACCGAGGACGACCCGGTGTGGCGGGTGCACGCCGAGGCGTCGATGTTCCCCGGTGGCATCGCCGCGCTCCTGCTGCAGTCTCTGCACCCGTCGGCGATGGCCGGTGTGGCCGGTCACAGCGGCTTCCGCGGCGACCCGTGGGGCCGCCTGCAGCGCACGAGCCACTACCTCGCGACGACGACGTACGGCACGATCGAGCACGCCGAGGAGGCGATCGCCGTCGTGCGCGCCGTGCACTCCCGGGTCCGCGGCGTCGACGACCTCGGCCAGCCGTACTCCGCCGACGACCCCCACCTCCTGCGCTGGGTGCACATCGCCGAGGTCTGGTGCTTCCTGCGCGCCCACCAGCTCTACGCGGCCAGCCCGCTTGACGTCACCGAGTGCGACCGCTACGTCGAGCAGGCCGCGCTGCCCGCGAGCCGGCTCGGCGCGACCGACCTGCCGACGAGCGTCGCCGAGCTCGAGGCCGCGCTCGAGGAGTACCGCCCGGAGCTGCGCACGACCGAGGCGGCCCGCGACGCCGCCTCCTTCCTGCTGCGCGAGCCCCCGCTGCCCGTGCCCGCGCGGCCGGGCTACGGCCTCATCGCCAGCGGTGCGCTCGGCGTGCTCCCGCCGTGGGCGGGCGAGATGCTCGACCTGCCCGCCCGGCGGGGGCTGGCCCGGTCGCTGGCCCGCGGTGCCGGGGTCGGCGCGACCCGTCTCGTGCGCTGGGGCATGGCGGCGGCATGAGCCCCGGGTCGTGGGCAGCCGGTCCGCCGGAACACCCGGGGCCCGAGCGCTGTTGAGGCCCACGTGATGGTCACCTACGGATACGAGCACTACGACCGGGCCCGCCACTACTTCGAGGACGGGCAATACCTCGACGCAGCGCGCGAGCTCGAGGAGCTCTTCACCGACGTGGCCGCCGCCCGGGCCGAGACGCCCGACAGCGGCGACGGCCGCGACCCGGTGGGGCACGGGCTCTCCGAGCCCCGCCTCCTCCTCGCCCGCTCCTACTACCACTCCGCCCAGCTGCGCCGGGCCGAGGAGGCCGCGCGCCAGGTCCTCGACGAGGACCCGCAGGACGCCTACGCGCACCTGCTCCTCGGGCGCACCCTCGTGCGCGCCGGCCGCGCCGACGAGGCGAAGGGCCCGCTGCGCATGGCCGAGCTGCTCGGCGGCTACGAGACCTCGCAGACCCCGGGTGCCGAGGTGAGCGACGAGGGGATCTGACCCCCCCCTTCGCCCCTGGCGCACGACGACGGGCTGCCTACCGCATCTGCGGTCGGCAGCCCGTCGTCATACCTGTCTTCGCCGACCCCGCCCCGCGCCGCACCGCGCCCTCGTTCGACCCGGGCTACCCCTCCGTACGTGGGGTGATCACACCCCACATACGGAGGGGTAGCCGGCGTCGTAGGGGGAGGCGGGAGTCAGGCGTTGGGGTCGGTCAGGCGAAGGGGGTCAGGCGCTGGGGTGGGTCATGTCCATCGGGACGACCCAGGCGTCGAAGTCGGCGCCGTCGACACCCGAGGCCACGGCCGACTCGCGCAGGGTCGTGCCCTCCTTGTGCGCCTTCTTCGCGATGGCCGCTGCCTTGTCGTAGCCGATGTGGCGGTTGAGGGCGGTGACGAGCATGAGGTTGCTCGCGAGGTTGGCCTCGATCCGCTCGTGGATCGGCTCGAGCCCGACGGCGCAGTTCGCGTCGAAGGAGACGCACGCGTCGCCGATGAGGCGGGCCGACTCGAGCACGGCGTGGGCCATGACCGGCTTGTAGACGTTGAGCTGGAAGTTGCCCTGGCTGCCCGCGAAGCCGACGGTCGCGTCGTTGCCGAAGACCCGGGTGGCGACCATCGTCATCGCCTCGGCCTGGGTCGGGTTGACCTTGCCCGGCATGATCGAGGAGCCCGGCTCGTTCTCCGGGATCGCGAGCTCGCCGATGCCGTTGCGGGGGCCGGAGGCGTACCAGCGCACGTCGTTGGCGATCTTCATCAGCGCGCCGGCGAGGGTGCGCTGGGCGGCGCTCACCGCGACGAGCGCGTCGTGCGCGGACAGGCTGGCGAAGAGGTTGCCCGCCTGCGAGAACTCGTGACCGGACTCGGTGGAGATGTGCTGCGCGCACAGCCGCCCGAAGTCGGGGTGGGCGTTGAGGCCGGTGCCGACGGCGGTGCCGCCGATGGCCAGCTCGCGGGCGCGCTCGTCGGCGCGGCGCACGTCCTCGACGGCGAAGTCGATCTGGGCGACCCAGCCGCCGATGACCTGACCGAGGGTGACGGGGGTGGCGTCCTGCAGGTGGGTGCGGCCGACCATGACGACGTCGGCGTACTGCTCGGCCTTCGCGGCGAGGGTGTCTCGCAGCTGCTGCACGCCCGGGTACATCGTCTCCGCGAGCTCGAGGACGACGGCGACGTGCATGGCCGTGGGGAAGGTGTCGTTGCTGCTCTGACCGCGGTTGACGTGGTCGTTGGGGTGCACCGGGTCCTTGCCGCCGCGGCTGCCGGTGGCGATCTCGTTCGCACGGCCGGCGATGACCTCGTTGGAGTTCATGTTCGACTGCGTGCCCGAGCCGGTCTGGAAGACGACGAGCGGGAAGTGGTCGTCGAGCTCGCCGTCGACGACCTCCTGGGCCGCCTGGGCGACGAGGTCGGCGACGTCGCGCGGCAGCTGGTCGAGCTCGGCGTTGGCCAGGGCCGCGGACTTCTTGAGGATGCCGAGGGCGCGGATCATCGTGCGCCCCCAGACGAAGGTGTCGCGCCCGATGTCGAAGTTGCCGAGGCTGCGCTGGGTCTGCGCGCCCCAGTACCTGTCGGCGGCCACCTCGACGGGGCCCATGCTGTCGCTCTCTGTCCGGGTACCGGCGGTGTCAACCATGGGCGTCACGCTACCGGGGCCCGCCGGGCACGTCGGCGCGAGTCCGGCGGCGCTGCGCCGAGCGAGGACGAAGGGGGCGCGGCCACCCCTTCGCCCGCCACCCGACTGGTTGACTCGACCCCATGAGCGAGCCCACGACCGAGACCATCACCCTCGACGTCGACGCCCCGGCGCAGCGGGTCTTCGCGCTGCTCACCGACCCGGCGCAGCACCCCTCCGTCGACGGCAGCCGGATGGTGCGCGAGCGCCTCGAGGGCGAGCGCCTCACGCAGGTAGGGCAGGTCTTCTCGATGCAGATGCGTCGCCGGCTGCCGGGGCGCGACGCCGAGGACTACGTCATGGACAACCACGTCGTCGCGCTCGTGCCCGACCGGGTCGTCGCCTGGCGACCCGGGCCGCAGGGCGGCCGGCCGATCGGGTGGGAGTGGCGCTACGAGCTCGACCCGATCGACGAGCACCGCACGCGGGTGCGGCAGACCTTCGACTGGACCGACGTGCCGGAGCACGTCGTGCGCGACCTCGGCATCTCCATGCCGGCCCTGCCGACGCAGGTGCGCGAGGAGTCGCTGCGCCGCCTCGCGGCCGCCGTCACGCAGTGAGCGCGGCGCCCGCCTGACGTCCGGCGGCCGAGGCGTGGCCGAGCCACGTATGCCGGTTGCCGGCCCAGCACCAGCCGACCTTGGGCGCGCCGTCGCGCTCCGGGCCGCCGTCGCGCGGTGCGCCTCCGCTGATCCAGATGGCCGGGACACGCTTGTCGTAGCCGGCGCCCTTGGGCTTGCGGGAGCCGATCGTCATGAAGCAGTGGTTCGGCTCGAGGACCGCGGGCTGCTGGAGCAGCCAGCTGATCCCCTCCGTGAGGGTGAGCGGGGTGCGCCCGCGCTCGAGGATGCGCGGCAGCGCCTCGTCAGGGCTGACGTCGCGCAGGTCGTCGCCGCGCTCGACACCGGTGACGACGTAGAGCGGGGTGTCGGGCACCTCGACCTGCGGGATCGGCCCGAAGGCCGCGAGGTCGGTCATGTCGGGCACGACGAAGCCGGGCTTGCCCGCGCGCTCGAGCAGGGCGGTCAGCCGGGCGGCCGGCACGAGGCTCGGGTGCACGGCGAGCAGGCCCGTCGTGCACAGCAGGTCACCGCCGAAGGACTCGACGAGCTGGTCCTCGTCGACACCGGCGAGCTCGGCCAGGCCGAGGTCGAGCAACCGGTCGAGCTGGGACGCGACGAACATGACGGGTCTCCTCAGGTGCCCGGGCGCAGGAGCCGGGAGTCGGTGGGGCGCTGCGCCAGCCCGGCGAGCGCGCTGTCGAGGTCGGGGGCGACGACGACGTCCGCGAGGCTCTCCGCGCTGACGAAGCCGGCGTCGGCCAGGCCCTGCAGGGCGGTGAGCAGCGGCTGCCAGAAGCCCGTGCCGGACGCGGTGGGGAGGTCGAGGAGGGCGATCGGCTTGCCGTGCAGACCGATCTGACGCCAGGTCCACACCTCGAAGAGCTCTTCGAGCGTGCCGATGCCCCCGGGCAGGACGAGGAAGGCGTCGCACAGGTCGGCCATCGTCGCCTTGCGCTCGTGCATCGAGGTGACGACGTGCAGCTCGGTGATGTCGTCGCGGCCCCACTCGCGCTGGACCATGAAGTCCGGGATCACCCCGACGACCTCTCCCCCCTCGCCCATCGCGCCGTCGGCGACGGCACCCATGAGCCCGGCTCCACCCCCGCCGTAGACGACGCCGATCCCGCGGCGGGCCAGCTCGGCCCCGACGTCGCGGGCGGCGTCGACGAGGGTCGGGTCGGTGCCGGGGCTCGACCCGGTGAAGATGCAGACGCTGCGCAGCACCCGCCCAGCGTAGGCACCACACCCCCGCGGATGCCCAATCCCGCTGACGAGCCCGGCGAAGGGGGACCCAGCCCCCTTCGCTGTCGAGGACGTGGTCTCGAGGCTCCTGCGTCGCACCTCGACCACCGCTGGCTCCCCTAACTGGCGCTCGCACCTCGACCACCAAGGCCTCGTCGCTCGCACCTCGACCACCAAGGCCTCCGACGAGGCGCTGATCACTGACGGGACCGGGCGGGGCGGCCTAGGGTGACCGCCGTCCCCCATCTAGGAGTGCACCGTGGCACGTCCCGATCTCACCGTCCTCGCCATCCCCGGCTTCGTCGCCGCGATGGGGGCCGAGTACGCCTGGCAGAAGCGGCATCCTGCGCCCGAGGGCGAGGAGCGCGCGGGCGACTACGAGCTCCAGGACACGATCGCCAGCCTGGCGATGGGGGTCGGCAGCCTCGTCGTCCCGCTCGTCACCGCCCCGGCGCTGCGTCGCCTCGCCCCCGGCAGCGGCCGGCTCGGCACGGTCCTCGCGGGCGTAGGTCTCGCCGCCGCCGCGGCGACCACCGTCGGCGACGTGCTGCGTCGCCGCCGCGAGCTCGGGCACCTGCCGGAGGCCGGCACCCTGCCCTCGCAGCAGGTCGAGCCCGAGCTCGTGCGCTCCCGGGTCGACGCCCTCGGCCGGCTCACCGCCGGCTCGGCCGTCGCCGCCGTCGCGACCGCGGCCCTGTCCGCGGCGACGCTGTGGAGCACCCAGACCTCCGCGACCCGGCTGGCGCGGTGGTCCCCCTTCGCCCTGCACGGCAAGGTCGGAGCACTCGTCGCGATCGCCGGCTGGGACGCCATCTACTACTGGAACCACCGCCTCTCGCACGAGTCGCGCTGGCTGTGGGCGGTCCACGTCGTGCACCACTCGAGCGAGCGTTACAACCTCTCGACCGCCCTGCGCCAGCCCGTCGCCGAGGGCATCACCATGGCCGTCCCCTACGGCCTGCTCGCGCTGCTCGGGGTGAGCCCGCGCGCCATCGAGGACGCCCGCGCGATCAATCTCATCTACCAGTTCTGGATCCACACCGAGGCGATCCGCTCCATCGGCCGTCTCGAGCGCGTGCTCAACACCCCCAGCCACCACCGCGCCCACCACGGCAGCCAGCGGCAGTACCTCGACATCAACCACGGCTCGATCCTCATCGTGTGGGACAAGCTCTTCGGCACCTTCGAGCCCGAGGACGAGCGGGTGCGCTACGGCCTGACGCGCAACCTCGAGACCTACGACGTGCGCACCATCGCCACCCACGAGTGGCGCGACATCGCCCGCGACGTCGCCACCGCGCCGACCTGGTCCGACCGCGCCGGCTTCCTCCTGCGCGGACCCGGGTGGGCCTACGAGCGGCGGGCCGAGCTGGCGGCGCAGGCCACCCCACCGCGTCCCGTGGCCACCCCGGTGGCCGGCTGAGCCCCCCCTCGCCCGACCCGCCCTCGACGACCCGGCCGAAGGGGGTTGCCCGCTGAGACAGCATGGGCGGGTGACCATCGTCTTCCTTCACGCCCATCCCGACGACGAGGCCTCCGGCACGGCCGGCTCGATGATCCTCGCCAGCGACGCCGGACAGCGGGTCGTCGCCGTCTACGCGACGGGCGGCGAGCTCGGCACGGTGCCCGACGGGGTCGGCGTCGACGGCCTGGCCGCCCACCGCCGTGCCGAGGCCGAGGCCTCCGCCCGGGTCACCGGGACGGCGCGCGTCGAGTGGCTCGGCTACCGCGACTCCGGGATGCACGGGTGGGAGCAGAACTCCCACGACGGCTCCTTCCACGGCGCCGACGTCGACGAGGCCGCCGGGCGCCTCGCCGCGATCCTCGACGAGGAGGACGCCGACGTGCTCGTCGGCTACGACTGGCACGGCGGCTACGGGCACCCCGACCACGTCCAGGTCCACCGCGTCGCCCACCGGGCCGCCGAGCTGGCTGCCCGCCGACCCCGCCTGCTCGAGGGCACGATGAACCGCGACGAGATCCGCCGCGGCATCGCCGCCGCGAAGGAGATAGGCATGGACCCCGGGTGGGACGCCGACGAGCCGATGGCGGACGGCGAGCCGATCGGCCTGCCGCAGGAGCAGATCCACCACCGCGTCGACGTCACCGGGGTGCTCGACCGCAAGCGCCGCGCGCTGGAGTGCCACGGCAGCCAGGAGGACGTGCAGGGGATGCTGCAGATGCCGCCGCCGGCGTACACGGCGATGTTCGGCGTCGAGTACTACACCGAGCCGGGCGCGGAGCCCGGGATGGTGGACGGCAACCCCTTCGTCTGACCAGACGCGTTCCGTCCTGCGGAAGATGGTGAGGCAAGGCTTACCTGTGCGCTACCTTTCTTCTCGTGAGCAAGAAGGTCCGGATCGGCAAGATCAAGGTCAAGCAGAAGTGCTGCGTGTCCAAGAAGCGCTGCGACTCCTGCCCGATCCGCCTGCTCAAGGAGGGCAAGATGCCCGACGGCTACGCGGTCCACAAGCGCAAGCTCGTCACCGTCGAGGCGAAGTCGAAGCTGAAGAAGGCCGCCTGAGGCTCGCCTGTCCTCACGTGACAGCAGCCCCCCGTCTGCCTAGCCTTGCGCGGTATGACGACCTCGCGCTTCGCCGCCCAGCTCAACGTCCAGATCGGTGAGGAGTTCGCGGCCCACCAGCAGTACGTCGCGATCGCCGCGCACTACGACGCGCTGACGATGCCGCAGATGGCCGGCTTCTTCTACCGCCAGGCGCGCGAGGAGCGCGACCACGCGATGATGATGATGCGCTACCTCATCGACACCGACCAGCCGGTGCAGATCCCCGCCGTGTCCGCGCCGGTGAACGGCTTCGAGGGTGTCGTCGCCCCCGTCGAGCGCGCCCTCGCCCAGGAGCGCGAGGTCACGACGCAGATCCACGGGCTGACCCGCACGGCGCGCCAGGAGGACGACTTCGCCGCCGAGCAGTTCATGCAGTGGTTCATCAAGGAGCAGGTCGAGGAGGTCGCCGTCATGGACGACCTGCTCGCCGTCGTCGCGCGCAGCCAGGACGACGTCAACGACATCGAGGCCTACGTCGAGCGCGAGCTGCAGGCCGGCGGCGAGGACCCGATGGCGCCGCGCGTCGCCGACGCCTGAGCCCTCAGGGGTAGACGACCCGCAGCCGCTCGAGGACGACGGGCATGTCGGGCCGGTAGCCGCCGGCCGCGTGCGCCTCGAAGTAGTGCTCGTGCGCGAGCCGCCAGTAGCGCAGGCTGCGATCGCCCTCGCCCTCGGCGTGCGCGTGGTCCTCGTCGACGTCCTCGAAGGGGATGACCCGCACGTGAGTCGTCTGCACGAGGGCCCGGGGGTGACCCGCCCCGTCGAGGACGATGCCGAGGTCACCCGCCTCGGGCAGCGGCTCGCCGGCCGAGAGGTAGTCGGAGTGGGCGCTCGCGGTGGCGGTCTTCGTGCCGTCGAGGACGAGCGCGAGGAGCCGGTCGGCCTGCTCGGGCGTCGAGCCGAAGGCCCACGACGGCGGGCGGAGCAGCCCGAGCGGGTTGACCCCGGTGTAGGTCGGGACGCCCGGCAGACGCAGCCGACGACTGGCCAGAGACCAGAAGGTGTCGAGCTCTCGGTCCTGCTGCGTGCGCTCGACCATGACCTCAGCCTGCCACGGGCGTGACGTGCACTCGCCCGTCGACGACCTCGAAGGAGACGTCGGCGAGCGAGTCGACGACGAGGTCGGCGTCGCCGAGGTCGCCGGACTCGGTGGTCGTGGTGACCGCGAGCACCGCGCACCCGGCGGCCCGGGCCGCGGCGATGCCGCTCGGGGCGTCCTCGCACACGAGGCAGTCGGTCGGGTCCACGCCGAGACGCTGCGCGGCGAGGAGGAAGGGGTCGGGCGCGGGCTTGCCGCGCTCGACGTCGTCGACGGTGACGAAGGCCTCCGGCGCGTCGATGCCCGCGGTCGCCAGGCGCACCTGGGCGAGCTCGCGGTGGGCCGAGGTCGCGACGGCGTAACGCCCGCCCTGAGCGGCGAGGGCCTCGATCGCGTCCAGCACGCCGGGCAGCGCGACGATGCCCTCGACGTCGGCGAGCTCGAGCTCGTCGATGCGGGCGAGCGCGGTCGTCGCGTCGAGGTGGGGCGCGACGGAGTCGATGATCGCGGCCGCCGGCATGCCGTGGTGGCCGGCGAGCGTGCGCGGGTCGACGTCGTGCTCCTGCGCCCAGCGCACCCACGAGCGCTCGACGGAGCCGCTCGAGTCCACGAGGGTCCCGTCGTTGTCGAAGATGACGGCGGCGAAGGTGCGGTCGGCGAAGGGGGATGAGCTCACCTCCCCATCATCCCCGGCCCGCCTGGTCGGCGCCCCGGGCGGGGTCAGGAGCCGGTGACGACGAGGTCGGCGTACTCGTCGTGACGCTCGACGTACGACGCGATGAAGGGGCACGTCGGGACGACGAGCTTGCCCTGCGCGCGCACGTCGTCGAGCGCGCCGCGTGCGAGCGCCGAGCCGACGCCCTGACCCTCGTACGCGTCCTCGACGACGGTGTGCGGCAGCTGGATCGCCTCACCGCGGTCGCGGTACTCGGCGTACCCGGCGACCTGGCCGTCGACGACGGCCTCGTAGCGGGAGCGCTGCTCGTCCTTGCGGATCTCGATGTCGGCCATGTCCGTCATCGTGCCACCGCAGGCGCCCGACGACGGGTCCGCGAGTCCCGCAGCCCGGCGACGAGGTAGACGAGGCCGACGAGGGGTAGACCGAGGACGAGCGTGACCGGCAGGACGAGGAGCGTCCACCCGAGCACCTGACCGACGGCGCCGGGCTGCGGCGCCGAGGACCGGTCGACGGCCGCGGTGACGGCGACGAGGGCGAACCACAGGAGCAGCGGCACCGAGGGCAGGAGCCCGGCGAGGACAGCCACCGCGTGCCGACGACGACCGCGCCGGCGAGGCGCGCGCGCATCCCCCGGGCCGAGCGGCGGCATGGGGGTGCTCATGGCGCGGCGACCGCGCGAGGCCCGCGACGAGAGGCGGCCCGGCCCGGTACGACGAGCAGCACCGAGCCCACGACGACCTGCCAGGCGATGGGGGCGTAGACGGCGACGCGCTCGGTGAGCCCCTGCAGGTCGGGCAGCACGGCGAAGCCCACCCCGCCCGCGGTGCCCGTCACGGCGAGGACCGCCGCCAGCAGGGCCGCCCTGGGGTGGTCGCGGCGCAGGGTCGCCGCGAGCAGCACGAGGACGAGCACGCCGCCCCCGATCGCGAGGAGCGCGGCGACCCCGTGCCGCAGCGCCTCGGGCGAGCCGGCGACGGCGGCGTCGGACAGGGGCGCGAGACCGACGCCGGCGATGCCCGCCCCGTAGACGAGCGCGGCCCCGGCGGTCACGACCCCCAGACGACCTGCGGCTCCCCGCAGCAGCGACAAGCCGACGGCGACGGCGAGCACGACCCGCACCCCCTGGGCGAGCATCATCGCGTTGATGACCCCGTGCCACGGCGAGCACGCCGGGACGGCACCGCCCCCGCAGTCGGTGCGACCCAGCTCGCTGATGACGGTGCCGGTCCACGAGTACGCCGGCCCAGTCCATGCCGAGGCCGTGACGACCTCGGCGACGACGAAGGCGCCGGACAGGAGCAGCAGCAGCCCGAGCACCCGCGTGCGAGCGGCGCTCACGCCGGGTCAGCCGACGCGCGCGACGGTCTCGTCGAGCCAGGTCACGAGGTCGTCGACGACCTCGTCGCGGTTGGTCTCGTTGAACATCTCGTGCCGCCCCTGGGGGTAGACCCGGGCGGTGACGTCGGTCAGCCCGACCCGCTCGTACTGCGCCTGCACGGCCTCGACGGCGGCCTGCCCGCCGACGGGGTCCTGGCTGCCCGACAGCAGGTAGATCGGCAGGTCCTTGCGGATCCGCTCGGCGTTGGAGTCCTTGGCCAGGTCGCTCACGCCGGCGAGCATGTCCGCGAAGAAGCCGGAGGTGAAGACGGCCCCGCAGCGGGGGTCGGCGACGTAGGCGTCGACCTCGTCGGTGTCGCGCGAGAGCCAGTCGAAGTCGGTCCGCGCGGGCGAGAACTCCTTGTTGAAGGAGCCGAAGGTCAGCGTGTTCATCAGCGACGACGGGTGGCGTCGGCCCCGCAGCCGCGCCTCGAGCGCGGCGACGCGCGCCCCGACCTTGCCGAGCGCACCGGGGTCGCCCATGGTCCCCGAGAGCACGAGCGCGTCGATGCCCGCGCTGCCGCGCGAGACGAGCTCGCGGGAGAGGAAGGAGCCCATCGAGTGGCCGAGGAGGACGAAGGGGACCCCGGCGAAGCGCTCCCGGGCGGCGGCCCCGACGGCGCGCATGTCGACGATCGCGGCGCTCCACCCGCCGGCGTCGGCGAGGTACCCGGCGTCCTTCGGGTCGTCGACGGTCGCCCCGTGCCCGCGGTGGTCGTGGGCGACGACGGCGTACCCGGCTGCGGTGAGGCGCTGGGCGAGCCGGTCGTAGCGCTGGGCGTGCTCGGCCATGCCGTGCGCGACCTGCACGACCGCCTTCGGCGCGCCGGCGGGCTCCCACACGTAGGTGGCTAGGGCCAGCCCGTCGTGGGGCGAAGGGATGCTCAGCGTCTCCATGGCGGGGAGCCTAGCCACGTCGCGGGCTCCGCGCGCCGGTACGCAGGGCGGGTCGAGGTGCGTGGACGAACCCAGGCGTGCCTGGATACCTCGACCGGGTCAGAAGCCGGCGTACCGAGCCGCCCGGGCGACGAGGTCGGGGTCGACGCGAAGGGGTCGGCCGTCGAGCTCTCCGACCGGCGTCGGGCCCCGGCTCGAGGCGACGAGCCACACCCCGTCGGCGTCGTAGAGGTGCCCGACCGGCACGAGCTCGAAGGCGCTGTCCTGCCCGTCCTCGGCGGCGGCCCGCAGGATCGTCGCCACCGACAGCGACTCGAGGATGCCCGTGGGTCCGGTGGGCGTCGAGAGCCAGCGTCCGTCGCGCACGACGAGCAGCCCGGCCATCGGGGCGTCGAGCGCGTACCCGTCGGTCGAGGTGAAGACGACGTCGTCGGCCCCGCGCCGTGCAGCCTCCCGCTGGGCGGCGACGTTGACGACGTAGGAGAGGGTCTTTGCCCCGCCGAGGAGCCACGGGGCGTCCTGGAAGGCGTCGCTCGGGTGACCCCGGGTGAGCGTCACCGCGCGGACAGGGTCGCTCCCCCCTTCGCCGCGCTGCGGCCGGCCCGACGCCCGTGGCGAGACGACCACCCAGGCCGTCGGACCCGCGTCGGGGTCCCACTCGCGGCCGCGGGTGAGGACGAGCTTGAGGGAGGCGTCGCCCGGGGTGTCCCACGCGGCCAGGGCCGCGTCGACGAGCGAGACCCACGCCTCGCGCGGCGGAGGCGAGATCTCGAGCGCGGCGGCCGAGCGGGCCAGCCGCTCGAGGTGGTCGTCGAGGCCGCGCACGACGTGCCCGTCGCCGTCGTCGGTGACGAGACCGGAGTCGAAGCACCCGTCGCCGCGGGTCAGACCGAGGTCGTCGACGGTGATGACGGGCTGCGCCGGGTCGACGACCTCGGGGCCGTCGGGGCGGAGGACGGCGACGACCCGGGGCATGCCGCTCACGCTACGCGGCGCAGGGGGCACGATGTGCCCCATGACGACCGCCTACGACGTGCAGGGCATCCGCTCCCACTTCCCCTCGCTCGCGCAGGGCCTGGCCCACTTCGACGGGCCCGGTGGCACCCAGACGCCCGACGTCGTCGCGGACGCGATCGCCGCGACGCTCGTCTCCTCGATCTCGAACAGGGGCGCGGTGACCTCCTCCGAGCGGCGGGCCGAAGGGGTGGTCGCGGGCTGCCGCGCGGCGATCGGCGACCTCGTGGGCACCGACCCGCGCGGCGTGATCTTCGGTCGCAGCGCGACCGCCATCACCTACGACCTCTCGCGGGCGCTCGCGAGCACGTGGGGCCCCGGCGACGAGGTCGTCGTCAGCCGTCTCGACCACGACTCCAACATCCGCCCGTGGGTCCAGGCCGCCGAGCGGGCGGGCGCCACCGTGCGCTGGGCCGAGCTCGACCCGGCGACGGGCGACCAGCGCCTCGAGCACTTCGAGGCGGTCGTCACCCAGCGCACGCGGCTCGTCGCCATGACGGCCGCGTCGAACCTCGTCGGGACGATCCCACCCGTCGCCGAGGTCTCGGCGCTGGCCCACGGCGTCGGGGCGCTGCTCTGGGTCGACGGGGTGCACTCGAGCGCGCACCGCCTGCCCGACCGGACCGGTCTGGGTGCCGACTTCTGGGCGTGCTCGCCCTACAAGTTCCTCGGCCCCCACAGCGGCACGGTGAGCGCCGACCCCGCGCTCCTCGAGACCCTCCACATGGACAAGCTGCTGCCCTCGAGCGACGCGGTCCCGGAGCGCTTCGAGCTCGGGACCCTGCCCTACGAGCTCATGGCGGGTGTCACCGCAGCGATCGACTTCCTCGCCGATCTCGCACCCGGTGACGGCGCCGAGGAGTCGCGCCGCGCGCGGCTGCAGCGCAGCTTCGCCGCGCTCCACGAGCACGAGAGCGCCCTGCTGGCCCGGCTCGAGCCCGCGCTGGGCGAGCTGCCGGGCGTCTCCCTTCGCTCCGGGGCGCCGGACCGCACGCCGACGCTCCTCGTGACCTTCGAGGGGCGCGACCCCCAGGACGTGCGCGCCCACCTCGCGCAGCGCGGTGTCGCCGCACCGGCGGGGCACTTCTACGCGATCGAGCTCAGCCGGGCGCTCGGTCTGGGCGAGACCGGGGGCGTGCGCATCGGGCTCGCCCCGTACACCGACGACTCCGACGTCGACCGGCTGCTCGAGGGCTTGCGCGAGCTCGCCTGAGCAGACGCGAAGGGGGCGGGGCCGGATGACCCGGCCCCGCCCCCTTCGTGCGCGTGGTCCGTCAGGCGACGCGTGACTTCGGCGAGCGCGCAGCGGTCTGACCCGCGTCGCGCTGCACGACCGAGCCGAGGGCCTCGTCGATCTTCGTCATGACGGAGTCGTCGAGACGCACCCCGGCGGCCTTGACGTTGTCGACGACCTGCTCGGGACGCGAGGCCCCGACGAGAGCCGCGGCGACGTTGTCGTTCTGCAGGACCCACGCGATCGCGAGCTGGGCCATGCTCAGCCCGGCCTCGTCGGCGACGGGCTTCAGACCCTGGACGGCGCTGAGGATGTCGTCCTTCATGAAGTCGCGCATGCTCGCGCCGGCCTCCTCGTGGGCGGCGCGGCTGCCCTCGGGCGGCTGCGCACCCGGCTGGTACTTGCCGGACAGCACGCCCTGGGCCATCGGGCTCCACACGATCTGGCTGATGCCGAGCTCCTCGCAGGTCGGGACGACCTCGGGCTCGATGACCCGCCACAGCATCGAGTACTGCGGCTGGCTCGAGATGAGCTGGATGCCGAGCTCGCGCGCGAGGCGGTGGCCCTCGCGGATCTGGTCGGCGGTCCACTCGCTGACACCGATGTAGAGCGCCTTGCCCTGGCGCACGACGTCGGCGAAGGCCTGCATCGTCTCCTCGAGCGGGGTCTCGGTGTCGTAGCGGTGGGCCTGGTAGAGGTCGACGTAGTCGGTCTGCAGGCGCTGCAGGGAGCCGTTGATGGACTCCATGATGTGCTTGCGGGACAGCCCGGTGTCGTTCTTGCCGCCGGGGCCGGTGGGCCAGTAGACCTTCGTGAAGATCTCGAGGCTCTCGCGGCGCTCGCCCTTGAGGGCCTCGCCGAGGACCGACTCGGCCTTGGTGTTCGCGTAGACGTCTGCGGTGTCGAAGGTGGAGATCCCCTGCTCGAGCGCGGTCCGCACGCATGCGTGCGCCTGCTGGTTCTCGACCTGGGACCCGTGGGTCAACCAGTTGCCGTAGGTGATCTCGCTGATCTTCAGCCCGCTGCTGCCGAGGTACCTGTACTCCATGCCGTCACGCTACGTCCGTGACCGGCCTCAGCGGCGCACGAGCCAGGGGCGGAAGAGACGCACGAGCTGGGGCATGACGACGTAGGTGACGATCGCGACGACGAAGACCGTGAAGATCGCGACCCGCGGGACGAAGGGGAGGGCGGCGATGAGGGGGTTGAGGACGAGCTGGAGCAGGGCGACGGTGGGGAAGATGCCGCACCACGTGACGACCGCCATCTTCCAGCGCAGCGGCGGCTTGTGGCCGGGCACCTCGGGCCGGGCGAACCACGCCTCGAGCCCGGTGAGCACCTGGTAGTCCGGGTCGCCCTCGGCGACCGCAGCGAGGCGGGCGTGCCACTCGTGGCGCACCGGCGACGCGTCCCAGGCCGCCAGCCCCTCCTCGTCCTCGAAGCGCAGGATGGTCTGGTGCTCCCCGCCCTCCGTGGACGGCGGGATGACCTCGGCGCCGATGAAGCCCGGCACCTGACGGACGTCGCCGAGCATGCCGCCGACGAGGGCCTCGTACGCAGCGGCGCACCCGGGCTTCGCGCGTCGGCGCGCGACCCGGATGACGGGCTGGTGGGGTGCGGGGACGGACATGGCTCACCTCGGTGTCGGCGCGGGTGCCAGCACCGTAGGGCGCACGCCGCTCACATCGTCGGCCTCGCACCGCCTGGCGGAACGCGTCCTCAGCGGGTGGGGCCGAAGGTGGACGGGTCGACGGGCCGCAGCCGCCTCGGCAGCCCCTCGACGACGAGGAGGTAGGACTCGGTGACGACGTCCTCGACGAGATGGGCGTCGAGGTCGCCGGGGCGAAGGGTGATCCAGTGCCGCTTGTTCATGTGGTAGCCGGCGGTGATGCACTCGTGGGCCTCCCGCAGGCTCTGCGCGTCGGCCGGGTGCGCCTTGACCGTGAGGATCGGGTCGCCCGTGACGGCGGTCTGGAGCATGAAGACCTTGCCGCGCACCTTCCACACGTCCCACTCCGCGCCGAAGGGGTGACCCAGCTCGCTCCCCGGCAGCTCGTCGGCCCGGGCACGCGCGATCTCCTGCAGCTGCGCCCCATCCATGCGACCTCCCCGTCCTTCGAGCCCCCGTCGTCGGGCTGTCCGCCGACCTTATGAGCCCCCACCGACACCGGACAGGACGAGATGAGCAGGACGACTCATGCCCGGGTGCGGGCCGGGCGCGACGATCCGGCCATGAGCGACGACACCTCCTGGGTCCGCACCGCCCTCTCCTACGGCCTGGTCGTGCTGGGACCGGCCGCGGCCTGGCTGGTCTGGGTCTCCCGGAGCGTCGACAAGGCCTCTGACATGGCGCATGTCGCCTGGTTCGTCACGGTCGCAGTCTGCTGCTTCGCCGCGGGCGTCCTGGCACCGCGACGCCGGGTGCTCTTCGCCCCGCTCCTCGTGCTGGCACCGGTCGCGGCGCTGGTCGTCCTCTACCTGTGGTGGTCGACCGAAGAGGAGCCCGGCTTCTACCTCATCGGCATCGCCATGGCTGCTGTCTTCTTCCCGATCGTCGGGACGGCGCTGCTGCTCCTGGGGCGCACGACGACCGCGACCCGCGCGAGACGTCGCACCTGACCCGGAGCAGCAGCGGTGCCAGCGCAGACCCGCGCGAGCGATGCGCGGTCGGGCTCAGCGCGCCCGGCCGAGCTCCTCGGGGGTGTCGACGTCCTGCCCGGTCGCGAGATCCGCGCACGGCACGCCCTCGCAGCCCGCCCCGACGAGGTAGCGGCGTCCCCCTTCGTCGCCCGAGAGGCTCTCGACGAAGGGGGTGACGTGCACCCTCCCGAGGAGGACCGGGTGACCCGGCCGGCCGTCGTAGGTGGCCCGTCGGAGCGCGTCGTCGTGGGGGCCCTCGCCGACGACACGGGTGACGACGTCGGGTGTCACGTCGGGCAGGTCGACGAGGGTGATGAGCACGGCGTCCGGGTCGAGCCCATCGGCGGCGCCCAGGCCGGAGCGCAGCGAGGCCGCCATCCCGGTGCCGTGGTCGGTCACCTCGACGACGGTGGTCCCGGGCTCGACCAGCGTCTGCGCCTGGGCGCGTGCCTCGTCGGCACCGGCGCCGAGGGCGACGACGACCTGGGCGCACCCGCCCGCTCGCACGGTGCGCACGGCCCGGTCGAGCAGCAGCTCGCCGGACGGCGTGCGGGCGAGCGCCTTCGGCCCGCCCATGCGCCGACCCGAGCCGGCGGCGAGGACGAGCCCGACGACGCCGGCCCTGGCCGCGCCGTCCGTCACAGGAAGTGGTCCGGCGTGAGCGGCAGCTCGCGGACCCGCACCCCCGTCGCCGCGTAGGCCGCGTTGACGATCGCAGGGGCCACTCCCGTGATGCCGATCTCGCCGATGCCGCGCGAGCCCATCGGGTTCATCACGTCGTCGCGGCCTTGCAGCCAGTGCGCCTCGACGTCGAGGACGTCGGCGTGCGCAGGCACGTGATAGCTCGCGAGGTCCTGGGTGACGACGTGCCCGAAGCGGGGGTCGCGCGCCGACTCCTCGTGCAGCGCCGCGCCGAGCCCCATGACCATCCCGCCGACGAGCTGGGAGCGGGCACCGCGCGGGTTGAGCACGCGGCCGGCGGAGTAGACCCCGAGCAGCCGACGGGCACGCACCTCGCCGGTCCACCGGTGCACCCCGACCTCGGCGAAGACCGCACCGTACGACTGGGTGACGTACCCCTCCTCGCCCGGGTCGTCCGGGGCGGGCGTCGTCACCGACGACCCGGCGGCCGGGTCGGTGCCGAACTTGTCGTGCAGCGCACGGGCAGCACCCGTGATCGCCGTGCCCCACGACGAGGTGCCCGCCGACCCACCGGCGACCGAGGCCGGCGGCAGCGAGCTGTCACCGATGCGCATCTCGACCTGGTCGCGCGACACCCCGAGGGCGTCGGCCGCCACGAGCCGCAGGACGGTCCACGCGCCCGTCCCGATGTCGGTGGCGGCGATGGAGACCTCGTAGCGCCCGTCGTCGAGGACGGTGACGCAGGCCTGGTTGCCGGGCATGGACTCACCCGGGTAGGTCGCGGTCGCGACGCCGCTGCCGAGCAGCCAGTTGTCCTCGACCCGCGAGCGCGGCTCCTGCGGACCGGTCCACCCGAAGAGCTCGGCCCCACGGTCGAAGCACTCGAGCAGGCGCCGCTCGCTGAAGGGGTCGCCCGAGTCCGGGTCGACGCCCGTGTCGTTGTGACGGCGCAGCTCGACGGGGTCGACACCGAGGTCGACGGCCAGCTCGTCCATCGCGACCTCGTGGGCGAAGACCCCCGGGAAGACGCCCGGCGCCCGCATCCACGACGGGATCGCGACGTCGAGGTCCTGGAGCCGGTGGCTCGTGCGCCGGTTGGGCGCCGCGTACAACGAGCGCGTCGAGACCGAGGTCTGCTCCGCGTACTCCTTCACCCGGCTCGACGGGGTGAAGGAGGCGTGCTCGATCCCCGTGAGGGTGCCGTCGGCCTGGGCGGCGAGGCGCATCTGCGAGGCGGTGATCGAGCGGTACCCGGTGAGCGCGAACATCTGCTGACGGGTGACGGCCAGCCGCACCGGCCGACCGGGCACGGTGCGCGCCGCCATGGCGGCCGCGAGGTCCGGCGGGTGGGGCAGCCCCTTGCTGCCGAAGCCGCCGCCGACGTGCGGCGCCCGCACGCGCACCTGCTCGGGCTCGAGCCCGAGGAGGGGGGCGAGGGTCGTGACGACACCCGGTGCCGACTGGGTCGAGACGGTCATCTCGAGGACGGGGCCGTCGCCCCCTTCGCGCCACGTGGCCGTCGCCGCGTGCGGCTCCATCGGGTTGTTGTGCTCCAGCGGGGTGACGTAGGTCTGCTGGACCGTCGTCGCGGCTTGCGCGACGGCCGCGTCGACGTCACCGGTCTCGGAGTCGGTGGGGAAGCCGGCGTTGACCTCGTCCGGCTTGCGCCGGGCCCGCCCGATCTCGAAGCGGGTCGCCGCCTCGCGCTGCACCCCGTCGACGCGCACGAGGTGCGCCCCGTGCCGGGCCGCGGCGAGGGACTCGCCGAGCACGATGGCGACGACCTGGCCGTGGTAGTCGACCCGCCCGGACTGGAGCAGGTCCATCTCGAGGTCGTCGACGCCCTCGAGCCGGGGGGCGTTGGTGTGGTCGACGACCGAGTGCACGCCGGGCGCGGCGAGCGCCTCGGAGGCGTCGACGGTCACCGACCCCAGGGCGAAGGGGGCCCCGACGAGCACCGCGTAGAGGGGGTCCTCGACCGGGTGCTCGACGGCGTAGGGCGCGGTGCCGGTGACCTTGAGACGGGCGTCGTCGCGGGCGACGTCGCTGCCCATCTCCGAGGGCGTGAGCGGGGCGAGGCGCTCGCCGGAGTCGTCGGTGCTCATGCTGCGGCTCCTGCCGGACGGGTCGCGAGCTGCTCGATCGCGTGGGCGGTGGTGCGGGCGAGGAGGGGGACCTTGAAGGCGTTGCCCGGCCAGGTGCGGGCCTGGCCCAGCTCCTCCTCGCACGCGGCGAGGACGGCGTCCGTGTCGACGGGCCCGCCGACGAGAGCGGTCTCGACCCCGGTCGGGCGCCACGGCGCATGGGCGACGCCGCCCCACGCGAGACGCAGGTGCGAGATCGTCTCGCCGTCCGTGACGAGCTCGGCCGCGACGGACACGAGCGCGAAGGCGTAGGAGGCCCGGTCGCGGACCTTGACGTACGTCGCCACGGCGCCGGGCGTCGGGGGTGCGAGCTCGACGGCGGTGATGAGGTCGCCGTGCTCGAGCGTCGTGTCGAGATCGGGCCGGTCGCCGGGCAGCCGGTGCAGCTCGCCGATCGGGACGCGGCGCTCGCCGCCCGTGCCGCGCACGACGACGACGGCGTCGAGCGCGCGCAGCGCGACCGCGAGGTCGCCGGGGTGCACCGCGACGCAGTGCTCGCTCGTGCCGAGGACGGCGTTCTCCCTCGTGCGCGCCTCGTCGTGGTCGGCCGAGCACCCGGTGCCCGGCTCGCGCTTGTTGCACGGCGTCGTGAGATCCTGGAAGTACACGCACCGCGTGCGCTGGAGCAGGTTGCCGCCGGTGCTCGCCTGGTGACGCAGCTGGCCCGAGGCGCCGGCGAGCAGGGCCCGCGCGACGAGGGGGTGGTCGCGGCGGATCGCGGGGTGGGCGGCGAGGTCGCTGTTGCGCACGTTGGTGCCGATGCGCAGACCGCCGTCCTGCGTCGGCGTGATCTCGTCGAGCCCGAGGTGCCCGACGTCGACGAGACGCGACGGCGTGCGGATCCCGAGCTTGAGGTGGTCGAGCAGGTTGCTGCCGCCGTCGACGTACGCGACGTCGGGGTCGCCGCCGTGGCGTGCGACGGCGTCGGCCGGGTCGGTGGCCCGCTCGTAGGCGAAGGGGTTCATCGCGCGCCCCCGTCGCCCGTGCCGGAGACGATCTCGGCCTCGGCCACCCGGTCCGGCGGCGGGTCACCCGCGGCCTGGCAGATCGCGTCGACGATGTTCGGGTAGGCCCCGCAGCGGCACAGGTTGCCGCTCATCCGCTCGCGGATCTCGTCTCGCGTCAGCTGCGCACCGCCGTCGAGGCCCTCCTCGAGGTCGTCGGTGACGTGGCTGGCATGGCCCTGCGCGATCTCGTCGAGCACCCCGACGGCGCTGCAGACCTGACCGGGCGTGCAGTAGCCGCACTGCAGGGCGTCGCGGTCGACGAAGGCCTGCTGCACCGGGTGCAGCTCGGCGTCGTCGAGCGCGGTGAGCGAGGGGTCGCCGTGCGCCGTCGCGTCGACGCCCGCGAGCCCGGCGGCGGTCGTGATCTCGGCGCCGTCCTGCTGCACGGCGAGGGTGAGGCAGGTGAGGTGCCGGCGGCCGTCGAGGAGCACCGTGCACGAGCCGCACTGTCCGTGGTCGCAGCCCTTCTTCGCGCTCGCCACCCCGAGCCGCTCTCGCAGGGTGTCGAGCAGCGTCGTGCGCGGCTCGACCTCGATCTGGTGGCTGCGGCCGTCGACCGTCAGGCTCACGGTCGTGGTGCTCCGATCCGTCACGGGGCGTCCTCTCCTGGTGGGGTCCGGCACGCCGCGGACGCGGCCGTCCCACCATGCCACCGGCATCGGGCCAGGTGGGCGGCCCGCCGCCCCCCTGTCTGGCTGCCGAGGTCGCTCCCCCTTCGACACACCCGAAGGGGGCCCCCGCCGCCCGCGACGGTGCGAGCGCCGTGTGCGAGAGTGACGTGGAGCACCAGCACCGACGCCCGACGGAGGCTCCCATGGCCATCACCCCGCTCGACTGGCCGGTCGTACGACAGCTACGGACCGGCGACTACCTGGGCCGAGGGAAGTCGGTGCAGAGCAAGCGCACCCGGGAGATCGAGCCGCGCACCTCGACGGCCGACCGCGTCGTGCAGAGCGTGTGCCCCTACTGCGCCGTCGGCTGCGGTCAGCGCGTCTTCGTCAAGGACGAGAAGGTCGTCCAGATCGAGGGCGACAAGGACTCGCCGATCAGCCGTGGTCGGCTGTGCCCGAAGGGGGCGGCGAGCGAGCAGCTCGTCAACTCGCCCTCACGGCAGAAGCAGGTGCTCTACCGCGCGCCGGGCGCGAGCGACTGGCGCCCGATCGACCGCGACGAGGCCATCGACATGGTCGCCGACCGCTTCATGGCCTCGCGGGCCGCGGGCTGGCAGGAGCACGACGAGCAGGGCCGGCGGCTGCGCCGCACGATGGGCGTCGCGGCGCTGGGAGGAGCGACCCTCGACAACGAGGAGAACTACCTCATCAAGAAGCTCTTCACGGCCGCTGGAGCGATCCAGATCGAGAACCAGGCGCGTGTTTGACACAGCTCCACGGTTCCCAGTCTGGGATCCTCCTTCGGTCGCGGTGGCGCCACGCAGTACCTGCAGGACATGGCCAACGCCGACTGCATCATCATCCAGGGCTCGAACATGGCCGAGTGCCACCCGGTGGGCTTCCAGTGGGTCTCCGAGGCCAAGGCCCGCGGTGCGCGTGTCATCCACGTCGACCCGCGCTTCACCCGCACCTCGGCGATCGCGGACACGCACGTCCCGATCCGTGCGGGCAGCGACGTCGTGCTGCTCGGCGCGCTCATCAACCACGTCCTGAGCAAGGACCTCTACTTCCGTGACTACGTCGTGGCGTACACCAACGCCGCGACGCTCGTGAGCGACGACTTCCGCGACACCGAGGACCTCGACGGCGTCTTCTCCGGGTACGACCCGAAGACCGGCCACTACGACATGTCGACGTGGGCCTACGCCGAGCGCGAGGACCCCGCCGAGGGCGAGAGCGCCGACGGCGAGGTCGAGGGCCCCGACGGCACGAGCGAGCACGGGTCGAGCAAGTCGGCCCGCGCCGCGGGCGACGAGACCGGTGGTCACGGCGCCCCGCTCGAGCACGCGAAGGTCGAGCGCGACGAGACCCTGCAGCACCCCCGCTCGGTCTTCCAGGTGCTCAAGCGGCACTACCAGCGCTACACGCCCGAGATGGTCCAGGAGGTGTGCGGCATCCGCCCGGAGCAGTTCCATGAGATCGCCGACGCGATCGTGGACAACTCCGGGCGCGAGCGCACGACGTGCTTCGCGTACGCGGTGGGCTGGACCCAGCACTCGCTCGGCGCGCAGTTCATCCGCACCGCCGCGATCCTCCAGCTGCTCATGGGCAACGTCGGCCGCCCCGGCGGCGGCATCATGGCGCTGCGCGGTCACGCGAGCATCCAGGGCAGCACCGACATCCCGACGCTCTTCAACCTCCTGCCGGGATACCTGCCGATGCCGGCGGCCGGCCAGCACGACAGCTACGAGGAGTACCTGTCCTCGATCGCGTCACCGCTGCAGAAGGGCTTCTGGACCAACGCCGACGCCTACACCGCGAGCCTGCTCAAGTCGTGGTGGGGCGACGCCGCCACCCCGGAGAACGACTTCGCCTTCGACTACCTGCCGAAGATCAACGGTCCTCACGGCACGTACCAGACGGCGATGGACATGCTCGAGGACAAGGTCGAGGGCTACTTCCTCCTCGGCCAGAACCCCGCGGTCGGGTCCGCCCACGGCCGGATGCAGCGCCTGGCGATGTCGCACCTGAAGTGGCTCGTCGTGCGCGACCTGCAGATGATCGAGTCGGCGACCTTCTGGAAGGACGCGCCGGAGATCGCGACCGGTGAGCTGCGCACCGAGGACATCGACACCGAGGTCTTCTTCTTCCCCGCGGCCACGCACGTCGAGAAGGCCGGCACCTTCACCCAGACCCAGCGCCTGCTCCAGTGGCGTCACCGCGCGGTCATGCCGCCGGGCGACTGCCAGAGCGAGCTCGAGTTCTTCTACGAGCTCGGGGTGCGCATCCGCGAGCGCCTCGCCGGGTCCACCGACGAGCGCGACCGCCCGCTGCTCGACCTCACCTGGGACTACCCGAAGGACGAGGAGGGTGAGATCGACGGCGAGGCCGTGCTGCGCGAGATCAACGGCATGCACCTCACCGGCGACAAGGCGGGCCAGCCGCTGTCGACCTTCAACGAGATGAAGGCCGACGGCTCGACCTCCGGCGGGTGCTGGATCTACTCCGGCGTCTACGCCGGCGGCGTCAACCACTCCGCGGACCGCGTGCCGGGCCAGGAGCAGGACGAGGTCGCCAAGGACTGGGGCTGGGCCTGGCCGATGAACCGGCGCATCCTCTACAACCGCGCCTCTGCCGACCCCGAGGGTCGTCCGTGGAGCGAGCGCAAGAAGTACATCTGGTGGGACGCGGAGCAGGGCAGATGGGTCGGCAAGGACGTCCCGGACTTCCCCGTCGACCGCGACCCGTCCTTCCGGCCCGACCCCGGCGTCGGTGGTCCCGCGGCGATCGCCGGCGACGACCCCTTCATCATGCAGGCGGACGGCAAGGGCTGGCTCTACGCGCCGAAGGGGATGGTCGACGGCCCGCTCCCCACGCACTACGAGGCGCAGGAGTCACCGGTCGTCAACCCGCTCTACCCCCAGCAGCGCAACCCCGGGCGGGTGCTCTTCCCGCGCAAGGACAACCTGTGGGCGCCCTCGGGCGACGAGCCGGGCAGCGGGGTCTACCCCTTCGTCTTCACGACCTACCGGCTCACCGAGCACCACACGGCCGGCGGCATGAGCCGGTGGCTGCCCTACCTCTCCGAGCTCCAGCCGGAGATGTTCTGCGAGGTCAGCCCCGCGCTGGCGCAGGAGCGGGGCCTGACCAACGGCGACTGGGCGACGATCGTCTCCGCGCGCTCGGCCATCGAGGCCCGGGTGCTCGTCACCGACCGCATGCGACCGCTGCTCGCCGGCGGGCGCACCGTGCACCAGATCGGCCTGCCCTATCACTGGGGCGTCGGCCGTGACGCCGTCGTCGAGGGCGACGCCGCCAACGACCTGCTCGGCCTGGCCCTGGACCCCAACGTCCAGATCCAGGAGAGCAAGGTCGGCTCGTGCGACATCCGTCCCGGTCGCCGCCCCCAGGGCGACGACCTGCTGCGGCTCGTCGCGGAGTACCAGTCGCTCGCCGGCGCCACGACCGAGACCGGCAACGCCCGGGTCGCCGAGGACGTCGTCGAGATCATCGAGCAGGAGGACACGTGACCTGGTTGACCGAGCAGCTCTCCGGTGCCACCGACGTCGCGCAGGACGCCGGCTGGGTGGACCCGCCGTCTCGCAAGGGCTTCTTCACCGACACCTCGATCTGCATCGGCTGCAAGGCCTGCGAGGTGGCCTGCAAGGAGTGGAACGCCGTGCCCATGGACGGGCTCGGCCTCAGCGGCAACTCCTACGACAACACCGGTGACCTCGGTGCGAGCACGTGGCGCCACGTCGCCTTCGTCGAGCAGGGCCAGGAGCGCATCGAGGCGGCGCGCGCCTCCGGCAAGGCGCTCGTCGACCTCGGCATGCCGAGCATCGGGGCCCCGGCCCCGCAGCCGGCCCGCGGCGGCACCCCCGCCGGGTACGGCAGCCTCCCCGCGCCCGTCGAGGACCACGGCCCGGCGCTGTCGGACATGCTCGCCGCGAAGGGGGCGCAGGAGGGCATCACCCCGTCGACGAACGGCGGGTCCCCCTTCGGCACCACCGTCGACGGCCAGCCGAAGGTCGGCCCGCTGCCGGAGTTCCGCTGGCTCATGGCCTCCGACGTGTGCAAGCACTGCACGCACGCCGGCTGCCTCGACGTCTGCCCGACCGGAGCGCTCTTCCGCACCGAGTTCGGCACCGTCGTCGTCCAGCCCGACGTGTGCAACGGCTGCGGCTACTGCGTCGGCGGCTGCCCCTTCGGGGTCATCGGGCGCCGTGACGAGAGCGGTGTCGAGGACTCCCGCGGCAGCGGCGCTCACGACCACGTGCCCAACATCGGCGTGGCCCAGAAGTGCACGCTCTGCTACGACCGTCTCGGCCACGACCAGACGCCGGCGTGCGCGCAGACCTGCCCGACGACCTCGATCAAGTTCGGCGACCACGACGACATGGTGGCCTCGGCCCAGGAGCGCGTCACCCAGCTGCACTCCCAGGGCTTCACCGAGGCCCGGCTCTACGGCGCCAACGACCAGGACGGCGTCGGCGGGACCGGCTCGGTCTTCCTGCTCCTCGACGAGCCCGAGGTCTACGGCCTGCCGCCGGACCCGGTCGTGCCGACCGCGCACCTGCCCGAGATGTTCCGCAAGGCCGGTCTGGCCGCGCTGGGGCTCCTGGGCGCCGCGGCCGTGTCCTTCGTCGGGGCGCGCCGATGAGCACGAGCGCCTTCGACAGCTACCGCCCGCCGGAGACCCAGGGCCGGCGCGAGCGCCGCCGGGCCGGTGAGCACCGCGACCCGCGCGGCCTCGCGGCCCGTGGCAGCGACTGGCTCTCCGGGCGGCAGCGCGGACGCGGCGAGCAGGCCGTCGTGCCCGACGCGGAGTTCCGCAGCTACTACGGCCAGCCGGTCATCAAGCCGGTGCCGTGGAAGCACGAGATCCCCGCCTACCTCTTCACCGGTGGCGTCGCCGCCGGCTCGGGCATGATCGGCGCCGCGGCCCACGCCGTCGGGCTGGAGGCGCTGCGCCGCAACGCGCGGCTCACCTCTATGACGGCCGTCGCCGTGAGCGGCGGGCTGCTCGTCTCCGACCTCGGCCGGCCCGAGCGCTTCATCAACATGCTGCGCACGGTCAAGCTCACCTCGCCGATGTCGGTCGGCACGTGGATCTTCTCGGCCTTCTCCGCCTTCGGGGCGCTGAGCACCGCGGCCGAGGTCGACCGGATGCTCGGCGGGCGCAGCGGCGGTCGCGGCCTGCCCGTCCTCGGCGGCGTCGTGCGTCCGCTCGAGACGATCGGCTCGCTCGGCAGCTTCGCCTTCGGCCCGCCGCTCGCGGCGTACACCGCCGTCCTGCTCTCCGACACCGCCACGCCCGTGTGGCTCGAGTCGCGGCGCACCCTCCCCTTCGTCTTCGTCTCCTCTGCGGCCATGGCCTCCTCCGGCCTGCAGCTCGTCCTCACCCCGGTCTCCCAGACCCGGCCGGTCCAGCGCCTCGCGGTGCTCGGCGCGGTCGGCGACCTCGTCGCCACCGAGGCCGTCGAGCGTCGGCTGCGCGAGCTCGACATCGACGACACGATCCACCACGGCCGACCGGGCGCGATGATGCGCGCGGCGAAGGTCCTCACGATCGCCGGCGGCGTCGGCTCGCTGCTCGCCCGCCGCTCGCGCACCGTCGCGGTCGCGAGCGGGCTGGCCCTGGCCACCGCCTCCGCGCTCACCCGCTTCGCCGTCGTCGAGGCCGGGATCGAGTCGGCGAAGGACCCCCGCCACACGGTCGCCACGCAGAAGGCCCGCCTCGAGGAGCGTCGCGCCCGCGGCGTCGTCCACGACAGCATCACCACGGCGCGCTGAGCGCGCCACCGCCACCTGAGAAGGAGTCGTCATGAGCACCCCTGCCACCACGCCACGCTCGACCACCACGAGCGCAGGGGGCAACCGCTGGCTCATCCTCGTCGGAGGCGTCCTCGTCCAGCTCGCCATCGGCGCCGTCTACGCGTGGAGCACCTTCGCCAAGGCGCTCCAGGCGGACAGCTCGGCCTTCGACATCTCCAAGGTGCAGGCCGCGATCCCCTTCGAGGTCGCGATCGGCATGATCTTCGTCGGGACCTTCCTCGGCGGGCGGATCCAGGACAAGCGGGGCCCGCGCACCGTGGCCCTCGTCGGCGTCGCGATCTACTCGGTCGGCATCATGCTCGCCAGCCTCGCGCGGGACGGCAGCGACCTGTGGCTGCTCGTGCTCGGCTACGGCGTGCTCGGCGGCTTCGGTCTCGGCCTGGCCTACATCGTCCCGATCGCCATGCTGCAGAAGTGGTTCCCGGACAAGACGGGCCTCATCACCGGCATCGCTGTCGGCGGCTTCGGCTTCGGTGCGGTCATCACCAGCCCCCTCGCCCAGCGGATGATCGCCGGCAGCGAGGACTACCAGCGCTACCCGACGAAGGTCTTCCTCTGGCTCGGTCTGGCCTACCTCGTCGCGGGTGTCATCGGCGCCTCCGTCTTCCGCAACCCGCCGGAGGGCTACACCGTCGCCGGGGCGACGCAGAGCACCGCGGCGAAGGGGGACACCACCGCCCCCGCGGCGCGCGACTTCACGCAGGCCGAGGCGCTGTCGACCCCGCAGTGGTACCTCCTCACCCTCATCCTCACGATCTCGGTCACCGCGGGCATCTCGCTCATCTCGATCGCCGCGGGCACGGCGACCGATGTGGCCGGCTTCAGCGCCGGTGCCGCCGCGACGCTCGTCGGCGTCATGGGGCTCTTCAACGGCGTCGGGCGCATCGCCTGGGCCGCCGTGTCGGACAAGATCGGCAAGATGACGGCCTTCGTCGGCATCCTCGCGATCCAGGGCCTGGCCCTCATCGCGATCCCGCACGCCGGCAACGTCGTGCTCTTCTACGTCCTCGCCGCGCTCATCTACCTCTGCTACGGCGGCGCCTTCGGGACGATGCCGTCGACCGCCGGCAGCTTCTTCGGCGTAAAGAACGCCGGCGGGATCTACGGCCTCATGCTCATCGGCTGGTCCATCGGCGGCGTCGTCGGCCCGCTGCTCATCTCCGCGCTCGTCGGCGAGGACAAGGCGTACACCGTCGGTTACACGGTCGTCGGCATCATCGCCCTCGTCGGTGCCGCCATCCCCCTCATCACGAAGAAGCCCGCCGGCCGCACCGCCGAGGCCTGACCACCCCGGGGGCTTCCCCCTTCGCTCCACCGAGCACGAATCGCCGCTACGCCCCCCGCGTAGCGGCGATTCGCGCTCATTGGGGATGGGGCGGGGCTGGTCACGTGGCGAAGGGAGCATGGTGGTCGAGGTGCGAAGGCCCCCGACTCCTCGCTGGTCGAGGTGCGAAGGCCCCCCCGGGCCTGAGCCTCGAGACCACCGCCTCCCCCTTCGCCCGGGTGCCCCGTAGGGTGCCAGACGTGACTTCGACGCTGGCCCGCACCGCCTACGAGACGCTCGAGCCGTACCACGTCCTGGCGTACTTCAACCCGCACCTCAAGACGGAGTCGGTGCCGCTGCGGCTGTCGCGGGCCGGCATGTACGTCGGGGGGCGGGCGGCGCCGCTGGGCCGGACCTCGGCGGCGACGGTCGCGGCGACCTTCTACAACTTCAACCCCGCGCTCATCACCTTCGGCTGGTCGGAGGCGCTGTCGACCGGTCTCGACGAGACCGACGCCGGACGGACCCGCGCGGTCGACGCCTCGCTGCGCGACGCCCTCGGCGAGCGCGTGTCCGACCCCGAGATCGCCTCCGTCGTCGGCGCGCTGCGGGCGGGCGTCGTCGACGCGCGCTTCGAGGGCCGGCCCCTCGCCGCCGCGTGGGCCGCCCACCCGTGGCCGGACGAGCCGCACCTGCAGCTCTGGCATGCGATCACCGTCGTGCGGGAGCACCGGGGCGACGGGCACGTCGCGGCCCTCGTCCTCGCCGATCTCTCCCCCGTCGAGGCCCTCGTGCTGCACGAGGCGCCCCACCCCGACCCGGCGATCCGTCGGCGCACGCTCGGTCGCTCCCTGCTGCTGACGACGCGCGGCTGGGAGGACTCGGACTGGGAGAGCGCGTCGCAGTCGCTGCGCTCGCGCGGGCTGCTCGACGCGGACGGCGCGATGACCGCTGCCGGCGCCGAGCTCTACGACCGGGTCGAGCGCGAGACCGACGCCGCCGCCGCGGGCCTGTGGGCCGGGGTGCCGGAGGCCGAGGAGACGCTGCGGCGGGCTCGCCCCTTCGTCAAGGCCGTCATCGACGTCGGCTACCTCCCGGGCACCCGCCCCCGCTCCTGACCCCCCTCAGCAAGCTGCTGCATGCAGCAGCTCGTCGTCCCCAGCCGCACCTCGTGCTGCTGCTCGCGCGTCGAGGTGCTGCTGGGTCCCCCTTCGCCCCCCGCTGCCTACGAAACCCTGCTGGCTGGGTCTTGACGTACCAGGACCCTCTCGAGAGGGTCCTGACCCGTCGAAGGGCTGCTGGCAGAGTTTCGTAGCCCCAGCCGGCGAGCGCGAAGGGGTCAGCGCACCCGGAGGGTGATCCCCTCGCCGAGCGCGCCGCCGGCGACGGTTCGGCCGACGACGGGGGCGCCGGGGATCTCGCCGACGACGAGCAGGCCGCCGGAGGTCTGGGCGTCGGCGAGCATGACGAGCTCGTCCTCGCTCACCCCGTCGGCGCTGAGATGGGGGCGCACCCAGTCGAGGTTGCGCCGTGACCCGCCGGGGACGTGCCCGGCGGCGAGCGCCTCGCGCGCTCCGCTCACGTACGGCACCGCCGCCGCGTCGATCTCGGCCGCGACGCCGCTCGCGCGGCACAGCTTGTGGAGGTGCCCCAGCAGACCGAAGCCGGTGACGTCGGTCGCCGAGCGCACCCCCGCCGCGAGCGCCGCCTCGGACGCCTCGCGGTTGAGCGTCGTCATCACCTCGACCGCCTCGGCGCTCAGCTCGCCGGTCGCCTTGTGCCGGTTGTTGAGGATGCCCAGGCCGAGGGGCTTGGTGAGGCTGATCGGCAGACCGGGCTGCGCGGCGTCGTTGCGCAGCAGGCGGTCCGGGTCGGCGGTGCCGGTGACGGCCATGCCGTAGATCGGCTCGGGGTTGTCGATGCTGTGCCCGCCGATGACCGGGCAGCCGGCCTGGGTCGCGACGTCGAGACCACCGCGCAGCACCTCGGTCAGGAGGTCGGTCGGCAGGACGTCGCGCGGCCAGCCGACGAGGTTGATCGCCATGACGGGCGTGCCACCCATGGCGTAGACGTCGGAGAGCGCGTTCGCCGCGGCGATCCGGCCCCAGTCGTAGGCGTCGTCGACGACGGGGGTGAAGAAGTCGGCGGTGGAGATCGCGGCGAGACCGTCGGCGACCCGCACGGCGGCCGCGTCGTCGCCGTCGTCGAGACCGACGAGCACCTCGGCGGTCGAGGCGGTGCGCACCCCGCGCAGGCCGGCGACGACCTGCTCGAGCTCACCGGGCGGGATCTTGCACGCGCACCCTCCGCCGTGGGCGTACTGGGTCAGTCGCAGCTGCTCCGCCATGCCCTCACCCTAGGTCGGGCCCTCCGGCGAAGGGGGCGGCGGGCCCCCTTCGCCGGTGGTGGCTGGCGGAGGCGGACGGGAATCGAACCCGCCAGACCGAGATGCTCGGCCTCACCGGTGTTGAAGACCGGGGAGCCCACCAGGTGCCCAGACGCCTCCACTCCTCACGCTATCGCAGGGGAGTGCTGCCCTGGCCGCGCCCACCACGCCGCCACTAGCCTGCGCAGGGACGAGGGCAGGGAGGCCGGTCATGACGCTCACCGACGGGATGGACGTCGCCCGGGTGCGCCAGGTGGGGGCGCAGCTGAGGGCGACGGAGCAACGGCTCGACGAGGTGTGCCGCACCGGGCGGGCCGGGCTGGCCACGCTCGACGAGGCCTGGCAGGGACCGGATCTCGCGTCCTTCGGCGACCGGTGGTCGGCGGCCGAGCGGGTCGTCCACGCCGCCGCCGACCGGGTGCGGGCGTACGCGGACGAGCTCGAGCGCCAGGCCGACGCTCAGGACTCCGCCTCCGACTCCCCCGGTGGTCGCGGACCGGGCGGACCGGGCGGACCGGCCGGGCAGGGCGGCCGCGACGGGGGCGCCGGCGGGGCCGACGACGCAGGTGCCGGCGGCAGCACGAAGGAGAAGGACAACCCGAACTTCGACCCCGACGCCGAGGACGCCGTCGACACCGAGATCGAGGGGCCGCTCTTCCGCGACGGGGTCGCACCGACCGACGTCGAGCAGGGGAGCCTCAACGACTGCTGGTTCATCGCCTCGCTCCAGGCGGTCGCCGCGACCCACCCCGAGGTCCTCGAGCAGGGCGTCGTCGACAACGGCGACGGCACCTACGACGTCACCCTCTACGTCGACGGCGAGCCGGTCGTCTACCGCGTCGACGCGACGGTGCCCGCCGACGACGGCGACCCGGTCTTCGCCGACAACGCGAGCGCCTCGGAGCGCGAGCTGTGGCCGCTGCTCTACGAGAAGGCGATGGCCCAGCACATGGGCGGCGACTGGCGCGACCTCGACTACGACACCGCCGAGCGCGCCCTCGAGGCGATCACCGGCCAGGACGTCGACACCGAGAACACGAGCAGCGGGATCTTCGACTGGAACGCCCCGCCGGACTCCGACGAGATCCGCGAGGTGCTCGACACCGGCGGGCAGGTGGTCCTGTCCTCGCACGACGACGTCGGTGGCCGCCCGCTGTACGAGGACGACACGATCGCGACGAACCACCTCTACTGGGTGAGCGGCGTGACCGACAGCGGCGACCTCGAGCTCACCAACCCCTGGAGCCCCGGCGACGACCCGATCGTGCTCACCTACGAGGAGTTCCAGGACAACTTCGGCCACATCAGCACGAGCCGTCCATGAGGTGCGCGGCGATCGCGACCGGCCTCGCCCTCCTCGTCGGGGCGAGCGCCTGCGGCAGCGGGCCGGACCCCGCGTCCACCAGCACGAGCACCTCGACCCCCAGCGCACCGCAGGAGAGCCCCATGGCCGACGCCATCGTCCTCAAGCAGAACCTCCCGACGAAGGTCGACGGCACCCGCGTCGTCGCCTACAACGTCACCGACGACGGGGCCGGGCTGCAGACCCCCGACGGCCGGGTCTCGGTCGACCTCGACGGCACCGTCGAGCTCGACGGGCGCAGCTACACCGTCGTCGAGACCGTGCCGCACAGCGACGAGCGCGAGGGCACCAAGCCCAACGGCTGGGTCTCCCTCCAGCGGCGGTGAGCCACCCCGCCCGAAGGGGGAGGCCTCGGGCCGCGTCGTAGGGTCGAGACCATGACGCAGGACCCCCGGCGGCGCGTGCCGCGCACCGACGCCGTCCTCGCCGACCCACGGGTGGTCACCGCCCTGGGGACGCACTCCCGCGAGCGGGTCAAGGCCGCAGTCGTCGCCGCGCAGCAGCGCGCGCGCTCCGGCGAGATCGAGCCCGAGCGCGTCGTCGACGAGACGCTCGCCGGGCTGCCGAGCCGGGCGAGCAGCCTGACCCCCGTGCTCAACGCGACCGGCGTCGTCATCCACACCAACCTCGGCCGCGCGTCCCTCTCCCCCCGCGCGATCGAGGCCGTCGTCGACGCCGCCGGGTACGTCGACGTCGAGATGGACCTCGGGACCGGGCAGCGCTCGCGCCGCGGGGCCCAGGCCCTCGCCGCCCTGCGCTCGGCCGTGCCCGACGCCGGTGACGCGCTCGTCGTCAACAACGGCGCCGCCGCCCTCGTCCTCGCGACGACCGCGCTCGCCGCCGCCCGCGAGGTCGTCGTCAGCCGGGGCGAGATGGTCGAGATCGGCGACGGCTTCCGCCTGCCCGACCTCATCGCGAGCACCGGCGCCCGCCTGCGCGAGGTCGGCACGACGAACCGCACGCACCTGCGCGACTACGTCGACGCGATCGGTCCCGAGACCGGCTGCGTCCTCAAGGTGCACCCGAGCAACTTCCGCGTCGAGGGCTTCACCCGCTCGGTCGGCGTCGCCGAGCTCGCCGACCTCGGCGTGCCCGTCGTCGAGGACATCGGCTCCGGCCTGCTCGCCCCCGACGCGACCCTGCCGGACGAGCCGGACGCGACGACCTCCCTTCGCCGGGGGGCCCATCTCGTGACCGCGAGCGGGGACAAGCTCCTCGGCGGCCCGCAGGCCGGGCTCGTCCTCGGCCGCGCCGACCTCGTCGAGCGACTGCGTCGTCACCCGCTGGCCCGCGCGGTGCGGGTCGACAAGCTCACCCTCGCCGCGCTCGAGGCGACCCTCACCGGTCCGCCCACCCCGACCGCGCAGGCCCTGCACGCCAGCCCGGACGACCTGCGGGCGCGCACCGAGCGTCTCGCCGAGGCCCTCGGTCGGCAGGTCGTCCCGGTCGACGGGCGGGTCGGCGGTGGCGGCGCTCCCGGGGTGCCGCTCGACGGCCACGCCGTCGAGATCCCCGCGGACCTCGTGCCCGGGCTGCGCCGGCCGAGCGGCGACGTGCCCGCCGTCGTCGCCCGCGTCGACGGGGGCCGCGGCCTCGTCGACCTGCGCTGCATCCCGTCCGAGGCGGACGAGGACCTGCTGCGCGCGCTGCGTGAGGCGCTGGCCGGATGAGGCGCGTCCTCGCGACGGCCGGGCACGTCGACCACGGCAAGTCCACCCTCGTGCGCGCCCTCACCGGGCGTGACCCCGACCGGCTCGCCGAGGAGCGCGAGCGCGGTCTGACCATCGAGCTGGGCTTCGCCTGGACCCGCCTCGGCGACGACGTCGACCTCGCGATCGTCGACGTGCCGGGGCACCGACGCTTCATCGGCACGATGCTCACCGGGCTCGGGCCGGCCCCCGCGGTGCTCCTCGTCGTCGCCGCCGACCAGGGCTGGCAGGCGCAGACGAGCGAGCACGTCGGGGCGGTCGCCGCCCTCGGGATCCGCGACGTCCTGCTCGCGGTGACGCGCAGTGACCTCGCCGACCCCGAGCCGGTGCGCGCCGAGGCGCTCGCCCGCCTCGCCGAGCTGGGCTGGCCGGACGTGCCCACGGTCGTCGTGTCGGCGACGACGGGGCTGGGGGTCGAGGACCTGCGGGCCGCCCTGACGACCCTCGTCACGGCGCTCCCCGAGCCCGACCCCGCGGCGCCCGTGCGGCTGTGGGTCGACCGCTCCTTCACCATCGGCGGCGCCGGGACCGTCGTCACCGGAACCCTCGGGCACGGCACGCTCTCGGTCGGCGACCACCTCGAGGTGCACGATCCCGGCACGGGGCGTCATGCCGTCACCGTCCGCGGGCTGCACAGCGAGGACACCCGGCACGAGAGCCTCACCGGGATCACCCGGGCGGCGGTCAACCTGCGTCGGGTCGACGTCGACGCCGTGGGACGCGGGGCGGTCGTCGTCACGCCCGACACCTTCGTCCTCTCGCGCACCGTCGACGTGGCCGTCGAGTCCGCAGACCTGCCCGAGCAGCTCACGGTGCACGTCGGCACCGCCGACCACGAAGGGGTGGTGCGCCCCCTCGGCCCTGAGCACGCCCGCGTGCGCGTCGAGACCGCGCTCCCCTGGCGCGTGGGGGACCGCCTCGTCCTGCGCGACCCGGGCAGCCGCCGGACGTGGGGCGCGCAGGTGCGTGACGTCGACCCGCTCCCCCTGCGTCGCCGCGGCGCGGCCGTGGCCCGGGGCGAGGCGCTCTCGACCACGGACCCCCGCGCGCTGCGTCTCGCCGAGCGCCGCGTGCAGCGCGCCGACCACCTGGGTCGCCTCGGGCTGGGCACCGCCGGCGCCGACGAGGTCCACGTCGGCGGCCACGTCGTCGACCCGGCCGCCTGGGCCGGGTGGCGAGCCGAGGCACCCCGGCTCGTCGACGCGCTGCGCGACCGCGACCCGCTGAGCGCCGGCCTGCCGGTGGCCGAGCTCGCCCACCGACTGCGCCTGCCCGCCGACGCCGACACCCTCGTCGCCGCGGTCGCCGCGGCCGCCGGTCTGGAGGTCACGGAGGGCCGCGTCCACCGGGCGGGGCCCGCCGGGCTCGGCCCGGCCGAGGCGGGGGTCGCAGAGGTCGAGCGGAGGCTGAGGGAGTCCCCCTTCGCCGCCCCGGAGCGCGACGACCTCGCCGCGCTCGGGCTCGGCGCGCGCGAGCTGGCCGCCGCCGCGCGGCTCGGGCGGCTGCTCCGCCTGCCCGACGACGTCGTCCTCCTGCCCGACGGACCGGCCCGCGCGATGCGCGAGCTGGCCGGGCTGGGCGGTCCCTTCACCCTCAGCGAGGCCCGGCAGGCGCTCGGCACGACCCGTCGGGTCGCCGTGCCGCTGCTCGAGCACCTCGACGCGAAGGGGTGGACCCGCCGCCTCGACTCCCGCCTGCGCGAGGTCGCCCGCTAGCGACCGGCCCGGGATCTTTGCAGCCGCACGAGCTGCAACCCGCGCCGGCGCCAGCTTCTCGGGAGAGAGGCCCGGGACCTTTGCAGTCGCGCGGGTTGCAACCCGCGCCGGCGCCAGCTTCTCGGGAGAGAGGCCCGGGATCTTTGCAGTCGCACGGGTTGCAACCCGCGCGGGTGCCGGCTTCTGGGGCTAGTACGGGGGGCGGCGCATCGCACGGCCGGTCATGACGTCGCGCAGGGCGAAGGTCGGGGCGGTGCCGACGCAGGCCCCGTGCTCCACCTGCGGAGGTGCGGCACCGGCCACGACATCGGCCTCGACCGGCACGGCGCGCGCCGAGACGGCCCGCGCGTAGGCGGCGTGGCCCGCCGCGGTCGGGTGGTAGGACTCCTGCGTCGGCCACGACAGCCCGTGGACCCACGGGTCCGGGTCGCAGATCTGGTGGCCGTCGAAGGGGGCGCGGACGTCCACCCCTTCGCAGCCCTCGTCGGAGGCGACGCCGAGGATCGTCTCGGCGAGCCGGTCGGCCGCGTCGCCGAGGCGACGCATCTCGTGCACGGACACCGAGGTGATCCACGAGCAGTCGGAGACACCGTTGAAGAGGTGCGGGTAGCCGGTGACGACGACGCGGGCGTCGGGCGCGCGCCCACGGACCGCACGGAGCACCTCGCGCAGACGGCCGGGGAGCACCCCCGAGATCACCCCGAGCGCGTCGTCGATCGCCCCGTCGGAGCTGCCCGCCCATCCGGGCCGCGCGACCGAGAGCAGCACCGGCACGAAGCCCGCGTCGTTCCCGCCCACGGTCACCGTGACGAGCTGCGTCTGCGCCCCGACGGCGCCGACCTGGTCGCGCAGCACGTCGGCGCAGGTCGCGCCGAGCACCGCCTGGTAGGCGAGGTCGAGACCGGTCGCGCGGGGGACGGCGAGCGGGTAGCCGGCGTCGGTGCGGTACGGCCCCGGCTCGCGACGACCGGCCCCGACGCCTGCGGCGTAGGAGTCGCCGAGCGCGACGTAGGCCCGGCTCACACCCCGGCGACCCCGCGATCGAAGGGGGAGACGTCGACGACCGTGCTCACCGGCAGCGGGCCGCCGTAGACGTGCGGGAAGAGGTCGGCGCCCGGGGCCGGGCGCTCGCGGCGCACCGTCAGGCCCGCGGCAGCGACGGCCTCCTCGGAGATCGACAGCACGACCAGGGGCGCGTCGACGTCGGCGTAGTACCGCTGCGCCACCCCGTCGAGCTGGGCGCGGTCCTCGCACGCGTGGAGGTAGCCCTCCTCCTCGATGCTCACGCCGAGCGTCGAGGTGCCGTACGAGCCCCGCGCCGTCGCGCTCTCCCACTCGGAGGCGAGCGCGAGGTGGAGGATCGTGCCGCTCACGCCGCCGCCCGGATGTCCGCGAGGACCCGCAGGGTGCGCTCTCGGGCGTCACGCCCGGGCGCGGCGTTGGCGACGATGAGCTCGTCGGCGTCGGCGGTGCGCTGGAAGTCGGCGAGCCCGGCGGCGACAGCCTCGCGGTCGCCGTGGACCGTGTACGTCGCCATGTGCAGCGCCTGCTGGCCCACGGGGGTGTCCATGAGCTCGGCGACCATGTCGTCGTCGATGTCGACCCCGGCGAGCTGCGGCATCCGACCGGCGAGCGAGCGCACCCGCGAGGAGAGCACCTGGGCGCGCAGCTCGTCGGCCTCCTGCGTGCTGTCGGCGGCGACGACGTTGATCGCGGCGATGACGTAGGGCTCGGCGAGCTGCTCGGAGGGGCGGAAGCCGTCGCGGTAGGCGGCGACGGCTGCCTGCAGCGCGTCCGGCGCGAAGTGGGAGGCGAAGGCGTAGGGCAGTCCGAGCTGCGCGGCGAGCTGGGCGCCGAAGAGCGAGGAGCCGAGGATGTAGAGCGGGACCTTCGTGCCCTCGCCGGGGTAGGCGTGGATGCTCTCGATGCGGGTCTGCTCGGAGAGGTAGCCCTGCAGCTCGAGGACGTCCTGGGGGAACTGGTCGGACGCGACCGGTGAGCGGCGCATCGCGCGCATCGTCACCTGGTCGGTGCCGGGGGCGCGGCCCAGCCCGAGGTCGATCCGGTCGCCGTGCAGCTCGGCGAGCGTGCCGAAGTCCTCGGCGACGGTGAGCGGGGCGTGGTTGGGAAGCATGATCCCGCCGGAGCCGACGCGGATCCGCTCGGTGCGGGCCGCGACGTGGGCGATGAGCACCGCGGTCGCGGACGAGCTGATCGAGCGCATGTTGTGGTGCTCGGCGAACCACAGCCGCTCGAAGACCCCCAGCTCGTCGGCCACCTGCGCGAGATGGACGCTGTCGGCGAGCGCCTCGCTGATCGGCTGGCCGGAGCGCACCATGGCGAGGTCGAGCAGGGAGAGGCGAAGGGGGCGGGTCGGGTTCGAGGCAGTCACCTGGGTGCCAACCTCAGTCACCGACCGTCTTCTTCCCGCGACCGACGATCTTCTTGTCCGGGGGGTGGACGACGTCGGTGTCCTTGCCCTCGTAGTCGAACTGGTCGAGGAAGAAGCGCAGCGCGTTGACCCGGGCCCGCTTCTTGTCGTTGGAGCGCACCGTCGTCCACCGCGCGTGCTTGGTGTCGGTGCGCTCAAACATCTCCTCCTTCGCCGCGGTGTAGGCATCCCACTTGTCGAGGGACTCGAGGTCCATCGGCGAGAGCTTCCACCGGCGCACCGGGTCGAGCTGACGGATCGCGAAGCGGGTGCGCTGCTCCTGCTGGGTGACGGAGAACCACAGCTTCGTCACGTGAACCCCGGACTCGCTGAGCAGCCGCTCGAGCTTGGGGGCCTGGTCCATGAAGACCTCGTACTCCTCGTCGCTGCAGAAGCCCATGACCCGCTCGACGCCGGCGCGGTTGTACCAGGACCGGTCGAAGAGGACGATCTCTCCGTCGGTCGGCAGGTGCTGGACGTAGCGCTGGAAGTACCACTGCCCGCTCTCGCGGTCGGTCGGCTTCCCGAGGGCGACGACCCGTGCCCCGCGGGGGTTGAGGTGCTCGGTGAAGCGCTTGATCGTGCCACCCTTGCCGGCCGCGTCCCGCCCCTCGAAGAGGACGACGAACTTGCGCTGCACGTCCTGGGCCCAGTACTGGAACTTGAGCAGCTCGACCTGGAGGCGGTACTTCTCCTCGTCGTACTCCTCGCGCGGCATGAGCTCGTCGTAGGGGTAGCCCTCCTTCCACGTCTCGACGGCCTTGCCGTCGGGCATGAGGAGCACGGGGTCCTCCTGCTTGCTGCCGCCGACCGTGTACCCCTTCGCCTGCAGGTCGTCGATGAACTCGCGAAGGCCCATCTTCTGCGTCATGGACCGATCCAATCACCGCGAGACGGCGCGCAGGGGACGACGGGCCCCCGTGACAGCCGTCATGGGCAGGCCCGGCGCGCTGTCATGGGCGTAGGGGGACCCCCCGCGGCACCGTAGGACACATGGATCGCCGCGTGCTCGTCTTCGTCGCCCTCGCCGTCACGATGCTCTACGGGGTCACCGTCGGGCTGTCCGACGCCCGGGACGTCGTCGCCCCCGTCGGCGGGGTCGTCGTCGCCCTGTCGTGGGTCGCGGTGGGGATGCTCGGACGCACCTCGAGGGACTGAGCGAAGGGGGTCCCCCCTTCGCCCGGTCCTCCAGGGCGGGTCTCATGGTGCTCTCAGGTGGCCCGTGCACGATGATGGGGCAAGTCCTGCCCCGTCTGCCGCTGAGGAACGATGAGCAAGAAGAACACGACGACGACCAACGCCCGCCAGGAGCGTCTCGAGGCCGCCCGCAAGGAGCAGCAGGCCGCCGAACGCCGGCGCAACGGCATCCTCTACGGCGCCGCAGGCCTGGCCGTCGCGCTCATCGCCGGAGCGGTCTTCTGGGCGATCAGCAACGACGAGGGGCGCAAGATCGCCGCGGCCGACGAGATCGAGGGCGTCGAGACCTACGACTACCCGGGCGGCAACCACGTCCCCGGCACGGTCGACTACAAGGAGACCCCGCCCGTCGGCGGCGAGCACAACCCCGCCTGGCTCAACTGCGGGGTCTACGACAAGCCGGTGCCGAACGAGAACGCCGTGCACTCCCTCGAGCACGGCGCGGTGTGGATCACCTACCAGCCCGACCTCGCGGAGGACCAGGTCGACAAGCTCGTCGACATGACCCCGAAGACCTACGGGCTCATCTCCCCCTTCGAGGGCATGGACTCGCCGATCACCATCTCCGCGTGGGGCACCCAGCTCAAGGTCGACTCCGCGGACGACCCGCGCCTCGAGCCCTTCATCAAGAAGTACCGCCAGGGCCCGCAGACGCCGGAGCCCGGCGCCGCCTGCACCGGCGGCGTCGACGCCTGATGTCGCCGCGGGCCATCGTCGCGGCCCTGGTCGCTCTCGCGATCGGGGTCGCGGCCGGGGTCTTCGTCGGCCGCTCGACGAGCGGTGACGCCCCGGGGGACCTGAGCATCGACGCGGGCTTCGCCCGTGACATGCAGACCCACCACGACCAGGCCGTGGAGATGTCCTTCATCGTCCGTGACCGCACGGACGACGAGGACGTGCGCCGGATCGCCTACGACATCGCCCGCACCCAGTCGCACCAGTCCGGCCAGATGGCCGGGTGGCTCTCCGCCTGGGGCCTGTCGCCGACGAGCTCGCAGCCGGTCATGGGCTGGATGGACGACAGCCACGACCACACGATGCCTGCGACGCAGGACGGTGCGCTCATGCCCGGCATGGCCGTGCAGAGCGAGCTCGACCGGCTCGGCCGCCTGTCCGGCAAGGAGGCGGAGGTCTACTACCTCCAGCTGATGATCCGCCACCACCAGGGCGGGGTGCCGATGGCCCAGGCCGCCGTCGACGGCGCCTCCCAGCCCGAGGTCCGCCGCCTCGCGCAGTCGATCATCAACAGCCAGACCCTCGAGACCGAGACGATGACCCAGATGCTCCAGGAGCGCGGGGCCGAGCCCCTGTCCTCGTAGACCCGTCGCTGGTCGAGGTGCGAGGGCGCGCAGCGCCCGGGCCGCTTCGCTGGTCGAGGTGCGAGGGCGCGCAGCGCCCGAGCCTCGAGACCACCGCCGTCCACACCGCCCCCGCGCGATGTCCGCCCTCCTGGCTAGGTTGCTCTCGTGACCCTGCACCTCCACCGGGCGGTCCGCACCGCCGAGCTCGCCGACGACCTCGGCGCGCTCCTCGCGGACCCGCTGCCCGACCCCTTCGCCGAGGAGGTCGTCGTCGTGCCCGAGCACGGCGTCGAGCGGTGGCTGGCGCAGCGGCTCTCGCACCGCCTCGGGGCGGGCGGGGCGGGCTCCGACGGCGTGTGCGCGGGCGTGCGCTTCGTGCGGCCGGCCTCCCTCGTCACCCTGCTCACCGGGCGCGAGCTCGACGACCCCTGGCTGCCCGCCCACCTCGTGTGGCCGCTCCTCGCGAGCATCGACGCCGCGCTCGACGAGCCGTGGGCGGCGGCGCTGGCCCGTCACCTCGGCCACGGCCAGGACGAGGACGACGTGCGCCGCGGTCGGCGCTACGGCCTGGCCCTGCGCCTGGCCCGCCTCCTCCACCGCTACGGGGTCCAGCGCCCGGCCGTGCTCACCGCGTGGCGCGAGGGGCGTGACGAGGACGGCGCCGGCCAGCCGTTGCCCGACGACCTGCGCTGGCAGCCCGAGCTCTACCGCCGGCTCCTCGACGTCGTCACCGAGCCGCCGCCGGACGTGCGTCACGCGCAGACCCTGAAGCGGCTGGGTGACGACCCCGGGTCCCTCGACCTGCCCGACCGGCTCTCGCTCTTCGGCCACACCCGCCTCGCGGTGACCGAGGTCGAGCTGCTCCGCGCGCTCGCCACCCACCGCGAGGTGCACGTGTGGCTCCCGCAGCCCTCCCCCACCGCCTGGTCGGCGACGGCGGCCGCCCTCGCCGGGGCCGGCGTCGTGCCCCGCGCGCAGGACGACCCCGAGCTGCTCCCCGCCCACCCGCTGCTCGCCTCGCTGGGCCGCGACAGCCGCGAGCTCGTCCGGGTGCTGCGGCCCGGCGTCGACGACGTCGACCACGACGGCGGTGCCGGGCCTGCACCGACCGGTACCGTCCTCGGCTGGCTGCAGTCCGACATCGCCGCCGACCACGTGCCGGGCGCGCCGGAGCGGGCCGCCCGTGTCCCCGCCCCCGACGACCGCAGCCTGTCCATCCACGCCTGCCACGGCCCGACGCGCCAGGTCGAGGTGCTGCGCGAGGTGCTCGTCGGGCTGCTCGAGGACGACCCGAGCCTCGAGCCGCGCGACGTGCTCGTCATGTGCCCCGACGTCGAGGTCTACGCCCCTCTCGTCGGGGCGGCCTTCGGGCTGGGCGACCACGGCACCGAGGCCGAAGGGGTGGACGCGCACCCCGCGCACGGCATGCGCGTCTCGCTCGCCGACCGCTCGCTCGCGGCGACCAACCCCCTCCTCGAGGTCGCCGAGCGGCTCGTCGCCCTCGTCGGTGGCCGGGCCAGCGCCAGCGAGGTCCTCGACATCATCTCCAGCACACCCGTGCGCGCCCGCTTCCGGCTCGACGACGAGGACCTCGAGACCCTCACCTCGTGGGTCGGCGCCACCGGGGTGCGGTGGGGCTTCGACGCGGCGGGGCGCTCCCCCTTCGCCCTGGCCGCGGAGCGGCAGAACACGTGGGACTTCGGGCTCGACCGGCTGCTCGCCGGGGTCGCCGTCTCCGCCGACGGGCCGCTGTCGATCGGCGGGCACACCCTGCCCTACGACGACGTCGGCAGCGGCAGCATCGAGCTCGCCGGCACCCTCGCCGAGGTCGTCGACCGGCTCCGTGCCGCGACCGAGGCGCTCGGCGTCGCCCGGTCGGCCTCGCAGTGGACCGACGCCCTGCGCGAGGCCGTCCTCGACCTCACCGACGTGCCGACGACCGACGCCTGGCAGGTCGGTGAGCTCGAGCGGGTGCTCGCCGAGGCGTCGCGCCACGCCCCCGAGGACCTGCCCCTGCGCATCGCCGACGTGCGCGTCCTCCTCGCGGACGCCCTCGCGGGCCGCCCGGGACGCGCGAGCTTCCGCACCGGCGGGATCACCGTGTGCACGATGGTGCCGATGCGCTCCGTCCCGCACCGCGTCATCTGCCTCGTCGGGCTCGACGACGACACCTTCCCCCGGCAGCAGGCCGTCGACGGCGACGACGTGCTCGCCCGCACCCCGATGACCGGTGAGCGCGACGCGCGCAGCGAGGACCGCCAGCTGCTCCTCGATGCCGTCATGGCCGCGCAGGAGCGTCTCGTCATCACGTACACGGGCGCCGACGAGCGCAGCGGGGAGCGGCGCCCGCCCGCGGTGCCGCTCGGCGAGCTCATCGACGCGGCGGCCGACACCGTGGCCCCGGTCGAGCGAGATGCCGGCGCCGAGCACGACCCCGAGGGGGCTGCCGTCGCGGCGTCGAGCGCGGTCGGCGAGGTCCGCCACCCGCTGCAGCCCTTCGACCCGCGCAACTTCGAGCCCGGTGCGCTCACCGCCACCGGCTCCTTCTCCTTCGACCAGGCCGCGCTCGGCGGCGCCCGGGCCATGCTCGGCCCGCGCCCCGAGCCGCCACCCCTGCTGGACGGTCCCCTGCCGGCCGAGGCGCTGAGCGAGATCTCGCTGGCCCAGCTCGTCTCCTTCGTCCACTCGCCCGCACGCACCTTCGTCCACGACCGCCTCGGCGTCGCCACGAGCTGGGAGGTCGACGAGGTGAGCGATCGCATCCCCGTCGACCTCGACAACCTCGAGCGCTGGTCGATCGGCGACCGCGGCGTCCGTGAGCGCCTCGCGGGGCGCACCGCCGAGGAGGTGTGGACCGGCGAGCTGCTCCGTGGCGAGCTGCCCCCGAGCGGTCTGGCGCGCCACGCCCTCGGGGCGATCTGCCAGCGGGCCGAGGGGCTCGTCGCGAGCGTGGAGCAGCTGCGGGGCACCGAGCCCGGTCGCACCGTCCACGTCGACATCTCGCTGCCCGGCGGCCGCCGGGTCACGGGTGCGGTCGACTCCGTGCACGGCGACCGGCTCGTCGCCGCCGGCTACAGCGGCATCGGCGCGAAGCAGCTGCTCGGGGCCTGGGTGCACCTGCTCGCCCTCACCGCCGGTCACCCCGACGGCGGCTGGCAGGCGAGCCTGCTCGGCACGAGGCCCCGTGGCACCGACACCCGCGAGATCGGACGACTGGAGCCGCAGCTGGCCCTCGCCCGTCTCGGCGACCTCGTCGAGCTCTACCTCCTCGGTCGCACCGCGCCCCTGCCGCTGCCACCGAAGACCGGGTACGTCTACGCCCAGGCCGTCCATCACGACCCGCGGCGCGCACGGGCGGCCCGGCAGGCGGCGAAGGGCGAGTGGGAGCCCGGTGACCGCGGCTTCAGCGCCGAGCGCGACGACCGCTGGTGGCGCCTCGCGATCGGCGCCGGCTCGAGCATCGACGACCTCCTCGTCCCCGTGGCCGGGCCCGGCACCGACCTCGCCGCGCTGGCGAGCCGGCTGTGGGACCCGCTGCTCGACAACCTCGGAGGTGGGCGATGAGCGAGCCGGCCCTCGCATCTCAGGACAACGCCTCCGTCGCACCTCAGGACGACGCCTTCGACGTCGTGGGCGACCTCCCCGGGCCCGGCGACACCGTGCTGCTCGAGGCGAGCGCGGGCACCGGCAAGACGTGGACCATCGGCGCGCTCGTCGCCCGCTACGTCGCCGAGGGCCTGCCGCTCGAGTCCCTGCTCGTCATCACCTTCGGCCGCGCGGCCAGCCAGGAGATGCGCGAGCGGGTGCGCGAGCACCTGCGTCTCGTCCACCGCGGCCTGGTCGACCCGCAGACCGCGGACGGCGACCCCGTCGTCGCGCTGCTGCGCTCGGGCGCTCCCGACGAGGTCGCCCTGCGCGAGCGCCGGCTGCGCGAGGCGCTCACCCACTTCGACGGCGCGACCATCGCGACGACCCACCAGTTCTGCCAGCTCGTGCTGCGCGGCCTCGGCGTGGCCGGTGACACCGACCCCCGGGCGCGGCTCGTCGAGGACCTCACCGACCTGCGCGACGAGGTGGTCGACGACCTCTACCTGCGCGGATTCGCGGCGAGCGATGGCCCGCCCGCCTTCTCCCGCGAGGAGGCCGGGGCCATCGCGCGGGTCGTCGTCGAGCACCCGCACTCGGCGATCAGCCCGCACGAGCTGCCCGGTGCGACCGTCGCGGCCCGCAAGCTGCGCTTCGCCCATCTCGTCCGCGACGAGATGACCCGACGCAAGCGGCGGCTGGGCGTGCTGAGCTTCGACGACCTGCTCAGCGAGCTCGCCGACGCCCTCGCCGACGACACGAGCCCGGCCCGGCAGCGCATGCGCGACCGGTGGCAGGTCGTGCTCGTCGACGAGTTCCAGGACACCGACCCGGTGCAGTGGCAGGTCCTCGAGCGGGCCTTCGCCGGGCACAGCGCGCTCGTGCTCATCGGCGACCCGAAGCAGGCGATCTACGGCTTCCGCGGCGGCGACGTCCACACCTACCTCGCCGCGGCGGCCACCGCCACGCGCCGGCACACCCTCGTGCGCAACCACCGCTCCGACCCTGCCCTCGTCGGCGCCCTGACGACGATGATGCGCGGCGCCCGACTCGGGTCACCCGAGATCGTCGTCCACCCCGTCGAGCCGGCGAAGGGGGAGTCCCGCCTCGCCCTGCCCGGCGCCGACGAGGGCCCCCTCCTCTCCCCCGTCCGGCTGCGCGCCGTGCCCACCGCCCTCGTCGCCGACGACGACGGCAAGGTGAGCATCGGCTCGGTGCGCCCGGTCGTGGCCCGCGACTGCGCCGCCGAGGTGGCGCGGCTGCTCGCCTCCGGCATGACCTTCGAGGGGCGTCCGCTGCGCGCCGGCGACATCGCCGTGCTCGCCCACAAGCGCGACTCGCTCGAGCAGGTGCGGGGAGCCCTGCACGACATCGGCATCGCCTCGGTCGTCGTCTCCTCCGAGTCGATCTTCGCCACCCCGGCCGCGGACGACTGGCTCACCCTGCTCGAGGCGATGGCGCAGTCGCACCGCGCCGACCGGGTCCGAGCCGCGGCCCTGACGACCTTCGTCGGGCACCGGGCGGCGGATCTCGACGCCGGCGGCGACGACCTCGTCGACGAGGTCGCCCGGGTGCTGCGCACGTGGTCCGAGGTCCTCGGCCGGCGTGGGGTCGCGGCCGTGCTCGCCGCGGCGACGACGGGGGGTCTGGAGAGCCGTGCGCTGGGCCTCGAGGGTGGCGAGCGCCGCCTCACCGACCTGCGCCACCTCGGCGAGGTCCTCCACGAGCGCGCCGTCGTCGAGGGCGACGGTCTCGCCGCGCTCACGACCTGGCTGCGCGAGCGCATGCAGGCGGTGCGGCAGGAGGAGCGCACCCGCCGGCTCGACAGCGACGCCGACGCGGTCGCCCTGGCGACGATCCACGCGAGCAAGGGGCTGCAGTACCCCGTCGTCCTCCTCCCCTTCGTCGCCGACCGCTTCGTCACCCGCGCCAACCGGCTCACCCATCTGCGCTTCCACGACGACGAGGGCCGGCGCTGTCTCGACATCGGCATCACCGAGGACCCCGACCGCGGCGAGCGGGTCACCCGCCACCAGGACGAGGAGGACGGCGAGGCGCTGCGCATGCTCTACGTCGCCCTCACCCGGGCGCAGAGCCAGGTCGTCACGTGGTGGTTCCCCTCGGGGATGAACACCCCGCCCTCGGCGCTGCACCGAATGCTCTTCGGCCGCGAGCCCGGTCAGGGCCAGCTCCCGCCCCGGGTCGCCGTGCCCTCCGACGTCGAGGCCGCGGGCCGCCTGCGCGCGTGGGAGCGCGAGGGTGCCTTCGCCCTCGAGGTCGTCGACGAGGCGGTCGTGCAGCGCGCCGACCCCGAGGCCGTCCGTCGTGAGCTCACGGCCCGCACGTGGTCTCGCGTCGTCGACGACGGGTGGATGCGCACCTCCTACACCCGGCTCACCCGGCCCCTGGAGTCCGGCACCGTCGGCGTGCCGACCCCGTCGGCCCCGGACGACCTCGTCGGCAGCGAGCCCGAGCACGGACCGCGCGAGGGCGAGGACGAGGTCGGCCCGCTCGCCCGCCCGGGTGACGGGGACGGTGGCCGGCCCGCGACCCACGCCGTGCTGCCGTCGCCGATGGCCGACCTGCCGGTCGGCGCGACCTTCGGCAACCTCGTGCACGCGGTGCTCGAGGAGGCCGACCCCCAGGCGCCCGACCTGCGCGCCGAGCTGCTCGCGCACGTCGAGCACCAGGCGGGGCGGTGGCCCGTCGCCGGGCTCGAGCGACCCGCTCTGGCCGAGGCTCTCGAGCTCGTCTGCGAGACCCCCCTCGGCCCCCTCCTGCCCGGGGCGACCCTGCGGTCGGTCGGGCGCGACCGGTTGTGCGAGATGGACTTCGAGCTGCCGCTCGCGTCGGGCGACGCCGCTCACGCCGGTGACGGGGTGCCCCTCGGCGAGCTCTCGCGCCTGCTGCGCCACCACCTGCCGGAGGGCGATCCCGTGCGTGGTCTCGCCGAGACCCTCGACGACCCCGCGGTCGGCGATCAGCCGCTGCGCGGGTACCTCACCGGGTCGGTCGACGTCGTGCTGCGCCACGAGGGTCGCTACGTCGTCGTCGACTACAAGACGAACTGGCTGGGCGCCGTCGACGAGCCGCTCACCACCGACCACTACGGCCCGATGGCCCTGCACGAGGCGATGGGTCACAGCTCCTACCCGCTGCAGGCGCTGCTCTACGCCGTCGTCCTCCACCGTTTCCTGCGCTGGCGCCTGCCCGGCTACGACCCCACGACGCACCTCGGTGGTGTCCTCTACCTCTACGTGCGTGGCATGGCGGGGCCGTCGACACCGGTCGTCGGCGGCCATCCCACCGGGGTCTTCTCGTGGCTGCCGCCGGTCGCGCTCGTCGAGGCGGTCTCCGAGCTGCTCGACGGGAGGGCGCCATGAGCACCGAGCACCCCACGGCCGACGCCCCGCTGGCGGCCGCGACCCCCTTCGTCCCGACCGGTCCGCACGACCGCCGGCTCGCGGCCCGCGCCACCGGTGTGCTCGGCGACGCCAACCGGACGGGATGGGTCGAGTCGCCCGACGTGCACGTCGCGACCCGGCTCGCCGGGCTCGTCGGCGGTGATGACGACGCGGTCCTGCTCGCGCTGGCGCTCACCGTGCGCGCCGTGCGTGAGGGGTCGAGCTGTCTCGACGTCGCCGCGCTGCACGACGCCATCGCGGCACCTCCGGCCGACGACGTCGAGGACCCCGAGGGGTCCGCGGCCGTGCGCGCCGTGCTGCCGGCCACCCCGCGTGACTGGCTCGACACGGTCGCCTCGAGCCGGTGCGCCGAGGCCGGCGTCGTCCACGTCGACCACGACCTCGTCTACCTCGACCGCTACCACCGCGAGGAGGTGCAGGTCGCCGACGCCCTCGCCCGTCGGGCCGAGCTGCCGCCTGTCGAGGTGGACGTGCCTCGGCTCGAGGCGGGGCTGACCCGCGTCTTCGTCGGCGAGACCTGGCAGGAGCAGCGCGACGCGGTCCGGGCGGCCGCCGCGCGGCGCACGAGCATCCTCGTCGGCGGTCCGGGGACCGGCAAGACCTCGACCGTCGCGGGTCTGCTCGCCCTCCTCGTCGAGCAGAGCGAAGGGGTGACCCGTCGCCCGACGATCGCCCTCGCGGCGCCGACCGGCAAGGCTGCCGCCCGGCTGCGCGAGTCCGTCCTCGAGTCCGTCGCCGGATTCGAGGAGGCCGACCGCGACCGGGTCGGGACGGTCGAGGCGGTGACCCTGCACCGTCTCCTGGGCTGGCGCCGCGACAGCAGCACGCGATTCCTGCGCGACCGCACCAACCCCCTGCCCCACGACGTCGTCGTCGTCGACGAGGCCTCGATGCTGTCGCTGACGATGACCGCCCGGCTGCTCGACGCCCTGCGCCCGAGCGCGCGTCTCGTGCTCGTCGGCGACCCCGACCAGCTGGCCTCCGTCGAGGCGGGTGCCGTCCTGGCCGATCTCGTCGCCGGCTACGAGGAGCACCCGGCGAGCCCGGTGACCCGGCTGCTCACCTCGCGCCGTTTCGGCAGCCGGATCGGGCGCCTGGCCGCCGCGGTGCGCGACGCCGATGCCGACGAGGTGATGGATCTCCTGCGCACGGCGGCGGGACCCGAGAGCGAGGACGACAGCGTCGACTTCGTCGAGGTGGACGACCCCGCCGGCGCGGAGGAGGCCCTGCGCGGGCATCTCCTCGGGCGAGCCGAGCGGCTGCGCTCGCTCGCGCTCCGAGGCGACCCCGGGGCGGCGCTCGCGGCGGTCGACGAGCACCGCCTGCTCTGCGCGCACCGCGACGGCCCGTGGGGCGTGTCGTCGTGGAACGCCCGCGTCGAGCGCTGGCTGAGCGAGGCGACCGGGCACCATGCCCGGCAGTACGCGGGTCGCCCCCTGCTCGTCACGGCCAACGACTACCGGCTGGGCCTGTCCAACGGCGACACCGGTGTCGTCGTGCTCGGCCCGGCCCACCGCCTGGTCGCCGCCTTCGGCGACCCCGACGACCCCACGCTCTACGGCGCGAGCACGCTCGCCGACGCCGAGACCGCGCACGCGATGACGATCCACAAGAGCCAGGGCAGCCAGGCCGCGCACGTCAGCGTGCTGCTGCCCGACGCGGACTCCCGCCTGCTCACCCGCGAGCTGCTCTACACCGCCATCACCCGGGCGCAGAGCCGGGTGACCGTCGTCGGCTCCGAGGAGTCGATCCGCGCCGCGGTGCCGCGACGCACGGCGCGGGCGTCGGGTCTGCGCCACCGCATCGCCCGTCGCTGAGGACCACGACCCGCCGGACGCGCCGCACGGGGCTGCCGTCCGGAGGAGGAGACGGCAGCCCCGTGCGGGGCTGGTGCGACGAGCAGGCTGACCAGGCCGCTCGCTCGGGCGAGAGGTCAGCCCGGGTAGACCGACAGCACCCCGGCGCGGTCGGTGGAGGTCATGCTGAGGTCGGCCGAGGAGCCGTTGCACTGGGGGTAGTGCATGATCGACGCCGAGTCGTACGGGGTCAGCGGACGCCAGCTCGAGTCCTCGAAGCAGGTGCCGGCCTCGGGCCGGGTGTGCTCGTGCCGGAAGCCCAGGGCGTGGCCCAGCTCGTGGGCGATGATGTTCGAGGGCGACCAGCCGCCGGCGGAGAAGAACTGGTCGGTGTTGATGAGCACGTTGCGCTGCGACTTGCTCGTGCTGGGGAAGAAGGCGCGCGCGATGTAGCTCGCGCCCGTGACCGGCTCGACGGAGAAGGTGACGTTGCTGTTGCTCGTCGTGCACCGGGAGTCCTGGGCGCTGACGTAGGTGAAGTCGATGCCCGAGGTGGCCGACTCCCACTGGTTGCCACCGCTGCTCATCGCCGAGACGACGGCCGCCTTGTTGGTCCCGAAGCGGTCGCTCACGCAGTAGGTGAGGGCCTTGGCCTGGCTCGCGCTCCACAGGTCGTCGCGGCCGTACACCGTGTTGACGATGAGCTCGTTCTCCGGCGTGGGCGCCGCGATCTCCTCGTAGAAGGTCTTCAGGGCCCTCTCGCCGCTCAGCGGGATGTCGCCGTTGACGATGTACTGACCATCGGCGTCCTGGTAGGTCGAGCTCTTGAACTCGCCGTAGGACGGGGCGTCCGGGTCCTGGGCGTTGCTGGCCGTGGCACCGGTGATGCCGGCCAGACCGACGACAGCCGCCGCGGACAGCACGCGGGTGGTCATGCTCTTCATGGGAGCTCCTGGGGTGACGTGGACCGAGGCGGCTGATCGCGTCCCGGGTGCCACCGACCGTAGGAAGCGCTTGCTCAGCGGGACTGCCGTGGACCGTAAGATCGCCGCCCGGACTTCACCAAGATCGCCCCATGAGCACCACCAGCACCCCAAGTCGGTGACGGCCCAGTCAAGGCGACGCAGCACAACCCCCGCCCCCCGATCCGTGCGTCACACCCGATCAGCGAGAGATCCCCGACGGTCGAGGTGCGAAGGCCCGCCAGGGCCTGAGCCTCGAGACCTCGGGGGCGGTGGTCTCGAGGCTCCTTCGTCGCACCTCGACCAGCGAAGGAGGCCCTCCTTCGTCGCCCCTCGGCCCGCCAGGGGCTACTTCGTCATCGCGCGCTTGTACTCGCGGGTGGAGAGGGGCACGAAGATCGCGAGGATGATGACGACCCAGACGAGGGTGTAGATCTCAGCGTTCTCCAGGGCCCAGGTGTACTCGGCCGCGGAGCGCACGGACTCCTCGCTCATCCCGGTGCCGCCGCCACCGAGCGCGCCGAGGTTGCCGAAGTTGTCTCGCGCCGCGTGGGTGAGCGTCGAGACGGGGTTCCACCCGGCGAAGGTGCGCAGCACCGACGGGAGGTTCTCGCTGGGCACGAAGGTGTTGGCGATGAAGGTCAGCGGGAAGATCACGAGGAAGGAGGCGTTGCCGACGACCTCGGGGGTGCGGACCTTCAGCCCCACCCACGCCATGATCCAGCTCACCGCGTAGGCGAAGAGCAGCAGGATGAGGAAGCCGATGATCGCCCCGACGACGCCGTCGCGCAGCCGCCAGCCGATGAGCAGACCGGTGAGCGCCATGACGACGAGCGAGATGACGTTGTTGACGACGTCGGACAGGGTGCGACCGATGAGGACCGCGCTCGGGTGCATCGGCAGCGTGCGGAAGCGGTCGATGACGCCCTTCTGCATGTCCTCGGCCATGCCGAAGCCGGTGAACGTGCCGCCGAAGACGACCGTCTGGGCGAAGATGCCCGCCATCATGAACTCGCGGTAGCCGGCCCCGTCGCCCCCGGCGATGCTGCCGAAGACGAAGCCGAAGAGCAGCACGAACATGATCGGCTGCATGGTCGTGAAGACGAGCAGGTCGGGGACCCGCTTGATCTTGATGAGGTTGCGCCTGACGATCGTCAGGGAGTCGCTGACCAGGGCGCTCATGCGTGCTGCTCCTGCGTGGTCTCGTCGGGCTCGGCGCTCTCGGCGCGGTGCCCGGTCAGGGAGAGGAAGGCGTCGTCGAGGGTCGGGCGCCGGATGCCGATGTCCTGCACGGTGACCCCCGCGTCGGAGAGCCGCTGGACGGCGTCGACGAGCGCGGTGGTGCCGGTCTGGATCGGCAGGGTGAGGGTGCGGGTGTGGTCGTCGACGTCGGCGTCGCCGATGCCGATGGGGCGCAGGTCGGCCGCGGTCTGGGCCAGCCGGTCGCCCTGCTCGATCGTCACGACGAGGCGCTCGCCGCCCACCTGGGCCTTGAGCTCGTCGGACGTGCCGCGGGCGATGACCTCGCCCTGGTCGATGACGACGATGTCGTGGGCGAGCTGATCGGCCTCCTCGAGGTACTGCGTCGTGAGCAGGACCGTGGTGCCGGCCGCCACGAGGTCGGTGATGACCTGCCACATGTCGCCGCGGCTGCGTGGGTCGAGCCCGGTCGTGGGCTCGTCGAGGAAGACGACGGGCGGTCGCACGACGAGCGCGCCGGCGAGGTCGAGGCGCCGCCGCATGCCGCCCGAGTAGGTCTTCGCCGGGCGGTCCGCGGCGTCGTCGAGGCGGAAGTCGCGCAGCAGCTGCTCCGCCCTCGCCCGCGCCTCGCGCCGGGACAGGTGGTAGAGCCGGCCGATCATCTCGAGGTTCTCCCGGCCCGAGAGGTACTCGTCGACCGAGGCGTACTGCCCGGCGACGCCGATCGACTCACGGACGCCGACGGGGTCGGCGACGACGTCACGGCCGGCGATGGTGGCTCGTCCCGCGTCCGGCGGGATGAGCGTGGAGAGGATGCGGACGGCGGTCGTCTTGCCCGCGCCGTTGGGCCCGAGGACCCCGAGGACCGAGCCCGTCGGTGCCGCCAGGTCGACCCCCCGCAGTGCCTCGACCGTGCCGTAGGTCTTGCGCAGGCCCTCGGCCTGGATGGCGTAGTCAGTCACGACGGCCATGCTAGGGATGACCGCCGACAGCGACCACCGGGTTTGCGGCGGGCGCGCCTACCGCGACCAGGCGGGATCGCCGAGCGAGGGCCGGTGAGGGTCCTCCCCCGTCGCCGCGCCGTCGTGGGCGGGGTCGAAGGGGCGCGTCGAGCGACTCATCGACTCGCGGACCCCGACGAGCGTGCGCCCGGGATCGCCGAGCACCTCGCGGGCGTCCACGTGGCAGATCATGTCGTGCTCGAGCGAGTGCACGAGCGCCTCGACCGTCTCGCCCGGCACGTCGGTCAGCGCGCCCGCGATCGAGCCCATGAGCCGGGCGGGCATCCACGGCAGGGGCACCTGCACCCGAGAGACCGAGACGACGTCGGCGTAGACCCGCAGCAGCTCGGGGTAGGTGAGCACGTCGGGACCGCCGATGTCGAGGTAGCCCTGGGTCCCAGGTGACTCGAGCGCGAGCACGAGGTACTCGACCGTGTCGCTCACCGCGATCGGCTGCACCCGGGTCCCGCGCATCCACATCGGCACCGGCCGCACGAGCGGGATGCGTCGCGAGACCTGGCGCACGACCTCGAAGCTCGACGAGCCGGACCCCATGACGATCGCCGCCCGCAGCGTCAGGCTGCTGCCCTCGCGCGCCGTGAGCACGTCCTCGACCTCGAGCCGCGAGCGCAGGTGGTCGGAGAGCTGCTCGTCGGGTGTGCCCTGCGGCACGAGCCCGGAGAGGTAGACAAGGTGCTCGACCCCGGCGGCGTCGACCGCGGCGCGCATCGTCTGCGCGGCCTGCCGGTCGCGCGCGACGTAGTCGCGGTCGTCGAGGCCGTGGATGAGGTAGGCGACGGCGTCGACCCCGTCGACGGCGCGCCGGACCTGCCCGGCGTCGAAGACGTCCATCGGCCGCCACTCCACCGCGTCCCGCCAGGGGTACCCGGTGCGCGAGCTGCCGTCGGAGCTCGTCGCGACGACCTCGTGACCGCGGGCGAGCAGGGCGGGGACGAGTCGGGAGCCCACGTACCCGCGGGCCCCCGTGACGAGGACCCTCATCGGCCGCGTCCGAAGCGGCCCAGCACCGAGCGGCCGTACGACGCGACGAGCCCGGGGAGCACCGCGCGGCCGACGTCGAGCGGCTCGTCGTCCGGGCCGCCCTCCTTCGCCGAGGCCGGTCCCGCGAGGCAGTGGACGAAGCGCTCGATGAGCGGGTCGGAGGCGCGCTGGGCGATCCCGCCGCCGAGGTTGGTCGGGGCGCCGCGCACGTCGAGGCTCGTCGTGAGGTCGACGCCCGTGCGGCCGCCCTCGACCTCCGAGAGCTCGAGGTCGATGACGATGTCGGCCTTGCCGAAGCCGTGACGCTCCGCCCCCTTCGCCCGGATCTGCGCGTGGCGGGCCGACTCGTCGGCCTGCGTGAGGGTGCCGTCGCCGTCGTAGGTGAGGGTGACCGGCCCGAGCTTGACCTTGAGGGCGCCGACGAAGTCGTCGCCGGTCACCTCGGTGACCTGCGCCCCGGGGAAGCAGCGCCCGACCCGGCGCAGGTCGGTGAAGGCGGCCCAGAGGTGGTCGACGCTCGCGTCGACCTCGTGGTGATGACGTAGCTGCACCCTGGCGACCCTAGCCGCGCTCAGCCGTTAGGTTCGTCGTGTGATCACCGCAGTGCACACCCTCATCTACAGCGACGACGCGGTCGCGACGCGGACCTTCTTCAAGGACGTCCTGGGCCTGCCGCACGTCACCGACGCCGGGTCCTCCGACGACCCCACGGTCGCCGCCGGCGACCCGGCCGGCTGGCTGGTCTTCGACACCGGTCCGAGCGAGCTGGGCGTCCACCCGACGAAGGGGGAGTTCGCCGGCGAGGCCTTCACGGCGCCGCGGCACCACCAGATCAGCCTCATGGTCGACGACATCACCGCGACGGTCGCCGAGCTGCGCGAGCGCGGCGCCGTGTGCGACGGCGAGCCGCGCGACCTCGGCTTCGGGATCGGCATCGAGGTCGACGTGCCGGGCACCGACCCCGTCCTCGTGTACGAGCCCCGCCACGCGACGGCCTACCGCCGCGCGACCGCGGTCCGCCCGACGACGAGCTGACCCGTCGAGCGGAGGGCCGGTCTGGCCGCAGACCGGGCGCTGGGGTTGGATCGGGGCATGAGCGTCGAGCAGAGCCGTGCGTACTGGCAGGACACCTACCTCTTCACGACCCGGACCGAGGTCGTCGCGACCTCGACCGAGCCCGCCGGCATCGCGGTCCGCGAGGGCGTCGTCCACCCGAAGGGGGGCGGCCAGCCCGACGACGTCGTCACCGTCGACGGGTCCCCGGCCTCGGTGAGCAAGGACGCGGACGGCGTCGTGTGGCTGCACCCCGAGTCGGGCGTCGTGCAGGAGGGCAACGAGGTCGACGTCGCGATCGACCCCGACGTGCGGCGGCGGCACGCCGCGCTGCACTCGGCCGGCCACCTGCTCGACGCGTGCGTCACCCCGCTCGGGTACCGCAACGTCGGGCTGAGCCACACGCCCGGCCAGGCCTTCCTCCTCTACGACCTCGACGGCGGGTCGTTGCCCGAGGGCGAGGACGAGAAGGCCGCGCTCGTCGAGCGGGTGCTCGAGCGCGCTCGGGAGCACGTCGCCGCCGCGCTCGCGTACTCCGCCGAGGTCGACGACGAGGGTGTGCGGCGCGTGAGCATCGAGACCTTGCAGACCGACCCCTGCGGCGGCACCCATGTGCGCTCGACCGCCGACCTCGCCGGCATCGCGATCACCCGCGTGCGCACGAAGAAGGGCCAGCTGAAGCTCAGCTACACCGCCGAGCACGCCTGATGGCCCTCCTCGCCAGCCGGCGCCCGCTCGCCGCGGCCCCGATGGCCGGCGGCCCGACGACCGCACGGCTCTGCCTCGCGGTCGCCGCAGCGGGGGGCTTCCCCTTCGTCGCCGGCGGGTACAAGACCCCGGCCGCGCTGGCCGAGGAGGTCGAGACGGTGCGAAGGGGTGGTCACCCCTTCGGCGTCAACCTCTTCGTGCCCGACCGCCGGGTCGTCGACGCCGACGCCCTCGCCCGGTACGCCGAGCGGCTTGCCCCCGACGCCACCCGGTACGGCGTGACCCTCGACCCGACGCCGGTCGTCGACGACGACGCGTGGGACGCGAAGCTCGCTCTGCTCCTCGAGCGCCCGGTGCCCGTCGTGTCGCTGACCTTCGCCCTGCCGCCCGCGGACGAGGTCGCCGCGCTGCGGGCTGCCGGCACGACCGTGCTCGCCTCCGTGACGACGCCCGAGGAGGCCGAGCGGGCCCGCGCGACCGGTGTCGACGGGCTCGTCGTCCAGGGCCCAGGGGCCGGCGGGCACAGCGCGACCCTCGACCCCGACCGGGTCCTCGAGGACGTGCCGACCGCCGACCTCGTGCGCGCGGTGCGGGCGGCCTGCCCGCTGCCCGTCGTCGCCGCGGGCGGGGTGGACGGGCCCCGCGCCGTCGCCGCGCTGCTCGACGCCGGGGCCGAGACGGTCGCCGTCGGCACGATGCTCCTGCGCGTCGACGAGGCGGGCACGTCCGCCGTGCACCGGGCCGCGCTCGCCGACCCCCGCTTCACCCGGACCGCCCTCACCCGCGCCTTCACCGGTCGTCCGGCCCGGGCGCTGCGCAACGCCTTCGTCGAGGCCCACGACGCCGAGGCGATCACCGCCTACCCCGCCGTGCACCACCTCACCCGCGCGATGCGCCAGGCCGCCGCAGCGGCCGGCGACCCCGACGGGGTGCACCTGTGGGCGGGCACCGGGTGGCGTCACGCGCCGACCGGCCCGGTCGCCGACGTCCTCGCCGGGCTTGACCCTCACGCGACGTGAGGCGCCACGGTGGATCCATGACCACCGCACCCGGGCAGACTGCAGCCGTGGACCGGACGTGGACCGTGGGGCAGGTCGCGCGGACCTTCGGGATCTCCGTGCGGACCCTGCACCACTACGACGAGCAGGGTCTCGTCGTGCCGTCGGGGCGCACGGCCTCGGGCTACCGGCTCTACGACCACGGCGACCTCGAGCGGCTGAGCACCGTCGTCGGCTACCGCCGGCTGGGCTTCGCGCTCGAGGACGTCCGGGACCTGCTCGAGGCAGACGGCCCGGGCCGGCTGGCGCACCTGCGCCGGCAGCAGGCGGCGGTCAGGGCGAGGCTGGCGCAGACCGCCGACCTCGCCGAGGCCATCGAGCACGCACTGGAGGCAGAGATGCAGGACCGACCCGCGACCACCGAGGACCTCAGGGCGATCTTCGGCGACGGCTACTCCGAGGAGTACCAGGCCGAGGCGCAGGAGCGCTGGGGCCAGACCCCGCAGTGGGAGCAGTCGCAGGCGCGCACCGCGCGCTTCACGCCCGCCGACTGGGTCGAGATCAAGGAGCGCACGGAGGCCTTCGAGGCCGAGCTCGCGCAGGCCGTCGCCGACGGCGTGGACCCCGCGTCGGACGAGGGCGTCGCCCTCGCCGACCGCCACCACGCGAGCATCGAGGTGTACTACGACTGCTCGGACGAGATGCACGCGAACCTCGCCGAGCTGTACGTGAGCGACGAGCGCTTCACGCGCCACTACGACGAGCGCCGTCCCGGCCTCGCGCAGTGGCTGCACGACGCGATACTCGCGCGCGTCGCCCGCCACGACGGCGGGCACGCGGGCTGACGCCGCGCGGATCCCCCGGGCGCGAATCCCCCTTCGCCCCGGGGGATCTCGCGTCCCGCGCGACTTTCTGCGATAACCCAGCGGGGGTGCACGGGCGCTGTCTACAGTGACGAAGGCCGATCAGACCCTGGTCGGCTTCATCATCATCACGCACCGTGGGGGACAGCGTGGACAAGCTGGGCGTCGCCGTCATCGGGTCGGGGTACTGGGGGACCAACCTCGTCCGCAACTTCCGCAACCACCCGGACTGGGATCTCGTCGCCGTGTGCGACCTCGACCCGGCCCGGGCTGCCCGCGTCGTCGGGCAGCGCAGCACCATCGACCTGCTGAGCGACATCGACGAGCTCCTCGCTCGCAGCGACGTCACGGCCGTCGCCATCGCGACGCCGGCGAGCACGCACCACGCGCTCACCCTGCGCGCGCTCGCCGCCGGCAAGCACGTGCTCGTCGAGAAGCCGATCGCCGAGTCGCTCGACCAGGCGGCGGAGATGATCGCGGCCGCCCAGGCGGCGGGCCGGGTGCTCATGGTCGACCACACCTTCTGCTACACCCCGGCGGTGCGCTACATCCGCGACGCGCTCGCGGCCGGCGACCTCGGCGACCTGCTCTACGTCGACTCGGTGCGCATCAACCTCGGGCTCGTGCAGCCCGACGTCAACGTCTTCTGGGACCTCGCCCCGCACGACCTGTCGATCCTCGACTTCGTCCTGCCCGGCGGGCTCGCCCCGCAGACGCTGAGCGCCGTCGGCACCGACCCGCTCGGCGCGGGCACCGAGTGCGTCGGTCACCTGTCGATGCCGGTCGCCCCCGAGGTCCTCGCCCACGTGCACGTCAACTGGCTCTCGCCGGTCAAGGTGCGCCAGATGATCTTCGGCGGCAGCCGGCGCACCCTCGTGTGGGACGACGTCAACCCCGCCCAGCGCATCTCGATCTACGACCGCGGGGTCGACCTGCCGACGCAGCGCGAGAACGCGAGCGACCGGCGCGCCAGCACGATCTCCTACCGCCTCGGCGACGTCGTCGTGCCCGCCCTGCCCGAGCGCGAGGCGCTCTCGAGCATGGTCGGCGAGCTCGCCGCCGCGATCCGCGAGGAGCGCGCACCCCTGACCGACGGGCACGCCGCGATGCGCGTGCTGCGGCTGCTCTCCGCCTCGGACAGCAGCCTGGCCACCGGCGCCCCCGTGCGCCTCGACGACAGCAGGAGCGCGGCATGAGCGACCTCCACGGAGCGAAGGTCCTCGTCACCGGGGGCGCGGGCACGATCGGCTCGACGATCGTCGACCAGCTCCTGGCCGAAGGGGTGGGCGACGTCGTCGTCCTCGACAACCTCGTGCGCGGCCGGCGGGGCAACCTGCGCGACGCGCTCGCCGACGACCGGGTGAGCCTCGTCGAGGGCGACATCCGCGACCGCGACCTGGTCCACGACCTCGTCACCGGCAGCGACGTCGTCTTCCACCAGGCGGCGATCCGGATCACGCAGTGCGCGGAGGAGCCGCGGCTGGCCAACGAGGTCCTCGTGGACGGCACCTTCAACGTCGTCGAGGCCGCCGCGCAGCACAAGGTCGCCAAGCTCGTCGCCGCGTCGTCGGCGTCGGTCTACGGCCTCGCCGAGCAGTTCCCGACGACGGAGCGGCACCACCACCACAACAACGACACGCTCTACGGCGCGGCGAAGTCCTACAACGAGGGCATGATCCGCAGCTTCCGCGCGATGCAGGGGCTGGACTACGTGCTCCTGCGCTACTTCAACGTCTACGGCCCGCGGATGGACATCTTCGGTCTCTACACCGAGGTCCTCATCCGCTGGATGGAGCGCATCGACGCCGGCCAGCCGCCGCTGATCTTCGGCGACGGGCAGCAGACGATGGACTTCGTCAGCACGGTCGACATCGCCCGGGCCAACGTCCTGGCGGCCCGCAGCGACGTCGTCGAGGGCGTCTACAACATCGCGAGCGCGCGGGAGACCTCGTTGCTCGAGCTCGCCCAGGCGATGCTCGCGGCGATGGACAGCGACCTGCAGGTCGAGCACGGCCCGGATCGCGCGGTCAACGGCGTCACCCGTCGCCTGGCCGACATCTCCGCCGCCGAGCACGACCTCGGCTGGCGCCCGCAGATCAACCTCGTCGACGGGCTGCGCGAGCTCGTCGCGTGGTGGCGCTCCGAGCGCGTCCTGGCAGACGCGTAGCCATGGAGCGCATCAACGTCATGCGCCCCTACCTGGGGCGCGAGGAGGCCGAGGCGGCGATGGCCGCCATCGAGTCCGGCTGGGTGGCCCAGGGGCCGCGGGTCGCCGACTTCGAGCGGGCCTTCGCCGAGCTCGTCCAGGCCGAGCACGCGGTCGCGGTCTCGAGCTGCACCGCCGCGCTCCACCTCGCCCTCGTCGCGGTGGGCGTCGAGGCCGGCGACGAGGTGATCGTCCCGTCCTTCTCCTTCATCGCCACGGCGAACGCCCCGACCTACCTCGGCGCGACGCCCGTCATGGTCGACGTCGACGCGAAGACCGGCAACATCACGCCCGAGACGGTCGCCCCGGCGATCACCGGACGGACCCGGGCGATCATCGCCGTCGACCAGGGCGGGGTGCCGCTCGACCTCGCCCCCCTTCGCGCCCTCGCCGACGAGCACGGTCTCGCCCTCGTCGAGGACGCGGCGTGCGCGGCCGGCTCGACCTACGACGGCGCGCCCGTCGGGTCCGGCGCGGACGCGACGGCCTGGTCCTTCCACCCCCGCAAGCTGCTGACGACGGGCGAAGGGGGCATGGTCACCACCGACGACCCGGAGCGCGCCGCGCGCGTGCGCCGGCTGCGCGAGCACGCGATGGACGTCTCGGCCGCCGACCGTCACCAGAGCGTGCTGGCCCCGGCGGAGCAGTACCTCGAGATCGGCTTCAACTACCGGATGACCGACATCCAGGCGGCGGTCGGGCTCGTCCAGCTCGAGCGCCTGCCCGGTGTCGTCGAGCGCCGCCGCGAGCTCGTCGCGCGCTACCGCGCGGCGATCGCCGACGTGCCCGGGCTACGGCTCGTCGAGGACCCGCCGTGGGGCACGACGAACTACCAGTCCGCGTGGGTCGAGGTCGGCGAGGGCTACCCGACCGACCGCGAGGGGCTCCTCGCCGCGCTCGCCGCGCACGGGATCTCGGCGCGCCGCGGGATCATGGCCGCCCACCGGCAGCCGGCCTACGCCCACCTCGGTCTCGACGACGCCGACCTGCCGGCGACCGCGGCCCTCACCGACTCCACGCTCATCCTCCCGCTGTACCACCAGCTCCAGGAGAGCGACGTGGACCGGGTCGCCGCCGTGCTGCGCGACCCCGGCGCGACGCCATGACCGAGCCGGTCCTCCTCCTCGCGGCGAGCGGGCTGGCCCGCGAGACCCTCGCCGCGATCCGGGCGATCGACGAGCGCGACGGCACGAGCACCCCGGTCGGCATCCTCGACGACGACGAGGCCCGCCACGGCGAGGTGCTCCTCGGCAGCCCGGTGCTCGGGCCGACCGCGATGGCGGCCGACCTGCAGGACCGGCTGGTGCTGTGCGCCGGACGCGGCGCTGCCCGGCGTGCGATGGCCCAGCGCCTCGACGGGCTCGGCGTCGACCCGGCCCGCTACCGCGCCGTCATCCACCCGGCGGCGTCGGTCGGCGAGGGCAGCCACGTGGCGCCCGGCGCCGTGCTGCTCGCCGAGGTCGTGCTCACCGCCGACGTGCAGGTCGGCGCGCACGTCGTCGCGATGCCGGGAGCGGTCCTCACGCACGACGACGTCGTCGAGGACTACGCGACGATCTGCGCCGGCGTCGTCCTCGGCGGGAGCGTCCGCGTGGGCGCCGCCGCCTACCTCGGCATGTGCTCGAGCGTGCGCGAAGGGGTCCGTGTCGGCCCCGACGCGGTCCTCGGCATGGGAGCGACCCTGCTGGGCGACCTGCCCCAGGGACAGACGTGGGTCGGTGTGCCGGCCCGGAGCAAGGAGTCCTGATGTATGTCCCCCTGGTCGACCTGCGCGCCGCGCAGGCCGAGATCCTCGACGAGATCCGCGCCGACGTCGACGACGTGCTCTCGAGCGCGGGCTTCGTCGGTGGGCCGCACGTCGCGGGCTTCGAGGAGGAGTACGCGCAGCTGTGCGGGACGCAGCACTGCGTCGGGGTCGCCAACGGCACCGACGCCGTCGAGATCGCGCTGCGCGCCGTGGGCGTCGGGCCCGGCGACGAGGTCGTGCTGCCGGCCAACACCTTCGTCGCCACCGCCGAGGCCGTCGCCCGGATCGGGGCGCGTTCGGTGCTCGTCGACGTCGACCCCGACCACCTGCTCATCGACCCCGCCCAGCTCGGGGCCGTGACGACGGAGCGCACGCGGGCGATCGCCCCCGTGCACCTCTACGGCCAGCTCGCCCCGATGGGCGCGGTCCTCGAGCACGCCGACCGGCTCGGTCTGCCCGTCGTCGAGGACGCCGCCCAGTCGCAGGGCGCGACCCAGGACGGCCGGGTCTCCGGCAGCCTCGGCCGGATGGCCGCGACGAGCTTCTACCCGGGCAAGAACCTCGGCGCCGCCGGCGACGCCGGCGCGGTGACGACCGACGACGACGACCTGGCCCGCACGGCCAGGCTCCTCGGCGCGCACGGCAGCCTGACGAAGTACGTCCACGAGGTCGTCGGCTTCAACTCGCGGCTCGACGCCATCCAGGCCGTCGTGCTGCGTGCGAAGCTGCGCCGCCTCCAGCGGTGGAACGCCTGCCGTCGCGAGGCCGCCGAGCGCTACGCGAGCCTGCTCGACGGGCTGCCCGTCACCCTGCCCGCGGTCGCCCCCGGCAACGAGCACGTCTGGCACCTCTACGTCATCCAGGTCGACGAGCGCGACCGTGTGCTCTCGGCGCTGCACGAGGCGGGGGTCGGCGCGGGGATCCACTACCCCGAGCCCGTCCACCTCACGCGGGCCTTCTCCGACCTCGGGTACGGCCGGGGCGACTTCCCGGTGACCGAGGCCGCCGCCGACCGCATCCTGTCGCTGCCGATCTACCCGCACATCACCCCCGCGCAGCAGGAGCACGTCGCGCAGTCGCTCGCCGACGCGCTCGGCGCCTGAGCCGATGGGCACCCCGCCGCAGACCGAGAGCCGCGGGCTCGGGGCGCGGGCGGCGAACGCCCTGGGCTGGAGCCTGGTCAACACCGCGGCGTCGCGCTTCGGCACGCTCGCGATCGGCATCGTCCTCGCGCGGGTGCTCGGCCCGCAGGAGTTCGGCACCTTCGCCGTCGCCGTCGTCGCGCTGCTCGCGATCCTCGCCTTCAACGACCTCGGTGTGAGCCTGGCGATCGTGCGGTGGGCCGACGAGCCGGCGGACATCGCCCCGACGGTGACCTCGGTGACCGTGCTGACGAGCGCGGTGCTCACCGGCCTCGTGTGGGTCGGCGCGCCGTACTACGCGACGGCGATGGGGGCGCCCGCGGCGACCGACCCCGTGCGCTGGCTCGGCATGGCGATCCTCGTCAACGGCCTCGTCGCGACCCCGGCCGCGCTCATGCAGCGCGAGATGCTGCAGAAGCAGCGGATGGTCATCGACCAGGTCAACGTCTGGCTCGGCGCCTTCACCAGCCTCGCCCTGGCGCTGACCGGCTGGGGCGCGATGAGCCTGGCGATCGGGCGCCTGGCGGGCAGCGTCGTCTCCGCCGTGATGTTCGTCGTCGCCTCGCCGCTGCCCTACCGGCTCGGCTGGGACCGCGACGTCGCGCGCCGGCTGCTCGGCTTCGGGCTGCCGCTGGCGGGGGCGAGCGTGCTCGTCTTCGTCATCGGCTACCTCGACCAGCTCGTCGTCGGCGGGGTGCTCGGCCCGGTCCAGCTCGGCCTGTACGTCCTCGCCTTCAACCTCGCGAGCTGGCCGGTCAGCCTCTTCTCCCAGCCGCTGCGCAGCGTGGCGCCGGCTCTTTTCGCCCGCGTGCGCGAGAGCCCCGAGGTCATGGCGTCGGGGGTCTCGCTCTTCGTGCGCCTGCTGCTCGGCGTCTCGGCGCCCGCGTGCCTCGTGCTCGCGGCCGCGGCCGGACCGCTCGTGGCGCTCGTCTACGGGCAGGAGTGGGCCGGCAGCGCGCCCGTGCTCACCTGGCTCGCGGTCTTCGCGCTCGTGCGCATCCTCGCCGAGCTCTGCTACGACCTGCTCGTCGTCATCGGCTCGACCCACCTGCTGCTGCTCACCCAGCTGCTGTGGGTGCTCGCCCTCGCGGTCGGCGCGTACGTCGCCGCGCAGAGCGGGCGGGTGTGGGCCGTGGCGGTGGCCCAGCTCGTCGTCAGCCTCGTCGTCGTCCTGCCGCTCTACCTGTGGCAGCTGCACCGCGTCGACCTGCCCGTGCGGGCGCTCGGCGGTCAGGTGGCCCCGGTCGTCGGGGCGAGCGTCGTGGGCGCGGGGGTCGTCGCGGTGGGGGCGACGACGCTGCCCTCGGTGGCCGCCCTGGGTCTGGCGGGCGTCGTCGGGCTCGTCCTGCTCGCCGTGCGACGTCGCGAGCTGGTCTCCGACTGGCAGCGGCTGCGCTCCCTCACCGCCTGACCGGTCCCCCTTCGCCCGGTTCGAAGAAGGAGCGTCACCTCGAGGTGACGCTCCTTCTTCGACTCAGGCGACCCGACGTGGGTCTCGGTACGGCGCGCTCGGCCGGACCCGCTCGCGCAGGAGGAGGAGCACGAAGAGGGTGTTCGTCACGAGGTAGCGCCGCCACATGCGGCGCGGCTCCTGCAGCAGCCGGTAGGCCCACTCGAGGCCCGCGCGCTGCATCCAGCCCGGGGCGCGACGGGTGCGTCCGGACACGACGTCGAAGGAGCCGCCGACGCCGTGCAGGACGGGCACCGAGAGCACGTCACGGTGGGCGTCGACGAAGGTCTCCTTGCGCGGCGAGGGCATGGCGACGAAGAGGAGGTCGGCGCGCGCGCGCCCGATCTCGCGGGCGACGTCGTCGTCCTGCTCCGGCACGAAGTAGCCGTCGTGCGAGCCGGCGAGGACCGCCCCCGGGTAGCGCGTCGCGAGCACCTGCTCGACCCCGGCGAGGACCTCCGCCGTCGCGCCGAGCAGGTAGACCCGCAGCCTGCGCTCGGAGGCGACCTCGAGCAGGCTCGTGAAGAGGTCGATGCCGGCCACCCGCTCGGGCAGCGGGCGGCCCAGGGCCCGGCTCGCCCACACGACGGCCTGGCCGTCGGCGACGAGGAGGTCGCAGCCGAGGAGCGACTCGCGCAGCCGCGCGTCGCGACGCATGCTCACGACCTTCGCCGCGTTGAGCACCCCGATCTCGAGCACCTCGCGGCGCTCGACGGCGGCGACGCACCGGGCGACCACCTGCTCGGAGGTCAGGGCCGCGACGGGCAGCCCGAAGAGGTCGACCTCGTGGTCCGAGACCGGGCCCGCGACGGGGCCGGTCACGACCGGCCCCACGCGTAGAGCAGCCACCCCAGCTCGTAGGGGCGGCACTCGTGGTCGACCGCGCCCGGGGGCAGCAGGGCGTCGAGGCCGGGCACCTGGGTGCCGGGGCGAAGGGAGGTCACGGCCGCCCCGATGGCACGCGCGGCCTTCGGCGGCTCGGTCCGGCCGACCTTGCGCCAGATCATGCTGTGGCGCGGGCTCACGAGGTCCTCGAGCGACTCCGGGTGGTGCTCGAGCCAGGCCACCCCGGCCTCGGCCTCCGCGCTGCGGTCCGGTCCCCCGGCCTCGCGCAGGTCGCGAAGCGTCATCGGGCCCATCGCGTGCTGGTGGACGCTGTAGACGGGGAAGCGCTCGACGACCTCGGCGCCGCGCGAGTCGTAGTGCCACCACCACTGGCCGGCGCTGCCCTGGAGCCGGCACAGGACGTCGACGGTCCGGGTGGCCCGGCTCAGCGCGTCGGCGTCGTCGCGGGCGCGCGAGAGACGGGCGAGGGCGATCGCCGGGTAGACCTGGTCGGCGAAGGAGCCGACGTGCGCCCGCAGCGTCCCCGACGCGGGGAGCAGGTGCGGGTAGAGGCCGCCGGGCCCCTGCGCGGGCAGCAGCCGGGCCAGGGCGGCGTCGCGGACCTCGTGCAGCCCCGCCGACCCCTGGGGCACGCTCGTCGTGGCGGTGAGCGCCCACGAGGTGGCGACGGTCGCCACCGACGGCGCGCCCAGCTGGGTGAGCATGCGGCTGGTGAGGACGGGGTCCTCCTCGCCGCAGATCTCGCCGAGGCACCAGGCCGCGAGCGCGATCTCGCCGAGCTCGGCCGACCCCTTCGCCCGCTCGACGACGGTGCGCACGTACGCCGTGACGCCGCCCTCGCCGACGACCGACCGGGCCGCCTCGTCCCCGGCGCGCGACAGGCCGAGCGCGACCATGCCGTCGTAGCGCAGGTTCTCGCCCTCGGGCCGCAGCCGGACGCCGTCGGGCGTGCGCACCAGGCGCATCGTCTGCGGCACCCGACCGGTGCGCGCGTCGTACATCGTGCGCAGGCCCCTCAGTGCCAGGTCCTGCAGGTCCTCGTGGCCCGTCATGGGCGTCCTTCCCCCGGTGGTCGTCAGCGGACCCACCACGGCGGTCGGTCAGACCCGACCCCCTGGCGCCGCGGTGATCATGATGGCACCGGGCCGCGCGACGCCGTGAAGTTTCCGGCAGATCCACGCAGCCGCTCCACGCAGACGCACGCGAGGAGGGTGATGGTCCCGCCGACGAAGAGGACACCGAGCGCGGCGACCTTCGGTCGGCCCGCCGCGGCCTGCACGGTGTACTCCAGGGTCGAGTCGCTGAAGCCGACCCGGGGCGAGCTCGCGACGAGCAGGTCGCGCTGCAGCGTCGTCAGCTCACCGCGCAGACGGCGGATGAGCCCGTCCATCTGCTCGTGCACCGACGTCTCGTCCGGGCCGGCGGCCTCGAGGACGACGATCGGCTCGGTGAAGTTGTGGGCCCACTGGCCACCGCGGTCGGGCAGGAAGACGACCGTGCCGTGGGTGATCCCCCGGTCGATGATCGTGATGTCCGGCGAGTTCGTCGGGACGGCGTCGACCTCGGCGTTCATCCGTCGCTCGAGCAGCCCCGCCAGGGGGATCGCGCTCTCGCCCGGCTGGAGCAGCCAGTTGCGCAGGGCGCCGTCGGCGACGAGGACCGCGCGCACCCGAGCCCAGTACACGGGCTGCTCCTGGGTCACCGCGTGCGCGGCCCAGCCGGCGACGAGCAGGCCGACGAGCAGCACGACGAGCTGCCGCCGTGCTGCCACCGCCACGTCCCACGCACCCATCCCGCGTCCCCCTTCGTCACGGTCCACCCGCTGCGATCGCTGCGAAACCCCCACGGCGACAGCGGATCTGTTCCTAATATGGCACGGACGAGGTGTGGGCGAAGGGGAGTCGGGCCACACCGGAGAGAGGTGGGGACGTGCAGCTGCGCGAGGTGATGTCGGCCGGGCGCCGACGGTGGTGGGTCGTGCTCATCGGTGCGCTGTGCGCCGTGGGCGCGGCCTTCGGGGCGTACTCGACGACGCCACCGACCTACGAGGCCACGGCGACCGTGCTCCTCCTCCCGCCACAGGCGACGGTCGAAGAGGGCGACAACCCGCTGCTCCAGCTCGGCGGTCTCAACGAGGCGGTGGACGTCCTCGTCCTCGAGCTCTCCAGCCAGGACGTGCGCAAGCGGGTCGAGGGGCTGCAGCCGGATGCCTCCTACGAGGTCGTCAACGAGCCGAGCACGAGCAGCCCGGTGCTGCTCGTCACCGCGCGCGACGTCACGAGCGAGGGAGCCATCGCGGTCCGCGACGAGCTGCTCGCGGCGACGCCGACGAGCCTGTCGGGCCTGCAGTCGAAGATCACGAGCGGCTCGGACCAGCAGATCACGAGCCGCGTCGTCAGCTCCGACAAGGTGGCCGAGGCGGTGGGCCGTGACCGGCTGCGCTCGGCGCTCGTCGCGCTCGTCGGGATGGGCGTGCTCACCGTCATCGCCCTCGCGCTCGTCGACAGCGGGCTGCGCCGTCGTGCCGAACGACGCCGTGGCGCGGGCGGTCATGGCACCGGAGGCCGCCGGGGCCGGGGCCAGCAGGTCCCGCCCGCGCCGTCCGAGCTGCCCCCGCCGGTCGAGGGCCACGCACCTCCCGGCCACGACGGCCGGCGCTCCCCGCCGGCGCCCGGCGGCGAGACGCTCACGGCGCAGGACGAGGACCTCCTGCGCGACCCCCACGGGAGGGTCCCGCAGCCGTGACGAGGCCGCGGTACGGGGGCACGGGGCTGGAGGTCGTCGGCGACGGCATCACCGTGCTCACCATCGGCGTCGTCGCGACCCTGGCGATCCCCTCGCAGTTCGTCGTCCCCGGTCTCGGGGGCGTCGGGACGCCGGCGACGGTGCTCTGGCTCGGGTGCGGTCTGTGGTGGGTCTGGGACCGGGTGCACCGCGAGCGCAGCGAGCCCTCGACCCCGCTCGTCGCGGCGGTCGTCGTCTTCCTCAGCGTCGTCCTGCTGTCCTTCTGCCTCGCGATGGCGCGACCTGCGGCGGCGACCGAGATCGGCGTGGCGACGATGACGCTCATGCTCTACGCGGCGTGGAGCGGTGGGCTGCTGCTCACGCACGACGCGGTGTGGGACCCGGGCCGTCTCGTCACCCTCGTGCGCCGAGTGTCCGTGACCGGCGGCGCCATCGCCGTCCTCGGCATCGTCCAGTTCGTCACCGGTCGGTCCTGGGTCGACGAGCTGCGCATCCCCGGCCTGGTGACGATCCGGGCCATCTCCGAGGGCTACGTGCGCGACGGCTTCACCCGACCGGCGGCCACGGCCATCCATCCCATCGAGTTCGGGGCCGTGCTCGGCATGCTCATGCCGCTCGCCCTGACGAGCGCGATGGCCGCACGCGACCCCGACGACGACAGCAGCGCGCTGCGCCGCTGGTGGCCGGCCCTGGCGATCGCCACGGCGATCGGGGTGTCGAGCACGCGCTCGGCCCTCATCGGCCTGCTCGTCGCCCTCGTCATCCTCTTCCCCACGTGGCAGCGCGCGCAGCGGCTGTGGATCGGCCTGTCCCTCCTGCTCGGCAGCGCCGTCGTCTTCGTCACGGTCCCCGGCATGGTCGGCACGACGCTCGGCCTCTTCACCGGGCTCGACGGGGACACGAGCGTGCGGTCCCGGGTCGACGGCTACGCCGTCGCCGGGGACTACCTCTCGCGAGACACCTTCCTCGGCCGCGGCCCCGGCACCTTCCTGCCCCAGTTCCGCATCTTCGACAACCAGTACCTGCTCTCGTCGGTCGAGATCGGGGTCGTCGGCCTGGGCTCGCTGCTGCTCGTGGCCGTGACGGCCATCGGCTGCGCGCTCGTCGCCTACCACCGCACGACCGACCCGCGGGTCCGTCCGCTCGTCGCCGGCATCGGCGCCGGGGTGACCGTCGGCACGATCCTGCTCGCCTTCTTCGACGGCTTCAGCTTCCCGATGATGCCGGCCGTGTGGTTCATCCTCATGGGGCTGGCCGGCGCGTCGCTGCGGGTCAGCCGGATCCAGCGGGGTGCCCAGGGGTCCGTCCAGACCTCCCGCACGCCCCGGACGAAGGGGAGACGTCGCCTCCTGCCCGCCCGCTAGGCGGGACGGTCGGGCGGCGCCTGCGAGCCGGTGCCCTCGAGCGCGGCGAGCAGGTCGGGCAGCGCCGCCGGGTCCGCGAGGTCGAGGTCGGCGAGCTCGTCGGGCGCGAACCACCGGAGGTCGTCGTGCTCGTGCGGCACCGCGTTGCGCGGCTCACCGCTCCACGAGCTGACGACGTAGGCGTGCAGCTCGACGCCGGGGTCGGACACGGTCAGCGGCAGGGGCTGCGGGTCGAGCACGACGACGCCGAGCTCTTCGAGGCACTCGCGCCGCAGGGCCTCGAGGGGGCTCTCCCCCACCTCGACGTGGCCGCCGACGAGGTCCCAGCAGCTCGGGTAGTACGCGCGCAGCGGGTGCCGGTGGGCGAGCAGCGCCTGCCCGTCGCGGACGAGCAGTGCCGCCGCGACGCGGTGGGGCTCGGGCGTGCTCACCGGACCAGCGTGCCCCACCGCAGGACCGGGGCGGTGGTCACACGGGCTCGCCCGTGTCGTCCCAGAAGTTCCCCGACATCTCGTTGCCCGGCAGGTCGACGTCGAAGCTCGCCGTGAGGCCGAGCGAGCCGCCGGTCGGGTAGTAGAGCCGGGAGATCCGGTTGTCGACGAAACGGATCTTCGAGGTCGGGCCGAAGCGGCCGTTGCCGCCGTAGAAGATGTAGCCGCCACCGGCGAGCAGGTTGTCCTGCACGAGGTTGTCGGACTGCTGGCTGAAGTCCTGGTAGAAGGCGACCGCGGCGGTCTGCGCGTACTCGTTGAGGATCGTGCTGCGTCGCACGATCATGCCGCCACCACCGTTCGAGGCCACCCCGACGACGTGGCTGAGCCCCGGGATCATCGCGAGGTCGTGGATGTAGGTGTCCTCGACGAGACCGCCGCCGCTGGAGATGCCCGCGCTGCACCCGGAGATGTCGACGCGGCGCACCGTCGGCTCGGCGTCGCCGATGTTGAGCACGCAGGCGATGTCCTGCTCCGAGCCCTCGGGCGTGCGCAGCACGCTGTCCTCGATGACGAGACGCTCGGCGCCGGGGCGCACGACGACGACCCAGTCCGACGCCCCGGCACCACGGCCGCCGGTGACCCGCACGTCGCGGATCGTCACGTCGGCGGCGCTGACGCTGATCTCGCCGGTGATGTCGAGGCCCTCGACCACCTGGCCGTCCTCGTCGGCCATCACCGAGCCGGACTTCTTCAGGGTCACCCCGTCGCTCACCCCGGTCGTCGTCTCGTCGGGGTACCCGCAGCGGCTGGGCTCGTCGACGCAGTCGTGGGTCGACGGGCCGGCGACGGTCGGCGTCGCGCTCGGTGGCGCCGTGGCCGGCGACGTCGAGGGGCCCAGGCCCCCGCGGACGGACAGGGCGAGGGCGGCGGCGACGGCCACCCCTCCCAGGGCGAAGGTCGTGCGTCGACGTCTCATGACGTCCCCTTGTCTGCGCGGTCGAGCTCGACGAGCAGCGCCCGGGCCCTGCTGGCCCAGTCGTGGCCCGCGACACTGCGGCGGATCTCGTCCGGTCCGGTCCCCGCGTGCGCGAGCTCGGCCGCGCGCAGGGCCAGGCCCGGCGCGTCGTGCGCCGGGAGGACGAAGGGGGACCCCGCGGGGTCGGTGGCGACGGCGGTCGTCGCGACGGGCAGGCCCGCCGCGAGGTAGTCGAGGGTCTTCAGCGGCGAGCAGCTGCGGTTGAAGGCCGTGTCGGCGTACGGGCTGAGCCCGACGTCGGCGGCGGCGAGGTAGCCCGGGAGGTCCTCGCTCGGGACGCGACCGGTCCAGTGCACGCCGGGCGAGGCGACGAGCCGGTCGAAGCGGGCCCGGGCCTGCTTCGTGGCGAAGTAGGCCGGTCCGACGACGAGCAGACCCATGCCCTGGTCGCGGACCTCCTCGAGGCACCCGAGGTCGATGCGCTCGTTGAGCTGGCCGACGACGGCGGCGACCGGCTGGGGCAGGTCGAGGTCGACGGCCGCCACGTCGTGCCCCTGCGCGCCGGCGAAGCCGTTGGGCAGCACCACCGGGGTCTTGCCCTCACGGCGCAGGAGGCCGGCGAGATGGCTCGAGACGGCGAGGACGGTGCCCGCGCCGCGCAGGTTCGACTCGCGCCAGCGGTGGAGGAGGCGGGGCGAGACGCCCCAGAGCGGCGCAGCCGCGACGACGTCGTCGGTGGCGTAGTGGACGCTCGGCAGGTCGGGATGGCGCCGCAGGACCGGTTCGCTGCACGACGCGAGGACGACCTGCGGGGCGGTGCCGAGCCCGGCCAGTGCTGCGCGCACGCCGCGGGCCGACCACAGCAGGGCGAGCTCGCGCATCACGGGGCGGGTGACCCCGGGCAGCACCGGGGTGCTGATCCGGGTCAGACCCGGCAGCGGCCGGGTGACCCGGTGGCGCAGGCTGCCCGGCCGCCAGGGGCGCCCGGTCGGCTTCGGCGGGTCGACCCAGATGACCTCGCGCTCGCGCAGGACCTCGTCGACGAGCCGGTGGTCGGTGCCGCGCACGCCCTCCCAGGACACCCCGGCGTACCAGAGGACGGGGTCGCGCGGGCGCGTCGGGGCGGGGCGGGGGTCGCGGGCCGTCGTGCCGCCGGCCGCGACCGGGACCGCGTTGAAGTCCTCGGCCGCACCGCGTCCGACGAGCCGGGCGGACTTGCGGGCGACCTTGTAGCGCACGAGCTGTGCGGCCGCGCGGCCGGAGTCGGCCGCGTGACGGACGGCCCCCGGCCCCGAGACGAGCGCCTCCTCGTAGATGCGCAGCTGCTGCTGCGCCGCCGCCTCGACCGAGCAGCGCTCGACGAGCCGGCGGCCGAGGGCGGCTCGGCGCTCGCGCAGCGCCGGGTCGCGCAGCAGCGGCACGAGCGCCTCGCGCAGGGCCGCGACGCCGAGCTCGTGGTCGGCACCCGTGCCGTACCAGCCCTGCCAGGAGAAGACGTCGGCCGTCTCCTCGCTGAGCGGCAGGAAGAAGCCGGACTCGCCCTGGACGACGAGGGGCTTGGCGAAGGCGAGCGCCCGCAGGGCCGACCCGCCCATGCCGAGGCACACGTCGGCCACCGCGTACGCCGGGCGCGGGTCGCGCAGCTCGCCCGCGAGCACGACGACGCGGCGCTCGGCCCGGCGGTTGGCGGCCTCGGCCCCCTCGGTGACACGGTCACGAGCCGGGCCGTCGCCGACGACGAGCAGGTCGAAGGCGTCGTCGGTCGCCGCGAGGTCGGCTGCGAGGGTCATCGCGTGGAGCAGACCCTCGAGCTTGAGCTGGTCGGCGAGCCGGCTGACGACGACGACGAGCGGGCGGTCGCCGGTGAGGCCGTGCCGGGCACGCTGAGCGGCGACTGCCTCGTCACCCGGGTGCACGTTGTGGGCGAGGTCGACGGGCGGCTCGATGACGTGCACCCGGTCACGACCGCGGGCGCGCTCGGTCGCCGCGATCTGCTCGGTGCCGACGACGAGGTGCACGTCGTGCGGGACGAAGGGGGCGACCGCCATCGACATCACCGTCGAGACGACCGGGGGCCGGCCCCGCAGCCCTCCGGCGGCGACCAGCTCGAGGGTCGGGGGCCACTCGTACCCGTGGAGGAGGTCCAGCCCACGCTCGTCGACCAGACGGCGCACGCTCGCCGCGACCCGCGCGGACGGACGACGACCCGGGTCGGGGGTCTCGAGGAACTCCAGGCCGAGCTCCTCGATCCGCTCGACGAGGGCACCGGTGCGCCCGACGACGAGCGGCTCGACACCGGCCGGGCGCATCGCGGCCGCGATCTCGATGGCGTTGAGCTGGCTCCCGCCGATGGCGAGGTCGTGCGGGTAGACGAGTACGCGCATCGCGCCCCCTTCGTGACGGTGCGTCGTCCGACCCCCCGGACGCGCACCCACGAGGCTACTGCGGGAGCACGCTCCCCCGGGAGGACTTGGCCGATCTGCGGGAGGGCACGACGAGGGCGAGCGCCGCACGACGGTTGCGGCGGTTCCCCTTCGCCGCCCACCACAGCTCCTGCGCGGTCGACGCGCCGAGGTAGGCCCATCCGTACGCGGTGCCGCGTCGGCGGCGCACGAGGCGCACGCGGTTGAGGACCTGCATCTCGTGCAGCGCGTCGCTCACGCCCGAGCCGCCGCCCTCGTGGGTGACCTCCGCCGCCGGCTCGAACCACACCTGCCAGCCGAGGTCGCGGGCGCGCATGCAGTAGTCGGTCTCCTCGGAGTACAGGAAGTACGACTCGTCCCACGGCCCGATCTCCTGCGCGCACTCCCACGAGACGGCGAGGCAGGCGCCGAGGGCCCAGTCGACCGCGTGGGCGTGGCCGTAGGCCTGCGGGTCCCGGACGTACTCGCTGAGCGCGGGGCGGCCGGTCGAGCCCAGCCCGCACGAGCGCAGCAGGCTCGGGTCACGGCGCAGCGACCACGACGTCGAGCCGTCCGCGTCGCGCACGAGGGGTGCGGTGATGCCGACCCGGGCGCCGTCCGGGCCGTCGCCGAGACGCTCGACGAGGCGGCGCAGGCTGCCCGGCGCGAGGCGCAGGTCGGGGTTGAGCGCGACGTAGGCGTCGACGCGCTCGAGCGCGGCGATCCCGCGGTTGAGGCCGGCCGCGTAGCCCTCGTTCGTCGAGGGCACGACGGTGACGCCGGTGAGGGTCGCGAGGACCTCGAGCGAGTCGTCCTGCGAGCCGTTGTCGACGACGACGACCTCGCCCTCGAGCCCGGCGAGCGCGGCGGGCACCCCGTCGAGGAGCGCACGGGTGAGGTGCGCGCTGTTGTAGTTGACGACGACGAGGCCGACCCGGGCTGGCACGGCTTCACCGTAGCGGCCACGCGGCACCGTCCGTGCGTGGTTTGCTGACGCTGTGCCCCGTGTGCTCCTCATCGCCCCGACGTGCGACGGCCAGGACGTCGGCGAGTCCTGGGTGTCCTACCAGTGGGCCCGCCACCTCGCGCAACGGTGCGACACGACCCTCGTGACCTACCACAAGCGCACGGCGACCCCGGCGGCCGAGCAGCTCGACGGGCTGCGGGTCGTCGAGTGGGTCGAGCCGCCGCTGCTCGGCCGCGTCGAGCGGCTCAACAGCATCGCCAAGCCGGGCTACGTCTCCTTCTACCGGCGCGCGCGGCGCTGGGTCGTCGACGCGCTCGCCACGGGCGAGCACTTCGACCTCGCCTTCCAGCCCACCCCGGTCGCGATGCGCTACCCGAGCCCCGTCGTCGGGCTCGGGATCCCGACGATCGTCGGCCCGGTGGGCGGTGGGCTGGCCGACCCTCCCGGCTTCAGCGCCGACGGCACGAGCGAGCCCTGGTACTACCGCCTGCGCGAGCTCGACGGGATGCGGCTGCGGCGGGACCGGCTGCTGCGACGCACCTTCGAGGAGGCCGACTGCGTGCTCGGGATCGCCGACTACGTCGCCGAGGCGCTGTCCGGGCTGACGCTCAAGCGCTTCGAGACGATGCCGGAGACTGCGGTCGCGCAGATCCCCGAGCCCGTCGAGCGGGTTGCCGGGCCGCGGGTGCGCGCCCTCTTCGCCGGTCGTCTCGTGCGCTCGAAGGGGGTGCACGAGCTCGTCGACGCCCTCGCCGCGACGACGGCCCCGGTCGACCTCGAGATCGCCGGGGTCGGCCCGGAGGACGAGTCCCTGCGACGTCAGGTCACCGCGCTCGGTCTCGAGGACCGCGTGACCTTCCACGGCTGGGTCGAGCGGCCGGCGATGGCCGAGCTCTACCGGCGGGCCGACGTCTTCGCCTTCCCGAGCTATCGCGAGCCGGGCGGCAACGCCCCGCTCGAGGCGATGTCCTGGGGGCTGCCGCTCGTCGTCGCCGCCCGTGGCGGACCCGGCGCCTTCACGACCGACGAGTGCGCGATCCGGCTGCCGGTGACCTCGCCCGAGCGCTTCCGCACCGACATCACGGCCGCGCTCGACCGGCTCGGCGGCGACGCCGCCCTGCGCCGGACCATGGGCGAGGCCGGGCGACGTCACGTCGCCGCGACCGCCACCTGGCCGGCGAAGGTCGACCGTCTCCTCGCCCTGGGCGCCGAGCTCGCCGCGGACCGACGATGACCGTGCCGGCCGCGGTCGCCAGCCTGCTCGTGCCGGCGCACGACGAGGAGCGGGTGCTGCCGCGCCTGCTCGCGTCGGTGGCCCGCGCGGCCCGCACGACCGCGGTCGAGGTCGTCGTCGCGGCCAACGGGTGCAGCGACTCCACGGCCGAGGGCGCCCGGCGCAGCGGCCTGGCCCACCACGTCCTCGAGCTGGCCACCCCCTCGAAGCACGGCGCCGTCCTCGCCGCCGACGACATCGCCTCGCACCACCCCCGGATCATCTGCGACGCCGACCTCGAGCTCGGCGAGGGCATGATCGACGCCCTCGTCGCCCCGATCCTCGCCGGCGAGGTGCTCGCGACGGCACCCCGGCGGGTCCTCGAGACCACGGGGTGCTCGGGGCTCGTCCGCGCCTACTATCGCGTCTGGCAGGAGCTGCCGAGCGTGCGGAGCGGTCTCTTCGGGCGCGGGGTCATCGCGCTCGGCCCCGAGGGCATGCGCCGCTTCCGGGCGATGGAGGCGATGCTCTCCGACGACCTCGCGCTGTCCGAGGCCTTCGCCGAGCACGAGCGCCTGGTCGTGGCCGCCGAGGTCGTCGTCCGCGTCCCCCGCACCGTCGCCGACCTGCTGCGCCGTCGCGCCCGGGTCGTCGAGGGCAACACCGAGGCCGACGAGCGCGGTCTGCGCACCGCGGCCGCACGCACCACCCCGGCCGACCTCGTGACGATCGCCCGCGGCGACCTGCGCCGCCTGCCCGACGTCGCCGTCTTCGTCGCCGTCACCCTCGCCGCCCGCCTCCTCGTGCGCCGCCGCGCCCGCAAGGGCCACGACCACTGGCTGCGCGACGAGAGCAGCCGCCAGGGCTGACCCCCTCCCCCCCTACGCCCCCTTCGCAAACCCCACGATCCCCACGTTTCTCGGGTCACCCGAGAAACCCCGGCTCAGCAGGAGTAAGAAACTCGTGCTCACCAGGGGTTTATCGGGTGACCCGATAAACCAGTGACGGGTGAGGTTCGGGGCGAAGGGGGGTCAGGGCAGCTCGCGCAGGCCGACCTCGGCCTGCTCGAAGGAGCGACCGCAGGGACAGGTGAGGTCGGCGGGGAGGCGCTCGCCGCAGCGGCAGACCCAGCCGATCTGCCGGGCGGGGCTGCCGACGACGAAGGCGTGGGGCGCGACGTCGGCGGTGACGACCGCGCCGGCGCCGACGAAGGCGTCGTGGCCGATGACGGTGCCGCACACGACGACGACCCCGGCGCCCAGGGTCGCGCCCTGCTCGACCGTGGTCGGCAGGAGCGCGTCGCCGGAGCGCTTGACGTGGGCACGGGGGCGCATGTCGTTGGTGAAGACGACCCCCGGGCCGAGGAAGACGTCGTCGCCGACGCTCACCCCCTCGAAGAGGAGCACCGAGTTCTTCACCGTGACGCGGTCGCCGATGACGACCCCACCCTCGACGAAGGCTCCGCCGCAGATGTTGCAGTCCCGCCCGACCACCGCGCCGTCGAGCACCTGGGCGAAGCCCCACACCCGGGTGCCGTCACCGACGCGGTCGGACAGGCAGCGCCCGTCCGGGTGGACGAAGACCCCGTCGCTGCTCACCGGCTCACGCTCCCACGACGAAGACGACGTCGACCCAGTAGTTGGCGCCGTTGTAGCTGCCCGTCGGCACCGCCGTGCTCGACGTGCCGTAGCGGTAGAGGCCGTTGCCGCCGCTCACGCCGTTGCCGAGCGCCTCGATCGCCCCGCTCGTGCGCGTGCCGGCGTTGAAGTACCCGCCGTCGACGCTGTACCGGCCGCTCGGGGCGAAGTACGACACGACGTAGACCGTGCCCGGGGTGAGCGTCACGGGCGTGCTCAGCCGCACCCGCTGCCACCCGCGGGCGCTCTCCGCGCTCGAGGTCGCCGTCGCAAGCCGCGTGCCGTCGGGGCCCCACAGGTTGACGACGTGCGGACCGGCGTTGCCCGACCCGCCCTTGTAGAAGCGCAGCGCGGTGACCGAGCCGGTGGCGGTGACGCGGAACTTCATGCCGAGCTCGACGCTGCCGGTGTCGCCCGAGTCGAGCTTGGCCGGGACGACGGAGTCGGGCCAGACGGTCTGCTCCCCGGCCGTCGCCGTCGTGAAGGACCACGTCGACGGGGCCGTCATCGCGTTGCCGTCCGCGTCCTTCGCCCCGCTCACCGTCGCCGTGTACCGCGTCGCCGAGGCGAGCGGCGAGCTCGGGGTGAGGGTGGCCGTGCGCTCCGTCGCGTCGTATGCCACGCTCGCCGGCACGGCCGCGCCGCCCGGGTCGCGCAGCCCGAAGACGATGCTGCTCGACACCACCGGCTCGGAGAAGGTCGCCGTCACCGTCGAGGCCACGGGGATCGCCTCGTCGCCCGGCGCCGGGGTGCGCCCGGAGACCTCCGGCGCGGTCGCGTCGACGAAGACGACGTCGACGCCGTAGCTCGTCGCGTTCCACGTCTGCGTCGGGTAGGTCGCGGCACCCGCGGCGAAGACGCCGTTCGGGCGGCCGGTCGCCGAGGCGGGAGCGGTGAGCGGGCCGCGGGTGCGCGCCGTCTTCAGCGCGCCGCTGCTCGCCGCGTACCGGCCCTGGGGCGCCTGGTAGGACGCGACGTACTCCGTGCCGCCGGTGACGGGCACCGGGGTGGCGAAGTCCGCCTCCTGCCAGCCGGTCGCGCTCTCGTCGGCGAAGACTGCCGTCGCGAGCAGGGTGCCGTCGGTGCGCCACAGGTGGCCGACGTGCGTGCCGCCGTTGCCCGGCCCCTTGTAGAAGCGGATCGAGGTGATCGTGCCGTCGCCGTCGGGGCGGAAGCGCACGCCGACCTCGATGGCGCCGGTGTCGGAGACCGACGGGACCGTCGGCACGTCGGCGCTCGTCCACAGCGTCGCCGGGGTGCGCCCGACCTCGCTGTCGACGACGAAGCTCCACTGCCGCGCCTCGCCGAGGTTGCCCGCCCGGTCGGCCCCGCGCACGCTCGCCGTCACCGTCGCCCCGCGGGGCAGGGTCGACGACGGCGCGAAGCGCGTGGTGCGGGTCGCCGCGTCGTAGCTCGTCGTCCCGGCGATCGCGCCGGCGGCGGTCCGCACGCTCCACTGCACCGTGCTCTCGACGACCACCTCGTCGAAGGTCGCCGCGAGGCCCGACCCCGGGGTGACCGCGTGGACCCCCTTCGCCGGCTCGACGGACACGACCTTCGGCGCCGTCGTGTCGTCCGGCAGGTCGAGGACGACGTCGACCCAGTACGAGGTCTGGTTCCACGTCGAGGTCGGCACAGCCCCGCCGCCGTAGCGGTACACGCCGTTGCCGGCGACGGGGGCGGTGAGCGGTCCACGGGTGCGCGCGGTCGTGAAGTAGCCGCCGCTCGCCGCGTAGACGCCCTGGGGCGCGAAGACCGAGGCGACGAGGGTCGTGCCGGCGCGCACGGCCACCGGCGCGGTGAGCGGGGCCTGCTGCCAGCCGCTCGGCAGGCTCGGGTCGAAGCTCGTCGAGCCGAGCAGCTGGCCGTCGAGGGTCCACAGGTGACCGACGTGCGTGCCCTCGCTGCCGGGCGCCTTGTAGAAGCGGATCGAGGAGATCGTGCCGTCCACGGAGGTCGTGATCTTCGTGCCGACCTCGACCGCGCTGCGCTCGGTGACGAAGCGGTCGGGCGTCGCCGAGGAGTCCCACAGCGTCGCCGGCGAGTCGTCGTCGGCCGCCACGGTCTGGAAGCGCCAGCTCACCGGCGCGGTGATCGACGCGCCGGAGCGGTCCTTCGCCTCGTCGACGCGCGCGGTGTACCAGGTGCGGCGGCGCAGCGGCTGGCTCGGCGCGAGGCTCGCGGTGCGGGTCGTCGCGTCGTAGGACATCGTCCCCGTGAGCACCTGCCCGTCCGCGTCGCGCAGGCTGATCTTCACCGACGAGCCGGTCATCCCCTCGCTGAAGCGCGCCTGCACCGGCTGCCCGAGGCCGACGGCCTGCACCTGGTCCGAGGGCGTCGTCGAGATGACGGTCGGGGCGGTCGCGTCGTCGTCGCTGAAGGAGATGTCGACCCAGTAGTTCGACGCGCCGTAGGTCTGGTTGGGCATGCCCTGGCCGTCGCGGAAGACGCCGTTCGCCCCGTCCTCTCCCGTGCCGAGCGCCCGCAGCGGCGGGAGGGCGAAGGGGGAGGAGAAGTACCCGGTGTCACCGGCGGGGTGGCCGTTGGGCATGAAGACCGAGACGACGTAGGTCTGGTCGGCCTCGATGGCGACCGGGGTGATGGGGGCGGTCTGCCAGCCCGAGGCGGTCTCGCCGGTGAAGGTCACCTCGGCGAGCTGGCGCCCGTCGACGGTCCACAGGTGGCCGACGTGGGTGCCGGTGTTGCCCGCGCCCTTGTAGAAGCGGATGCCGCGCACAAAGCCCGGCTCGCTCGCGCGGAACTTCACCCCGACCTCGAGCGGTGTCGTCTCGTTCGTCGCCGGTGTCGCGGGCACGGTGCCCTCGGGCCAGATCGAGCACGGGTAGGCGCGGGCGACGCCCTGGACGGTCACGGTGGCCGGCTGGCCGATGTTGCAGCTGTCGTCGACCGCTCGGACCTTGATCGCGTGGGAGCCCAGCGCCATCGGGGTGACGACGGCGCTCCAGCTCGCCCGCCCGGTGGCCGGGCGCCACGTCGTGCCGCCGTCCGTCGAGTACTCGACGGCCGCGACGACGCCGCCGCCGGAGTCGACGGCCGTGCCGGTGACCGTCACGGGCGAGCCGACGGGGGCGTGGGTGCCCGACGCAGGCGCGGTGATCGTCACCGTCGGCGGTACCGAGTCGGTGGACTCGACGGCGCGGACGAGACCGGTCATGAGGGTGACCGGCTGGGCGCCCATGTCGGCGAGCACGTTGACCGTCGCCTGCTGCATCGCCTTGTTCGTCGCGGTGCCGGTGTGCGCGACGTGGTACTCGTCGAGGCCGTAGGCCCACTGGACGGTGCCCGTGCCCCACACGAGCGCCTTCGACGGCGCCCGGTACAACGTCATCGTGTGCACGACGACGCCCTCGGTGTACGTCTTGCCGTGGTCGCGCAGGATCTGCGGGGCGCTCGCCGAGGTCTCCGAGAGGTGGATGATGCCGCCGGGGCGGAAGCCGTTGTCCGCGTCGACGTCGAACTCGTAGCCCAGGCTGTCCTGGGCCAGGGTCGCGCTCTGGCCGGCCTGGAGGGCGGCGACGTCGGTGCCGCGCCAGAAGCGCAGCGGCGCGTAGTCCCGGGGGACGCGCAGCGCGAGGTTGGGCGCCTCGCCGCCGGGCAGGATGCCGACGAAGAGCTGTCCGGTGAGCTCGTTCTCGGGGAAGTTGCCGTTCGGCTTCGTCGTGAAGCGCGGGTCGCGCCACGTGCCCGTCCACTCCGAGCTCGGGTCGGTCTTCGCCCCGTCGAGCGTCTCCTTGTAGCAGACGATCGTGCGGTCGGGGGTGCTCGCGCCGTCGATCGACGGGGCGGTGCGCACCCGCCAGAAGTACTCGTTGCCGGTCATGAAGATCAGGTGCGTGCCGGCGTCGCGGGCCGCGGTGACGTTGGTGCGCTGGGCCCCGGTGACGTACTCGTCGTGACCGGAGGAGACGAAGATCTTGCGTCCCTGCAGGACCGAGGCGTCGCGGTGCACGTCGATGCCGCCGCAGTAGGCGACGTCGTAGCCGTTGCGCTCGAGGAAGCGCACGAGCGGGTACTCGGCGTTGAAGAAGTCGTTGTCGACGCCGTCGCCCTCGCCGAAGGGGCGGTTGTAGCTGACCTTGAAGGAGCGGCCGACGGGCTGGCCGAAGTACAGGCTGTTGCCGCCGTAGCGGTTGTACGCGTGCATCGTCATCTCGGAGGTCTGCACGAGGACGTCGGAGGGGCCCTGGCGGCGGACGACGAAGATCGTGTGGCTGCTCGAGGCGTCGCCGTCGCGGCGCTGCATCTTCGCGTAGTAGACCCCCGAGACCGCGCCGGTGGGCACCGTCCAGCTCGCCGAGACCGCCCAGTTGCCGCAGTCGACGAGCCCGCTCGACGCCTCCGTCCTCGGCTCGGGCTGGCTCTGGGGCAGGGTCGCCGTCGGGCTGACGTCCTGCAGCCAGCGCGCGCCGCGCCCGCCGTACCAGCCGAGCCGGTAGATCCGCACGACGTAGTCGCGGGAGTCGGTCTTGATCTTGAAGTCGACCCGCTGCCCGGGCAGCACGCTGTACTCGGTGGTGAAGCCGACGATCGAGGTGCTGTCGTCGGACTCCCACTGCTCCGGCAGCGCGCCGGTCTGCGCGTTCTCCTGTGAGATCGTCGGGCTCGTCGCCGCCGCGGCCACGTCGGGCACGAGCGCGGCGCCGACGCCGGCGGCCCCGGAGAAGGCGAAGAAGCGCCGACGGCTGAAGCCGCTGCGTCCCGCGGTGTCGGTGTCGCTCGGCGGCCGAACGTCGTCCTCGTGCATGTCATCTCCCCGATGCCGGCGCACCGCAGACCCATGGGTCCCCGACACGCTCGCCCCCGCCGACGGATCCCCCGGCCGGCTTGTACATCGTAGGGATCGGGCCCGCAACCGGGAGGCGAATCCGCAGAAGTGGTGCGCGATCTCGCGACGGGCCCGGCAGCGTCGGCGCCGCCCCCGGCCGGCCGGTGCCACGCCCCGGGGCCTGCGTGCGACGCTGGAGGACATGCAGTGGGACAACAGCTTCGTCCGCGACCTCGGCTGGCTCGGCGCCCGGGTCAACCCGGTCCCCGTCGCCGACCCTCGTCTGCTCGCGCTCGACGACGACCTCGCCCGTGAGCTCGGCGCCGACCCGGAGCAGCTGCGCCGCGCCGAGGGCGTCGAGGTCCTCGCCGGCAACCGAGTGGCGACGGGGTCGCAGCCGATCGCCCAGGCGTACGCGGGTCACCAGTTCGGGCAGCTGAGCCCGCTCCTCGGCGACGGCCGGGCGCACCTGCTCGGCGAGGTCGTCGACATCTCCGGTCAGCGGCGCGACGTGGCCCTCAAGGGTTCAGGACGCACCCCCTTCTCCCGCGGCGGCGACGGCCGCGCCGCGATCGGCCCGGTGCTGCGCGAGTACCTCGTCAGCGGCTTCATGCACGCGGTCGGCGTGCCGACGACCCGCTCCCTCGCGGCCGTCGCGACCGGCGAGCAGGTCCGCCGCGAGCGCCCGCTGCCCGGCGCGGTGCTCACCCGGGTCGCGTCGTCGCACCTGCGCATCGGGACCGTCGTCCTGCTCGCCACCCAGGGCAGCCGCGAGCAGCTCGGCGCGCTCGTCGAGCACGTCCGGGCCCGGCACCACCCGCACGTCGCCGAGGGCGACGTCCTCGACCTCTTCGCCTCCGTGCTCGAGCGCCACGCCGATCTCGTCGCGGCGTGGATGTCGCTCGGCTTCGTCCACGGCGTGATGAACACCGACAACATGACGCTGTCCGGCGAGACCATCGACTACGGGCCGTGCGCCTTCCTCGACACCTACGCCCCCGAGCAGTGGTTCAGCAGCATCGACCACACCGGTCGGTACCGGTACTCGCAGCAGCCGGCCATGGCGGCGTGGGGCCTCGCCCGCCTCGCCGAGGCGCTCGTGCCACTCGCGCAGGAGAGCCCGGACGACGCGGTCACCCGGGCCCAGTCCCTGCTCGACGGCTTCGACGCGCGCTACCGGGCGAGCCGGCTGGACCGCGCCCGCGCGGCGCTGGGCCTCACGGGCTCCACCGACGACCGCGACGGCGACCTCGTCGCCGAGCTGCAGGGCATCGCCCGTGACGAGGAGCTCGACCACACCGGCCTGCACCGCGACCTCGCCCGGCTCCTGCGCGGTGAGCCGGCCCGCCACCTCGACGAGGTGGAGGACCGCGAGCGCTGGGCCGCCTGGGAGCGCACCTGGCGCGAGCGGGTCGCGAGCTCCGGCCGGACGCACGAGGCGGCCGAGGCGATGGACCGGGTCACCCCCGTCTACATCCCGCGCAACCACCTCGTCGAGGAGGCCCTCGCCGCGGCCGAAGGGGGAGACCTCGCCCCCTTCGCCGCCCTCGACGCGGCGCTGCGCGACCCCTTCGTCGAGCGGCCGGGCCGCGAGCGCCTCGCCGAGCCCGCCCCCCGCTTCACCCGCGACTACGTCACCTACTGCGGCACCTGACCCTCCCCCGACAAGGTGCTGCAGGCAGCAGCTCGACGCGCCGGCAGCACCTCGTGCTGCGGCACGCGCGACGAGGTGCTGCCGGGTCGGCGGGCCGCCCGGTTGCGAAGCGCTGGTCATCTCTTGACCGGGACGAGGTAGACCCGCGCGGTGGTGGGGCTGGGATCCTGGGCCTTCGGTGCCACGCGCAGGGGAGTGCATGCATGCCGGACGACGACCCACGACCTCATCTCGGCGTGCTCGGGCCGCTGCAGGTCCACGACGGGAGCGCCTGGCGCACCATCGGCTCGCCGAAGCGCCGGGCCGTGCTCGCCGCCCTCGTCGCCCGCGCACCGCACCCGGTGAGCGTCGAGACCCTCGTCCGCGAGGTGTGGGGCGACGCCCCGCCCGCCTCGGCGCGCACCCAGGTCCACGGCTACGTCCTGCACCTGCGTCGCGCCCTGCCAGCCTGCGCTGCCGACGCGCTGACGACGACGACCACGGGCTACGCCCTCGACGTCGCGACGCTCGGGACCGACGCCGACCGGGCCGAGCGAGGTCTCGTCGTCGCCCGGGCGGCCCTCGCCGCGGATGACCCCGTGGGGGCGGCCCAGGTGGTCGACGGGGCGCGCGGGCTGTGGCGCGGCGACCCCTTCGAGGACGTCGTGGCCACCCCTGTCGTGCGGGCCCGGGTCGAGCACCTCGCCGAGCTGCGAAGGGAGGTCGAGGAGACCGGCTTCGCGGCGCTGCTCGGCCAGGGCCTGCACGCCGAGGCGGTCGGACCGTTGACCCGTCATCTCGCGGCCCACCCCGTGCGCGAGCACGTGTGCGCTCAGCTCATGACCGCGCTGCACCGCACCGGGCGGCAGGCCGAGGCCCTCCAGGTCTACCGCCGGCTGCGCCGGGTGCTCGTCGAGGAGCTCGGGGTCGAGCCGTGCGCCGAGGTGCAGGCGCTCCACCGCGAGATCCTGCGGGGCGCGGCCCGGGCCGCCCGGCCCTCCTCCGGGCGGACCGCGGCCGCCGCTGCCCCGGCCGCCCCTGCTCCGTCCACCCCTCCCCCGGACCCGCCCGCTCACCCGGTCCGTCGCCCGCGGCCCCGGGTCCCGTGCACGCCGGAGGCGCTCGTCGGGCGCGAGGAGGAGCTCGCCGAGGTCGTGCGCCGGCTGCGGCCCCGCGGCGTGCGCTCACCCGCCCCCGTGGTCGTCGTCCACGGCGGCCCGGGGACCGGGCGCACCGCTCTCGCCCTGCGCGCCGCGTCTGCCGTCGCCGATCGCCACCCCGACGGCCAGGCCTACCTGCTCGGCTGCGAGGCCGACGGCAGCCCCCGACCCCCGGCCGAGCTCGTCACCGAGCTGCTCGTCCAGCTCGGCATCCCCGACCTGCCCGGGTCGGCCCCGGCACGAGCGGCCCTGCTGCGCGCCCACCTCCACGAGCGGCGGGTCCTCGTCGTCCTCGACGACGCGATGGACGGCGACCAGGTCCGGGCCGTCGCACCGCCCGGCGGCGCGAGCGCTCTCCTCGTCACATCCCGTCACCACCTGTGCGACGCGCCGAGCACCGCGCGGGTCGAGCTGTCGGCGCTGCGACGCGCGGACGCCGTCGAGCTGCTCGACCGGGTCGTCGGCGACGGGCGCGTGGGTGCCGAGCCGGGGGCGGCGGCAGACCTCGTCGAGCGCTGCGGCCGGCTGCCCCTCGCCGTGCGGGCGGTCGGTGGCCGGCTCGCGGCCCGCCCCGGGTGGTCGGTGCAGACCGCGCTCGACCGGCTCGTCGACGACGACCGGCTCGTCGAGGGGATGCGGCTGGGCTCGCTCGACCTCGGCGCGTGCGTGGAGCGGGCCCTGCGCCCCCTGACACCGGGCGCCCGCCGGCTGCACGCCCTGCTCGCCCTGGCCGGGCCGGCCGACCTGCCGGCCTGGGCGGCTGCCTCGCTCCTCGACGTCTCGCCGGCCGTGGCGGACGGGCATCTCGACGAGCTCGTCGACGCCCACCTGCTCACCACCTCGTGCGCCGAGGGCCGGCCGCGCTTCCGCCTCGACGACGTGCTGCTCCCCGACGCGGCGCAGCGGTGCGCCGGTCTGGGCGCCACGGTCGTCGACCCGGCCCTCGACCGGCTCCTCGCGACCTGGCTCGAGCTCGCCCGCCAGGCGACTCAGGCGCTGCCGCCGAACCCCTTCGCCCCGCCGAGAGGCGAGGACCTCGCCGAGGTCAGCGCGCCCGCCGAGGCCATGGAGCAGGTCGCCGCGGGTGCGCTCGGCTGGTTCGACGCCGAGCGGGCCGGGCTCCTCGCCGCCGTGCGCACCGCGGCCCGGCACGACCGCCGGAGCACGTGCTGGCAGCTCGCCGTCGCGCTCGTTCCCTATCTCGACGCCCGGGCCCACCTCGTCGACTGGGCGCAGTGCCACGACGTCGCCGACGGCGTCACCGACGAGCCGCTCGGCCGGGCCGCTCTGCTGCGCTCGCGGGCCCAGCTGCACCTCTACCACTCGCGGATGCCCGAGGCGGCGCGCTGCGCGGACGAGGCGCTCGAGCTCTTCGAGTCCGTCGGGCACGAGCGGGGGGTCGCGATGGCCCTCGGCGCCCGGGCCGTGTGCCACCGCCTCACCGGACGACCCGATCTCGCGCTGCCCCTCCTGCGGCGCGCGGTGCGCATCGTCACCCCGACCGCGCCGGCCGCCGCCGCGCACCTGCGGTGGGGCATCGCCCGGGCGCTCGCCGATCTCGGCGAGCTCGACGCCGCGGTCGCCGAGCTCGAGCGCGCCCGACGCCTGGCCCGCGAGGTCGACGACAGCCACCGAGAGGCGGTCGTGCTGCGCGAGCTGGCCGTCGTGCACGGCCGGCAGGGGCGCCCGGCTCGGGCGCTCGCGGCGCTGGGCGAGGCCGAGCAGGTCTTCGAGGCGCTCGGCGACGAGCGCTGCCTCGCGCACGTGAGCCGGGTCCGGGGCCAGATCCTCTCCGAGCGCGCCGACCGCGACAGCGAGGACCTCGAGCACGCGGCCTTCGCGCTCGGGCGGGCGGCGAGCATCTTCGACCGCGGGTCGACCCGGCCCGACGCCGCCGAGTGCCTGCGCGGGCTGGCCCGGGTCGAGCTGGCCCGAGGGTCGGTCGCCGCGGCCCGGGCCCTGCAGACGCGGGCCGACGAGCTGGACGCGCGGAGCGCCTGACCGCACGGCGTGCGCCGCGCGGCTCCCCCGTCGCCCCCTTCGCCTCTCTCCCCCGTCGCCTCTCTCCCCCCTTCGCCTCTCCCCTTCGCCCCCACGCACGACGACGGGCGCCCCGGCGATGCCGGGACGCCCGTGGCCGTGAGCCGTCAGCGGAAGCGGATGAAGGAGCTGAACTGGCTGTTCGCCGTCCCCACCGAGGTTGTGCGGTGGCTGTAGCGCGAGCCGCCGCCGTAGTTGTACTCGTCGACCTCGAAGGTGCCGTTCGCGTTGACCTTCGTGACGAAGGCGACGTGACCGAAGGTGCCGCCCTCGCGCACGGCGACGTCTCCGGCCTTGGGCCGCGAGGAGACCGGCACCCCGACCGCACGGGCGGTGTTGTCCCAGTTCTTCGCGTTGCCCCAGCGGCTGGCGCCCTTGTACTGGTTGGTGAACTTCACGCCCATCCGGGAGTTGAGCGCCCACGCGGCGAAGCTCGTGCACTCGCCCTTGTAGAAGTTCCACCGGTCGATGCCGCTGGACTGGCCCTTGTACGGGTAGTCGTCGCCGGCCTTGACCCCGCCCGTGCTGCCGATGCGGTGCGAGGCGTTGTTGTTCTTCAGCGTCGCGTTGAGGTTGGCCTTGCCGCCCGCCGCGATCTTCTGCGTCGCACCGCCGTAGCTGGAGTTGTAGTAGACCGTCACCGTCTTGCTCGTGCGGTTCCACACGCTCGCGGCGTTGTTCTTCACGCACACGCCCTTGCCCGCCCCGGCGCCCTTGAAGTCGTAGCAGCCCGGCTGGCTCGTGCCGTAGTCACCGATCGAGGTCGTGAAGTCCGACACCGACCCGGCCTGGCCCGAGTTGTAGTAGTAGCAGAACTCCCCGCTCTGGCAGGTGCCGTCACGCCCCGCCGCCTGCGCCGTCGGGGCGGAGAGCAGCGGCGCGACGAGCAGCCCGAGGGCGGCGGCGCTCACCCCGGCCCGACGGGTCACGGCGCTCACGGGCACGAGCTCTTCCGCGCGAGGTTCTTGCTCCCGTAGTACACGGGGTTGCCGTCCTTGAAGGTCGCCTTCTTCACGACGCCGTTCTGCTTCTGCTCGTAGTGCAGGTGAGGTCCGGTGGAGCCACCGGTGCTCCCGACGCGCCCGATCATCGTCTTCGCCGAGACGCTCTGGCCGACCTTCACATTGAAGGACTGGAGGTGGGCGTAGAGCGTCTGCCAGCCACCGGAGTGGGTGATGACGACGTACTTGCCGTACGAGCTGCCGCCGAGGTCACGCACCGTCGAGACGGTGCCCGGGGCGGAGGAGTAGACCTTCCAGCCCAGGTCGTCGGGGTAGTGGTTGAAGTCGACCGACAGCTGGGGGCTGTGGTTGGTCCGGGTGCCGGCCGCCCACGTCTCGCCGCAGGGGAAGGGCAGCAGGAAGCTGCCGGTGCCCGCCGGCGGGGAGCCGATGCGGTGCGAGGCGTTGTTGTTCTTCAGCGTCGCGTTGAGGTTGGCCTTGCCGCCCGCCGCGATCTTCTGCGTCGCACCGCCGTAGCTGGAGTTGTAGTAGACCGTCACCGTCTTGCTCGTGCGGTTCCACACGCTCGCGGCGTTGTTCTTCACGCACACGCCCTTGCCCGCCCCGGCGCCCTTGAAGTCGTAGCAGCCCGGCTGGCTCGTGCCGTAGTCACCGACCGAGGTCGTGAAGTCCGACACCGACCCGGCCTGACCCGAGTTGTAGTAGTAGCAGAACTCCCCGCTCTGACAGGTGCCGTCACGCCCCGCGGCCTGCGCCGGCTGGAGGGCGAGCGCCATCGGGGCCACGAGGGCTCCCGTCGCGGCGAGGACCGAGAGGTGTCGGGTGTGTGGTCGTCTCATCGTGCTGCCTTCCCTGCGTCTTCGGTGGTCCGCCGCCGGGCCTGTCCCGGCGACGAGGTGCGTGGTGTCACCGGGTGCGTCGGTACTGCTCCCAGGTGACCTTCGTGACGGCCGGGCCGTCGTCGGGGGCGTTGCTCGCCAGCCCGTTGCGGCCGAGGTAGTACCGGCCGACCTGGGTCTGGGCGGGCGTCGAGAGGTCGGTGTCGTTGATCGCGACCGCGTGGATGTGCAGCGGCCAGTCGCCCTGCGACGGGGTGCGCAGCCAGGCGGCGAAGCCCACGCGGCGCAGGCTGCGCACGTGCCGGGTGCGCTGGGTCGCGGTGAGCGCCTCGGCGTCGAGGTCGACGGCACCGCCGCCGTCGTGCGTGCCCGCTGACGTCGGGTCGGTGCCGGGCGAGTACGAGCCCTGCTCGACGCGCGGCTCGACCCCGGAGAGCCGGCTGGCCTCGACGAGCATCGCGACGGTGCGCGTGGCGAAGGGGTGGCCGTCGTACCTCGTGCGGGCGCCGGGCGAGATCTGCCGGGTCACCGTGAAGCGGCCGGACCCGAGGGCCACGAGCGAGGAGCGGCCGGGCAGTCCGTTGGCGCCGAGACCCGAGTGGCCGAGCGAGCGCTGCCACCGGGCGTACGCGGTGCGGGTCGCGGTGCCGAAATGCCCGTCGACGTAGCTCGCGGCGAGCATCCCCTTCGCGACGAGCGCCTGCTCGACGAGTCGCACGCTCGTCGCGGCGCCCGGCGTCAGCCCCGTCCCGGTCTTCACCGGGTCGAGCTGCGCGGCGAGGACGACCGCCTCCATGTCGACGGTGCCGGCGGCCGCGGCGGGCCCGACGGCGAGCGTGCCGAGGGCCCCGACGAGCGTCGTGCTCAGGACGGTGCGGCGTGCGATGTGCTCCATGGGTGGTCCTCCCCGGGGTCCGGCGGTGCTCGTGGGGACGACGCTGCCCGGTGGGGCTATCACCGGGCTGAAGCCTGGCTACACCCGCGTGCAGCCGTGCGACACACTGGCGCCGTGCCCCTCCCCCTCCCCGCGCGCGTCGGCGCGCTCGTCGTGCGTGACCGCCGCCCCGACGAGGACGGGTGGGTCGCCCCCTTCGCCGCCCGGTACGACCTCGTGGCCGAGAGGGCCGGCGAGGTCGTCGGGTCGCTCGCGCTCGCCCTCGACGAGGCCGGCGCGACCGGCGAGCTGGCCTGGGCCTTCGCGAACGGGGTCGACGAGACCGAGGTGACCGGCGCCGTCGCGGACGTGCTCTCCCTCGCCCTGGACCACCACGGGCTGCACCGCGTCGTCGCGCGGACCGACCCGCGCGACGAGCGGGCGGCCCGCGTCGCCGAGGCGGTCGGCCTGAGGCGCGAAGGGGTGGCCCGTCACGACCGGTGGGCCGGCGGGCGGTGGCACGACAGCGTCGTCCACGCGGCGCTCGGCGCCGACGCGCCACGGCGGGCCGGTGCGATCGTCGTCAGCGCGGTGACCCTGCGCGACGCGGACGGCCAGGTCCTCACCGTGCGCAAGCGCGGCACCTCGCTCTTCATGCAGCCCGGCGGCAAGCCCGAGCCGGGCGAGAGCGCGCACGCGTGCGCGGTGCGCGAGGTCGAGGAGGAGCTCGGGCTGCGGCTCGACCCGGCGCTGCTGCGGCTCGTCGGTGTGCACCGGACCGCCGCCGCCAACGAGGCGGGTCAGGACCTGCTCGCGACGGTCTTCGAGCACCCGGCGCTCGAGGGTCAGAGCGCCCCGGTCGTGCACCCGGCGGCCGAGATCGAGCAGGTCAGGTGGCTCGACCCACGAGACCCCCTGCCCGACGACCTGGCACCGCTGCTGCTCCTGCTCCTCGGGCGCTGACCGGGCCTGCCGTCAGGCGCTGACGGAGTCCGGGCGGGTGCCGATGAGCCGCAGCGAGGCCATGCCGCACGACGGGCACGGGTGGACGAGCGGGGCGTCGACCTCCGGCCAGATGACGCGGAAGGTCGTGTGCCGCCGGCAGCGGTAGGCGACGGCGCGGGCGGTGCGGAGCGATCGTGCGGAGCGTGTCCTGGCCATGCACGGGATCTCACACCCTCGGTGTTTCCCGTTGTGAGAGAACGTGTTTCGCGGGTGTTGCGTGATGACCGCCCAGGTCGGAGGCCGGAGAACCCCCGCGGGTGTGATGGGCTGGGGTCCTGACCGACCCGCCCCACCACCCGAGGTGACGACGATGACCCCTTCGAGCCGATCCGTGCGCTCCAGCCTCAGCGGCCCGGCCCGCACCGCCATCGGCACGAGCATCGCCGGCGGTGCGCTCGGCGCGCTGACCAACGGGCCGGGCCACCTCACCCACCTCTTCCGCGGCCGCTTCCCCACCGTCGCCGTCACCGGGATGACCGGTGTCGGCAAGACCCGCCTCGCCGACACCCTCGCCCGGCGCAGCCCGACCCTGGGCAGCGACGACGTCGGGTCGGCGACGATGGAGCGGCGCACCCGCAAGACGGCGAAGGGGCGTGGCTTCCGCTTCCGCGTCGTGCCCGGCGACAACGCGGCGACCCGGCTCAGCGCGCTCGACGAGGTCTTCCACGACGACCCCGTCGACGGGGTGCTCCACGTCGTCGCCTACGGCCACGCGACCCCGCGGCGCACCGGCGGCACCACCGGTGTCGCGCAGGCGACGCGTGAGGAGCTGCTCGCCGACGAGCTCGAGGACTGGTCGATCACCGCGCACCGCATCGCCTCGATGGCCGTGCGCCGCGACCGCCCGATCTGGCTCGTCGTCGTCGTGACGAAGACCGACCTCTTCGAGGACGAGCTCGACGAGGCGGTGCGCTACTACTCCCCCGGCAGCGGGTCCCCCTTCGCCCGGCGGCTCGACGAGCTGCGCTCGCTCGCGGGCGGGGCGAAGCTGTCGATCGACGTGCTGCCGATGGCCGCGCCCGACGGGACGAAGCTCGGCAAGGGCTCGGCCGCCGAGCGCCAGCTGAGCGCTCTCGAGACCCGGATGGCACAGCTGAGCGGGCACGTCTGAGCACACCCGCAGGGGTGGGGGCCGTGCGGCCCCACGCACGGTCCGCGAGCGGTTGACTGACCTCATGGCGAAGTACCGCGTCCACGAGGCGGGGGTCGCACGCGCTCACGAGCGCATCGAGGCCCGCCAGTACGTCCTCGACAGCACCTGGACGGAGGTCCAGCCGGGTGCGGAGCGCCGCAACGCCTACCTCGAGCGGCACTCGTGGCAGGAGTACGCGCAGTGGCACCTCGGGCTGTGCGAGGGCGCGGGCGAGGAGACGAAGGGGAGGTACGCCTTCGCGTACGGCGACCTGCGTCGGGTGCACCGCTCGGCGCTCATCGCGTGCGTCTACCGGGCCTCCGAGTGGCACCACAAGTCCGTCGAGCTCGCCGCCCACGACCTCCTCCAGCACCTCGACGTGGTCGCCGGCATCGGCGACCACGAGTAGCCCCTTCGCCGGTCGAGGTGCGAGCGCCGGCGAGGCCCCTTCGCTGGTCGAGGTGCGAGCGTCAGCGAGCCTCGAGACCACCGCAGCCCCTCAGTCCAGGCAGAACTCGTTGCCCTCGGGGTCCTGCATGACGACGAAGCCGGCCGACATCGGCGGTGCCGGCTCCTCGCGGCGCACGCGAGTCGCCCCGAGCGCGACGAGCCGCTCGCACTCGGCCTCGAGCGCCGTCATCCGCTCCGGCCCCTCGAGCCCCGGCGCGGCCCGCACGTCGAGGTGCACGCGGTTCTTCACCGTCTTCGCCTCGGGGACCCGCTGGAAGAAGACCCGCGGACCCACCCCGTCGGGGTCTTCGACCGCCGACGCGTCACCCCAGCGGGCCTGCGGCACCCCGCGCTCCGCGAGGAAGGCGTGCCACGCCTCGAGCGGGTCCTCGCCCTCGCCGAGCTCGTGCCCGGGCGGCGGCGGGATCCGGTAGCCGAGGGCCTGCGCCCAGAAGCGGCTCAGCGTCTCGGGGTCGTCGGCGTCGATCGTCACCTGGATCGTCCTGGCCATCGACCGAGCCTGGCACGACGCCCGCACGCTGACCAGACCTGCGCGAGCAGACCTGGCTACGGTGGCGGCATGCTCGTCGCCTTCTCCGTCGCCCCGTCCACCACGACCGACCCCGAGGGCTCGGTGAGCGAGGCCGTCGCCGCCGCCGTCCGGGTCGTGCGCGACTCGGGCCTGCCGCACCGCACCGACGCGATGTTCACCACCGTCGAGGGCGAGTGGCAGGAGTGCATGGACGTCGTGCGCCGCGCGTGCGAGGCCGTCCAGGCGCACAGCCCCCGCGTCTCGCTCGTCCTCAAGGCCGACATCCGCGAGGGCCACACCGGGATGCTCGACGCGAAGGTCCAGCGCGTCGAGGAGCACCTGCGCGACTGACCCGACCCGGACCCGCTGGCACCCCCCACCCGAGGAGATCCCCCATGGCCGCACCCCGCCGCGCTCTCGTCGTCATCGACGTCCAGCAGGAGTACTTCGAGGGTCTGCTGCAGATCCAGCACCCGCCGCGCGAGGAGTCGCGCGCCCGCGTCGTCGAGGCGATGACCGCGGCCGCAGACGCAGGCGTGCCCGTCGTCGTCGTGCGGCACGCGGCACCTGCCGGCTCGCCGGTCTTCGACCCCGCGACCCCGACCTTCGAGCTGCACCCCGACGTCGCCGCCCTCGCGGAGGGCGCGACGCTCCAGATCACGAAGTCCTTCGCCAGCGTCTTCGCCGGCACCGGGCTCGAGGAGTGGCTGCGCGAGCGCGACGTCGACACCGTCACCCTCGTCGGCTACATGACGAACAACTGCGTCCTCGGGTCCGCGGCCGCTGCCGAGCCGCTCGGTCTGAGCGTCGAGGTGCTCTCGGACGCAACCGGGGCCATCGACATCGTCAACGCCGCCGGGTCGGCACCGGCCCAGCAGGTGCACGACACCCTCATGGCGCTGCTCGCCTCGAGCTGGGCTGCCGTTGCCACGACGAGCGCCTGGGTGGACGCGCTGCGCTCCGGCGAGACGTTGCCCGCGGACAACCTCGTCGAGTCGGCCGCACGCGGGCGCGAGTCCCGCCCGGCGCAGGCGTAGCCGGCGAAGGGGGGACCGGTCCGGTCCCCCCTTCGCCCGCCCGGTCAGTCGACGCTGATCTCGCCCATCGGCTCCCAGCCGTCGCCGTCGACCTGCCGCGAGACGATGAGCGGGGTCGAGACGAGGTACTGGGGGAAGACCTCGCGCATCTTCGCGAAGTGCTCGGAGCGCACGTGCGGCTCGGCGCCGTCGTCGTCGAAGGCCTCGAGCAGGACGTAGGTCGTCGGGTCCTCGACGCTGCGGGACCACTCGAACCACTTGTTGCCCGGCTCCGCGCGGGTCGCCTCGGTGAACTCGCGGCTGATCTGCGGCCACTCGTCGGCGTGCTCGGGCTTGATCGCGAACTTGACGTTGATGAGGATCATGAATCCCACGATGTCAGAGCGGCCGGGCCCGGGAGGCCGCGGCCCGGGGGTCTCGTCCAGACGGTGGCACGCTGGCCCCATGCTCGACGTCCTCGTCGTCTCCGACACCCACGCCCCCCGCTTCTGGAAGGCGCTGCCAGGCCCCCTTCGCGCCCCGCTCGAGCGGGCCGACCTCGTCCTGCACGCGGGTGACGTGTGCACGCCGGACGTCCTCGACACCCTCGCCGAGCACGCCCCGGTGCACGTCGTCCTCGGCAACAACGACGGTCCCGAGGTCGCCGCGTGGGGCGGCGGGGTGCCCGAGACCCTCGAGCTCGACCTCGACGGGCTGCGGGTCGCGATGATCCACGACTCGGGGGCGAAGGGGGGTCGCGACCGCCGCATGCGGCGCCGCTTCGAGACCGCCGACCTCGTCGTCTTCGGGCACTCGCACATCCCGATGGACGACGACACCGGCGCGGTGCACCTCTTCAACCCCGGCTCGCCGACGGACAAGCGCCGCCAGCCCTGCCCCACCTACGGCTGGCTGCGCGTCGAGGACGGGCGGCTGGTGAGCCACGAGGTCGTCGAGATCTGACCCCCGCTCTCCTGCCGCCCCTCGCCACGACCCCGCCTACCCCTCCGTATGTGGGGTGATCACCCCGCATACGGAGGGGTAGGTGGGTCGCCAGCCGGGTGGAGGTCAGCCGCGCAGCGCGCGCCCGAGCTCGGTGTACTGCTCGACGAGCCCGTCCATGTCGGCCTGCGTGTGCGCGAGCGAGACGAGCCACTGCTCGTCGAGCCCGGGCGGGGTGAGGACGCCGCGGTTGACGCCCCACAGCCAGGACAGCTCGGCGACCCCGAAATCGGTCGCCTTGTAGTCGCGGTAGTTGCGCACCGGCCCGCTCGACCACGTGACGCAGCCCTTGAGACCCATGCCGACGGTGTGCGCGGGCAGCTCGAGCTCGCGGATGACGTCGTCGATCCGGCCGAGCGTGCCGAGGTTGATGTCCTCGGCGGCCTGCAGCGCCTCGTGGGTGCACACCTCGTCGACGGCCTCGGCGGCCGCCATGACGAGCGGGTTGCCGTTGTACGTGCCGAAGTGGGCCATCCGCCCGTCGACGACGACCTGCATGACCTCGGCCGTGCCGCCGAAGGCCGCGAGCGGGAGCCCGCCGCCGATGCTCTTGGCGAGGGTGACGAGGTCGGGCTTGACCCCGATGCGCTGCGAGGCGCCGCCGTAGCCGGCGGTGAGCCCGGTCTTGACCTCGTCGAAGATCAGCAGGGTGCCCGCGGCGTCGCACGCGGCGCGCACGCCGGCGAGGTAGCCCTCGTCGGGCAGGACGATCGCGAGGTTCTCGACGACCGGCTCCATGACGACGGCCGCGACCTGCCTGCCGTGCTGCTCGAGGATGCGCTGCAGGTAGGGCAGGTCGTTGTAGGGCACGACGTGGACGGTGCCGGCCTCGACGTCGAAGGGGACCTCGGGCGTCGGCGCCTCGGCGGGACCGGCGTCGGCGAGGTCGGGCTTGACCGAGACCTGGAGGGCGTCGTACCCGCCGTGGTACCCCCCTTCGATCTTGATGATCGCCTTGCGCTCGGTGTACGCGCGGGCCGCGCGGACGGCGTACATGAGGGACTCGGTGCCCGACTGCGTGAAGCGCAGCATGTCGAGACCGAAGCGCTCCTGGTAGCGCTCGGCGACCCGCGTCGCGGTCGGCGACGGGGTGACGAAGAGCGTGCCGACCTCGGCGAGGGCGTGCTGGACGCGCTCGACGACGACGGGGTTGAGGTGCCCGACGAGCATCGCGCCGAAGCCCATCGACAGGTCGAGCAGCTGACGGCCGTCGACGTCGGTGAGGTGCGCCCCGCGCGCCGAGGTGATGGAGATCGGATAGGGCTCCCAGTGCTGGAAGGACGAGGTGACGCCGAGCGGGAGCGACTTGCTCGCGCGGGCGTTGTGCTCACCGGACCCCGGGGTGTCCTTGGTGAAGCGCTCCCACTCCTGGACGAGGAGGGCCTGGACCCGGTCCTGGTCGAGCGGGGTGGAGCTGGACGGGAGCACCCGTCGAGCCGCCGGGTCCGCGGCCGGCCAGCTCGGGGTCGGGGTCGCGTCGGACATGTCATCGCCTCCTGACGGGGCGGCCGACGGCCGCCGTGGTGGGCTCATCATGACGCACGCGAGGACCCCGGCGACGGCGGATCGAGCGCCCCCTGCGCGGTCGCCGCGGGCCGTCCCGCCGTCGGCGGGCGAGAAAAGAAGGTCACGGGCTGGTAAAGGCGGCGACTCTGGCCTACTCTTCAGGCACCTCCTGACGACGGGAGGAAGGCCTCCAGGCACGCCGAGTCCCGCCAGCTCGGAGGTCCCCCTGATTTGCGACATGGCGGGAGCGGGGGACCCAACTTCTACCGACCGGTCAGCCGGTCTCGGGGTGAAGCCGGGTCGTCCACCGTGACGACCGGCGGGGTGCATCTCCACCCTAATCCGACAGCTCACCTCGAAGGCGCTGGAGACACATGACCGCATATGCCGGCCGCCACCGCGCGCCCAAGAGCACCCCGTCCATCGCCCGTGCGGGCGCCACCGCCGCCACCTCCCTGGCCGCCGTCGCCGTCGCGGTGCCCGCCGCGGGCGCCGCGTCCGCCGCCCCTGCGAGCGTCGCCACCCCGGCCGCCACCGCCGCGTCGAGCACGAGCACCGCCACCATCCGCACGCTGTGGCAGGGCCACCGCGGCGGCCTCGTCAAGCAGGTCCAGCGCAAGGTCGGCGTGAGCGCCGACGGCGTCTTCGGCCCCCGCACGAAGTCCGCCGTCAAGAGCTGGCAGAAGCGTCACGGCCTCACCGCCGACGGCGTCGTCGGCCCGCGCACCGCCGCGAAGATGGGTCTGCGCGCCACGACGGCCAAGAAGAAGACCGCGTCGCGCACGAGCAGCCGCACCTCGAGCGTCGTCGCCACGGCCGCGCGCTACTACGGCACCCCCTACCGCTACGGCGGCACCTCGCCGTCGACCGGCTTCGACTGCTCCGGCTTCACCGGCTACGTCCTCAAGCAGCACGGCAAGTCGCTGCCGCGCACCGCCGAGGCCCAGCGCCGCGCCGCGTGGAAGACGAGCAACCCCCAGCCCGGCGACCTCGTCTTCTTCGGCGCCCCCGCCTACCACGTCGGCATCTACGCCGGCGCCGGCAAGATCATCGACTCGGGCCGCAGCGGCACGAGCGTGAGCAAGCGCGCCATCTGGACCAACCAGGTGAGCTACGGCCGCTTCTGAGCCGACCCACCGACGAAGGGGGACCCGTGGCGAGCGCCGCGGGTCCCCCTTCGTCGTCGGGGGCCCGGTGAGGCATCGTGGTCCCGTCAGCGAGCGAAGGGGTGTCACCGTGGGACGGTCGACGAGACGTGCAGGTGCGGGGGGCGCGCTGCGCCGGGCAGGGGCGCTCGGGGTGGTCGTCGGGGTGAGCCTGTCGGCCTGCTCGATGGTCTCGATCGGACGTGAGGAGCCCGAGGCCTCGGGCGAATCGGCGAGCTCGAGCGGCTCGTCGAGCCCGACGAGCTCCGCGGCCCTGCCGCAGGGCACCCAGAGCACGTCGTCGGTGACGACCTACCCGGTGACCGAGCCCGAGGGGCTCGAGTGGGTGGTGCTCGTCGACGACCCCGCCCAGACCCGTGCGGTCGCCGACCGCCTGCTCGGCGCCGGCGAGCCGGTCATCTCGGTCAACACCGCTATCGGCATGGTCGCAGTGCGCACGAGCGACGAGGGCTTCGAGGAGCGGGCCGCGCAGGTCGACGGCGTGAGCGCGGTCGCGACCGATCGCGACCCGGCGTGGCAGGGCCCCGAGGAGGACGGCTCGGGCGCGATGTCGCTCCGCGCCGCCACCTCCGTGCCCGCCGTCCGGCGTGCGACCATCGCCCCGGCCCGGCCCGCGCGCGCGGCGGCCGCGCCGAAGGCCGACCCCCTCGACGACCGGCTGTGGGGCATGAGCCTCATCGGGGCGCCGCAGGCCCAGGCCGCGGCGGACGACGGCGACGAGGGCGTGACGGTCGCCGTCATCGACTCGGGCGTCGACGTCACCCACCCCGACCTGTCCGGCGTCGTCGACGTCGATCGGTCCCGCAACTTCGTCGTCGACCGACCGGAGATCGACGGCGACTGCGAGCAGGACTCGTGCGTCGACCCCGTCGAGGAGGACCCGAGCGGTCACGGCACCCACGTCGCCGGCACCATCGCGGCCGCGCGCAACGGGCTCGGCGTCACGGGTGTCGCGCCCGGTGTGCGGCTGGTCAACCTGCGCGCCGGGTCCGACACCGGCATGTTCTACCTCGCGCCCACGGTCAACGCGATCACGGCCGCGGCCGACCTCGACGTCGACGTGGCGAACATGAGCTTCTACGTCGACCCGTGGCGCTACGCGTGCGCCGGTGGTGCCCCGGGCGACACCCCCGCGCAGGCCGCGATGCAGGACCTGACGGTCGAGCTCGTCGGGCGTGCCCTCGCCGACGCCCACGACCGGGGCGTCACCCTCGTCGCGGCGGCCGGCAACGGGCGCGGCGACCACGGCGACCCGGGCACGGACACGACGAGCCCGAACTACGGCGGCGAGGCGCGTAAGCGCACCATCGACGCCGACGACTGCCTCAGCCTGCCCACGGAGGGCGAGCACGTCATCGCCGTGAGCTCCGTCGGCCCCGACCGCGAGCTCGCCGAGTACTCCGACATCACGAGCGACCCGAGCAGCGGCACCCTCCACCTCGCCGCCCCGGGCGGTCCCGCGACGGGCGGGCCGGACGCGGTGCTGTCGACCTACCCGGCTGCCGCGCTGCGCGACGGCGGTCTCGTCGACGGCGAGGGCCGGGTGACCGACGCCGGGGCCCAGATGGGCGTCGAGCGCTCCTGCCCGAGCGGCACCGGCGCCGACGACGCCGACCCCTCCGCCCGGTGCGGCTACTACCAGGGCCTCGTCGGCACCTCGATGGCGAGCCCGCACGTCGCGGGCGCCGCGGCCCTCGTCATCAGCGCCGACCCCGACCTCACCCCCGACGAGGTGGCCGAGGTGCTCGGCGAGACCGCCCGCTCGCAGCGCTGCCCGGCGACCCCGAGCGCGGCCGGTCCGTGCGTCGGCGACCGTGACCTCAACGGCTACTTCGGTCGGGGGCTCGTCGACGCCGAGGCGGCGGTGGACGCCGCCGAGAAGCAGGCAGGCTGACGGTCGTGCGTGGGAGGGTTCGGGCATGAGCGACAGCGTCCGCCGAGCAGTGACCCGATACGCCGAGACCTACCCCGAGCTCGAGGTGCTCACCGGTGAGTGGGTCGCGCGCGTGACGGCGATGCTCGACGAGGCCGGGATCAACTACCTCACGGTGAGCGGTCGGGCGAAGGCGGTGGCGTCCTTCTCGGCCAAGGCGGCCCGGCGTCTGGACGGCGAGCTCGTCTACGACGACCCGCTCGTCGACATCACCGACCAGGTCGGGGTGCGGGTCATCACCTACGTCGCGAGCGACGTCGTCGCGGTGGCCGAGCTGCTCGCCGACCAGCTGACCGTCCTCGACGACCGCGACCTCGGTCTCGAGACGGCCGGCGAGGGCCGCTTCGGCTACGCGAGCCGGCACGTCCTCGTCACCCGTGACACCGGTGAGGGCGTGACCTACGACCGGACCCGCTGCGCCTCGGTGCAGCTGCGCACCGTCCTGCAGCACGCGTGGGCCGAGTTCGAGCACGACATCCGCTACAAGGGCAGCGTCCCTGAGCAGCTCGTCGCCGACCTCGACCGCCGCTTCACCCTCGCCGCCGGGCTCATCGAGCTCGCCGACAAGGAGTTCTCGGCGATCCGCGACCGCCTCCAGCTCCAGCTCGGCTCGCAGCCGGCCGAGGCCGTCACCGACGACCCGCGCATCGGCGCCAGCGAGCTCACCGCCTTCCTCGCCGGCCGGTACTCGACCGCCGGCTGGTCGCGCACCGACCGCTACGCGTGGATCGGCGGGCTGCTCCTCGAGCTCGGCATCACCTCGCTCGACGAGCTGAGCGAGCTGCTCCAGGGCATCGACAGCGACGACGTCACCGCGCAGATGGGCTACCGCTACCCGCCGGGCGCCGTGCGCCGTCTCGACGACGACCTCCTCCACCACTTCGGCCGGCTCTACCTCGACCTGCCCGGCAACGCCCACCGCCGCGACGCCCTCTCGGCCCGGATGGCCAAGCTCACGACACCCCCGCCGCCCGAGGCCTGACCCCCTTCGCCCCCCCGTCCCTCGCCCCACCCGCCCCAGGTTTCTCGGGTCACCCGATAAACCCCCACTTCGCATGAGTCCGGTACTCGTGCGAAGCCGGGGAAACTCTTGCTGAGCAGGGCGAAGGGGGAGCCCGTCACCCCTTCGGCGGGAGGGCGGGCACCCCTCCCACCGGGTCCAGATCCCCTTCACCCCGCCGTCTCACCCCACCGGTCCCAGGTTTCTCGGGTCACCCGATAAACCCCCACTTCGCATGAGTCAGGTACTCGAGCGAAGCCGGGGCAACTCTTGCTGAGCGGGGCGAAGGGGGAGCCCGTCACCCCTTCGGCGGGAGGGTGGCCACCCGGCGCAGGGCCATCTCGACGAGCTCGGCGAGGACGTCGTCGGCGATCTCCGCGCCGGCCGCCGTCTCGTACCAGCCGCTCATGGTGCGCCCGCGCATCTCCATCGGGGCGAGCAGCGGGTGGGCGCCGTCGGTCTCGTCGGCCCGCACCATGAGCGCCCCGCGGCTGCCGGCGGCGACCGCCAGGTGCCCGTCGACCATGAAGCCGAGACCCCCGAACATCGCCCGCTCGGTCGTGCCGGGCTGATCCCCGAGCAGCTGCCTGATCCGTCGCGCGAGCACCTCGTCGTAGGCCACGGGGCCAGTCTGCCGAGGGGGCGGCATCCCCGCCAGGGTCCGCCTCAGCCCAGCGCGCCGGCGGCCAGGTAGAGCGCGAGGCCGATGCCGCACACGCCGACGGCCCACCGCATCGGCGTCTCCGGCACGACCCGGACGACCGCCGGCCCGATGAAAGCCCCGACGACCGAGCCGACCATGACGGCGACGGCCGCGCGGTAGTCGACGGGGGCGAGCAAGACGTAGCCGATGGACCCGGCGGCGTTGGCGGCACCGGTCGCGACGTTCTTCACCGCGTTGGTCACCGCGAGCGGCTCGACCCGCTCGAGCGAGAGCAGCGCGAGCGCGATGACCCCGGCACCCGCCCCGAAGTACCCCCCGTAGATCCCCATCGCGAGCAGGGCGACGAACCACGCGCCGCGGCGACGCCGCGCGTGCGGGTCGGGCTGCAGCGAGTGCGGGTCGGAGTGTCGGGCCGACCACACCCGGATCCGGTCTCGAAGGAGCAGCAGCACCGCGCCGAGGAGCACCATCCACGGCACGACGAGCTCGAAGACCCCGGCCGGCGCAGACAGCAGGAGCGCCGCCCCGATCGCCCCACCGACCGCCGTCACCGGGATGAGCCGGACGAGCCGGGCGCCCTGCCCGGCGAGCTCGCGCTGCGACCCGGCGACCGACCCGACGGTGATGCCGAAGAGCGAGACCGTGTTCGTCACGTTGGCGACGAGCGGCGGTAGCCCGGCGGCAAGCAGGGCGGGATAGCTGATGAGCGAGGCCAGCCCGGTCATGGACCCGACGAGACCGGCACCGACGCCGGCCAGGACGAGCCACAGGAGGTCGGCGCTCACTCCCCCGTGGCCCAGGAGCCGCGGTCGCCGTACCAGCCACCGAAGCGTCCGCCGCCGAACCTGCCGTACCCGTCGTCCTCCGGGCCGAGGTTCGAGAAGCCTGTCCGCGAACGCAGGTAGGACCCGACGACGGCCGCGCCGAGGTCGTCGAGCTCGGGGGCGACGACCGAGCCGTCGACCCGCCGGGCCATGGAGTCGACGAAGCGTGCCAGGCCCGGGTCCTCGCCGAGGCGGAAGAAGGTCGTCTGCGCACCGAGGCGGCGCGACGTCTCGAGCTCGGTCACCGTCAGCGACAGGGTCAGCGGGTGCGGCGGGTAGTCGAAGAAGGGCTCGCCCTGGGGCATGAGGTGCGCGGTGGGCTCGCCGTCGGTGACGACCAGCAGCACCGGCTGGCTCGCCGGGTGCTTGCGGAAGAAGCGGTTCGCCAGGAGCAGCCCGTGGTGGAGGTTCGTGCCCTTGTCGTACATCGCGTCGAGACCGGTGAGCTCCTCGATCTCCATCGAGCGCGCGTACCGCCCGAAGCCGATGAGCTGCAGGTCGTCGCCGCGGAAGCGCGTGCTCACGAGCTGGTGCAGCGCGAGCGCGGTCCGCTTCATCGGAACCCAGCGCCCGTCCATCGCCATCGAGAAGGACGTGTCGACGAGCAGGGCCACGGCCGAGCGGGTCCGCGCCTCGGTCTCGGTGACCTCGACGTCACGGATGTCGATGCGAAGGGAGGTGAGGTCACCCCCTTCGCCCGCGGTGCGGCGCACGGCGTTGCCCACCGTCGCGGTGACGTCCCACGGCTCGGTGTCGCCGAACTGCCACTCGCGGGTGCCGCCGGTGCGCTCGCCGGCCGCGCCGGACGTGCGGTTGTCGTGCTGGCCGGTGCGGCGCGAGAGCCGCTCGGTCGCGTCCTTAAGCAGGCTCTGACCGAGCCGGCGCATCGCGGTCGGCGACAGGCGTAGCTCGCCGTCGGCGCCACGCCGCAGGTAGCCGCTGTCGCGCAGCGCGCGCTCGAGCTCGGCGAGGGTCCGGGCGTCGACGACGGAGTCGTCGCCGAGCTGGCGCTGGAGGGCGTCGAGGTCGACGTCGTCGAGGCGGGCGCCCTCGTGGGCCTGGGCCAGCTGGTCGGCGAGGGCGTCGAGGTCGGCGAGGTCCTGCAGCACCCCGGTGCCGTCGCCGAGCCCGACCCCCTGGTCACCGCTAAAGCGCTCCGAGCCCGACCAGTCCTCGCCCGGTCGCAGCGACTGCAGCGCGCCGTCGATGCGCTGCAGGCTCTCCGCGAGCTGCGGCGACCCGAAGGCCTGGGCGGAGAGCTGCATGAGCTCGTCCCGCTGCTCCTGCGTCATCGACGCCATCATCCGGGCGGCCGCCGCGGAGCGCGCCGCGAGGGCGTCGATCAGCTCGTCGACGTCCTGCGGGTCCTCGGGGAAGAAGTCGCCGTGCTTGGCCATGAAGTCGGCGAAGTCCTGCTCGGTGTCCGCACCCTGCGCGTGCTTGTCGAGCAGCTCGCCGAGGTCGTCGAGCATCTCCTGGACCTGCTGGCGGTCCTGCTCGGTCGCCCCTTCGAGCGCCTGCTTCATCCCCGCGAAGCGCTGGTCGAGCATCTCGCGGCCGAGGAGGTCCTTGATCCGCTCGAAGTCGGCGCGCGCCTGCGGCGAGCGCCACTCGTAGTCGGAGAGCTCGCTGACGGCCGCGGCCGGCGAGTCGGGCAGGCCGTCGAGGCGCATCTGCGCGAAGGCCCGGTCCGTGTCGTCCATGTCGACGTCACGGGCGAGCTGCCCGCGCTCGGCGAGCACCGCGGACTCGAGCAGCTCGGAGATCTCGGCGAGGGTGCCGCCGAGATCGGTCTCCTCGAGCAGCTCGCGGCGGCGCTCGGCGACCCGGCGGGCGAGGTCGTCGAGACCTCGCTGGTCGACGCTGCCGCGACGCAGGTACTCGCGCATCGCCCGCTCGGGCGAGGAGCCGGCCATGACGTCCTCGCCGATGGCCTGCAGCGCGTCGCCGAGGTCGACCGGCGGTGCGAGCGGGTCCGGGCCGCCGGTGTAGCGGCCGTAACGAGAGCGGTGCCGGCGTGCCACGGTCAGGCCCCGTAGACGACGCTCGAGCCGTCGCTGTCCTTGTCGACCTTGCGCGCGAGGTAGAGCCCCTCGAGGGCGAGCTCGACGGCACCGGCGCGCTCCCCCGCGTCGGTGGCGGCGAAGCGGTCGGCGATCGCGTCGTAGAGCGCGTCGTCGTCGTCGAGGTCGGGCAGCGAGGAGAGCAGCTCGTCCGCGGTCACCCGGTCGCCCGTGGTGACGGACGCGCCGTCGGCGATGGCCTCGACGAGGGCGGCGAGGTCGACCCCGCGCAGCCGCTCGCGCACGGCGTCGACGGTCGCGCTGCGCAGCAGGTGGGTGAGGATCGCGTCCTCGCGGCCCTCCTCACCGGCCTCGAACTCGATCTTGCCGCCGAGGACGTCGACGGCGGTCTCGATGTCGACGAGACGGGCGACCGGCTCCCCTTCGCCGCGCACGCTCGCCCGGTGCAGCGCCGCAGCCGCGACGGTCTCGGCGCCGGCGATGGAGAAGCGGGCCGAGACGCCGGAGCGCTGGTCGACCGACGAGGACTCGCGCAGGGCGCGGGTGAAGCGGGCGAGGATCTCGACGAGGACGTCGGGGACGCTCGCGACGAGGTCGGCCTCCTGGCGCACGACCGCCATCTCGTCCTCGAGCTCGACGGGGTAGTGCGTGCGGATCTCGGCGCCGAAGCGGTCCTTGAGCGGGGTGATGATGCGCCCACGGTTCGTGTAGTCCTCGGGGTTGGCCGAGGCGACGACGAGGACGTCGAGCGGCAGCCGCAGGAGGTAGCCGCGGATCTGGATGTCGCGCTCCTCCATGACGTTGAGCATCGCGACCTGGATGCGCTCGGCGAGGTCGGGCAGCTCGTTGATCGCGACGATGCCGCGGTGGCTGCGCGGGATGAGCCCGAAGTGGATGGTCTCGGGGTCGCCGAGCCGGCGCCCCTCGGCCACCCGCATCGGGTCGACGTCACCGATGAGGTCGCCGACGGAGGTGTCGGGCGTCGCGAGCTTCTCCGCGTACCGCTCGTCACGGTGGCGCCACACGACGGGCAGGTCGTCGCCGAGCTCGGCGGCTCGGCGCTGGGTCTCGACGGCGATCGGCTGATACGGGTGCTCGCCGATCTCGGAGCCCTCGACGACGGGGCTCCACTCGTCGAGCAGCCCGACGAGACTGCGCAGCAGCCGGGTCTTGCCCTGGCCGCGCTCGCCGAGGAGGACGACGTCGTGGCCGGCGAGGACCGCGCGCTCGAGCTGGGGGATGACCGTGTCCTGCAGGCCGTGCATGCCGGGCCAGGGGTCACGCCCCTCGCGCAGCGCGGAGAGCAGGTTGTCCCGCATCTCCTGGCGAAGGGGCCGCAGCGTGTGCCCGCTGCGGCGCAGCTCGCCGAGGGTCGTGGGTGCCGGCCGGGTCGTGCCGGCGGACTCGAAGGGGTGGGGCGTCGCGATCTCGAGCGGGTCCGTCACTTCTTGAACGCTACTCCGCGGATCCGACAGCGCCGAGAGCGCCGGGTGGTCTGTCCAGGGTCCGGACCTCGTCTGGAGTGCGACGAAGGGGTCTCGACGGATCGCCCCACCCGCTAGCGTCTCCCTACCGGGTCGTCGAGGACGGGGTGATGGCATGACGTGGACGCGGACGGTCCTCGCCGTCGCCCTCGCGCTGCCGCTCCTCACGGCCTGCGGTAGCTCGACGCCCTGCCCCGAGCCGGTCTCGGTCGAGGGCTCGTCCGAGATCTACGCGGCGCAGGACGCCGACGGCGTCGACGTCGTGGACTGCGAGATGGTCGGCGACCGGGTCGTCGTCGGCGACGTCACCCTGATGATTCCCGAGCCGGGCTCCGGCGTCGGCGGGCAGGGCGCGGGAGGCGGGAGCGACCCCGGCCGGGGCGGCAGCGCCACGACCTCGTCCAGCGGGGTGCTCACGACCGAGGTGCTGGAGTAGGGCGGCGCGGGCGGGGTGTGCGGGTGGTCTCGAGGCTCAGGCCCAGGGGGCCTTCGCACCTCGACCACCACGGGCCTTCGCACCTCGACCACCAGACCTCTGCCCCTCGACCACCGAGGAGGGGCGGCGCCTCAGCGGCGCCGGTCGGCGAGGAGGTAGGCGGTGGCGGCAGCGCCGAGGGAGACGGCGGCGACGGAGGGCCAGGTGCCGATCTTCTTCGCGAGCGGGTGCGAGACGCCCATCGAGGCCCAGTAGCCCGCGGTGAGACCGGCGGCGAGCGGGGTGCCGCCGGCAGCCCGCCAGGCGGGCACCGAGAGCACGTTCGCGGCCGCCATGACGGCTCCGCCGAGCGGGCGCACGCCGGTGCGCTGGGCGAGCGTGAAGCCCCCGGCGAGGCCGACGGCGAGGAAGGGTGCGGTGGGCAGGCTGCGCAGGTCGGGCATGCCCGCCAGCGTATGCCTCGCCCCGCGCCCCGCCCGGGGTGGGCACACTGGGCCCATGGCGATCTCCGCGCCCCCGGCCGATGCCCCCTTCGTCGACGCCTGGCTGACCGACATGGACGGCGTGCTCGTCCACGAGGAGCAGGCGATCCCCGGCGCGGCCGACTTCATCGCCGCGCTGCGCGGCAGCGGCGTGCGCTACCAGGTCCTGACGAACAACTCGATCTACACCCCGCGCGACCTGCGGGCGCGGCTGCTGCACAGCGGCATCGACGTGCCCGAGGAGGCGATCTGGACCTCGGCGCTCGCGACGGCCACCTTCCTCGCCGAGCAGCGCCCGCACGGGTCCGCCTTCGTCGTCGGCGAGGCGGGGCTGACGACGGCCCTGCACGAGGCGGGCTACACGATGACGCCGCGCGACCCGGACTACGTCGTCCTCGGCGAGACCCGCACGTACTCCTTCGAGGCGATCACGGCGGCGATCCGGCTCGTCGAGCGGGGCGCCCGTTTCATCGCGACCAACCCCGACGTCTCCGGGCCCTCGCCGCAGGGCACCCTCCCCGCGACCGGCTCCGTCGCCGCGCTCATCACCGCCGCCACCGGCCGCCAGCCGTACTACGTCGGCAAGCCCAACCCGCTGATGATGCGCACCGCGCTCAACCGGATCGAGGCGCACTCCGAGCACACCGTCATGGTCGGCGACCGCATGGACACCGACGTCATCGGCGGCCAGGAGGCCGGGATGCGCACGGTGCTCGTCCTCACCGGGTCCACGAGCCGCGACCAGGTCGAGACCTTCCCCTACCGCCCCACCCGCGTCGCCGACTCCATCGCCGACCTCGTCCCCCTCGTCACCGAGCGGCTCCGCCGCTCCGACCAGCACGAACGGCTCCGCCGCGAGGACTGACCCGCCCACGCACGCACGAGCGGCGCCGCCCAGATGACCCGGACGGCGCCGCTGCGCGTGGACGAGGGACGACGGGGTCAGTCGACCCCGGCCATGAGCCGCTTGATCGGCTTGCTGATCGCGACGACGACGAGCCCGGTGATGACCGCGACGAGCCCGACCCAGAAGAAGAAGGGTCCCTCCGAGCTCTCGTCGTAGTACCCGGCGAGCGTGCCCGCCATCGCGGTGCCCAGCGAGATCGAGAGGAAGAAGAGCGCCATCATCTGCGTCGTGTACTTCGGCGGCGCGAGCTTCGTCGTCATCGACAGGCCCACCGGCGAGATGAGCAGCTCGGCGATGGTGAAGACGAGCAGGATCCCGACGAGGCCGAGCAGCGGGGCCGAGCCGGCACCCGCGGGCATGAGCAGGAAGAGGAAGAAGGCCAGACCCATGACGACCGTGGCGACGCCGAACTTCAGCGGCGTCGACGGCTGGCGCCGGCCGAGCCGGGTCCACAGCGCGGCGAAGACACCCGCGAGCGCGATGATGAAGACCGGGTTGATCGACTGGACCCACGACACCGGCATCTCCCACCCGAAGAGGTCGCGGTCGAGCCGCTTGTCCGAGTAGATCGTCACGACGGTGAACTGCTGCTGGTACAGCGACCAGAAGACCGCGTTGCACACGAAGAGCGGGATGAAGGCGAGCACACGGGTGCGCGCGACCCCGGTGACGTCCTTGTCGCGCAGGATGATCGCGAAGTAGGCGACCGTCGCCACGACGACGGCGCCGATGACGATGTTCGCGAGGCGCTCGGCGGAGATGACGCCCAGCGCGACGAGCGCGGCGACGACGACGAGCGCGACGACGCCCCCGACGACGTAGCCGCGACGCTTGGCGGCGGGCAGGGGGTTGGCGACGTGGTGCGAGTGCTCGGGCAGCCCGCGACGGCCGATCGTGTACTGCACGAGACCGAGCGCCATGCCGACCGCGGCCGCGAGGAAGCCGGCGTGGAAGCCCCACTCCTTCTGCAGCACGCCGGTGAGCAGCGGCCCGATGAGCGCACCGATGTTGATGCCCATGTAGAAGAGCGAGAAACCGGCGTCACGGCGCGTGTCGCCCTCGTCGTAGAGGGTCCCGACGAGCGAGCTCGCGTTGGCCTTGACCCCGCCCGAGCCGATGGCGATGAGCACGAGGCCCACCCCGACGCCGAGCAGACCGGGCAGCAGCGACAGCGCGATGTGGCCGAGCATGACGACGACGGCCGAGTAGAAGAGCGTGCGCTCCGGCCCGAGGACGCGGTCGGCGAGCCACGCGGCGAGGACGGTCGAGAGGTAGACCGCGCCGCCGTAGGCGCCGACGATCTGCGTCGCGGTGCCCTCGTCGATCCCGAGCCCGCCCTGGGCGGCCGAGTAGTACAGGTAGATGAGCAGGATGCCCTGCATGCCGTAGAAGCTGAAGCGCTCCCACAGCTCGACCCCGAAGAGGTTGGCCAGCACTCCCGGCTGACCGAAGAAGCGGGTGTCCCGGGGGTGGTCCGTCACGGTTGCTTGCTGACTTGGCACTCTCTCCACGATGCCACCACCGGCTCGATCTGCGAAGTCGGGGGGGTCACCCCCCTCGTCGGCCGCGGCCTGACGACGGGGGCGCGAAGGGGTCAGATCGCGCAGCCGTCGGGGCCGCAGGCGGCGGCGTCGCCGCCGATCGGCTGCAGCGGGTTGCCCTCGCGCCAGGCCTGCTCGAGGGCCTGGGTGAAGACCTCGGCGGGCTGGGCTCCGGACACCGCGTACTTCATGTCGAGCACGAAGAAGGGCACGCCCTGGATGCCCAGCGAGCGCGCCGTGTCGAAGTCGCCCTGCACCTCGCGACCGACCTCGGGGTCGTCGAGGCCGGCCCGCACGGTCGCCTCGTCGACGCCCGCGGCGCCGCCGATCGCGACGAGCACGTCGTCGTCACCGATGTCGAGACCGCGCACGAAGTGGGCGTCGAGCAGCGCCTCCTTGACCTCGTCCTGCACACCGGCGCGCGCGGCGACGTGCAGCAGGTGGTGGGCACGCAGGCTGTTGGCCACGACGAGGGAGTCGAAGTCGTAGGTCAGTCCCTCACCGGCCGCCTGCTCGGCGACGTGCGCGGTCATCTGGCGCACCTGGTCGGCCGCCATGCCCTTGCGCTGCACGAGGTAGTCGACCTCGGTGCCGTCGTAGTGGCGCGGCAGGCTCGGGTCGAGCTGGTAGCTGTGCCAGGTGACGGTGACGTCGTCCTTGTGGGCGAAGCCGGCGAGCGCGCTCTCGAAGCGGCGCTTGCCGATGTAGCACCACGGGCAGGCGATGTCGGACCAGATGTCGATGTCCAGGGCCATGCCGGGGTCAACCCGGCCCGGCCCCAGGATGTTCCGGGCGAAGGGGGGGTCAGCCCTCCGTGGCCGCGAGCTCGGACTTCCACTCGCGGAAGCCCTCCTCGGTGCGCCCCCGGCGCCAGTACCCGGAGATCGACAGGTCGGCGCGCGGCACCTCGCGCTCGCGCACGAGGTAGGGCCGGATGCCGTGCATGACCTCGTGCGCCTCGCCGTGGACGAAGACCTGGACGCGCCCCTCGCGCCACGGCAGGGCACGCACCGCCTCGGCGAAGGGCTCGCCCGGTCCCTGCCGGTGCACGACGGTGACCCGCACGTGCTCGGGCGACTCGAGGTGCGGCGGGGCATCCGGCCCCTCGACGACGACGACGCACTCACCCGTCGCGTCGTCGGGCAGGGCCGCGAGCGCCGCGGAGATCGCGGGCACGGCGGACTCGTCGCCGGCGAGCAGGTGCCAGTCGGCGTCCGGGTCGGGCGCGTACGCCCCGCCGGGCCCGTTGGCGAGCAGCGTGTCGCCGGGCTCGGCCCGGGCGGCCCACGGGCCGGCGACGCCCTCGTCGCCGTGGACGACGAAGTCGATGGCGAGCGTGCCGGCGGCGACGTCGGGCTCCAGCGCCGTGTACGTGCGCACGACCGGCATGTCCTGCGGGTCCGTGCTCGCGCGGGCTGCACGCATGTCGAAGTCGGCCGGCAGGGTCGTGCCCGGCCTCGGGAAGATCAGCTTGACGTAGCGGTCCGTGTGGACGCTGCCCTCGAAGGCAGACAGGTCGTCGCTGCGGAAGTGCACGCGGCGCAGGTGCGCGGTGAGGTCCTCGGTGCGGGTGACGGTGAGATGGGTGGGCACGAGCGCTCCTCGGTGACGGTGTTAGGCCAGCCTAACTGCGCCCCCTTCGTGGATCTCGTGGGGCGTCAGGCCGCGGTCATCGCGTCGACGACGTGCTCGGCGATCGCCAGGCTCGACGTCGCCGCGGGCGAGGGCGCGTTGAGCACGCACGTCACCTCGCCGACCGTCGTGATCCGGAAGTCGTCGACGAGCGAGCCGTCGCGCTCGATCGCCTGCGCCCGCACCCCCGCACCCCCGCGCTCGACGTCGTCGACGCCGATCTCGGGCACGTAGCGCTGAGCCCCGGCCATGTAGGCCCTCGTCGACAGGGACCCGCGGACCTCCTGGATCCCCGTGCGCCAGTTGGCCCGCGCCAGCTGCCAGAAGCCCGGCCAGGTGGCCGTCTCGGCGAGATCGCGAAGGGAGACCTGCCGCCACCCGTAGCCCTCGCGCCGCAGCGCGAGGACGGCGTTGGGGCCGACCTCGAGACCGCCGCCGACCCGGCGGGTGAAGTGCACGCCGAGGAAGGGGTAGCGGGGGTCGGGCACCGGGTAGACCATGCCGCGCACGAGATCGGCCTTCGCGGGCGTGACCTCCATGTACTCGCCGCGGAAGGGGATGATCCGCAGCTCGCGCTGCCCGTCGACCCGCTGCGCGAGCCGGTCGCCGTGCAGCCCGGCGCAGACGACGAGCTCGTCGACGACGACCTCGTCGGCGCCCTCACCGGACCCGAGGACGAGACGCACGCGCCCCGGCTCCCGGCGGATGTCGCAGACCTCGGCGCCCAGGCGCACCTCGCCGCCGGCCGCGCGGACCTCGGCGGCCATCGCCTCGGCCATCGCGACGTAGTCGGTGATGGCGGTGGCCGGGGAGTGCAGGGCGGCCAGGCCCTGGGCGTGCGGCTCGACGTCACGGATGCCCGCGGCATCGACCCGGCGCAGGCCCGGGACGGCGTTGGCGCTCGCCGTGCGCTCGAGGGCGTCGAGACGCGCGACCTCGTCGGGCTCGACGGCGACGACGAGCTTGCCGCACTCGTCGTAGGCGATGCCGTGCTCGGCGCAGTAGTCCTTGAGCAGCTGACGACCGCGCGTGCACAGGCGGGCCTTGAGCGAGCCGGGGGCGTAGTAGATGCCGGCGTGGACGACCCCGGAGTTGTGCCCGGTCTGGTGAGCGGCGATCCGCTCCTCCTTCTCGAGCACGACGACGCGGTCGTCGGGCCGGCGGCGGGTCAGCTCGCGGGCGACGGCCAGGCCGACGATCCCGCCCCCGATGACCCCGACGGTGCGCTGGGCCACGATCACACCCCCGTCGCGAGGAGCTCGGCGTACCGGGCGAGGTCGACGTTGCCCCCGGTGAGGACCACCCCGACCCGTTGCCCGGGCGAGACCGGCACGGCGCCGGTGAGGACGGCGGCCAGGCCGAGGACACCGGTGGGCTCGACGACCTGCTTGAGCGTCCCGGCCATGTGCCGCATCGCGTCGACGAGCGCGGCGTCGCTCACGGTCGCGATGCCGGCGACGTGCTCGCGGATGATCGGGAAGGTCAGCGACCCGAGGTAGGCGGTCTGCGCCCCGTCGGCGATGGTGCGTGGAGGCTCGATGCGCACGACCTCGCCGGCCTCGAGCGAGCGCCGGCCGTCGTCGCCCGCCTCGGGCTCGACGCCCCAGACGGCCGCCGTCGGCGCGAGCTCCTGGGCGGCGAGGATCGAGCCCGCGAGCATGCCGCCGCCGCCGAGCGGGGTGACGACGACGTCGAGGTCGGGCACCTCCTCGAGCAGCTCGCGCACGGCAGTGCCCTGACCGGCGATGACGTGCCGGTGGTCGTAGGGCGGGACGACGGCGGCACCGGTGCGCTCGGCGATGGCTACCCCGATGGCCTCGCGGTCCTCGGTGTAGCGGTCGTACCCGACGACGGTGGCGCCGTACCCCTTCGTCGCCTCGACCTTCGTCTGCGGGGCGTCGTGGGGCATGACGATCGTCACCGGCATGCCGAGCTCGCGCCCGGCGAGGGCGACGGCCTGGGCGTGGTTGCCCGAGGAGTAGGCGACGACGCCGGCCGCGCGGCGGTCGGGGTCGACGGCGCTGAGCGCGGTGTACGCGCCCCGGAACTTGAAGGCGCCGATGCGCTGGAGGTGCTCGGACTTCAGGTGCAGCTCGCACCCGGCGAGCGCGTCGAGCCGGCGCGAGCGCAGGACGGGGGTGCGGTGGGCGACGCCGTCGAGGAGCGCGGCGGCCGCGCGGACGTCCTCGACCGTGGGCGGGGCGGTGCTCACGAGGGCAGGACCTCGAGCAGCCGCTGCGCGAGGGGGCGCGAGGAGGCGGGGTTCTGCCCGGTGAGCAGCATGCCGTCGACGACGACCTTCGGCTCGAAGGCGGGCCCGGTCTCGACCTCGAAGCCGGCCTCGCGCAGCCGGTCCTCGAGCAGCCACCTCGCCTGGTCGGCCTTGCCGCCGGCGCGCTCCTCCTCGTTGGTGAAGCCGGTGACGGTGCGCCCGGTGACGTCGCTGGCGAGCAGCGCGGCCGGTCCGTGGCACACGATGGCGAGCGGCACGTCGCGCTCGACGGCAGCGGTGATGAGGGTGCCCGAGGTCTCGTCGACGGCGAGGTCCTCCATCGGGCCGTGGCCGCCGGGGTAGAAGACCGCGTCGTAGTCCGCGAGGTCGACGTCCTCGAGGCGAAGGGGGGCGCTCAGCTCCTCGAGGTCGTCGAGGACCTCGCGCAGGTCGCGTCCGCCCGTGGCCTCGGGCGTGAGGCTGCGCTCGTCGGCGACCGGCCGCACCCCGCCCGGGGTGGCGAAGCGGACGGTGTGCCCGGCGTCGGCGAGGACCTCGAAGGGGGCCACTAGCTCCTCGGCCCAGTAGCCGGTGGGCACGCTCGACCCGTCGGCGAGGGTCCAGCTGCGGGCGCCGGTGACGACGAAGAGGACGGTGGCCATGAGGACTCCTGCGTGCTCGGTCGGGGACGTCCCCCCGACCTTACGACCCGTCGTGGGGCACGCGGTCGGCGAGCACGCGCATCCGCCCGCCGCGGCGGAAGCCGTGGTCGACGCCCCAGAGCACGGCCTGGCTGCGCGACGTCACCCCCATCGTCGCGTAGGCCGCGCGGATGTAGGACTTCACCGAGTTGATGCTGAGGTAGCAGGCGCGGGCGATCTCCTGGTTGCTCAGCCCCTCGGTGATGAGCGCGACGACCTCCGACTGGCGCGGGGTGAGGCCCTCGGCGCGTCCCGGCCACTCGGCCGGGCGGGGCTGGTCGTCGACGGGCTCGGTCTCAGCGGTGACGACGACCCGCTCGCCGGCCTGGACGCGCTCGACCGCGTCGACGAGCTCGCGCGCCGACGCGGACTTGCGCACGACGCCCGACAGGCGCGCGTCCTGCGCGACCGCGTCGACCCAGGGCCCGACCTCCCACGTGTAGATCACGGTGTGCCCGACCATCTCGTCGGCGGCGAGGAGGTCGAGGTCGCGGTGCCCCGAGCCGGTGATCGCGTAGGCGTCGTACAGCGCGACGTCGACCGGCTGCGACACGAGGACCCCGCAGTCGACCTCGACGACACGCACGCGGTCGGCGAAGGGGGCGAGCATCGCCGCGACACCGCGGGCGACCACCTCGAAGTCGTTGAGGACGGCGAGACGGATCGGCTGGCGTGCGTCGGGGTCGGGCATCTCTCGACCGTAGCGGCGAAGGGGTCAGCCCGGGCCGGGGAGCAGCTGCAGCTCGTTGTCGTCGGGATCGGTCAGGGCGACCCCCTCGGGGTCGTCGGCGACCCCGGTGCGAGTGGCGCCGAGACCCACGAGCCGCTCGACCTCCTCCTCGAGGGGGCCGTCGGCGACGAGGTCGAGACGCAGGCGGTTGCGCCCGTGCTTCGGGGCGACCGGGGCCCCGCCCCACGTGATCTTCGGCCCGCCGTGCGGTGACTGGACGGCGGTCTCGTCGTCCTCGTCCCACACGAGCGGCCAGCCGAGCGCCTCGCTCCAGAAGACCCCGGTCACCCGGCGACCGTCTCCGGAGAGCGCCCCCACCCGGCCGGTGCCGGCGAGGAAGCGGTTGCCCTCCTCGACGACGCACAGCTCGCCCCCTTCGGGGTCGGCGAGCACGACGTGCGTCGCGTCGTCGCCCTGCCCGACGTCGAGATAGGTCGCGCCGAGCGACAGGGCGAGCTCGACGACATGGGCCTGCCCGCCGGGCACGTCGCTCGTGATGTCGAGGTGCGTGCGGTCGAGGCCGCGCCGGGGCTCGGTGCTGCGCCGGAAGCGGATCGCGAGATCGCCCGGGCCGGCGGCGGGCAGCAGGTCGCCGCGCACCTCGCGCTCGAGGACCGCGCCCCAGAAGGCGGCCAGCCGCTCGGGGTCGGCTGCGTCGATGCTCAGGGCCTGCAGATGTGCCGTCATCGCCCACTCCTTCGTCGTCCCGCCAGCCTAGGACCGCCGCCTAGCCTCGTGGGGTGGACGAAGAGAGCGAGCACGAGGTCGTCCGACGGGTCGACGCGGCGATGGCGGCCAGCCCGCGGGCGGCTCACCTGCGGCCGGCGGAGCGGGACCGGGCCGCGGTGGACGCGCCGCTCGCCATCGGGTCGGGGCAGACGAGCTCCCAGCCGCGCACCGTGCGCGACATGCTCGTGCTGCTCGACGTCCGTGCGGGTCAGCACGTCCTCGACGTCGGCGCGGGGTCGTGCTGGACGACGGCGATCCTCGCCCGTCTCGTCGGCCCCGAGGGCCGGGTGCTCGGCGTCGAGCGCCTGCCCGAGGTGCTCGCGCTCGGCCGGGCCGCCCTCGCGCGCGCCGACCTGCCGCAGGCCCGGGTGCGTCTGGCCGACCCCCGTCACCTCGGAGCACCCGGTGACGCCCCCTTCGACCGCGTCCTCGTCTCCGCGATGGCGGGGCGGCTGCCCGATGAGCTGCTCGCGCAGCTGACGCCGGACGGCGTCATGGTCGTGCCGGTGGCCGGCGAGATGCTCCGCGTGCAGCGCCGGGGCGAGGACGACCCGCTCGTGACGACCCACGGGCGCTACCGCTTCGTCCCGCTCGTCACCTGAGACCCCCACCTGACGCCCCCTCTCAGACCCCCCGCGGTACCCCCCAAGGGGTGGTCCCGCTCCCCGGCCGTCGGTGCTGGTCCGGCGGCTACTGTCGCCAGATGAGCTTCGAGCTGACCAAGACCATGCAGGCGGCGAGCGCCGGCTACGGGCTGTACTGCCTGGCCAAGCCGTCGCACCTCGCGAGCGCCCTGCGCGAGCCGCGCAACCAGCGCGCGCTCGACCGGCTCGCCCGCACCTTCGCCGTCCGCGACATCCCCATCGCCGCGCTCGCCCTCGCCGGCCCGCCCGCCGCCCTGCCGTGGGCCGTCGGCGGCCGGGTGGCCTCCGACGTCGGCGACGCCCTGGTCCTCGGGGCGAGCACGAAGGGGTCGATCCGCACGAAGGTCCTCGCGGTCACCCTCGGGTGGGCCGCCCTCAACGCCCTCGCCTACGCAGCCGACACCCGTCGCCGCTGACTCAGCCGTAGTGCCGACCCAGCCGCGAGACGTACTGCGCCTCGAGATCACCACGACCGCACTCGTCGAGCAGACGGAGGCAGCGCCGGGCCAGCCCCCGGTGCCGGTAGCCGATGTCGGCGACGAGCGCGAGCACCGCGAGGTCGCGCACGGCCAGACCGGCGGGGTCTCGCACGTACAGCACGTCGGACTCGACGATCTGGAGCGAGTCGTGCTCCCACGGGTCGGCCCACTGGGTCGGGGCGAGCGGCCACGTGCGATGCTGCACGACCTGCAGCGGCATCAGCCCCATCGAGCGCAGCTGCGCGTCGAGCTCGCCGGCGGTCGGCTGGCCCTCGTACAGCGGCCAGAAGCCCATCTCGAGCTGCACGGCGAGGACCCGCTCGAGGGCGTGCTCGCCGCTGCGCAGCACGGCGAGCTCGCTGCCCTGCACGTCGACCTTGAGCAGGTCGACCGGCCCGAGGTCGGGCACGTCGTCGAGGCGCACCGTGTCGATCTCGACCTCGTCGACGACGCGGCCCAGCCGCTCGAAGTCGACGAGGTGCGCGAGCCGCATCGGGTCGGGCCGCAGCAGGCTCGAGAAGCCCTGCTCCTCGCAGACGTGCAGCACGTGCCGACCGCCGTCGCCGACGGCGTGCGGCAGGTAACGCTCGTGCGGCCCGGCCAGCCCGCGCAGCCGCTCCATGGCCTCGGGCAGCGGCTCGAAGCCGGTGACCCGCGCCAGCCCGGCGTCGAGCAGGTCGACGTACGGCACCTCGTCGTCGAGGGGGTTGGCCCCCACGTCGAGGACGTGCACGGGCGCGTGCTGGAGCACGCTCTCGGGCAGCATCGGTCGGTCCACGATCGGGTCCCCTGTCGTCTCGGAGTCGGCGCGACTCACCCTAGGACCAGCCCCACATCGACCCGGCGCCCGGGGGCGCCCGCACGGAAGGCGGCGACGTCATCAGCGAGATCGTCCTGAGCGAGGTGCGCAGCCACCGGCTGCGCGCCACCGGCCCGGTCGTGCGGCACGTGCCGCGAGGCCATGCCTACGTCGACGCCCTCGTCGGCGCCGAGCCCGCTCACCTCCACCCCGCGGACCCGCCCGTGCCCGGCGCCCCGGCCGGTCAGTGGTGGCCCCACCCGGCGCTCACCCCGCGCTGGGTCGCCGACCACGCGCACGAGATCGACGTCCTGCACGTCCACTTCGGCTTCGAGCACCTCGGGGTCGACGACGTCCGTCATCTCGTCGCGAGCCTGCGCGCCCACGGCATCCGGCTGGTCCTCACCGTGCACGACCTCGTCGACCCGCACGGCACCGGCGAGCGCTACGGGTGCGTCCTCGGCGAGCTCGTCGGCTCCGCCGACGCCCTGACGACCCTCACCCCGGGCGCGGCCGCCGAGGTCGAGCGCCGCTTCGGCCGGCGGCCCCAGGTCATCTCGCACCCGCCGCTCGTGCCCGCCGGGGTGCTCCCGGCCCGCCGGGCCGGGTCCCCCTTCGTCGTCGGTCTGCACCTGAAGTCGTTGCGCGCCAACGTCGCCGCGCTGCCGGTCCTCGACGCGTGCGCCGACGCCGTCGCCGGGCTCGACGACGCGCAGCTGCGCGTCCACCTCCACGAGGACGTCACCCGGGCCGACCACCCGCGCCACGACCCGGAGGTGCTGCGGCGGCTCGCCCGGGCCCGCGCGGACGGTGCCGACGTGCGCGTGCACGCCCCGCTCGACGACGCCCAGCTGTGGCGCGACCTCGCCCAGACCTCGCTCGCCGTGCTGCCCTACACCGACGGCACCCACTCGGGCTGGCTCGAGATGTGCCACGACCTCGGCACCCGGGTGCTCGCGCCCGACCTCGGCTTCTACGCCCAGCAGCGCCCCGTCCTCACCTACCGTCACGACGACCTCACCGCCAGCGTCGAGCGCGCCGTGCACGAGGCCCACGCCCGGTGGGCGCAGGGCGAGCCGGCCCCGGGAGGCGACGCCCGCGTCCTCGCCGCCGAGCTCGAGAGCGCCCGGGCCGCGCACCGCGAGGTCTACCTGGGCGTCGCCGAGGACCGCGTCGTGCGCGGGGCATGAGCGTCGTCCACCTCGTGCCCGGCCCGGGGTCTCACGGCGTCGTCCGGCACGCGCTCACCCTCCTCGCCCAGCCGCCCCTGACGGGCAGCCCCGTCGTGCGCGGGCGGCACCTCGGCTCGCCGCCCGGTCTGCACCCCCGCCTGGCGCACCTCCACGTCACCGACCACCTCTGGGGCGAGAGCCCCGACGCCGCCGCGGCGGCGGTCGAGCGGGTGGCGCAGCGCTGCCCGGTCTCCCTGACCCTGCACGACCTGCCCCAGGAGGGCGAAGGGGCAGAGCGCCGCGCCCGCCGGGCTGCGGGGTACCGGCGGATGGTCGCGGCTGCCCGCGGCGTCGTCGTCGCCTCGGACCACGAGCGCGAGCTCCTCCTCGCCTGCCTCGACGTCGGCCCGGTGCCGCCGGTCGAGGTCGTGCCGCTGCCGCTCGACGCGCCGGACCTCAGCCCCGCGCGGCCGCCCGGCAGCGGCGAGGTCGCCGTCCTCGGCTACCTCTACCCCGGCAAGGGGCACCTCGACGTCCTCGACGCGATGGCGGGCCTGCCGTCGAGCACCGGCTTCGCCGCGCTCGGCGCGCACTCCCCCGGTCATGACGACCTCGTCGGCACCGTCGTGGCCACCGCCCGCGCCCAGGGTCGCGTCGCCCGCGTCACCGGCTGGCTCGCCGACGCCGCGATGCACGACGAGGCCCGCCGGGTCGCGGTGCCCGTCGTCGCCCCGGTGCACGTCTCCGCATCCGGCTCGGTCGGGTCCTGGATCGCGGCCGGTCGCCGTCCGCTCGCGACGACGAACCCCTACGTCGTCGAGCTCGCCCGGCGCTGCCCCGGCTCGGTGACGCTCGTCGAGCGCGACGACCTGCCCGCCGCGATCGCCCGGGCCCTCGCCGACCCGACCTCGACCTGGCTCGAGCCCTCGGTGCCGATCGGCCCGAGCACAGCCGAGGTCGCGCAGACCTACTCCGACGTGCTCGCCGGCTGGGCGCGATGACCCCCGACATCGGGGTTGTCGTCCCGTACTACGACGACCAGCGCGGGCTCGACCTGCTCCTCGCCGCCCTCGACCAGCAGGGCTGCGCCGGCCGCTTCGAGGTCGTCGTCGCCGACGACGGGTCGCCGGTCGCCCCGACGGTGGGCGAGCACCCCTTCGCCGTCCGCGTCGTGCGCCAGGTCGACGCCGGCTTCCGCGCGGCCGCCGCGCGCAACCTCGGCGCTGCGCACACCGACGCCCCGGTCCTGTGCTTCCTCGACGGCGACACCCTGCCGACGCCGGGCTACCTCGGTGCGCTCGCCGCGGTCGTCGCGGCCGGTGACGAGCGCGGTGTGCTCGCCGTCGGGCGACGCCGGCACGCCGAGCTCTCCGGCCATGCCCCCGAGGACGTCGTGCGCTGGCTGGCGGGCGGGCCGGTCGACGTGACGACGCTGCCGGACCCGCAGTGGCTGACCCGGGGCTACGCCGAGACCGACGACCTCGCGAGCGCGGACGCCGGCGGCTTCCGGCTCGTCATCTCGGCGGTCCTCGCCTGCGACGCGGAGCTCTTCGCCCGGGTCGGCGGCTTCGACGAGGACTTCGTCGGCTACGGCGGCGAGGACTGGGAGCTGGGCCACCGGGCCTGGCTCGCCGGCGCCGCCCTGCGGCACGTGCCCGGCGCCGTCGCCTGGCACGACGGCCCCGACGCCGGCGGTCGCGCCCCCGACCACCTCGCGAAGACCGTCGAGACCCTGCGGGTGGCCTCCCGGGTCGCCGCGCCCGGCGCCCGCCACCCCGGGCTCGTGTGGCCCCACCCCGCCGTGAGCGTCGAGCTCGACGACACCGGGTGCGACCCGGCCGCCGTCCTCGCCTGCTGCGCCGACCTGCTCGCCGTGCCCGACGTCCGGGTGCACCTGCGCTCCGGCGAGTGCACGACCACCCCCGGGTGGCCGATCTCGGACCCCCGGGTCGTCATGGGCCCGGAGCCGGCGGCTACGGCCGCGCGCCGGGCGTGGCACGTGCAGGTGACGCGCCCCGTCCTGCTCGACCTCGACGTGCACGCGCTGTGCGCACGCGGCGAGGCCGCCTACGACGACGCGCTCGTCGTCACCGAGACCCGCAGCCGCGCGCTCGGCCTGCCCCCGCCGCCGGCCCGGTCGGGCGCGGGGGTGCTCCGTGACCTGCCCACGAGGGTGAGCCTCGAGGGCCTGTGGGGATGGGGCGACCCGAGCGCCCCGTGACCCCGAGCCGGCTCGCGTCGCCGGACCTCAGCCCTCGCCAAGGGTCACCGCCTCGACCGCCTCCCACACGGTGCGGATGGTCTGCGCGACCGCGACGTCGTCGGTCGCGTAGCCGCTCACCGAGAAGCGCATGACCGCCCGGTCGTGCCACCGGCTCGCGCTGGGGTAGACGAGCCCGTCCTCGTGCAGCCGGGCGAGGACCGCCAGGGTCGTCTCGTCGTCGACGGCCGCGACGGTGACCTGGGTGTAGACGACGTCGTTGAGCACGGTGAGACCCGGCACCTCGGCCAGACCCATCGCCAGGCCACGGGCGGAGCGCACGAGACGGTCGACGAGGTCGACGAGACCGGACCTGCCGAGCGAGCGCAGGGCCGCCCACACGGGCACGCCGCGGGCCCGGCGGGACATCTCGGGGACGAGCTCGTGGGGGTCGGGCTCCTGCGAGTGCAGGAGGTAGTCGGCGGAGTGGCCGAAGGCGCGGCGCAGGGCACCCGCGTCACGGACGACGGCGACGCCGCTGTCGTAGGGCGTGCTCAGGGTCTTGTGGGCGTCGGTCGCCCACGAGTCGGCGTCGGCCAGCCCGACGACGAGGTGGCGCAGGGCGGGCGAGGCCGCGGCCCACAGGCCGAAGGCGCCGTCGACGTGCACCCAGGCGCCGGCGTCGTGCGCCGCCGCGCAGATCGGGGCGAAGGGGTCGAAGCCCCCGGAGTGGATGTTGCCGGCCTGGGCGCAGACGACCGTCGGGGCGTCGTCCTGCCCGAGGGCCGCGCGCAGGGCGTCGGGGTCCATCCGGCCCTGGGCGTCGGCGGCGACCGGGGTCGGCGCCCCGAGCCCGAGGTAGCGCAGGGCGAGGTCGACCGAGCCGTGCCGCTCGGCGCCGACGAGGGCCCGCAGGCGAGGTGCCCCCTGGATGCCCTGCGTCGCCACGTCCCACCCACGGGCGGCGAGCAGCGCGTCCCGGGCGGCGGCGAGCCCGGCGAGGTTGGCCGTCGTGCACCCGGTGACGAAGCCGACGGCGCTCGAGGACGGCAGGTCTAGCGCCTCGAGGAGCCACTGCCCCGCGATCTCCTCGACGGCGACGACACCCGGTGTCGCGTCGCGCATGCCGGCGTTCTGGTCCCACGCGCTGACGAGCCAGTCGGCCCCGAGCGCGGCGGGGAGGGTGCCCCCCATGACCCACCCGAAGAAGCGGGGCGAGCCGATCGTCAGCAGGCCCGGCTCGACGACGTCGACGAGCTCCTCGACGACCTCGGTGGCGGGCATGCCCTGCTCGGGCAGAGACTGGGGCAGACGAGCGCGACCCGCGCCGACCGGCTGGGTCGCCGGGATCGGCCGGGTCGCGAGATCTGCGCGCCAGCGTCGGGCCGCAGCCAGGGCCGCGGTCAGCTCGGGCGTGCGCTCGGGCGCCACCCACCCACGGTCCTCCTGCGGGGCGTCACCGCGCAAGAGGACCGTGGGCCGGGGTCACGGCAGCTTGTCGCCGCCCGGGCCGAAGCCGCTCGTGTCGGCGTGCAGCTCGCCGTCGTCGCCGCGGTGGATCGTGTCGGGCAGGTCCTCGCCGCGACCCGGCAGGTGAGCGCTGCCCGCCTTGTCCTTGACGGTGCCGGCGGCGTCCTTCGCCGCGCCGGTCACCTTGTCGGCGACGACCGGCGCCTGGGTCTTCGCGGTGTCCTTGGCCTGGTCGACGGTGCGCTGCACCTTCGGGCTCGACCACAGCTGGCCGGCCTGGGTCTTGATCTGCTCGTAGCGCTGGCGCCCGGCGCGGGCACCGAGGACGTATCCGACGCCGACACCGGCGAGGAAGGAGATGCGGGCCATGAGATGCCTCCATGGGGTTGGGGAAGTCTCCACGATTACAGGTCGGAGGGGGCCTGGACGACCTTCGAAGGGGGGTGATCCGCCAGACCCTGGACGAGGCCGGCGCGATCGGGTCCCCCGCACCGCACCGTGCGCCACAGTGGGCGCATGACCACCTACGGACTCATCGTCATCGGCAGCGGACCGGCGGGGGTCGCCGCCGCTGCGTCCTACCTCGAGGCCGACGGCGAGGGGCCCGTGCTGCTCCTCACCGCCGACGAGCACCCGCCCTACGAGCGTCCCCCGCTGAGCAAGGAGTCGCTGCGCGGCGGGGAGCCCGAGCTCACCCCCAACGCCTCGGCCGACGGGCTCGACGGGGTCGAGATCCGCCTCGGCACGACCGTCGACGCCGTCGACCTCGACGCCCGTGCCGTGCGCGTCGGGGGCGAGGAGATCCCCTTCGCCTCGCTCGTGCTCGCGCCCGGCGCGCACCCCCGGGTCCTCGACGGGGTGGACGCCGACGCGGAGGTACGCGTGCTGCGCACCTACGCCGACCTCGAGCGGCTCGCCGAGTCGGCCGGGCACGCCCGCACCGCGCTCGTCGTCGGGTCGGGCTTCATCGGCTGCGAGGCTGCCGTCTCCCTCGCGCTGCGAGGTCTCGACGTCACCGTCGTCTCGAGCGAGGCGACGCCCCAGGCCGACCGGCTCGGCGAGCGCGCGGGCGCACTCGTCGAGGACCTGCTCGTCGGGCACGGCATCACGCTGCGCGGCGGGGTCCAGATCAGCGGCATCCGCGCCCCGCGCACCGTGCACCTCGACGACGGCACGACGCTCGAGCCCGATCTCGTCCTCCTCGCCGTCGGTGTGGTGCCCTCGACGAGCTGGCTCGAGGGCAGCGGTCTGCAGCTGCACGAGGGCCGGGTCGTCGTCGACGAGCACCTCCGGGCGGAGGAAGGGATCTTCGCTGCGGGTGACGCCGCCCGCGCGCACAACGCGACGGCCGGGCGGCCGATCCCCGTCGAGCACTGGTTCGACGCCGAGACGATGGGGTCGGTAGCGGGAGCCGGCGCCGCGGGCCAGGACGCGACGTGGGACTCGGTCCCCGGCTTCTGGAGCCAGATCGGCGAGCACTGGCTCAAGTACGCCGCGTGGGGCGACGGCCACGACGAGCTCGAGGCCGTGGAGCGACCCGGTGGGCTGACCGTCTGGTACGGCCGCGAGGGCACCCTCGTCGGCGTCCTCACCTACAACGCCGACGACGACTACGAGCGCGGCGAGCAGCTGATCGCCCAGGCCGCCCCCTTCGCCGCAGGTCCCCGCGGCGACCAGCCCGAGCCCGACGAGGAGGACGCGGAGGGCTGACCCCCCTTCGTCCCACCCGCCACAGCTTTCCCGCCCAGGGCGGGAAAGTACGACTTCGGGAAAGAACATTTCCTTCCCGACGTCGAATGTTCCCGCCCTGGGCGGGAAAGCTGGGACACCGGCCGCGCGCGAGGATGACCCCATGACCGTCGCACGCTCGATCCTGCTCTTCGTCCTCGCCGCGATCGCCGAGATCGGTGGCGCCTGGCTCGTCTGGCAGGGCATCCGCGAGCACCGCGGGCTGCTGTGGGTCGGCGCGGGGTTCGTCGCGCTCGGGATCTACGGGCTCGTCGCGACGCTGCAGCCCGATGCGAGCTTCGGGCGCGTGCTCGCGGCCTACGGCGGCATCTTCGTCGCCGGCTCGCTGCTGTGGGGCATGGTGGTCGACGGCTTCCGCCCGGACCGCTTCGACGTCGCGGGCGCGATCGTCTGCCTCATCGGGGTCGGGCTCATCATGTACGCGCCCCGCGGGGCCTGAGCGGGACACGACACGAGCGGTGGGTGGCTGAGGCGTGAGGTGCCGTCCCCTGGATGAGGTGACCATCGACCCGCACGCCGTGGCCCGGGGGACGAGACGGCCTGACCTGGCGTCGGCCGCGCCCGGCTCACCCGCCGAGGACCACCTCGTCGAGCGGGTCACCGGTGTCGAGGTAGAGCCGAGCGCCGGGCACGAGGGCCTCGGCGAGCGTGGCGAGCGCCCGGTCGCGGCCCCTCGGGTGGCGACCGTCGAGCACGCCCACCCGGCAGGCAAGGGCGAGGTCGAAGGGGGCGGTGCCCGGGGGCAGCTCGAGGTCTTCGACCGCCGTGCACAGCACGCTCATCGCCCCTGCGACGATCTCGTCCGCGCAGGCCGCGCGGGTGAGCTCGACGCCCCGGGCCGAGCGGTCGACGACGAGGACGTGGCCGCCCGGGCCGACACGCTGCGCGACGAGGCGGGCGGCGGCGCCGGGAGCGCCCCCGACCTCGAGGACCCGCATCCCCGGGCGCAGCGGCAGGGCGGCGACGACCGCGCGGAGCCGGGGCGAGACCGAGGAGGCCATGACGTCGACCCTAGGCCCCTGCAGTGACACCCCCGCCGCATAGGCTCGCCGACGTGGACGACGTGACGCGCACCGACTACACCGGCACCGGCATCAGCGAGGACGAGCTCGCCCGGACTCCGCTGCAGCAGGTGCGCCGCTGGGTCGACGAGGCCGTCGAGCGCTCCCGGGCGCAGCCGGACGTCCCCGAGCCGCACGCGCTGTCCGTCGCCACGGTCGACGCCGACGGCGTGCCTGACGTGCGCACCGTCCTCATGCGCGTCCTCGACGAGCGAGGGCCGGGCTTCTACACCGGCACGACCTCGACGAAGGGAGCTCATCTCGCGGCCAACCCGCACGTCGCCGCCTCGCTCGTCTGGCCGGCGATGTTCCGCGCGATCCGCTTCCGTGGGCGGGCCGAGCTGCTCGAGCGGGATCTCGTCGAGCAGTACTTCACCAGCCGGCCGTGGGGGTCGCGCATCTCCGCGTGGGCCTCGCACCAGTCCCAGCCCGCTGCCTCGCGGGCGGAGCTGCAGCGGGCCTACGACGAGGCGGCGACGCGGTGGCCTGACACGGGCAGCAGCGACGACGTCCCGGTCCCGGACTTCTGGGGCGGGTACCGCATCCGGTGCGACGAGGTCGAGCTGTGGGGCGGGCGCCGCGACCGGCTGCACGACCGTCTCGTCCTCACCCGCGTCGCCGAGGGATCGCTCGACGACGCCGCGGCCTGGCGTCTGCACCGCCGCCAGCCGTGATCGCCCACGTCGCCGGCTCGGGCACCTAGGTGCCGAGCGCCGGCGGCGGGTGGTCGCCCTTGACGACGAAGTAGGAGCCGCGGATCGTCCCCGCGAGCTTCGAGCGCTGGCGGGCGAACTTGAAGGCGCCGAGCTCGGCGGGCACCTCCATGCCGTCGGAGAGCTTGAGCCCGACGGCGCGCTTGCCGCCCTCGTCGAGCGTCCACAGCGCGTTGACCGCGAGCCCGCTCTCGTAGAAGACGTGCGCCCAGCGGATGCCCTCGACCTCGAGATCGCTCACCTCGAGGGCTGGCGAGGCGACGGCGATCGCGCGGAGGGCGAGCAGGTCGGTGACCCAGGCGAGGACCGCGGGGGCCTGCACGGCGGGCACCGTGACGAAGGTGTGCCCGTACTTCGTCGAGAAGTAGCGGGCCTCGTTGGCCCTCAGCCCGGCGAGCGCGTCGGCGACCGGCGAGGACTCCAGGCCGGTCGTCGAGACGTCGGCGAAGTCCACGACGTACGACATGGGCGTCAGGCTAGACCTGCGAGGAAGGCTCGGACCAGGTCCGCGACCTCGACCGGTCGGGCCGCATGCACCTCGTGACCGGTGTCGAGCGTCGTCACCCGACCGTCCGGGAGCAGGTCGACGAGCTCGGTGATGCTGTCCTGCGGCACGAAGCTCCTCGGCCCCCCGCCGATGACGAGCGTCGGTGCGGTGATCGCGGCCAAGGTGGCCGGCCAGTGCGCGGCGGGCGAGTCGATCTCGGGTCGCACCTGCTCGACGACCCTCCAGTCGAGGTCGAGCTCGCCATCCGGTCGCTGCGGCGGTGCCGGCTCACGCGGGCGGAGCAGCCCGACGTCCTCGAGGACGAGACCGCGCACGAGCCCCGGCGCTGCCGCGGCGACCCGGCAGGCGACGAGTCCGCCGAGCGAGTGGCCGACGAGGTCGACGGGTGCGCCGAGCCAGGTCACGAGCCCGCGGACGTCGTCGGCCATGAGGTCGACCGAGTACCGCCCCGGCCGCCCGCTGCGGCCGTGTCCACGCAGGTCGACGGCATGGACCACCCGGTCGCGGGCGAGGTCGTCGGCGACGACCGCCCAGTCCTCGGCGGTGAGACCGGTGCCGGGGAGCAGGACGAGCGAAGGGAGGTCGCCGGGCTCTCCCCGGCGCACCACCGAGATCTCGACCTCGCCGACGCGGTACGCGCTCTTGTGCGCCATCTCGCGACCCTACGACGGGTGGTCGTCGCTCCGCCGACGCGCACGCGCCCCGCGCCGAGCTCTCGGACCGGGGTCGCGGTCTCTGCCCGCCGGTCCGGATCGACCTCGGGTCGGACCGGCCGCCCGTGTTGGATGGTGCCGTGCCCGTCATCACCCGCGCCGACCTCGACGACGTCCGCCTGCTCACCTTCCTCCAGGAGCACCTCGACGACCTCGCCCCGACCGCGCCGCCCGAGAGCCGGCACGCCCTCGACGTCGACGGGCTGCGCGGACCCGGGGTGCGCATGTGGGTCGCGCAGGACGGCGGCGACGTCGTCGGCACGACCGCCCTCGCCGAGATCGCCCTCGGGCACGACGAGCTGAAGAGCATGCGCACCGCCCCGCACCGCCGCGGGTCGGGGATCGGCCGCCTCCTCCTCGGGCACGCGATCGACGACGCGCGGGGGCGCGGGGTCGGGCGGGTCTCGCTCGAGACGGGCAGCGCCGACTTCTTCGCACCGGCCCGAGCGCTCTACCGCCGGGCCGGGTTCGTCGAGTGCGCCCCCTTCGCCTCCTACGTCGAGGACCCCCACAGCGTCTTCATGACGACCACCCTGCGCTGACCCCCTTCGCCCCGGCGCTCACGCCTGGGCGACGGCGAGCACGACGACCGGGATGTCGAGCACCGCGTGGCACAGCACGCAACCCCACAGCGTGCGCCGCCACAGCAGGAGGGCGTAGAGGACCGCAGCGCCGGGCAGACCCGTGACGAGCCACGTCGGGCCGAAGTGGACGACGTGCGGGAGGGCGAAGACGGCGAGACCGACCGCCGCCGCCAGGCGCGGGTCGACCCGCGCGCCGAGCCGCTCGACGACGTAGCCGCGCCACAGCACCTCCTCGGTGATCGCCACGGTGACGACGAGGGCCAGCGAGAGCCCGACGCCGAGCCGCACGAGCTCGCCCTCGGCGCTCGCGGCCTGATCTGCGGGCAGCAGGAGCGACGCGACCCACTGCCACGCGAGGGCGGCGCCGCCGAGGTAGCCCGCCCACGACAGGTCCTGCTCGATGGGGCGCACGAGGCGAAGGGAGGCGAGGTCGAGACGCTCGACACGCACGACGTAGAGCAGGAGGGCGGCGACCGCGAGCCAGTTCCACACGAGCACCCGCGAGGGGCCGGGCAGGGGGACCTCGAGACCGACGAGACGGGCGAGAGCCGGCAGGTAGGTGGGCAGGTAGGCCAGGAGCAGCCCGCCCACGAGCACGGGCAGGGAGACCACCGGGCGGGTGGCCCGGTCGGCACGGCTGGTGGTCACGTCGTCCCCCTTCGTCCTCGGCAGTCCACACTAGAGCAGATCAGTATATTTGCTCTAGTGTGGATCTCGTGACCTCCGACCGACCCACGCCTCGCACTGCCCGAGGCGCGCCCGGGGTGATGCGCGAGGCGATCCTGCGGGCCGGCCTGACGACGATCGGCGAGAGGGGCTACCGGCACGCGACGACACGCGAGATCTGCCGGCGGGCGGGGGTGTCGAGCGGCACCTTCTTCCACTACTTCCCGACGAAGGCCGACCTCCTGCTCGCCCTGCTCGACCGGGGCGAGGACCAGCCCGCCGCACCGGACCTGCGAGCGTTCCTCGACGAGGTCGTCGCCGAGGCCGCCGACCCGGTCGTGCGCGCCTTCGTGCGCGAGGTGTCGACCCTGGCGGACGTCCCCGGGCTGGCCGAGGTGCTCGAGGCGGAGGAGACCGGGCGCCGGGCACGGCTCGTCGCCGCGCTCGAGACCGAGCGGGCGGCCGGGCGGGCCGGCACCGCCGTCGCCCTCGAGGAGCAGGTGCGCCGCGTCGAGCTGCTCGTCGCGGGCTACGAGTCACTCGTCACGACGAGCGAGGTCGACGCGCGCGCGCTCGGTCGCACGCTGCACGAGATGGCCCGGCTGACCCTGGCTACGCTCGCGCCATGACCTCCGACGTGGCCAGCGACCTCGCACCGACCGGCGTCCTGCGCGCCTCGATCAACCTCGGCAACCCGGTGCTCGCGCAGGGCACGGCGACGGACCCGAGCGGGGTCACCGTCGACATCGCCCGCGAGATCGGCGCCCGTCTCGACCTGCCCGTCGAGCTGGTCTGCTTCGACGCCGCCCGCAAGTCCTTCGAGGCGCTGACGAGCGACGCTGCCGACATCTGCTTCATGGCCGTCGAGCCCGCCCGGGCGGACGAGGTCGCCTTCACCGCGCCCTACGTCGTCATCGAAGGGGTCTTCGCCGTCCCCGTCGACTCCCCGGTCACCACGCCCGCCGAGGTCGACCGCCCCGGGGTGCGCATCGGGGTCAAGAAGGGCTCCGCCTACGACCTCTACCTCACCCGCACGATCGAGCACGCGACGCTCGTCCGCGGCGAGGACGGCGTTCAGGCCTTCCTCGACGAGGGCCTCGACGTCGCCGCCGGCATCCGCCAGCCGATGACCGCCTTCGTCGAGGGTCACCCGCAGACGCGTCTCGTGCCTGAGCGCTTCATGCAGATCCAGCAGGCGGTCGGCACGACGAAGGCGCGTCGCCCCGAGACCGTCGCCTGGCTGAGCGGGGTCGTCGAGGAGCTCAAGGCCGGCGGCTTCGTCGCAGAGGCGCTCGAGCGGTCCGGGCGCGGGGACGTCACCGTCGCCCCGCCCGCCTGACGCATCACGCTGAGCCGACGCCACGGCGGGTCTAGGTTCGCGGGCATGGACATGCTCAGGGGCGAGCAGATCGCCGAGGCCGCACTCACCGACTGGCGCAAGCTCGCCCAGGGCCTGCACGCCCGCTACGTCGTGCCGGACTTCGCGGCCGCCGTGCGGCTCGTCGCCGCCATCGGCGAGTCGGGCGATGCGATTGGGCACCACCCCCGGGTGCAGATCGGCGACGGGCACGTCGACCTCGAGCTCGTGACGCCCGACGCGGTCTACCGCGACGAGGACGACGGCAGCGAGCTCGTCGTCGAGTGGGTGACCCAGCAGGACGTCGACCTCGCCCGAGTGATCGAGCGCCTGGCCGCCGAGCAAGACCTGCACGCCGACCCCGCCGCGGTGAGCGAGGTCGAGCTCGGTCTCGACGTCGTCGCCTCAGGCACCGTCGCCCCGGTGTGGGCCGCCCTGCTCACCGGCGACCCCGGTGCGCAGGGCCGCGGCACCCCGGGCGACGAGATCCGCGACGCGACCGTGCGGGTGCCCAACCTGTGGTTCGGCGACCTCGACGAAGGGGGAACCCCCGCGCAGCGCGTCCACGTCGAGGTCTATGTCGCCCCCGAGGTGGTGCAGGCCCGGGTCGACGCCGCGGTGGCCGCCGGGGGCACGGTCGTCGACGACAGCCAGTCGCCCGGCCTGACCGTCGTCGCCGACCAGGAGGGCAACCGCGGGGTCGTCCTCGCCGACACCTCCGCGGCCGCGCAGGACTGATCGCCGTGGTCGACACGTCGAGGTGCACGGTCGTCCCGCTGAGCACGCAGACCTGGCCCGCCTTCGACGCGATGGTGCAGCGGCACAACGGCATCTTCGGGGGCTGCTGGTGCATCTGGTTCCACCCCGACGGGCCCGATCGCGGCCAGGGCGCCGAGACCAACCGGGCCCTGAAGAAGGCCTACGTCGAGCGGGGCGAGGCGCACGCCGCCCTCGTCATGGACGGCGACGAGGCCATCGCATGGGCCGAGTACGGCACGCCGGCCGAGCTGCCCACCCTGCACCACCTGAAGCAGTACGACGCGACGAAGACGGCCGACCCCGACTACCGGATCACATGCGTCTTCGTCGACAAGCGGTACCGACGGCAGGGCGTGACCGAGCTCGCGATCACCGGCGCGCTCGACCTCATCGCCAAGGCCGGCGGTGGGGTGGTCGAGAGCTATCCCCACGACCTCACCGAGCAGACGAAGACAATGTCGTCCTCCTTCCTCTACAACGGCACGCGCCGGCTCTACGAGCGGCTCGGCTTCACCTACGACCGTCCGAAGGGGCTCAGGAACTGCGTCATGGTGAGGACGGTCGACCCAGCCTGACTCGTCTCAGGAGGCCATGACCTCGACGACGCGCTCGGCGAAGGGGTCGGCTCCGGCGTGGTCGTCCGCCGTCACCGTGACGACCGCGTCACCGCGGAAGATGAGCATCTGCCCGTAGGCGCCGTGGAGTCGCCAGGCGTCCCCGGGGCCGCCCCACCCGGCGAGCGAGTAGCGCGAGTACGCCGGCGAGGCGTCGCGCTCGACCCAGTCAGAGCGCATCGCCCGCGGCCACCGCGGCGCGACGAGCCCGCGACCCTGCCACCGCCCGTCGTCGCGGATCAGCCGGCTGATACGGGCGAGCTCGTCGACGGTGAGCAGCAGGCCATCGGCCGCAGCGATCGCCCCCTTCGGGCAGCGCACCCACACCGGGTCCTCGATGCCGAGCGGCTCGAAGAGCCGTGGGGTCAGCCAGGCCTGCACGTCGCCGACGGCCCCGGCGAGCGCACGCATCGCCGTGTACGTGCTCGCCGTGGAGTACTGGAAGACCCGGCCCGCTGACGGGCGTGACAGGTACTCGTGGGCGAGATCGGGCCAGTCGGTCATCCACGTCGGGGTCCACGGCAGGTCGATCCCGCTCGTCATGCTCAGCAGGTGGCGGGTCGTGACCTCGTCGGCCCCCGCGCCGAGCTCGTCGTCGCCGAGCTCGGGGAGGTAGCGGCGCACCGGGGCGTCGACCTCGAAGACCCCCTCGTCGTCGGCCATCCCCGCGGCGAGGACGCACACCCCCTTCGCGACGGAGTGGATGTCGCGGCGCACGTCCGGTGACCAGTGGTGCACCGCCGAGTCGTCGCCGACGAGCACGTGCACGGCGTGCGCCCCGAAGCCCTCCTCGCGGACCGCGCGGACGAGCTCGTCGAGGACCTGCTGCGCGCCAGACACGCGAGCAGTATGTCGAGGCGCCGGGTCGACCTCTCGGGCGCCCCGGGTGTCGAGATGCAGCGAAGGTTGCACACGATGCTCGGCATACTTTGCCCAGATTTGGCCACACATGCCGTCCGTGCAAAGTGTGATCCCCATTAAGGGCTCATCCCAATCGGTGGTGTAGGAGTTGGGGTCTGAAGCCGCCGGTCTCGAGCAGGCTCCGGGCGATGTAGTTGGTCAGGTTGCGGAACCCGAGTGCGGAGCCACGCAGGTATTCGAGCCGTCCGTTGAGCGCCTCGGTCGGCCCGTTGCTGGTGCCGGGTCGTTCGAAGTAGGCGAGCACATCAGCGGCTCGCTTCTTCAGGGTCCGGCCCAGGGTAGTGAGCTCGGTGATCAGCTTCTCCATGAGCTCGCGCCCACATTGCCGGTCCTCGTGGCGATAGGCGGCGATCATGCGCTGGTAGACACCCCAGGTCGCCTCGACCTCGACGTGAGCGTCATCAACGAACAGCGCGCGTAGCCTGTCGCGCTGCTTGTCGGTGAGCAGGTCCGCGCCGGTGTGCAGCGTGCGCCGCGACTTGTAGAGCGGGTCGTCCCTGAACCCACGGTGCCCGTGGATCGCGAGTTGGACCCGGCGCCGGCACCTGTCGAGGGCGTCACCGGCCAGGCGCACGACGTGGAAGGGATCCATCACCGTGACCGCGTCCGAGATCTCCTCTGCAGCGGCGGTCTTGAACCCGGTGAAGCCGTCCATCGCGACCACCTCGACCCCGTCACGGAAGGCGTCGTCGCGGTCGGCGAGCCAAGTCTTGAACGCCGCCTTCGACCGGCCCTCGACCATGTCCAGCAGCCTTGCTGGGCCGGCGCCATCGCGGACCGGGGTGAGGTCGATGATCACGGTGACGTACTTGTCGCCACGCCTGGTGTGGCGCCAGACATGCTCATCGACGCCAATGACCATCACGCCCTCAAACCGCGTGGGGTCGTTGATCAGCAGCCGCTTTGCCTTCAGCCAGAACCGCGTTGTTGGCGGTGTCCCACGCGACCCCGAGTCCCTCGGCGACACGGGCGACGGTGAGGTGTGCGACCACGATCCCTTCCAGCGCCCACCGCAGCCCGGTGCGCGAGAGCTTCGCACGTGGCTCCGCCGCGGCGCTGGTGTCTTGGCGCCACACGTGTCCGCAGTCGGCACAGCGGTAGCGGCGCACTGCAACTTCCAGCACGGTCGGTCGCCAGCCCAGCGGCTCGTGGGCCAACCGCCGGATCACGGTGTCACGAGCAGCGCCTTCGCTGCCGCACCGTCGGCACCACTGATCTGGTTCCACCACGTGGCACGCGAGGACCGCACGATCCGGTTCAAGTCGTTGTCCGGTCACGCTCAGACCGAGGCCGTCGAGTCGAGCGAAGGCAGTCAGGTCAGGGCGGCCGAAGCCGGCCGGCGGGGTAGCGTCGGACACGTCGAGGTCTTTCGGATGGATGGCGTAGGAACCTCCATCGTCGGGAGACCTCGACGTCTATCTGCGGACCGACGCGCCCGGCCGACCTACACCGTCATCTGAGAAGACCCCTGAAACGTCTTCGACGACGACGGGACCGGCGAGGAGGAGGGCGCGGTGAGCTAAAGGAATGGAGCTTGCTCGGCTTCGACGCCGCCGCAAGCTCCGGTGAAACGGTCGGTACTGGTCGGTCGTCGTCGGTCACCACCGGATGGCGGCGTCCCCCACGCTCGGCGTTTGCGCAGGTCAGCGGCTCGTTCGCCCAGTGGGCGCATCAAGCGATAGACGCAAAGCCGACGTGATGAGGTCGTCGGTTCGATTCCGACAGGCGGCTCCGGCGAACAGCCCCTGACCTGCGGAAATGCAGGTCAGGGGCTGTTCGGTTCTGGTGGTCGCGCGATGCGCTGGCCTCACGGCTCTGCCCGACACCGACGTCGCTCTCCTCTGCGACGGACCCCTCGCCGGCTCCTCTGCGACGGACCCCTCGCCGGCTGAGCGCTCGCGGCCGGCATCCTGTCCGTGTGCCGATAGGCCTCGCACCGCTCGGCAACGCAGCATGGCGTTGCGTCGCGACCTGGCGACGGCTCGGCGGGGCGCGATCGTCTCGTGCGTTGGCGGACTACGGGAGCTTGGACGCGAGGACGTCGGCCGCCAGGATCTCGGGTGCTGCGCCGAGGAGGTGCTGGTTGGCCATCAGGGCTGCGACGATGTCGCCGTTGGCGTGGGCGTCGCGAGCGGCCTCGTCGGGGAATGCATCGAAGATCCAGAAGGTGTCGGCGTCGGTCCTGACCGCGAACCAGACAATCGTTCCTACTTCTTCGTTGGCGAGTGCGACAGCGCCAGCGAGCAGATCGGCGAGCGCGTCGTGCTGTCCATCGGCCGCGACGATCTTGGCGACGAAGGCATACGGAAGTGATGCGGGTGTGGACATGAGGGACTCTCCTTGAAATCGGGGTTCTTCGTGGGACGAGTTCAGCGTATGACGAGCGAGGGCCGGTGGGGAGTGGCGTATACGGCAGTATTGCTATTGTTTACGTCATGCGTATCGGACTGATCGCGATCGACGGCTGCTTCGGTTCGGCTATCGCGTCGATCATCGACATCGTGCGGGTGGCCGACGGAGCCCGCGGCGATGTCGACCCGCGGATCGACCCGATCGAACTCGCCATCCTCGGACCGAAACGGCGAGTGACCACGACGGCATCGATGACCCTGTCGGTGGACCACCCGCTGTCGGAGTCCGGAGAGTTCGACGTGGTCGTCGTCCCTGCGCTTGGAACCCTTACGGCCGCCGCTACTAACGACGCCCTCCAGAGCCGAGATGCTCGTTCGGTCATCGCCTCGCTCGGGCGCCTCGACGAGGCGACCACCCGGATCGCCGCGGCGTGCACCGGCGTGTTCGCTGTCGCCGAGACCGGACGGATGCATCATCGGCGGGCGACGACCAGCTGGTTCCTGGGGCCGGAGTTCCTGAAGCGCTATCCGACCGTCGCCCTCGATCTCGACACCATGGTCGTGGCCGACGGGAACCTCGTCACCGCCGGCGCCGCGTTCGCCCACATCGACCTCGCCCTCTCACTCGTGCGATCGATCAGCCCCGACCTGGCCCAACATGTCGCCAAGCTCCTCATCATCGACGAGCGCCCGTCGCAGGCGGCCTTCGTCGCCTACGAACATCTCCGGCACGAGGACCCGATCGTCGTCGAGTTCGAACGCTTCGTGCGCGCCCGCCTGGACGAACCGTTCAACGTCGCCTTCGTCGCGCAGTCACTTGGCACCAGCCGGCGCACCCTCGAACGACGAGTCCGTGCGGCGCTCAACCTCACTCCGCTCGGCTTCGTCCAACGGCTTCGCATCGAACGAGCTCGGCACCTCTCAGCAACCACGGACCTCACCTCCGCCGAGATCGCGCTACGAGTCGGCTACGCGAACGCCGAGACTCTGCGCTCCCTCCTGCGTAGGGAGCGACGCCGTTCCTGACCTATCGCCATGCCTGTAGCCGGTGTGCTAGTGCTCGACTGGAACCACCTCTCAGCACGTCGCGTCGACGCTCCTGCGTCGCCCCTGGACGACCCACTCGACACGCCCGCCGCACAGGCCATGTGACGTGTCCCGGCTTCCCGGACGGTCGGGGTTGGGTGGCTGTGATGTCGCTGCGTTCTCGTCGAGAGGATCAGCAGACCCGATCAGAGTCGATTGGGATAAGACGCGAAGGCGGTCAGGTCAGGGCGGCCGAAGCCGGCCGGCGGGGTAGCGTCGGTCACGTCGAGGTCTTTCGGATGGATGGCGTAGGAACCTCCATCGTCGGGAGATCTCGACGTCTATCTGCGGACCGACGCGCCCGGCCGACCTACACCCTCATCTGGGAAGAGCCCCGAAACCCCAGTTGAACGCCATTTCGATGAGGGTCGGCCGAGCGACGAATCTCAAGCCGTGAACGCGACAGACCGCCAAGTCGACGACGACCCAGCCTCACCCAGCGGTGACTAACAGCCGCCCAACTACGGCCAGCCAAGCGCTCCCCCCACTCGAGCTTCAGTACCGCAAGCAGACCGAGGGAGACGCGATCGGCAGTAGCCCCTGCCCGCGCGGCGTCCGAGCACCAGAAGTCTGGCGTCCTAGTGCCCTCGGATCCTCGTATCTTAGATAGAAGTCGACTTGCTCTAATTTAGGGCGCTTCTCGACACCGGGCTAGAAGCCCGAGTCCTTCTCGAGGTTGGAGAAGCGGGCGTAGTGGCCCTGGAAGCCCAGGACGATGTCGGCGGTGGGGCCGTTGCGGTGCTTGGCGACGATGACGTCGGCCTCGCCCTCGCGCTCGGAGCTGGGGTCGCGGTCGCGGTGCAGGAGGATGACGAGGTCGGCGTCCTGCTCGATCGAGCCGGACTCACGCAGGTCGCTCATCGCGGGACGCTTGTCGGTGCGCTGCTCCGGACCACGGTTGAGCTGGCTGATCGCGATGACCGGGACCTCGAGCTCCTTGGCGAGCAGCTTGAGCGCTCGGGAGAACTCCGAGACCTCCTGCTGGCGCGACTCGACCTTCTTGCCGCTCGTCATCAGCTGGAGGTAGTCGATGACGATGAGCCGCAGGTTGTGCTGCTGCTTCATCCGGCGCGCCTTGGCCCGGATCTCCATGAGCGCGAGGTTGGGGCTGTCGTCGATGTAGAGCGGGCTGTCGCTGATCTTGCCCATGACGCGGCTGAGCTTGGCCCACTCCTCGTCGCGCAGCCGACCACGGCGCAGCGACTGCAGCTGGATCGCCGCCTCGGCCGAGAGGATGCGCATGGTGATCTCGGTGCGGCTCATCTCGAGCGAGAAGACGGCGGTGGCCATCTTGTGATGGATCGCGGCGGCCCGGGCGATGTCCATGCCCATCGTCGACTTGCCGACGGCCGGTCGGGCGGCGAGGACGATCATCTGGCCGGGGTGGAGGCCGTGGGTGAGCTCGTCGAGCTCGGTGAAGCCGGTCGGCACGCCGATGAGCTCGTCGGTGCGACCGGCCGCGACCTCGATCTCGGCCATCGTCTCGTTGAGCGTGTTCCACAGCGGCACGTAGTCCTCGCCACCGCGCTTCTCCGCGACGCCGTACACCTCGGCCTGAGCGGCGTTGACGATCTCCTCGACGTCGCCGCCGCCCTGGGCGTAGCCCATCTGCGCGATGCGGGTGCCCGCGTCGACGAGACGGCGCAGCACAGCCCGCTCGGCGACGATCTGGGCGTAGAAGCCGGCGTTCGCCGCCGTCGGCACCGACTGGATGAGGTCGTGGATGTAGGCCTGGCCGCCGACGCGCTGGAGGTCGCCGCGCTTGCTCAGCTCGTCGGCGACGGTGATCGCGTCGGCCGGCTCGCCGCGGCTGTAGAGGTCGATGATCGCGTCGTAGATCGACTCGTGCGCCGGCTTGTAGAAGTCGGGGCTGCGCACCGTCTCGATGACGTCGGCGATGGCGTCCTTGCTGAGCAGCATGCCGCCGATGACGGACTGCTCGGCGACGAGGTCCTGCGGCGGGGTGCGGTCGAGGAACCCAGCAGCGCGCTGGCCCCCGCCGGGCGCCCCGGAGGACAGCTCGGCGTCGGGCATCGAGGCGAACATCGACTCCAGGTCACTGCTCAACTGCGTCCTCCATCCATGATCTGCCCACTGTCGCACCGGCCGGGGACAACCCCCTAATGCGCCTGTGGACCGACCTGGGGACGGGCTGTGGAGGACACGCCACGACGTTGTGCACAGGCGGTGGACAACGCTGTGGAGGACGAGATCCGTCGACCCTCGACAAAGCCTGACATCCCCCGCAGGAGCGGGCCGCGCGTCACCCACACCATGTGCACAGCACAAAGTCAGGTGTCCGCGGCGACCATCCACACCCGCCGTGGACCGCACCGCCCGTCGAGGGGCTCAGCCGGTGGTCGCGTACCGCGTGCGAGCCCGCTCCCGGGCCTTGGCCGCCTCGACCTCGCGGTCCTTCGGGGCCGCGCTCGTCGTGAGGTGGTCGAGCAGGTGCTGGGTGGCGACGGCCACCTCCTGCACGGCCTGGGCGAAGGCCTCCTCGTTGGCCCGCGACGGCTTGGTCGCGCCGCTGATCTTGCGCACGTACTGCAGCGCCGCGGCCCGCACCTCCTCGGACGTGGCCGGGGGCTCGAAGTTGTGCAGCTGTCGGATGTTTCGGCACATGCCCCCATCGTCCTCCGGGCGGCGGCACGCGGCCACCCCTTCGCCGTCACCCTCGACAGGTCGGACGCGGGGGCGAAGGGGGACTCCCCGCCGTGCCAGAGTGAGGCCATGCCTGAACTCGTGCTCGGCCCGCTCGTCCGCTGCGCCGAGGCGACCTCCGTCGCGGTCTGGGTCGAGACCGACGTGCACGCCCGCGTCACCGTCCGGGCCGGCGACGTCGAGGCGAGCGCCCCCACCTTCGCCGTCCACGGCCACCACTACGCCCTCGTCGTCGTCGACGGGCTGCCGGTCGGCGAGCCGACGCCCTACGAGCTCAGCCTCGACGACACCGTCGTGTGGCCGCTGGCCGACTCGCCCTACCCCGCCCCCGTCCTGCCGACGATCGACCCCGAGACGCCGCTGCGCATGGCCTTCGGCTCGTGCCGCACGAGCGTGCCGCACGACGAGGAGGGCAACTCCACCCACGGCATCGACGCGCTGCGCGCCTACGGGCTGCGGATGGCGGGGGTCGCCCGCTCCACCGACGACCCCGAGGAGGGCGAGATCCGCTGGCCGGACCTCGTGCTCTTCCTCGGCGACCAGGTCTACGCCGACGAGACCTCGCCGCAGATGCGCGAGTTCATCGCCTCCCGCCGCTCGCTCGAGGAGCCGCCGGGCACCGAGCTCAAGGACTACGAGGAGTACGCCCACCTCTACCGGCTCGCGTGGAGCGACCCGGCGACGCGGTGGCTGCTGTCGACCCTGCCGAGCGCGATGATCTTCGACGACCACGACGTGCGCGACGACTGGAACACCTCGTTGTCGTGGCTGCGCGACATGCAGGCGACGTCGTGGTGGCACGAGCGGATCGTCTCCGGGCTCACCTCGTACTGGGTCTACCAGCACCTCGGCAACCTCGGTCGCGAGGAGCGTGACGACGACCCGGTGTGGCAGCACGTCGTGCGGCACGACGGACCCGACGAGCTCGACCTCACGGCCGTCCTCGACGCCCTCTCCGAGCGCGTCCAGGGCGACCCGACGGCCTACCGCTACAGCTACTCGCGCACCTTCGGCACGCAGGCCCGCCTCGTCGTCGTCGACTCGCGCGCGGCGCGCGTCCTGCAGCCCGAGCGGCGCTCGATCGTCGACGACGGCGAGCTGGCCTGGCTCGACGAGCGGCTGCGGGGCGATGTCGACCACCTGCTCATCGGCACCTCGCTGCCCTTCTTCCTCGCCTCCGGGCTGCACCACCTCGAGGCCTTCAACGAGGCCCTGGCCTCGGGCCGGTGGGGCCGGCGGGCCGGCCGGGTCGGCGAGCGGCTGCGCCGGGCCGTCGACATGGAGCACTGGGCGGCCTTCCAGGAGGGCTTCCGCCGGGTGTCCGACATGGTCATCGAGGTCGCCGCGGGTCAGCGCGGCGAGGCGCCGGGCACGGTGACCTTCCTGTCCGGCGACGTCCACCACAGCTACGTCGCCGAGGCCTTCTCGACCCGTGCCCGGGAGCGCGAGGGTGCCCCCGCCCTGCGCAGCCGCCTCCTGCAGGCCGTCTGCTCGCCGATCCGCAACCCCCTCCCGCGCGGCGTCCGGGTCGGCACCGCCTTCCTCTCCCGACGGGTGGCCGCACCCATCGGCCGGGCCGCGTCGCTGGCGATCGGGGTGCCTCCGGCACCACTGCGCTGGGGCTACGTCGAGGGTCCGTGGTTCGACAACAACCTCGCCACGCTCGAGGTGGAGGGACGCGGGCTGCGCATGTGGTGGGCCCGAGGCGAGGTCGTCGACGGCCACCACGACCTGCCCTCGCTCGTCGAGGTCGCCGACATCACCGTGGACCCGCCCGCGACCGCACCCTCTCAGCCTCTCCCCGAGGTGGCCGCGACCTGATCCGGCGGCGGGCTCGCCGCCGACCGGTCGGACCGGCTTCGGGTCAGGTCAGCGCTGCCGGACGTAGGAGAGCAGCTGGTACATCGCGAGGAGCAGCACGGCGCTGATCGCGACGGCACCGGCCCCGGCCGCCATCCCCGTGGCCATGGCGTCGACCATCGTCTCGCCGCGCCCGACGAGGGTGACGATCGAGACGACGAGCGCCACCGCCCCGGCGAGGACGCTGCTGATGATGACCTGGCTGTACGGCGTCTCGTGCGTCGCCGCCCGTGACCTGCCCATCTCGACCGCTCCCTCGCGTCTGCGCCCGGCCCGTCCGGACCGGTCTCGAGCGACGCTACCGGCGCCCGCCTCCTCCCGCCTGCTGGGAGAGGGGGTCGCTCGACCGCGTCGTGCCGCGACCCTAGGACCGCCCGGCCGGGTCCACCATGGGGAGCGCTCCCCGGGCGTGCGACGCGGGTGGTGGCGAAGGGGGAGCCGTCGGCCCGGCCCTTCGCGAGCGGGGGTCAGCGCGGTCCGAGCCGCCCGGGCACGTTGTGCCGGGTGACGACCTGGACCCCGGCGGGCACGGAGGTCGGCGCGCCGGGCTCGAGGCCGTGGTGGCGCAGCAGCTGGCGCAGCGCCGCGCGGGCGTCGGCCCGCAGGTCGTGGTGGAGCACGAGGTCGATCGCGCCGGTGCGCAGCAGCTCGAGGTTGTCCTCGTCGAGGTCGTGCGCGACGAAGGTGGCCGGACGCTCCCCGGCTGCGGCGAGGGCAGCCAGGATCGCCCGGTTCCCGCCACCGGCGGAGTACACCGCGCGGACCGGGGCCTGCAGACCGCGCAGCGCCGTCGTCACGGCCTCACGTGTCGGGCGGTCGAGCCCGTCGGCCTCGGCCGGGGTGACGACCTCGAGACCGGGCGCGTCCTCGCGCAGGCCTGCGACGAAGGCCCGCAGCCGCTCGCCCTCGCCGGTGAAGGCCGAGCGGCTCACCGAGGCGAGGACGACCCCCGTCGTCGGTCTCGTCCCGAGGGCGACGAGGTGGGCGGCCGTGCGGCCTGCCGCCCGGTTGTCGAGCCCGACGTAGGCGACCCGGGACGACTCCACGTCCGTGACGAGGGTGACGGTCGGGATGCCCCGCGCGGCGAGGTCGTCGACGGCCCGGCCGACCGCCGGGTCCGACGGCGCCTTGAGGACGACGCCGTCGCTGGTACGCCCGCGCCGGCCGACCCGGTCGAGGGCCGCGAGGAGGTCGACGACGTCGCCGCTCTCGCGCAGGTCGAAGCGGGCCCGGACCGCGGTGGGCCCGACGGCCCCCAGCTGGCTCTCCACGGCCGTCCGCACGGCGTCGCTGAAGCGCGCGGGCGCCTGCATGACGACGTCGACAACGAGCGAGCGCGCCCCGAGGCGCACGGAGCGCGCCTGCCGGTCGAGCTCGGCGACCGCCTGCTCGACGGCGCGCACCGCCCGCGGGCTGGCTCCGGGGCGGCCGTGCAGGACACGGTCGACCGTCGCCGAGGACAGCCCGCTCTGCTCGGCGATGTCGCTCACCCGGTGCGCACGCACATGCCCACCGTAGGCGGGCCTGAGGTCTTTCTGAGGTGATGAGGGCCTGGTGACGTCCTGCCGGTCGCGGCAGCGTGGGAGCCATGACCACCACGACGACCACCGGGTCCGCCACCCCCCACCTGCGCACCGAGGACTGCCGCGTGGCCGACCTCGTCGGGCTGCTCGAGCGCGAGCGCACCGACGTCGGCGCGTACCCGCACGCCGAGCGCGTCGAGCAGGGGGTCCTCGTCTACGCGGCGAGCACCGTCCTCGACGCCGACGCGGGCCGCCGCGAAGAGCGTCTGGCGCTCGAGGCCGAGCTCGCGCACGCCTGGCTGCACGGGCCGGGCATCGTCGTCGTCGAGGGCGCTCTCGACGCCGAGGTCGTCGACCGGGTCACCGTGCGCTTCGAGGAGCTCATCACCCAGCAGCGCGCCGAGGGACGGACGGCCGGTGACCACTTCGCCGCGCCGGGGGCCAACGACCGGGTGTGGGGGGCACTGGAGAAGCTCGCCGTCGCGGACCCGCACGCCTTCGTCGACTACTACTCCTCGCCCGTGATCGCCCTCGCCGCCCGGGCCTGGCTCGGCCCGGGCTACCAGGTGACGAGCCAGGTCAACGTCGTCGGTCCGGGCGGGGCGGGCCAGACCGTGCACCGCGACTACCACCTCGGCTTCACCTCGCCGGAGGTCTCGGCCGCCTACCCGGCGCACGTGCACGCGCTCTCGCCACAGCTCACCCTCCAGGGCGCGGTCGCCCACGGCGACATGCCCGTCGAGTCCGGCCCGACGCTCTACCTGCCGCACTCGCAGAAGTACCCGCACGGCTTCCTCGCCTACTGGCTGCCCGACTTCCAGGAGCACTTCGCCGCGCACCACGTGCAGCTGCCCCTTCGCCTGGGCGACGCCGTCTTCTTCAACCCCGCCCTCTTCCACGCCGCGGGGAGCAACAGCACCCGGAGCACCCGGCGGATGGCGAACCTGCTGCAGATCTCGTCGGCCTTCGGCCGGGCGATGGAGTCCACCGACCGCCGACGGGTCGTCGAGGCGGTCTACCCGGCCCTCCTCGAGGCGGGCGCGGGTGGTCACGACGAGCGGCTGCTCCACCACGCGGTCGCGGCGAGCGCCGAGGGCTACGCCTTCCCGACCAACCTCGACCGCGACCCGCCCGTCGACGGCATGTCACCGGCCACCCAGGCTGAGGTCGTGCGTGCCGCTCTCGCCGAGCGCGCCGCACCGGCCGTGCTCGGCCGTCGCCTGGCCGAGCACGAGGAGCGCCGCCGCACGTCGTGAGGCGCGGCTCCCCCTTCGTCGCGGATGGGCGAAGGGGGACCGAGATCCCCTTCCGTCGTCCGCCGCCCTCGGCTACAGTCCCCTTTGTCCTGACATACGGACATCCTCGACGACGAGAGGTCACCACGCATGGAGGCGTTGCTCACCGACCGGGTCGTCCTCGTCGTCGGCGGCACCGCCGGTCTCGGCGCGGGCATCGCCCGAGCCGCTCTGCGCGAGGGCGCCAGCGTCGTGGTCACCGGGCGGCACGCCCACCGGGCCGAGGCCCTCGTCGCAGAGCTCTCGGGCCTCGGGCCCGTCTCCTTCGTCGTGGCCGACCAGGCCGACGTCGCCCAGGCCCAGGACGCCGTGGCCCAGACCGTCGCCCGTCACGGACGGGTCGACTGCCTCGTCAACGCCGCCGGCCTGACCACGCGGGGCACCCTGCTCGACACGACGCCCGAGCTCTTCGACGACCACGTCGCCGTCAACCTGCGCGGGCCCTTCTTCACGATGCAGGCAGCCGTCGCCGACATGGTCGGTCGCGGGGCCCCCGGCAGCGTCGTCAACATCATCACCATGTCCTCCCACGGGGGGCAGCCCCACCTCGCCGCGTACAGCGCCACGAAGGCCGGTCTCGCCGGCCTGACGAAGAACGTCGCGCACGCCCACCGCTTCGACCGCGTCCGGGTCAACGGGCTCAACATCGGCTGGACCGAGACCGAGGGCGAGGACGCGACCCAGCGCCGCTTCCACGGTGCCGGCGACGACTGGGTCGCGCGGGCTGCCGCCTCCTCGCCCATGGGTCGCCTCGGCCAGGTCGACGAGATCGCCGACGCCGTCGTCTTCCTCCTGTCCGACCGGTCAGGAGTTGTCACGGGTTCCGTCATCGACTGGGACCAGACCGTCCTAGGAGCACACGACTGATGCGTATCGGACTCATCGGCCTCGGCCGGATCGGCGCCTTCCATGCCGACACCCTCGCCGCCCTCGACGGCGTCGACGAGCTCGTCGTCACCGACCCGGTGGGCGCCGCCGTCGACGCCGTCACCGGCCGGATCCCGAAGGCTCGCGCCGTCGACTCGCCCCAGGCCCTGCTCGACGCAGGTGTCGACGGCGTCGTCGTCGCCGCCGCGACGAACGTCCACGCCGAGCTGCTCGAGGCGGCGCTGGCACGCGGGGTCGCGACCTTCTGCGAGAAGCCGGTCGCCGGCACGATCGGCGAGGCCGTGCGCATGCAGGAGCTCGCCGCCCAGGCCGGCGCACCGGTGCAGATCGGCTACCCCCGCCGCTTCGACCCCGCCTTCGTCGCCGCCCGGGACGCCGTGCGGGACGGCTCGCTGGGCCGGGTGCACACAGTGCGCTCGACGACGCTCGACCCGGCGCCGCCCCCCGCTGCGTACCTCGCCGTCTCCGGCGGCATCTTCCGCGACTGCTCCGTCCACGACTTCGACGCTGTGCGCTGGGTGACCGGCCAGGAGGTCGTCTCCGTCTACGCGGTCGGGGTCACCGACCCCGACGCGCCCGCGGAGATGTACCGCGACCACGGCGACCACACGAGCGTCTCGACGCTGCTCACGATGAGCGACGGGGCGATCGGCGTCGTGTCGAACACCCGGACCAACGCCCGCGGCTATGACGTGCGTCTCGAGGTGCACGGCGTCTCCGACGCGGTCGCCGCCGGGCTCGACGACGGCCTTCCCCTTCGTCCGACGCAGCCGGGCGTCGCCTGGCCGGCCGGCCCCCCGCACACCTTCTTCATGGACCGTCTCGCCGAGGCCTTCCGCGTCGAGCTCGCGACCTTCTGCCGGGTGGCAGCGGGCGAGATCCCCTCGCCGTGCACCGTCGACGACGCGATGGGCACCGCCTGGGCCGCCGAGGCCGCGACGCTCTCCGCGATCGAGGGTCGTCCGGTCACCATCGCCGAGGTGCAGGACCGGGCGCTCGTCTGAGCCGTGATGCGAGGTTTGCCTCCGACCGGCGCGAGGCGTTGGATCGAGGCATGACCTCTCAGCTCCGCGTCGTCGTCGTCGGCGCCGGCGAGTGCGGTGCCCGCGTCGCCCACGACCTCGCGACGAGCGGCCTCGACGCCCGGGTGGTCCTCGTCGGACGCGAGGCGCGCCCGCCCTACGAGCGACCCCCGCTGTCGAAGTCCGTCCTCGTCGACGACGACCCACGACCGGTCGAGCCGTACCGCGACGGGCGGCTCGACGTCGAGGGGCTCGAGGTCGTCGCCGGACGCGCGGCGACCTCGCTCGACCTCGAAGGACGCACGGTCGAGCTCGACGACGGCACGCGCCTGGGCTTCGACCGGCTCGTGCTCGCGACGGGGTCGCAGCCGCGCCGCCTGCCCGGGCTGCCGACTGCCGCGCTTACGCTGCGGACCTTCGATGACGCGCTCGTGCTGCGCGACGCCCTACGGCCGGGGACCCACCTGCTCGTCGTCGGCGCGGGGCTCGTCGGGCTGGAGGTGGCCGCGAGCGCTCGCACGCGCGGCGCCCAGGTCACGGTCGTCGAGGCTGCAGCGCGTGCCCTCGGGCGCGCGGTCCCCGAGCCCGTCGCCCGGGTCCTCGTCGAGCGTCACCAGGCCGAAGGAGTGGACCTGCACCTCGGCACGACCGTCGCGTCCGCGACCGCCGGGGACGGCGGGTGGCACGTCGAGCTCTCCGACGGCAGCGTCGTCACCCCGGACGTCGTGCTCCAGGCCGTGGGCTCCGTGCCGGAGACCGGGCTCGCCCGAGCAGCCGGCCTCGAGGTCGACGACGGCGTCGTCGTCGACGCGAGGATGCGCACGAGCGCGCCGGACGTCTGGGCAGCGGGTGACTGCTGCGCCGGACCGGTCGCGGCGCTCGGGCGGCGGCAGCGGCTCGAGTCCTGGCGGATGGCGCACGACCAGGCCGCCGTCGTGGCGGCGTCGGTGCGCGGCGAGGACGCCTCGATCACGGCCGTCCCGTGGTTCTGGTCGGACCAGTACGACCTCAGCCTGCAGGTCTCGGGCATGGCGGCGGCGGCCACGCGGTGGGTCGAGCGCCCTCGGCCCGACGGCACCGTCGTGCACCTCGGGCTCGACGACGACGGAGCGCTCGTGTGCGCTGCCGGTGCCGGGCGGGCCGCCGTCGCCAAGGACGTGCGGATGGCCGAGCGGCTCGTCGCCGCGGGCGCCCGCCCCGACCCCGACCAGCTCGTCGACCCCGCCGTGCCGCTCCGGAGCCTGATCGGCTGAGGACCTACGGGTGGTCTCGAGGCTCCGTCGTCGCACCTCGACCATCGGGACCGCTGAAGGCGCCGACGAAGGCCTCGAGCGCCGCGTCGCCGGCGGCCACCGAGTCGCCACCGGAGGCGAAGGCCTCCAGCCCGACGACCCCGCGGTACCCCATGTCCTCCAACGCGGCGGCCACCCCTTCGTAGCGGATCTCGCCGGTGCCGGGCTCGCACCGACCGGGGACGTCGGCGACCTGGACCTCGCCGATCCAGGGCAGCGCCCGCCGGCACAGCCCGATGAGGTCGCCCTCGCCGATCTGCGCGTGGTAGAGGTCGAGGTTGAGCCGCAGGTGCGGGCTGTCGACCCCGCTCACGAGGTCGAGGGTGTCCGCGGCCCGGGCGAAGGGGGTCCCCGGGTGGTCGACGGAGAGGTTGAGGTTCTCCAGCACGAAGGTCACCCCTTCGCGCTCGCCGAGATCGGCCACGCGCCGGAGGGTGTCGCGAGCGGTCCTCCACATCTGCTCGTCGGCGCCGTCCGGACCGACCGGGGTGACCGGCAGGCCGGTCGGACCGAGACCGGTGCCGTGGAGGTTGAGCGCTCGGGCCCCGATGCGTCGGCCGACCTCGATCGACGCGGCCGCCGTGGCGAGCAGCTCGTCCGCCCCCTCGGGGTCCCCGAGCCGGCCGGTCGTGTACCCGGTCATCGACGTGAAGACGACGCCCTCGCCCGCGAGGGTCGCGAGGGCGTCGACGTCGTGACCGCGCCAGTCCCAGATCTCGACGGCGAGGCCGCGCTCGTGGATGCGCCGCACCCGCTCGAGCATCGGCAGGTCCCCGTAGATCATCTGCGCCGAGGCAGCCAGCACGAAGGGGGATCCCACCCCCGCGGTCGCCGTCACCCCTCAGTCCGTCTGCGGGAAGCCGAGGTTGATGCCGCCGTGGCTCGGGTCGAGCCAGCGCTGCGTGACGACCTTGCCGCGGGTGAAGAAGTGCACGCCCTCCATGCCGTGGGCGTGGGTGTCGCCGAAGAGGCTGTTCTTCCACCCGCCGAAGGAGTAGTACGACACCGGGACCGGGATCGGCACGTTGATGCCGACCATGCCGACCTCGACCTCGTGCTGGAAGCGCCGGGCGGCGCCGCCGTCGTTGGTGAAGATCGCCGTCCCGTTGCCGTAGGGGTTGGCGTTGATGAGCTCGAGGCCCTCGTCGTAGCTGGCGACGCGGACGACCGAGAGCACCGGGCCGAAGATCTCGTCGTCGTAGACGCTCATCCCGGGGCGCACCTCGTCGATGAGGGTCGGGGCGACGAAGAAGCCCTCTCCGTCGGCGTCGAAGTCCCCGTCGCGCCCGTCGACGACGACCTTCGCGCCGGCCTGGGCGCCGGCGTCGACGTACGACGCGACCTTGTCGCGGTGGGCGGCGGTGACGAGCGGCCCCATGTCGCAGCCGCGGCGCCCGTCACCGGTGCGCAGCTTGCCCATGCGGTCGACGATCTTGCTCACGAGCTCGTCGGCGACCGGCTCGACGACGACGAGCGCGGAGATCGCCATGCAGCGCTCGCCCGCGGAGCCGAAGCCCGCGTTGATTGCGGCGTCGGCGGCGAGGTCGAGGTCGGCGTCGGGCAGGACGAGCATGTGGTTCTTCGCACCGCCGAGCGCCTGGACGCGCTTGCCGGCGGCGGTCCCCGTCTCGTAGACGTACCTCGCGATCGGGGTCGAGCCGACGAAGGAGACGGAGCGCACCTTGTCGTGGGTGAGCAGCGCGTCGACGGCCTCCTTGTCACCGTGGACGACGTTCATCACCCCGTCGGGCAGGCCGGCGCGCTGCCACAGCTCGGCGACGGCGTTGGCCGCCGACGGGTCCTTCTCGCTCGGCTTGAGCACCACGGCGTTGCCGCACGCGATGGCGATGGGGACGAACCACAGCGGCACCATCGCGGGGAAGTTGAAGGGCGAGATGATCGCCGCGACGCCGAGCGGCTGACGCATCGAGTACACGTCGACCGCGGTCGAGGCGTTCTCGGAGAAGCCCCCGCGCAGCAGGTTGGGGATGCCGCACGCGTACTCGGCGACCTCGAGACCGCGCACGACCTCGCCGAGGGCGTCGGAGAGCACCTTGCCGTGCTCGGCGGTGATGAGCGCGGCGATGCGCTCCTTGTCCTCGTTGAGCAGCTCGCGGAAGCGGAAGAGGACCTGCGCGCGCCGGGTCAGCGAGGTGTCGCGCCACTCCAGCCACGCGGCGTGCGCGCCCTCGACGACCTCGCCGACGAGATCGGCGGAGGCGAGGTCGAGGGCGCCGGTGACCTCACCGGTCGCGGGGTCGTAGACCTCGCTCGTGCGCTCGGCCGTCCCCTCCCACGGGGATCCGGCGACGAGGTGGGTGATGCGGGTGGGGGTGCTCATGGACGCCTCTCTCGGGTCTAAATGTCCTGACATCATTACCTGTGACGGCTGGCGGGCGCCAGACCGTCCATGCTCAGAGCTCGGGGTCGAGCTCGACGACCACCGGGCGGCCGGAGGCCAGGGAGGCCACCCCGGCCGTGGCGACGACGGTCGCCGCGTACCCGTCCCTGCTGCGGGCGCCGACGACCTCGCCCCGACGGGACGCGTCGACCCACGCCTGCAGCTCGAGGGCGTAGGCCCGCGCGAAGCGCTCCCGGTAGTCCACCGGCAGGGCACCGCCCCACGACCCCGCACCGCCGTGCGGACCGGCCGCCGTCGAGCAGATGCCGCCCGAGGGGCGGCCGACGACCGCGCTGCCTCGCTCGGCGACGACCTCGCACCGCACCTCGTAGCCCGTCGTGCTGCCGACGAAGACCTCGTTGGTCACGATCGCCCCTCCGGCCATCCTCAGGACCACGACCTGCGGGTCCGCCACCCCGTCCGGGACGAGCGACGAGGGCGACGGGGTGATCACCTGGATCTCGACCACCTCCTCGCCGAAGAGGTACCTGGCCGTGTCGATCTCGTGCACGAGGCTGTCGCGCACGATCATCTCGCTGCGGAAGTCCGCTCGCGGCGCGGCGAGGTTGCGGTGCACCTGGTGGGCGAGCAGAGGCCGACCGACCCGTCCGCTCGTCAGGAGGTCGCGCAGCTGCACGTACTCCGGGTCGAAGCGACGCATGAAGCCCACCTGGACCAGCGGACGACCACCGTCGCGCTCGGCGCGCACGAGACGGGCCGACGACGCGTCGTCCGTCGTCAGGGGCTTCTCGCACAGCACGGGCGTGCCGGTCTCGATGCACTCCCGCACCTGCTCCTCGTGCGCATGGCCGGGCGAGGCGAGGACGACGGCGTCGACCGCGTCTGACCGGATGAGCTCGAGCGGGTCCGGGACGACGGCCACGCTCCCCGACCCGACGTCGTCCGCACCCAGGCGTGCGGCCAGCTCCTGGGCACGCTCGACGTCCGGGTCGCTCACCGCCACGAGCGTGGCGCCGGCCACCCCGCGCGCGAGCCGGCGGGCGTGGTCGGCGCCCATGACGCCGACCCCGACCACGCCGACCCGCAGCGGTGCGCTCATCCGGTGCGGTCCCCTGCCGTCCCGTCGTGGACGACGGTCGGCTTGCCGGGGCCGGCGAGCTCGATCTCGGGGTTGCCGGGGTCGACGACCTTGCCAGGGTCGACGCCGCGCAGCTCGTGCTGCAGCTCGGCGAGCTCCTGACCGCCGGCCATCTCCGCCGTCAGCTCGTCGAGGGTGATCTCGTCGCGGTGCGCGTCGAGGACGACCCGGCCGAGCTTGAGGATGACGAAGTGGTTGCCCACGAGGTAGGCGTGGTGCGGGTTGTGGGTGATGAAGACGACGCCGAGGCCGGCGTCGCGCGCCTTGGCGATGTACTTGAGCACGACACCGGACTGGCGCACCCCGAGGGCTGCGGTGGGCTCGTCGAGGATGATGACCTTCGCCCCGAAGTAGATGGCGCGAGCGATGGCGATGCACTGCTTCTGACCACCCGACAGACCTCCGACCGGCCGGTCGAGGTCGCCGATGTGGATCCCCATCTTCTGCAGCTCCACGTCGGCGACACGGCGCATCGTCGCCCCGTCGAGGAAGGGACCGCGGCGGACCTCGTTGCCCATGAAGAAGTTGCGCCAGACCGACATGAGCGGGGCCAGCGCGAGGTCCTGGTAGACCGTCGCGATGCCGAGCTGCTGGGCGGCTCGGGGCGAGGCGAGGTTGCGGGAGATCCCGTTGACCGTGAAGGTCCCCTCGGTGTGCTCGTGCAGGCCCGCCATGATCTTGATGAGCGTGGACTTGCCGGCTCCGTTGTCGCCGAGGACGCACGTCACCTCGCCCGGGTAGACCTCGAGCGAGACCCCGCGCAGCGCGTGGACGTTGCCGTAGGACTTGCCGACGTCGTCCATCACCACGAGGGGCTGCACGCCCTCGGCCCGCTCACGGGTGGTCGGCTCGGTCGTCGTGCTCATCGGGCCTCCCCCTTCTTCTTGACGTAGAGGTTGACGAGGGTGGCGAGCAGGAGCATGACCCCGAGGAAGGTGTAGAACCAGTCGGGGTTCCATCCTGCGTAGTTGATGCCCAGGCGGGTCATGCCGAAGACGAGGGCGCCGAGCGAGGCGCCGACGATCGAGCCGTACCCGCCGGTGAGCAGGCAGCCCCCGACCACCGCGGCGATGATGAAGATGAACTCCTTGCCCACGCCCTCGCCGGACTGCATGACCTGGTACTCGAAGAGCAGGTGCATGCCGAGGACCCAGGCGCAGAAGCCGACGAACATGAAGAGGCCGATCTTGACCCGCTTCACCGGCACGCCCACCGCGCGGGCGGCATCGGCGTCGCCACCGACGGCGAAGACCCAGTTGCCGATCCGCGTCCTCATGAGGACCACCGACCCGACGGCCGTGAGGATCAGCCAGTAGACGACGAGCGCCTTGAGGGTGATCGGTCCGATCGTCGTCTGCCAGGCGAAGACCGCGGCGGCCGAGTCGAAGCCGGCGATGTCGGAGATCTGGGGCGTCGAGACGGTCCCGCCGACGAGACGGGTGACGGCGAGGTTGCCACCCTGGAGGACGAAGAAGGTGCCGAGGGTGACGAGGAAGCTCGGCAGCCCGGTCCTCATGAGGAACCACCCGTTGAAGGCCCCCACGGCGAGCGAGAAGACGAGCGCGACGACCACCCCCACCCAGACGTTGAGCCCGAAGTTCCAGGCCGTGAGGGCGGCCGCGATGCCGGACGAGGTGGCCGCGACACCGGTGGAGAGGTCGAACTCCCCGCCGATCATGAGCATGGCGACGGGGACCGCCATGACCCCGATCGAGGCCACCTCGTACAGGATCGTCCCGGCGTTGTCGACGGAGCGGAAGCTCGGGGCGACCGACGCGAAGAGGATCGCCACGACGACCGCCCCGATGAGTGCTCCGACCTCGGGGCGGCTGAAGAGCAGGCCGGCCCGACCCTTCGCCGCGACGCGGTCGTCAGCCGGCTGCGATGTCGGCGTCGTGGTGGTGGTGGTCATCGCCGGCTCACTTCAGGAGCAGGTCGACGTTGGACTCGTCGACGAAGGCAGGTCCGGAGAAGACCGGCTGCTGACCGCCGACGGAGGCGCCCTTCTGCGCGCGCAGCCACAGCGCGTCGACGGCCATGTAGCCCTGGACGTACGGCTGCTGGTCGACGGCCCAGAGGATCTTCTTGTCCTTGATCGCCGTCAGCGCGTCGTCGTTGAGGTCGAAGGTCGCGAGCTTGGCCGAGCTGCCCGACTCCTCGATCGACTTCAGGGCCACCATGGCGAAGGGGGCGCCGAGCGTGACGACGTGGGTGATGTCCTTGTCGTCCTGGAGCTTGGCGGTCATCGTCGACTGGACGTTGGCCGTGTCGGTGCCCTTGACGTAGATCTTCTCCGAGTTGGCGAACTTCTTCTTCAGGCCGTCGCAGCGCGCCTCGAGACCGACGTGGCCCTGCTCCTGGATGACGCACAGGACCTTGCCGGCCTTCTCCTCGGTGAGGCGCTCGCCGGCGGCCTCCCCGGCCAGGCCGTCGTCCTGGCCGAAGAAGGACAGCACCCCCATGTCCTTCCAGTCGCCCATGCCCGCGTTGAGGGCGACGGTCGGGATGCCGGCGTTGACCGCACCCTCGACGTTGCTCTTCATCGCCTCGGGCTTGGAGAGGGTGACGGCGATCCCGTCGACCTTCTTGTCCACGGCCTGCTGCACGAGCTGGGCCTGCTTGGCGCCGTCGGGGTCGGCGGTGTACTCGAGCTTGACGTTGTCCTTCTTGGCGGCGTCCTCGGCGCCGGCCCGGACCTGGTCCCAGAAGGTGTCGCCCGGGGCGGCGTGGGTGATGAGAGCGACGGTCATCTCCGGGGTGTCGGCAGCAGCACCGCCGCCACCGTCTGCGCTCGTCTCCTGCTTGCCACCGGTGGAGGAGCAGGCGGTGAGGGCGACGGCCAGCGCAGCCGCGCCGGCGAGGAAGGGGTATCGGGTCGGTCGGGACATCGTTGTCTCTCTTTCCATCACGGTGAGGGTGGTGCTACTGCGGGTCGCCGGGTCGAAGGTAGGCCCGTTGGCCGGTCTTGCGCTCGCAATATGCGTCGAACGCCTCGCGGGTCGAGGTGAGCTCGGAGATCTCGCTCACCGGCACGTCCCACCACGACGCGGAGTCGGGGCCGTGGACGAGCGGGTCGGTCTGGACGTGGATGACGAAGGGACCGCCGTCGGCGGGCCACCCCTTCGCCTCGTGGATCGCGGCGACGAGGCCGTCACGGTCCTCCACCTCGACGACGTGGGCGCCGAGGGAGCGGGCGTTGGCGGCGAGGTCGACGGGCAGGGTCTGCCCGTCGAGACGCCCGTCCGCCCCCCGGGCGCGGTAGGAGGTGCCGAAGCGCTGGCTGCCGAGCGACTGCGAGAGCGAGCCGATGGAGTGGAAGCCGTGGTTCTGCACGAGGACGACGACGACCTTGACCCGCTCCTGCACGGCGGTGACGAGCTCGGTCGGCATCATGAGGTAGCCGCCGTCGCCGACCATCGCGAAGACGTCGCGGGTCTCGTCGGCCAGGCGCACGCCGATGGCGGCGGGCACCTCGTAGCCCATGCAGGAGTAGCCGTACTCGACGTGGTACCCGCGTCGGTCGCGCACGCGCCACGACTTGTGGAGGTCACCGGGCATCGAGCCGGCGGCGCACAGGACGACGTCGCGCGGGTCGCTCAGCTCGTTGACGAGCCCGAGGACCTCGCCCTGGGTGAGCAGACCGGGCGCGAGCGCGGCGGTGACCTCGGCGGACGGGTGGTGGGCGGCCTCGACCTCGGCGTCCCAGCTCGACCAGAGCCGCTCCTGCTCCTCGCGGTAGCCATCCTCGACCGACCAGCCCTCGAGGGCCTGCGCGAGCGCGAGGAGGGACTCGCGGGCGTCCCCGACGACCATGACGCCGGAGTGCTTCACCGCGTCGACCGGGGCGACGTTGAGGTTGACGAAGCGCACCCCCTCGGCGGCGAAGGCGGTCCGCGAGGCCGTCGTGAAGTCCTGCCACCGGGTGCCGACGCCGATGACGACGTCGGCCTGCGCGGCGACCGCGTTGGCCGCGGTCGTGCCCGTCGACCCGACGGCGCCGAGCAGCCGGGGGTCGCCGTGCAGCAGCGAGCCCTTGCCCGCCTGGGTCTCGCCGACGGGCATCCCCGTGGCGGAGCACAGCGCGGCGAGGGCCTCCTCGGCGCGGGAGTAGTGCACGCCGCCGCCGGCGACGACCATGGGCCGCCGCGCGGAGCGGATGACCTGCACGGCGCGGGCGATCGCCGCGGGCTCGGCCGGGGGCCGGCGCACGTACCACACCCGCTCGTCGAAGAGCTCGACCGGCCAGTCGTGGGCCTGCGCCTGCACGTCCTGGGGCAGCGAGATCGTCACGGCGCCGGTGTCGGCGGGGTCGGTGAGCACGCGCATCGCCTGGAGCAGGATCGCGGGCAGCTGCTCGGGGCGGCGCACCTCGTCGTAGAAGCGCGAGAGCGGTCGGAAGGCGTCGTTGACGGTGACGTCGGCGCTCACCGGGTGCTCGAGCTCTTGCAGGAGCGGTCCGGCCGAGCGGGTGGCGAAGGTCGAGGACGGCAGGAGCAGCACGGGCAGCCGGTTGATCGTCGCGAGCGCGGCGCCGGTGAGCATGTTCGTGCTGCCGGGGCCGACGGAGGCGGTGCACGCCCAGGTCTGCAGCCGGTCACGCTGCTTGGCGAAGGCGACGGCGGTGTGCACCATCGCCTGCTCGTTGCGGGCCAGGACGTAGGGCAGACCGGGCCGCTCCCCCGCCTGCGTCGCGGCGAGCTCGTCCTGGAGCAGGGCCTGGCCCAGACCCGCGACGTTGCCGTGCCCGAAGATGCCCAGGCAGCCCTCGAGGAGGCGCTGCTGCTCGCCGTCGCGCTCGCTGCGCTGGGCGGCGAGGAAGCGCACGACCGCCTGGGCGACGGTGAGACGGACGGTCTGGCTCATCGGGTGGCTCCCATCGGCAGGCGGGGGTCGACGCGCTGACCGGTCCAGCTCTCGCGGACCTGGCCGTGCGCGGGGTCGTCGCAGATGAGCCAGGCCCGCTCGGCGCCGGGACCGGCCATGACGTTGAGGTAGTACAGATCGGCGTCGGGCGCGGCCATCGCCGGGCCGTGCCAGCCGTGCGGCACGAGGACGACGTCACCGGTGCTCACCTCGACGAGCACGTCGATCGCGCGCTCGTCGGTGCCGTAGACCTGCTGGTAGCCGACGGGGTCGAGGCCGTCGCCGCGCTCGGTGCCCCGGGTGACGGGCGCTCGCCCGGCGTCGGCGTCGCCGACGACCTGGGTCTCGAAGTAGTAGATCTCCTCGAGCACGCTCTCCTCGCCGGGGCGGTCGCTGTCGTGCTTGTGCGGCGGGTAGGACGACCAGCCCGCGGCCGGCGTGACGACCTCGCAGACGAGGATCTGCTCGGCCTCGGGCAGGGTGTCGGGCATGCCGTGACCGCGCACCTCGCGGCTGCAGCTGCCGGCGCCGCGCAGCTCGACGGGCGTCTCGTCGGCGGTGACGACCCGAGGGGTCCGTCCGCCGCCGGTGGGGTCGGCGACCTGGGCGCCGCACACGGCGACACGGGCGCCCTCGGCACCGGCACGAAGGAGCAGGGAGCGCCCGGCGGGCACGTAGGCGACGTCGCTCGGACCGGCGAAGACGCTCGTCCGACCGCGCAGGCCGAGGGTCTGGCCGTCGACGACGACGTCGACCGCTCCGACGAGCGGCACGACGACGACCTCCTCGCCACCGAGGTCGTGGTGCACCTCGCCGCCCGCGGCCAGCGCGGTCACGCGCAGCGACGTGTGCTGCCAGCCGTCGACGGCGTCGGTGATCTCGACCGCCCAGGGCTCACCGGCGGCGAAGGGGTGGAACCACCGGTCGTTGTCGGCGCCGGTGCGCGGGGCGCTCACCGCGCGCCCCCGTGCACGAGACCGGCCGCGATGTCGACGGCTGCGCCGACGTCGCCGTCCGGCGGGTAGAGCAGGGCGCGCCCGACGACGAGACCGCGCACCGAGGGCAGCCCGAGCGAGCGGCCCCACGCGTCGTAGCTGTCCTGGGGGTCCCCCTTCGGGTCCCCGCCGAGCAGGAGGGTCGGCATCGTCGTCGCGTCCATGACCCGCTCGAGGTCATCGACGACCGGGAGCTTGAGCCAGGTGTACGCGCTGCTCGCGCCGAGGCCGGAGGCGACGTGGATCGAGCGGATCGTGCTGTCGGGGTCGAGGAGGTTCTCGACCTTGCCGTCACGGCGCCGGGAGAGGAAGGGCTCGACCATGGCCATGACCTCGTGCCGGGCGAGCTCGGTGACGGCCTGCGCGCTCGCCTCGAGGGTGGCGACCGTGCCGGGGTCGTCGAGGGCGATCCGCGTGAGCATCTTGCCGCCGTCGAGGCCGCGCGCGGCGATCTCGTCGGCGGTGTAGCCGGTGAAGCGGTCGTCCAGCTCGAAGACCGAGCCCTGCAGACCGCCGCGGTTCATCGAGCCGATGACGACCTTGTCGTCGAGCGCGCCCATGAGGAGCAGGTCGTCGAGGACGTCCGGGGTGCCGAGGACGCCGTCGACGCCGGGGCGCGAGAGGGCGGTCGCGAGGCGCTCGAGCAGGTCGCTGCGGCTGCCCATGGCCATCGCGTCACCGCGCACGCCGAGGGCGCCGCGGGCGGGGTGGTCGGCCGCGACGACGAGCATCCGCCCGTCCTCGCCGACGAGCGAGCGGCGTCGGCGCCCGGCCCACATCCGCGCGACGAGGCCGGGGTCGGTGACCCGCAGGTCGGTGATCTGGGCGGGGCCGAGCCCGACGCGCTCGCTCGTCGTCATCGGGCCACCTCCTGGGTCTGCAGCGCGGCGAGGACCTCGTCCTCGGTGGGCATGGCGGTCGAGCACTCGAGCCGTGAGGCGACGATCGCACCGGCGACGTTGGCGAAGCGCAGGACGCGCTCGAGCTCCCAGCCGAGGAGCAGCCCGTGGCACAGCGCACCGCCGAAGGCGTCACCTGCCCCGAGGCCGTTGACGACGTCGACGGGGTGGGTGGGCACCTCGACGCGCTCGTCACGGGTGGCCGCGAGGACCCCCTTCGGGCCCTGCTTGACGACGGCGAGCTCGAGACCGCGGTCGAGGAGCGCGTCGGCCGCGCGGTGCGGGTCGCTCTCTCCGACCGCCACCTCGCACTCCTCGCGGTTGCCGACGGCCACGCTCACGTGCTCGAGCGCACGGGCGATCTCGGCGCTCGCGTCCCGCGGGTCCTCCCAGAACATCGGGCGGTAGTCGAGGTCGAGCACGCTCGGGTGGCGGCCGTCGCGGGCCGCGAGCGCCGCGTGGTGCGCGGCGCGCGAGGGCTCCTGCGACAGCCCGGTGACGGTGGCCCAGAAGATCTTCGCCTCGCGGATCGCCTCGAGCGGCAGCTCGTCGGGCTCGATCATGAGGTCGGGGGCGGTCGGGTAGCGGTAGAAGGAGAGCGGGAAGTCGTCCGGCGGGTGCACCTCGCAGAAGGTCACCGGCGTCGGCGGCACCCGGCCGGGCTCCCCGTCGAGGGTGCTGACGTAGCGGGCGTCGACGCCGAGCCGGGCTGCCTCGGCGCGCACGAAGCGGCCGAAGGCGTCCGGGCCGACCTTGCTGACGAGGGCGACGTCGTGGCCGTGGCGGGCCGCGGCGACGGCGACGTTCGTCGCGCTGCCGCCGAGGAACTTCTCGAAGGTGCGCACCTCCTCCAGCCCGACCCCGTGGTCGAGGGGGTAGATGTCGACCCCGGTGCGGCCGATGGCGACGACGTCGAAGACCACGGTGCGCTCACGCCCCCTTCGCGACGGAGAGCAGGTGCGCGACCGAGGTGCGCACGTCGGCGACCGGGTCGGGACCCTCGCCGCCGTCGGCAGGGTCCCCGGTGAGGATCGTGTCCTGCTCGAGGACGTACCAGCCCTGGTAGCCGTCGGCCTCGAGCGCGGTGACGATCGCGGCGATGTCGACGTCGCCGGCGCCGAGCGGCACGTACATCCCGGCGGCGACCGCCTCGGTGTACGTCGCGTCGCCGGCCTGGACCTTGCGGGCCCAGGCGAGGTCGACGTCCTTGAGGTGCATGTGGGCGATCCTGCCGGGGTGCTCGGTGGCGACCGCGACCGGGTCACCGCCGCCGATGAGGAGGTGGCCGGTGTCGAGGCACAGCCCGATCCGCGAGCCGTCGAGGACCCGCTGGGTCTCCTCGCCGGACTCGACCATCGTGCCGACGTGCGGGTGGATCGTCGCGACGAGGCCGTGCGCGCGGGCGGCGTCGTCGATCCGGTCGAGGTTGGCGAGCAGGGTGCTCCAGCCGAGCTCGTCGAGCGCCGGGCGGTCGTCGTAGCCGTCGACCCCGGTCGCCGCGGCGATGACGACGGTGCTCGCGGACGCCGCGACGAGGCCCTCCATCGCGCTCTCGACGACCGGCAGCGGGTCGTGGGCCGGGTCGTGCAGGACGACGGGGACGAACTGCCCGACCGCGGCCAGGCCGTAGCCCGCGAGGGTGTCGGCCTTGGCCTGCGGGGCGTCGGGGAGGAAGCCGTCGGGGCCGAACTCGGTGGCGCTGATGCCCAGCTCGCGCATCTGCGCCAGGACGGTCGGCGGCTGGTGCTGCCAGCCCCATCCGGGGACCTCGCACACCCCCCACGAGATGGGGGCGGCGGCGATGCGGTCGGGCACGGGGGTGGTCATGGACGTCCTCACGAGGTGGCGGGGGCGGGCAGGGCGGAGGGGATCTCGGTCATGAGGACGGGGCGGCCCTCACGGCGGGAGAGGTCGCAGGCCTCGACGACGCGCGAGGCCTCGAGGGCGTCGTCGACGGTGCAGGGCGAGGGGGACCCGCCCACCATCGCGACGAAACCGGCGAGCTCGTCGGCGAAGGCGGGGCGGAAGCGGGAGTAGAAGTCGGTGTGGACCGGGCCGGCCGGCTGGCTCGCGCCCGGCTCGACGCTGCGCAGGGCGAGGGAGTCGTCGAGACCGACGGCGACGGTGCCGTGCTCGCCGTGGACCTCGAGGCGCACGTCCTGGCCCTGGCCGTTGTAGCGGCTCGTCGAGAGCATCGCGATGGTGCCGTCGTCGAGGGTGAGCAGGGCGGCCCCGGTGTCGACGTCGCCCGCGGCGGGGAAGAAGTCCGCCCCCTTCGTGCCCCCGACCGCGTAGACGCTCACGACCTCGCGGCCGGTGACGAAGCGGATGACGTCGGCGTCGTGCACGAGGCAGTCCCGGAAGATGCCGCCGCTGCCGGGGATGAACTCCGCCGACGGGGGGTGCATGTCGCTGGCGACGCCGCGCAGGGTGTGGACGAAGCCGAGCTCGCCGGAGCGCACGGCCTCGGCCGCCGCGCGGTAGCCGGCGTCGAAGCGGCGCTGGAAGCCGACGTGGACGGGGACGCCGCTGCGGCGGACGTGCTCGGCGACCTCGAGGATCTCGGTGAGGCTCGCCGCGAGCGGCTTCTCGCAGAAGGTCGGCAGCCCGGCGTCGACGGCCGCGCGCACCCACGTGCCGTGGGCGGCCGAGCCGGTGGTGACGACGAGACCGTCGAGGTCGGCGGTGAGGAGCGCCTCGACGGGCACGGCGCTCACCGCGGCGAGCCCCTCGGCAGCCGGGGAGGTCAGCCCCTCGGCTCGGGCGCCGTCGACGTCGGCGACGACCACCTCGCTCACCCCGGGCACCGCGCGCAGCGTCTGCACGTGGGAGGTCCCGATCCGTCCGAGCCCGACACAGCCGATCCGCACCCTGGCCACTCCTTCGTGACGTCCTTCGGGCCCCGTCGGCCCTCGCGGGGTCAACTCTGGCCGGACGCCGTCGGACCTGTCAAGCATTTGTCAGGACATTCTGACGTCGGGATGTCCTTGACGGGTCGCTATCATCCGTCTCATGGCCGCCACCGAGCTCGACGTCGTCCTCGACCGGGACTCACCGGTGCCGCTCTACCACCAGATCGCCGAGCAGCTGAGCGCGGCGATCCACGACGGGCGGCTCGAGTCGGGCGACGCCTTCGAGAACGAGATCGCCCTGGCCACGCGGCTCTCCGTGTCTCGCCCGACGATCCGGCGTGCGATCCAGGAGATGGTCGACCGCGGTCTGCTCGTGCGTCGGCGCGGGCTCGGCACGCACGTCGCCAACCGCAAGGTGCACCGCGAGGCCGTCCTGTCCTCGCTGTGGGACGACCTCGACGCAGCCGGCCGCTCACCGCGCACGGAGGTGCTCGACCTCGAGCGCGCCGTCGACCCCCGCGCGGCCTCGATGCTCGACCTGCCGCCCGAGACCGAGCTGCTCTCGCTCACCCGCGTGCGCTACGCCGGCGACGACCCGCTCGCGCTCCTGCACAACTGGCTGCCGCCGAGCTCGGGCGAGATCGGCCGTGACGAGCTCGAGCACGCGGGGCTGTACGCGGCGCTGCGCGGCCGGGGCGTGCGCCCGAGCGTCGCCCGCCAGTCCATCGGCGCCCGGATGCCCACCGCCGCCGAGCGCAAGGCGCTCCACATGCGCGCCGGCCAGCCCGTCCTCACGATGACCCGCGTCGCCTTCGACGCCGGCGGCACCGCCATCGAGCTCGGCGAGCACGCCTACCGCGCCGAGGACTACACGATCGACCTCATGGTCGACGAGCGCTGACCCCTTCGCTGGTCGAGGTGCGAAGGGGACTCCTTTCGCTGGTCCAGGTGCGACGGGCGCTCAGCGCCCGAGCCTCGAGACCACCCGACTGTGCCCTCCCCGCGGTCAACGCGCGTCCCGCGGTGGGGGACTCACTTGACGGACGAGCCCCCCTGGGTGCTTACTAAGGACGACCTAAGTTAGTAGGTCGTCCTGAGTACGTCGAGAGAGACCACCATGCTCGTCAGCAACGCCCTCATCGGCCTGCGCGAAGGCCTCGAGGCCGCGCTCGTCGTCGTCATCCTCGTCGCCTTCCTCGCCAAGACCGGCCGGACCTGGGCGACGAAGTGGGTCTGGGCCGGCGTCGCGACCGCGGTCGTGCTGTCCGTCGTCCTCGGCGCGGTCCTCACCTTCGGCACCCGCCAGCTGAGCTTCGAGACCCAGGAGCTCATCGGTGGCAGCGCCTCGATCCTCGCGGTCGGCTTCGTCACCGTCATGGTCTTCTGGATGCGCACGGCCGCCCGGACGATCTCCGGCGAGCTCAAGGGCCGTCTCGACCGCGCCCTCGACCTCGGCCCGCTCGCGATCGCGCTCGTCGGCTTCCTCGGCGTCGGCCGTGAGGGCCTGGAAACCGCGATCTTCTTCTACGCGACGACCGAGGCCGCCGGCGCGGGCACCTACCAGCCTCTCGTCGGATGGGCGATCGGCCTGCTCTCCGCCGTCGCGCTCGGCGTGCTCATCTACCGCGGCGCGATCCGGATCAACCTCTCCGTCTTCTTCCGCTGGACCGGCGTCTTCCTCGTCGTCGTCGCCGCCGGGATCCTCGCCTACGGCATCCACGACCTGCAGGAGGCCGGCTTCCTGCCCGGCCTCAACGCCCTCGCCTTCGACGTCTCGCACGTCATCGCCCCCGACGGCTGGCTCGGCACCCTGCTCAAGGGCTTCTTCAACTTCACCCCCGCGACGACCTGGCTGCAGGCCATCGCCTGGACCGCGTACATCGCGATCGTCCTGCCCCTCTTCCTGCGGCCCACCAGCGGCGTGACGAGCGCCCCGCGCCCCGCCGCCGCGCAGTCCGCCTGACCGACCCGCACGACCACCGCCCCACTCGACCCGCACCGTCATGACCCGAAGGACCCCGATGCGCCGCACCGTCACCACCACCGCCCTCGGCCTGTCCGCGGCCCTCGCCCTCGCCGCCTGCGGCGGGGACGCGAAGGACGCGAGCGCGGGCGGCGGCCCGATCGCCGTCACCGCCAGCGACACCGAGTGCTCGCTCGCCCGGGCCGAGGCGCCGGCCGGCACCGTCGAGTTCGAGGTGAAGAACACCGGCTCGAAGGTCAACGAGTTCTACGTCTACGCCGAGGGCGACCGCATCGTCGGCGAGGTCGAGAACATCGCCCCCGGCCTGAGCCGCACCTTCCACGTCACCGTCTCCGAGCCGGGCACCTACGTCACCGCGTGCAAGCCGGGCATGGTCGGGGCCGGCATCCGCTCGGACTTCACGATCACCGGCGCCTCCGCCGCCCCGAAGTCGCAGGACGAGCAGCTCGTCGCCGCCACCGACGGCTACGAGCGCTACGTCGCGAGCCAGGCCGACGCCTTCGAGACCGAGACCGGCAAGTTCGTCGCCGCCGTGAAGAAGGGCGACGTCGCCCAGGCCAAGCGCCTCTACCCGACCGCCCGCTCGTACTGGGAGCGCATCGAGCCCGTCGCCGAGTCCTTCGGCGACCTCGACCCGAAGATCGACGGGCGCGCCGACGTCCTCGACGAGGGCATGAAGTTCACCGGCTACCACCGCCTCGAGCGCGACCTGTGGAAGACCGGCCTCCAGGACGACTCCGACGCGATCGCCGACCAGCTGAAGAGCGATGTCGCCGAGCTCGTGACGAAGGCCAAGGCCGTCGAGCTCGACCCGCTCCAGCTCGCCAACGGCTCCAAGGCCCTCCTCGACGAGATGGCCACCGGCAAGATCACCGGCGAGGAGGAGCGGTACAGCCACACCGACCTCTACGACTTCGCCGCGAACTTCGAGGGCAGCAAGTCGGCGATCAGCAGCCTGCGCCCGTACCTCAAGAAGGCCGACGCCGACCTCGTCACCTCCATCGACAAGAAGACCAAGGCCCTCGACACCGTCCTGCAGCAGCACGCGACCGCCGACGGCTGGGCCCTCTACACCGACCTGTCCGACGCCGAGGTCAAGGAGCTCTCCGACGCCCTCGACGCGCTGAGCGAGGACGTCGCGAAGGTCGCCGGCGTCGTCGCCGACGGGCAGTGAGCAGGGAGCACGAGATGAGCAGCACGGGCGAAGGGGTGGGCCGTCGCGCCCTCGTCGGGTCGGCCGCGGGCGCGGTCCTCGCGACCGGTCTCGCGGTCGGCACCTCCCGGGCGGCGCACGCGAGCGCTCCCCCGGCCGCTCCCGCGGCCGACCCGGAGGAGGGCGTCGTCCCATTCCGCGGCGAGCACCAGGCCGGCATCACCACCGCCGCCCAGGACCGCATGCACTTCGTCGCGCTCGACGTGACGACCGACGACGTCGACGAGCTGCGCGAGATGCTCACCGCGTGGACCCGCGCCGCCGAGCGGATGACGGTCGGCGCAGAGGCCGCCCCCGGCGGCGTGGTCGGCGGCGGGCCGTGGAAGGTCCCCGAGGACACCGGCGAGGCGATGGACCTGCCGCCGTCGAGCCTGACGATCACCATCGGCTACGGCCCGAGCCTCTTCGAGCGGCTCGGCATCGAGGACCGCCGCCCGGAGGCGCTGCGCGAGCTGCCCCCCTTCGCCGGCGACGACCTCGACGAGGCGCGCTCGGGCGGCGACATCTGCATCCAGGCGTGCGCAGACGACCCGCAGGTCGCCGTGCACGCCGTGCGCAACCTCGTGCGCCTCGGCTTCGGCACCGTCTCGGTGCGCTGGAGCCAGCTCGGCTTCGGGCGTACCTCGTCGACGTCGACGAGCCAGGCCACCCCGCGCAACCTCTTCGGCTTCAAGGACGGCACGGCCAACATCAAGGCCGAGGACCCGCAGGCCCTCGCCGAGCACGTGTGGATCGACCCGCAGGACGTGCCGGGCGAGGCCGCGTGGCTGGCGGGCGGCTCCTACCTCGTCGCCCGACGGATCCGGATGCACGTCGAGGTGTGGGACCGCACCCACCTGCAGGAGCAGCAGACCGTCATCGGCCGGGACAAGGGGGTCGGCGCGCCCCTCGGCCGCTCGGCCGAGATGGACGAGCCGGACTTCGCGGCGAAGGGGGCGGACGGCGCCCCGGCGATCGACGTCGCCGCCCACGTGCGGCTGGCGCACGCCGACAACCTCGACGGGGTGCGCATCCTGCGCCGCGGCTACAACTTCACCGACGGCACCGACGGGCTGGGCCACCTCGACGCGGGCCTCTTCTTCGTCGCCTTCTGCCGCGACGCGCACCGGCAGTTCGTGCCGATGCAGCGGGCGCTGGCGCGCGCGGACCTCCTCAACGAGTACATCGAGCACACGGGCAGCGCGCTCTTCGTCGTCCCGCCCGGGCTGGCGCCGGAGGAGGACTGGGGCACGCAGCTGCTCGGCTGAGCCCCGCCGCGCCATGGGTCACCAGGGCTTCTCGGCGTAGTCCCCGCCGTTGCTCTCCTCGGCCTCGTCGATCTTCTTCTTCGTCTCGGCGTCGCCCTGCCCGGCCTTGTTCTTCTCCTCGAGCTGCTTCTTCTTCTCGTCCTTCTGGGGGTCCTCGCCCTCGCCCTCGGAGTCGTCCTTCGAGGGGTCCTGCTCGTCGTCATCGCCGTCGCCCTCCTCGGGCTGGGTCTTCTCCTCGAGGCGCTGCTTGGACTCCTGCTGCTTCTGCCCGGCCTCGCCGCCGTTGCCGTCGGCGGACCCGTCGAGACAGCCCTCCGGGCCGCCCTCGATGAGGGCGAGGGCCTCCTCGGCGATCTTCTTCTCGCCCTCGGTGTCGCCGGCCTCGCCCGCGGCGTCGGACTGGCGCTCGATCGTCAGCACGAGGTTGGTGCGCACGGTGCAGTCGTCCTGCGGGGTGCCGGTGCGCCCGAGCGCGAGCTCGAGGTCACGCCGCCCGCCCTCGAGGTCGCCCTCCATCGACCGCCCGGTGCCCTCGACGTACGGCGCGCGCCAGCGCTGCACGATGTTGACGACGCCGAGACGCTCGCCCGCGGTACGCACGCCGGCGCCGGCGCCGCTCTCGTGCGCCCCTCCGGCGCTGCTCGTGAGCACCGGCAGGCTGAGCAGCTTGAGCGCGAGGAGCAGCACGAGCAGGACGGGCAGCGCGGAGGCGAGCAGCAGCCGGCGACGACGACGCACCCACGGTGCCGTGCTCATGACGCCTCCATCTCACGGGCCGCCCGGGTGATGCGCGAGACGTCGCGCGACACGAGCCACAGGTCGACGAGGAGCAGCGCGGCGGCGAGGGTGGCGAGCACCCACACGAGCGAGACGTGGGTCGGGGTCGACGCGGACGCGTCCTCGACGAGCTCGCCCGGCTCGGCCTGGGCGAGCGCCGGCGCGATGTCGCCGCCCTCGCGGTGCACGTAGGGCACCCCGAGCTGCTCGGCGAGCTTCCTGAGGTCGTCCTCGCTGGCCTTCGAGATCGCGGTCTGGCCGTCGGTCGTCGTGATGTCGCCGTCGCTCTCGCCGATCGAGGTGAGGTTGGCCATCGGGGCCCCCTTCGCCGTGCCGTAGCCGAGGACCGCGCCGCCGTCGACGAGATCACCGAGGTCGAAGGGGGTCGGGGCCTGGCCGTTGGTCTGCTCCCCGTCGCCGAGGTAGAAGACGACGCGGGCCCGCTCGGGGTAGCGCTCCTTGCTCTTCGTCAGCGCGCCGCGCAGGTACTCGTCCGCGACGGTGATCGAGGAGCCCGCCGAGTACAGCGTGATCTCCTGCGACATCGTGTCGACCGCCGTCTGCAGGGCGTTCGTGTCGGTCGTCAGCGGCATCGTCGCCCGAGCCGAGGAGTCGAAGGTGACGAGCGAGAAGCGCGCGCCGGGCAGCGCCTCGGCGATCTTCGGGATGTCCTCGCGGTAGCCGTCGAGACGCGGCTTGCCGCCCGGGTAGTCGCGCGCCATCGCCGAGCTCGTCGTGTCGGCGACGAACCACACGTTGATCGCCCGGCTCGCCTGGGGGGCCTGGGCCCCGGCGACGCCGGGACCGAGCAGGGCGAGCGCCACGGCGGCGGCGGCCCCGGTGCGCAGCGCCCAGCGTCGGTGCTGGGCGGGCCGGGTGAGCAGGGCGGCGACGCACAGGCCGACGAGGACGAGCCCGAGCAGGACCGCGATCGGCCAGGGCAGGACGGGGTGCAGACCGAGACCGTTCATCGACGCCACCTCCAGGCCAGGGGCAGGTACGCGAAGAGACCGAGCACGAGGAGGAGCACCGGCCAGCGGGGCTTGTCCGTGCGCAGGAACTGCGGCTTGGTGTCGGGCAGACGGGCCGCCTCGAGCCGCTCGATCTCGTCGGTGATGCCCGTGACGGCCTCCTCGTCGGTGAGCGGGTAGGTCTTGCCGCCGGTGCCCTCGGTGGCGTCGACGAGCTCCTCGTGGGCGCGCCCGCTGTCGTTGGGGTCGATGGCGTAGACCCGCGCGCCGAGGTCCTCCACCGCGCGGAAGGCCTCCTCCTGCGTGTACACGCCCCGCCCGGCGACCATGTTGTCCGTGCCGAGGATGATCGCCCGGGGGCGGTCCTCCTCGCGCCGGTCGAAGCCGTAGGTGCAGCTCGCGAGCCCGTCGGGGATGAGCGAGGTGCCCGAGCTGTTGGGGTTCCACGTGCCGGCCTGCGGGTCGAGCCCATCGCCGCCGATCGAGGAGAAGCCGTTGGCGTACTCCTCGAGCTGGGTGGTCACGAGGTCGTAGTCGTCGGTCAGCGGGAAGGCGGTGACGGCCTGGCTGTCGAAGAGGACGAGACCGATCCGCTCGCCCTCGAAGCCCTTCACGACGTCGGCGAAGGAGCGCAGGATCGCCTGGTCGGTGACGAACATCGAGCCCGAGACGTCGAGGCAGAGCATGATGTCGCGGTTGCGCTTCTCCGGCTCGACGAGGTAGCCGTCGGCCGGGCGCGAGGCGGCCCAGGCCGCCGGCACGAAGACGAGGGCCAGCACCGCGGTGAGCACGAGCAGCTGACCGCGCAGCCGGGTCAGGGCCCGCCGGTAGACGGGCAGGTCGGTCATCCGTCGCGTGTGCGCCGCGAGGACGACCTCGCCGACGCGCTCCTGGCGGGCGCGCCACCACGAGGTCGCGGCGACGAGCACCGCGGCGAGGAGCACGAGCACCCCGAGCCACCACCAGGTCAGCTCCATCCGCCGACCACCTCCCGGGCCGCGCTCGCGGCCTTGCCGATGCTCGGCGGGGCGCTCTCGGCGGCACCGAACTGGCTCGGGTAATACGCGGCGATGAGCCGGGCGAGGTGCTCGGGCCCCCGCTTGCGCAGGTCACGGGCGGTCATCTTCTCGGCGTCCAGACCGCTCACCTCGGCGACGAAGCGCCGCACGACCTTCGACAGCTCGTGATGACCGGCGCGCGCGGTGCGCTCGCCCTCGCGCACGGAGCGCTCGACCTCGTCGATCTGCGCGAGCGTCTCGCCGCGCAGCTTCACGAGCGCGCTCGGCGGGAGCGGGGCGTGGCTCTCGTCCTGCGGGGGTCGCGTCATGAGCCACACGACCCCGGCCCACACGAGCAGGAGCAGCAGGAGCAGACCGCCGAGGAGCGGCCACACGATGCCGTAGCTGCCCGGGGGCAGGAAGCTCGGGTCAGCGTCCACGACGCCTCCGCTCGAGCAGGCCGATGACGGCGGGGACGACCTCGTCGCGCGAGCCGACCCGGACCTCGCCGACGTCGACCCGCCGGAAGGTCGTCTCGAGCTCGGCGCGGCGCACCCGCTCCTGCTCGGCGTAGACCGCCCCGATCTCCGGCGCGAGCTCGAGCAGCGCGGGCAGGGTCCGTCCGCTGCTCACGTCGCGCACCCGGGTCGAGGCGGGGACCCCGACGACGTCGAGGTCGGCGACGGTGACCCAGAGGATCTCGTGGCGCAGCCGCAGCGTGCGCAGCACCGCCTCGACCTCGGCGGCGTGCACGCCGTCGTCGGCGACGACGAGGACGATCTTGCGGCCCGTGACGTGGCGGGCGACGTGGTGGAGCAGGCCCGGGAGGTCGCCGGAGGGCGACGTCTCGCCGCTGCGGGCGAGCATCTCCTGGAGCAGGCGCTCGAGATGGCCCTCACTGGCCCGGGCGCGGGTGGGGTGGATCGCCCCCGGCCGCCCGCTCACCATCGCCACCTCGTCGCCGTGACGGACCGCGAGCCAGCCGATGACGCCGGCGGCGAGCACCGCGACGTCGCGCTTGCTCTCCCCCGAGGTCGTCGCGGCGGCCATCTCACGCCCGCCGGGCACGACGAGGACGAGCCCGAAGTGCCGCTCGGCGACGTAGCGCTTGATGAGCATCGAGCCATGCCGGGCCGAGGCCCGCCAGTCGATGTCGCGGACGTCGTCGCCGGCGGTGTACTCGCGCAGGTCGTCGAAGTCCATCGAGCGACCCTTGTGGATCGAGGCGTACCCGCCCTCGAGGAGTGCGAGCGAGCGACGGCGCACGTGGATCGAGAGCCGTCCCTTGACCTGCTGGACGAGTGAGGACATGTCGGTGCCGAGGCGCCCTACGGGGTGCGCACGGAGCGCACGACGGCGTCGATGATCGTCTCGACCCGCACGTCGTCGGCCGTGGCCTCGTAGGTGAGGAGCACGCGGTGGCGCAGCACGCGGTGGGCGAGGTGGCGCACGTCCTCGGGGATGACGTGGTCCCGGCCCTGGAGCAGGGCGCTCGCCCGAGCGGCCTTGGCGAAGGCGATGGACGCGCGCGGCGAGGCGCCGATCTCGACGTAGCGGGCGAGCTCGGGGGGCAGCACGTCGCGCGCCCGCCGCGTCGCCGCGACGATGAAGGTGATGTAGTCGAGGACGGCCTTGTCGAGGTAGACCGAGCCGGCGATGCGCTGCAGCTCGCGGGCGTCGGCGATGTCGATCATCGCCTGGTTGGGCCGCTCGAAGATGCCCGAGTCGATGCGGCGCACGACCTCGGCCTCCTCGCCGGGCGAGGGGTAGTCGAGCAGGTCCTTGAGCATGAAGCGGTCGAGCTGGGCCTCGGGCAGCTGGTAGGTGCCCTCCTGCTCGATGGGGTTCTGCGTCGCCAGGACGAGGAAGGGCTCGGGGACCTTGTAGACCTTGCCGCCGATGGAGGTCTGGCGCTCCTGCATCGCCTCGAGCATCGCCGACTGGGTCTTGGCCGAGGACCGGTTGATCTCGTCGAGCAGGACGAAGTTCGCGTGCACCGGTCCGAGCTGGGTGACGAAGGCGCCCTGGCTCGCGTCGTAGATCTGCGTGCCGACGATGTCGCTCGGCAGGAGGTCGGGGGTGCACTGGATGCGCTTGAAGGACCCGCCGATCGCCGTCGCGAGCGCGTGCGCCGCGGTCGTCTTGGCCAGACCGGGCACGGACTCGAGCAGGACGTGACCGCCGGTGAGCAGACCGATGAGGAGGCTCTCGCGCAGCCGGCGCTGGCCGACGACCTTGGACTCGAAGCCGCGGTCCACCGCCTTGACCAGGTCCCGGGCCCGGCTGACCTGGTCCGTGGTGATCCTCGCGGCAGCCGTCATGGCGCCCCCTTCGTGGCTCGGCTCCGGGACCCGTGCCCCGGCTCGACGCGGCCATCGTATGGCCCAGCACCCGTGTCCCCCATGGGGAGCGGTACCCCGCGCGCCGGGGACGAGACAGCGCCGGGACCACGGGTGGTCCCGGCGCGCCTCCCCCTTCTTCAGGGGCGAAGAGGGTCCCGTGCGGCACCGCCGATCTCCCCCCGGCGAGTGCTGCGTCTGCAGAGTACGCCGGGGTAACTTCGGCGGGCGCCGGTTTGCGCATTTCCGCGAGACCACGCGCTGGGCGACCGGGGCGGAGGGGGAGACTGCCCCCCGATGAGCACCGTCGGAGCCCGCCAGATCCTCTCCCTGGCCGTGCCAGCATTCCTCGCCCTCGTCGCCGAGCCGCTCTTCCTGCTCGTCGACTCCGCCGTCGTCGGCCGGCTCGGCGTCGTGCCGCTCGCCGGTCTCGGGGCGGCGAGCGCCGTGCTGCTGACGATGGCCGGCGTCTTCGTCTTCCTCGCCTACGGCACGACCGCGGCGGTCTCGCGCCAGGTCGGCGCCGGGCTGCACCGCGACGCCATCGAGAGCGGCTGGTCCGGGGTGTGGCTCGCCGTCGTCATCGGCGCGCTCGCCGCGGTCGTCACCGCGGTCTTCGCCCACCCGCTCGTCGCCGCTGTCGGGGGCTCGCCAGAGGTGCTCCTCCAGGGCGAGACCTACCTGCGGGTGAGCGCGCTCGGCCTGCCGGCGATGCTCGTCGTCCTCGCGGCGACCGGCATCCTGCGCGGTCTGCTCGACACGCGCACACCGCTCGTCGTCGCCGGGGTGGGCTTCACCGTCAACGCCGTGCTCAACGTCGTGCTCGTCCACGGGCTGGGCATGGGCATCGCGGGGTCCGCCTGGGGCACGGTCGTCGCCCAGGCGGGCATGGCTCTGGCGCTCGTCACCGTCGTCGCCCGCCACGGACGAGCGCACGACGCGTCCCCCCGGCCGCACGTCGCCCGGGTGCTCCGGTCGGCTGTCGAGGGGGTGCCGCTGCTCGTGCGCACGCTCGCGCTGCGCGCCATCCTCCTGCTCACCGTGTGGACCGCCGCGAGCTTTGGCGACGTGCCCCTCGCGGCGCACCAGGTGACGATGACGATCTGGTCGGCCCTCGCCTTCGCCCTCGACGCGATCGCCATCGCCGCCCAGGCCCTCACCGGTCAGGCCCTCGGGGCCGGCGACCGCCGGGCGGTCCGCGACGCGAGCGCGATCATGATGCGGTGGGGCTGGTGGACCGGCGTCGTCCTCGGGCTGCTCGTCCTCGCCGGGCACCAGGTGCTCCCCGCCCTCTTCACGACAGACGCCGGGGTGCGCGCCTCCATCGCCTCGGGCCTGCTCGTCGTCGCGATCGGCCAGCCGCTCGCCGGCCTCGTCTTCACCGCCGACGGCATCCTCATCGGGGCCGGCGACGGGCGCTGGCTCGCCGGGGCCTCGACGGTCGTCCTGCTCGCCTACGTCCCGCTCGTCCTGCTCGCCCGCCACCTGGGCCAGGGGCACACGGCGACCTCGGCGATGGTCGTCCTCTGGGTCGCCTTCAGCGGCTTCATGCTCGTGCGCTGGGCGACGCTGTGGTGGCGCCTGCGCAGCGACGCCTGGCTCGTCACCGGCGCCCACCGCTGACCCGGCCGCGCGGTCGCCCGCGACCCGGAACCCGGGTCACAGCCGGGCAACGTCTCGGTCTCACCCGTTGATCTGCGCCCACGACTAAGGTTGCGTGGATCGGCATGACCCCGCCACAAGCGTCGTCCGTCCTGCCCGTCCCTGCCGCTGACAGCGGTGGCCTGCGAGGATTCGAGGAGGCGGTCAACGACGTCGTCGGCCCCTTCGCCGACTGGCTGTCCTCCGTCGTCTTCTACGCCGTCCCGCTCCCCGGGGGCTCCGAGCTGCCCCTCGTCGTCCTCTGGCTCGTCGCCGCGGGCGTCATCATCACGGCCTACCTCGGCGTCGTGCAGGTGCGCGGCGCGCGGCTGTCCCTCGAGGTGGTCCGCGGCAAGTTCTCGCGCCCGGACGACCCCGGTGAGATCACGCACTTCCAGGCTCTCTCGTCGGCGTTGTCCGGCACCGTCGGCCTCGGCAACATCGCCGGCGTCGGCGCGGCTCTCGCCCTCGGTGGGGCGGGTGCGACCTTCTGGATGGTCGTCTGCGGTCTGCTCGGCATGGCGACGAAGTTCGCGGAGTGCACGCTTGGCGTGAAGTACCGCACCGTCAACCCCGACGGCTCGATCTCCGGCGGCCCCTTCAAGTACCTGCCGGTCGCGTACGGCCGGTTCGGCCGGGTCCCCGCCGCGATCATGACCGGCGCCTTCGCCATCGCGATCTTCTTCTTCGGGGTCGGCGGCGGCAACATGTTCCAGGCCAACCAGACCTTCGCCCAGGCTCGCGAGGTGACCGGTGGCGCCGACGGCTTCCTCGGCTCCGACGGGTCCGCGCTCGTCTTCGGCCTGGCCCTGGCCGCGCTCATCGGCGCGGTGATCCTCGGCGGCATCACCTCGATCGCCGCGGTGACCTCGAAGCTCGTCCCGGTCATGGGCATCGGCTACGTCGCGGCGTGCCTGCTCGTCATCGGCTCGAACATCAGCCAGGTCCCCGGCGCCCTCGGCGACATCGTCAGCGGCGCCTTCACCCCGGAGGCCGGGCTCGGCGGCCTCGTCGGCGTCCTCATCGTCGGCTTCCAGCGCGCGGCCTTCTCCAACGAGGCCGGTCTGGGATCGGCCCCGATCGCGCACTCGGCCGTGAAGACCACCCGCCCCGTCTCCGAGGGCTTCGTCGCCCTCCTCGAGCCCTTCATCGACACGGTCATCGTGTGCACGATGACCGCCCTGACCATCGTCATCGCGAACCCGCCGTCGTGGCGCGAGGGCATCGACCAGGTCAAGGCGGGTGGCGGCGCGCCCGACGGCGTGCTCCTCACCAGCGACGCCTTCGCCACCTTCCTGCCGCAGTTCCCGGTGATCCTCGCCGTCATGGTGGCGCTCTTCGCCTTCTCCACGCTCATCACGTGGAGCTACTACGGCGAGAAGGCCTGGGAGTACTTCTTCGGCCCGTCGCGGCCGAGCCTGCTCACCTACAAGCTGATCTTCGTCTCCTTCACGGTCATCGGCACGGTGCTCACCTTCGGCTCGGTGCTCACCCTCACCGACGCCTTCCTCTTCATGTGCGGCTTCATCAACCTCCTCGGGCTGTACTTCCTCCTGCCCGAGCTCAAGAGCGAGATGCGCGACTACCTGGCCGACTGGCGCAGCGGACGTCTCTACGAGCTCGGCGCCGCCGACGAGGCCGAGCTGAGCGCCATCCGCGAGGAGCAGGGCAACACCGGCGACCTGCCCCAGATGCGCACCGACTCGGCTCACGACAGCGGGCTGAGCATGGAGGAGCGCGCCCGCGGCGGGGCCCGGGCCGACGAAGACTGACACGCCCGACCCACGTCATGACGAGGACGACCCGCCGGCACACCGCCGGCGGGTCGTCCTGCGTCCGTAGGCGGTCCGAGATGCGAGACACCAATCCCTACTGTTGCGATAGGACTTGATCGCGCGCTAGGTTCCTCGCAGGTCATGAGCTCCAGCGCCAAGCCCCGGCTCGCTGGACAGCAACCCTCCATCTCGCGGTGGGGTGCTCCGGGTGAGGACCTGGCCCCTGCCGACGTGGCAGGGGCAAGCGCGAGGCCCCACGGCCTCGAGACGAGGACGGGCACCACATGAGCACCGACACGACCCGCACCACGGGCCGGCGCAGCTGCCGGCACGTCGAGCGACGGCACGTCGACCTGCTCCGCGTCAGCAGCGCGCTCTGTCGCCGCTGACGCAGCAGACGTAGCACCCCACCATCGACCGGTCGCCCCGCGGCCCGGTCAGCGTGGCGTGCCCGTCACCCCTGACCCAGCGCCCCTGGGTCGCCCGCACCCTCACCGCACCACGGCCGTCCGGTACCCGCCGACGTCCGACGACCCCCCATGCCCAGGAAGGCATCCCCATGGCTCTCGTCGCCACCATCTCGAGCAGTCCGTCGACGACATCGCGCACCGACGGCGTGCTCACCCACCTCTCGCGCTGGGTCCAGCGCGCCGGGCATCTCACCCTGCCCGTCGTCCTGCGCGACCTGCCCGCCGAGCCGCTCCTGCGAGCCGACACCACCCACCCCGACGTCGCCGCCGCGGTCGCGACGATCGCGAGCGCCGACGCCGTCGTCGTGAGCACCCCGGTCTACAAGGCGGCCTACAGCGGTCTGCTCAAGACCTTCCTCGACCTGCTGCCCCAGGACGCGCTGCGCGGCAAGGTCGTCCTGCCCGTGGCCACCGGAGGCAGCCCCGCGCACGTCCTGTCCGTCGACTACGCGCTGCGGCCGGTGCTGGCCAGCCTGGCGCCGAGCGCGATCACCCCCGGATGGTTCGTGCGGGCCGACGAGGTGCACCTGCTCGACGGCGGTGAGATCCTCCTCGACGAGTCCGCCGCCGCCCCCCTTCGCGAGGTCACCCGGGTCTTCCTCGACGGCGTCGCCGGGCGATCGCTCGTCGCGGCCGCCGACCGCGCGCACGGCGTGGAGCGGGCGGCCTGATGCGCACCACGACCCGCCGCTCCGTCCTGTCCGCCGGCGCGCTCCTCGCCCTGACGACGAGCCTGGCCGCCGGGTGCGCCCTGCCCACGAGCGACGCGCAGTCGCAGGAGGAGGGAGCGCACACGACCGTGCGCTACCAGGGCAGTGCCAACGCCGTCACCTGGCCCGAGCTCGCCGACGACCTCGGCTACCTCGATCGCGTCCAGCTCAAGTACGTCGGCGCGACGACCAGCGGCCCGCAGGACATCCAGTCCGTCGCGACCGGTCAGACCGACATCGGCGGCGCCTTCTCGGGCGCCATCGTCAAGCTCGTCGAGGCGGGCTCCCCGATCACCGCCGTCGTCAACTACTACGGCTCGGACGCGAGGTCCTACCAGGGGGTCTACGTCCGCAAGGACAGCGCCATCCGCCGGCCCCGCGACCTCGTCGGCAAGAAGATCGCGGTCAACACGCTGGGCGCCCAAACCGAGGCGGCGATCGACACGTGGCTGACGACGTCCGGGCTGTCGCAGAGCGAGATCGACCAGGTCCAGCTCGTCGTCCTGCCGCCCAACGACACCGAGGAGGCCGTCCGACGCGGGCAGGTCGACGCCGGCGCGCTCGGCGGGATCCTCCAGGACCACGCGAAGGCCCAGGGCGACATCCGTGAGCTCTTCCGCGACACCGAGGTCGTCGGACCGATCAACGGCGGGCAGTACGTGCTGCGCGACGACTTCATCGCGCAGCACCCCCAGGCCACCCGAGAGCTGACGACCGGGGTCGCGAAGGCCATCGAGTGGGCCCGCACGACGCCCCGCGCCGACGTCATCGCCCGCTTCACCCAGATCGTCGAGGCGCGCGACCGCAACGAGACGACCGCCAACCTGCGGTACTGGAAGAGCACGGGCATCCCCGCCCGCGGCGGGGTCATCAGCGACACCGACTTCACCCAGTGGTCGGACTGGCTGGAGAGCAGCGGCATCGTCGCGGCGGGCGAGCTCGACCCCTCGCAGATCTACACCAACGAGTACAACGACCTCGCGAAGGAGGGGTCGTCGTGACCTCGAGCATCGAGCTGCGCCACGTGACGAAGGAGTTCGTCGTGCGGCCCACGAAGGAGCAGCCCCGCGCGAGCGTCCTGCGGGCGCTCGACGACATCAGCCTCACCGTGCCCGCCGGCGAGTTCCTCACCCTCGTCGGCCCGAGCGGGTCGGGCAAGACGACCCTGCTCGACCTGCTCGGCGGTCTGAGCACGCCGACGAGCGGCAGCGTCCTCGTCGACGGCGAGGAGGTCACCGGTCCGGGCCTGGACCGAGGCATCGTCTTCCAGCAGTACGCCCTCTTCCCGTGGCGCACCGCGCTGGCCAACGTCACCTTCGGGCTCGAGCAGCTGCCGATCAGCCGCGCCGAGCGCACCGAGCGGGCTCGTCACCACCTCGACCTCGTCGGGCTCTCCGGCTTCGAGGACCGGCTCCCGCACGAGCTGTCCGGAGGGATGAAGCAGCGGGTGGCCATCGCCCGGAGCCTGGCCTACGAGCCCGGGATCCTCCTCATGGACGAGCCCTTCGCCGCCCTGGACGCGCAGACCCGCGAGCAGCTGCAGGACGAGCTGCTGCGGATCTGGCGCACCACCGGCACGACCGCGGTCTTCATCACCCACGGCATCGAGGAGGCGGTCTACCTCGGCCAGCGGGTCGCCGTCCTCTCCTCACGTCCCGGGCGTCTCACCGAGGTCGTCGACGTCGACCTCGGCGGCCGGGCCGGCGCCGTCGACCTGCGCTCCGACCCCGCCTTCGTCGCCTACCGGCACGAGATCTGGGGCCTGCTCCACGACGAGGTCGAGCGCGCCCAGCGCGCCGGCCACCGCAAGATCCAGCCCGACGGCACCGAGAGGGCGGCCTGATGAGCACCGCGACCCTGAGCACCCCCACGACGACGACGGACGACGCCCCCGCGGTCGCCCCGGCGCCCCGGGCGCCGTCAGCGGCACGACGGGCCGCCGGCATCGGCCGCACGGGCGTCCGACGCTCTGCCGCCGTCGTGGCCTTCCTCCTGCTGTGGGAGCTCGGTCCCCAGTACCTCCTCGAGTCGAGCCGGGCGGTCTTCCTCCCGCCGCTGCACGTCGTGCTCGAGGCGCTGTGGGACCTCGTACGGACCGGCCAGCTCCAGGAGCACCTCACGGCGAGCCTGACCCGCTCGGCGATCGGCTTCGGGCTCGCGGTGGTCGTCGGCGTCACCGTCGGCATCGCGGTCGCCTGGTACGAGGGCCTGCGCGAGCTGCTCACCCCCCTGCTCGAGCTCTTCCGCAACACCGCCGCGCTCGCGCTGCTGCCGGTCTTCACCCTGCTCCTCGGCATCGGCGAGCTGAGCAAGGTCTCGATCGTCGCCTACGCGGCCTTCTTCCCCGTGCTGCTCAACACGGTGGCGGGCGTGCGGACCGTCGACCCGCTCCTCGTGCGGGCCGCGCGCACCCTCGGCCTGTCCAACCTCCAGCTCTTCGCGAAGGTCGTCCTGCCCTCGGCCGTGCCGACGATCTTCACCGGCGTCCGCATGGCCGGCACCGCCTCGATCCTCGTGCTCATCGCCGCCGAGATGGTCGGGGCGAAGGCGGGGCTGGGCTACCTCATCGTCAACGCGCAGAGCAGCTTCCAGATCCCGCAGATGTACGCCGGCATCCTCACCGTCTCCGTCTTCGGGCTCGTCGTCAACACCGCGCTGGTGCGCCTCGAGCGCCGCTTCTCGCGGTGGCGCGTCACCCCCCAGGGCAGCTGACCTCCCCCTTCGACCGACAGGACCCACCCATGACCTCACGACAGCTCCACCTCAACGCCTTCCTCATGCCCAACGGGCACCACGAGGCCGCATGGCGCCACCCCTCCACCCGGCCCGAGCAGGCGCTCACCCTGCAGCACTACGTCGACATCGCCCGCACCGCTGAGCGGGGTCTGCTCGACTCGGTCTTCCTCGCCGACAACGTCGCGCTCTCCGGTGCCGTGCGGCACAGCTCGCACAACACCTTCGAGCCGCTGACTCTGCTCTCCGCGTTCGCGGCGTCGACCGAGCACGTCGGGCTCATCGCGACGGCCTCGACGACGTACAACCACCCGTACAGCCTGGCCCGCGCCTTCGCCTCGCTCGACCACCTCAGCGGTGGGCGGGCCGGGTGGAACATCGTCACCTCGGCGGGGCGCGACGAGGCCCGCAACTTCGGCCTGGCCGACCGCCCGGACCACGCACGTCGCTACGAGCGGGCCACCGAGTTCGTCGAGCTGGCGACGGCCCTGTGGGACAGCGTCGACGACGGCGCGATCGTCACCGACCGGTCCGCCGGCATATACGCGGACACCGACCGGATCGCGCCGGTCGAGCACGAGGGCGAGTTCTACAGCGTCCAGGGCCCGCTCAACGTGCCCCGACCGGTGCAGGGCTACCCGCTGCTCGTCCAGGCGGGGTCCTCCGAGGACGGCAAGGAGTACGCCGCACGCTTCGCCGAGGCGGTCTTCACCGCGCAGCAGACCCTCGCCGACGGGCGGGCCTTCTACGCCGACCTCAAGGCGCGGCTCGCCCGGTACGGCCGTGGACCCGACGAGCTGCTCGTGCTGCCAGGCATCAGCCCGGTCATCGGCTCGACCCGGGCCGAGGCCCGTGCCCTCGAGGCCGAGCTCGCCGAGCTCGTCGTCCCGGCATACGGGCTGGCCCAGCTGAGCGCGATGCTCGACGTCGAGCTCACCGATGCCGACCTGGACCACCGGCTGCCCGACGTCGACCACGTCACCGAGGGCAACCGCAGCCGCTTCGAGCTCGTCACCCAGCTCGCCCGCCGCGAGGACCTCACCGTGCGCGAGCTCATCACCCGCCTCGCCGGCGGCCGCGGGCACCGTGTCCTCGCGGGCACGCCCGACGAGATCGCCGACGACCTCGAGCGGTGGTTCACCCAGGGCGCGGCGGACGGCTTCAACGTCATGCCGGCGACCCTGCCCGGCGGGCTCGAGGTCTTCGTCGACACCGTCGTCCCCGAGCTGCAGCGCCGGGGCCTCTTCCGCACCGAGTACACCGGCGCCACCCTGCGCGAGCACTACGGCCTGGCCCGTCCCGCGGGCCGCGCCGCCCGGACCGCACCCCGCACGACCACCCTCACCGAGAAGGAGCACGCAGCATGAGCACCATCGCGACCGACCGAGACGTCCGCAAGATCACCGGCCGCATCGGCGCCGAGATCACCGGCGTCGACATCACCGGACCCCTCGACGAGGAGACCGTCGGCTTCCTGCGCGCCGCGCTCGCCGAGCACAAGGCGCTCGTCTTCCGCGGGGCGCCGCTCGACGACGAGGGCCAGGAGCGCTTCGCGGCGCACTTCGGCGAGCTGACGACGGCCCACCCGACGGTGCGCTCCGTCGAGGGCGCGCCACGGGTGCTGCCCGTCGACGTCGACGGCGGTGTCGCCAACCACTGGCACACCGACGTCACCTTCGTGCTCACCCCGCCCAGGGCGACGACTCTCGCGAGCAAGGTCGTCCCCCCGCACGGCGGTGAGACCCTCATCGCGAACACCGGGGCGGCCTACCGCGACCTGCCCGAGCCCCTTCGCCGGCTCGCCGACGGGCTGCGCGCGGTGCACACGAACGCCTACGACTACGCGACCCCTCCGGAGCAGCAGGACGACAAGGACGCCGAGCGACGCGCGCAGTTCGAGTCGATCTCCTTCGAGACCGAGCACCCCGTCGTGCGCGTCCACCCCGACACGGGCGAGCGCGGGCTCTACCTCGGCGGCTTCGTCCGGCGCTTCGTCGGTCTGACGACCACGGAGAGCCGTGACGTCCTGCGCCTGCTCCAGGCCTACGTCACCCGCCCGGAGAACGTCGTGCGCGTCGCGTGGGAGCCCGACCAGGTCGTCGTCTTCGACAACCGGATCACCCAGCACTACGCACCCGACAACTTCGACGGTCTGCCCCGTCGACTCCACCGGGTCACGGTCGCCGGCGACGTGCCGGTCGGCGTCGACGGCTCGACCAGCCGGGCACTGGTCGGCGACGCGTCGCACTACGTGCCGCAGCACTGAGGGCACGCCGCCGAGAGGGCGGGCGAGGAGCCGGGGCCGACCAGGGACCCGGCTCCTCGTGCGCGGCGAAGGGGGGTCAGCCGGTGACGAGCGCGGCGCCGGCGCGCCGGGGGTCCCCGGCGGCCTCGAGCGCGCCGTCCTCGCGGCGGTAGGCGGCGCCCACCCCGCCGAAGTACATCGAGCGCGGGCCGTGGTCGTGACCGGGCAGACCGCTCGCGGCGATCGCGGCCTCGATGCCCGGGTCGCTCTCGTGGTCGACGACGACCGTGCCGCCGAGCGCCCCGCCGACCTGCACGTGCACGCGGGGGGCGTCGACGGCCTGCTGCAGCGGCGCCTCGTGCAGGCAGCCCTGGCCGAGCACCTGCATGAGCGCGGTCGTGATCCGGTCGGCGCCGGGCGACCCGATGGCGAGCACCCGGCCGTCGGGGGTCCGGCCGACCGTCGGCGCCATGTTCGAGGCGAGCGGGGCGCCCGGGGGCAGGGCGTGCACCCCGAGGCGGTTGAGCTCGAGCTCGCCCAGCGAGTTGTTGAGCTGCAGGCCGGTGCCGGGCACGACCGCCCCCGAGCCGTAGCCCGACGAGGCGGTGAAGGCGCAGGCGTTGCCCTCCGCGTCGACGACCGAGACGTGCGCGGTGCTCGGCGAGGTCGGCAGCCCGGCCAGGCCGTACCGCTGGGCGGCCTCGAGGGCCCGCCACCCCGCCTCCTCGAGGTCGGGGCTCACGTCGTGATGCCCGACGCGGTAGCCGAGGACCCGGCGCTGGATGTCGATGATGTCCGACCAGTCCGCCCGCGCGCGCCGCGTGAGCGCGCCGAGCATGAGCGCCAGCATCGGCCCGCCGACCGAGGGCGGCGGGTTCGTCGCGAGGTCCCACGCGCCGACGTCGAGGCGAAGGGGGTCGCGCACATGGGCCGCGAAGCGCTCGAGGTCCTGCGTCGAGACGAGACCACCATGGGCGTCCATGTCGGCGACCATCCGCCGGCCGATCTCCCCGGTGTAGACGTCCCGCCAGCCGACCCGTGCGATGTGCTCGTAGGTCTGCGCGAGCGGCTCGTCGCGGATGAGCTCGCCCGCCTCGACGACCCGGCCCCCGGGCACGAGCAGGGCGGCGCTGTCCTCACACCACCCGTAGATGTCGTGCCCGACGAGCGCGAGGTAGGTCGCGGCGGCCGGACCGAGCCGGTAGCCCTCGCGCGCCTGCGCGATCGCGGGGGCCAGCACCTCGGACCAGTCGACGCGCCCGTGCCGCTCGTGAGCGGTGCCCATGCCCGACCACGCCCCGGGCACGGCGACCGAGCCGTGGCCGGCCATGAGCGTCACGCCCCCGCCGTACGTCGAGGTCACCTCGTGCAGGCCTCCGCCGAAGGCGGACCGCGGCCGGCCCCTGCCCGCCATGACGACGTTGCCGTCGATGACCTCCGGCTCCTGGCCGGCCGTCCACACGGTGATGAAGGCACTGCCCATCGAGCTGACGAGGCCCGGCTCGTTCGTCATCGCCGTGAGCATCGCGGCGAGCGCGATGTCGACGGCGTTCCCCCCGGCGTGCGCGACCGCTCGTCCGGCGTGCGCCGCGGCCAGGTTGGGGGCCGCGATGGCGGCGGGGACGGTCATGACGCTCATCGTAGGAGGACGCGCGAAGGGGGAGACCCACGGCGAGCCGTGGTCTCCCCCGTCGCGGCCGCGGGTCAGCGGGTCGTCAGGCGCACCCGGAAGTCGGAGCGGTCCCCGTCGCTGCTGGCGCTCATGCCGAAGGCCTTGAGGCCGCCGAGGTTGCGCTTGGACTCGTCGTCCATGTCCTGGCCGTACTGGGCGACGACCTGCTCGATGTCGACGTAGGCGACGGCGTTGGCGCCGTCGGCGTCGGGCACCGCGTCCTTGAAGGCGTCGGAGTCCCCGAGGCCGGAGCCGGTAGCCACGTGCGTGGCGTACCCGCCCTCGGTCGCCAGGACGTACGTGCCGTCGCTGCCGTCCTTGGTGACGAGCGGCAGCGGAGAGCCGGTCTGGCCGCTGAGCGTCGAGACGAGCGTGTCCGCCTTCGCCTTCTCGCCGTTGCTGCGCAGCGCGATCTTCGGCACGCCGTCCGCGGCCGGTCCACCCATGACGACCGAGGTGTCGTCACCGAGGAGCGCGGCGAGGTCGTCCGGCAGGGACAGCCCGGTGGCGGTGCGGGCCTCGTCCAGCCCCGACTGCCACTGGTCGTCGCCGACGACCCCCTTCGCCTGCTTCTCGAGGTCGCCCCACATCGTCTTCACGGCCGGGCCCAGACCGCGCACGCTCAGCACACCGGTCGCGTCCGAGGGCAGCGAGTCGACGGAGACGTCGTCGTCGGAGAGCATCCCGGCCTGCTGGCCCGAGGCCGTGCCGGCGAGCTCGAGGGTGGGCCCGTCGAAGCGCAGCGCCATGGCGACGCGGCCCGAGGACTGGCCGGTCGAGCCGCCGCCCATCATCGCCGCGCCGGCGATCTTCGAGGCGGCGTCGCCGTCGACCCAGGCGGTCATCAGACCGTCCTCGCCGAGGGCCTTCATGTCGTCGGAGAAGTTCGCGGAGTCGGCCAGGCTGCCCGAGGCGGCGTCGTTCACGGCCTTGTCGACGACGGCCTGGTCCTGGCCGCAGATGGCGAAGGCGTCGCCGACGCTGCAGTACCCGCCCTCGGCGCCGGTGGCCTTGGCCAGACCCGCCTTGGCCTTGTCGGTGTCGGTGACCGCGAGGGCGACGACCCCCGTGGGCTCCTCGCCCTCGCCACCGGCGAGCATCGCCACGCCGAAGCGGTCGCCGAGCCAGGGCTCGACGTCGGAGTCGTAGCTCAGGCCCTCGAGGCCGCCCTCCTTCTGGATGCCCTCGAAGATCACCTTGCGCAGGTCGGCGTCATCGGCCGGGTCGCCCACGGCGTCCTTGGCGTCGGGGAACTTGCGCAGGAAGCGGTAGGCGTCGATCTTCTGGTCCGCGCTGGGGTCGAGGTCGACCTTGGCGAAGGCGACGGCGTCGCCGGGCAGCGCCTCCTCGGGCTGGGGGCCCGAGCCGTTGACCTTCGAGTACGCGAAGACCGCTCCCCCACCGAGCAGGCCGAGCCCGAGCACGCCGGCCGCGCCGAAGGCGGCGATCTTCGCGCCGCGCCCAGTGCGGCGCGGGGGCACCGGCGGCTGGCCGTAACCGGGGCTGTACGCCGGGCCGGCGGGGTGGCCCTGGTAGCCCTGCGGGGCGGGCGGGCCGTAGCCCTGGGGCGGGGGCGGGCCGAAGCCGCCACCGGCGGGCCCCCCGTGACCGGGGGGCGGGGCGGGCTGACCGTTGGGCGGGTACGACATCGGGAGACCCCCTGCTAGACGAGTGCGTTGCCGCCCAGGGTAGGTCGCGACGCGACCGCGCCGGTATGGGGAGGAGTACCCAGACGACGAAGGGCCGACCACCGTGGTGGTCGGCCCTTCGAGGGGTGCTGCTGGGTCGTGCTCAGCCGGCGACGACGTCGAGCGTGACGGTCGCCTGGACCTCCGGGTGCAGACGCACGAGCGCCTGCGCCGGACCGACGGCCTTGATCGGCGTCGGGATCTCGATCGTGCGACGGTCGATGGACGGGCCACCGCCGTCGGCGACGGCCTGCGCGACCTCGGTGCTCGTGATGGCGCCGAAGAGGCGGCCACCGGTACCGGCGTGCGCGGTGACGGTCACCGGGTTGGCCTCGAGGTTGCCCTTGATCGACTGGGCCTCCTCGAGCGACTTCACGGCGCGGGCGGCGCGACCGGCCGCGATCGCGTCGACCTGCTTCTGCGCGCCCTTGGTCCACTGGGTGGCCAGACCGCGACGGAAGAGGAAGTTGCGGGCGTAGCCCGGCTTGACGTCGACGACGTCACCAGCGGTACCGAGGTTGCTGACCTCGTGGGTGAGGATCACCTTCATGTCGTTCTCCTTCGAAGTTCTCGTGCAGCCGGCTCAGCGCGAGCTGGACGAGTAGGGCAGCAGAGCCATCTCGCGGGCGTTCTTGACCGCCTTGGCGATGAGGCGCTGCTCCTGGACGGAGACGCCGGTGACCCGACGCGCACGGATCTTGCCGCGGTCGGAGATGAACTTGCGCAGCAGCGCAGCGTCCTTGTAGTCGATGTTCTCGACCTTCGCCGCCTTCAGCGGGTTGGCCTTCTTCTTGGGCTTGCGCACAACGGGCTTGGCCATCGTGGTGCTCTCCTTCTAGCTGAGGTGAGCCCGAGGGTGATCCTCGGGATGGGGTGTTTCAGTGGGTGTGGACGCGACCGGTCAGAAGGGGGGCTCGTCGTAGCTGGGGGCGTTGCCCCAGCCACCGCCGCCGCCCTGGCCGCCGCTCGGGGCAGCGCCCTGGGAGCCGCCCTGGCCGCCGAAGCCGCCCTGGTTGCCCCCCTGACCGCCCTGACCGGACTGCTGGCCGCCGGTGGCCCAGGGGTCCTCGGACTGGCCGCCGAAGCCGCCGCCCTGGCCACCCTGAGCGCCGCCGCCCTGCTGGCCGCCGCCCCAGGAGCCGCCGCCACCGCCGCCGCCGCGCTGGGTCTTGGTGACCTTGGCGGTGGCGTAGCGCAGCGAGGGGCCGACCTCGTCGACCTGCATCTCCATGACGGAGCGCTTCTGGCCGCTCTCCTTGTCCTCCCACGAGCGGGAGACCAGGCGGCCCTGGACGACGACGCGGGACCCGCGGGTCAGCGACTCCGCGACGTTCTCGGCGGCCTCACGCCACACCGAGCACCGCATGAAGAGGGTCTCCCCGTCCTTCCACTCGTTGCTCTGGCGGTCGAACTGCCGCGGCGTGCTCGCCACGGTGAAGTTCGCGACGGCCGCACCGCTGGGCGTGAAGCGCAGCTCGGGGTCGCCGGTGAGGTTGCCGATGATCGTGATGACGGTGTCGCCTGCCATGCCTGTCCCTTGTCCCTGGTGGTGATCGTGTCCGATGAGCGTGCCGGTTCGCACCGACAGCGCTGGTGAGAGTCGGGGCTCAGGCCTCGACGCGCATGAGCTTGGTCCGCAGGACCTGCTCGTTCAGACCGAGCTGGCGGTCGAGCTCCTTGCTCGTGGCCGGCTCGCAGGTGAAGGTCGCGACGGCGTAGAGGCCCTCGGACTTCTTCTCGATCTCGTACGCCAGGCGGCGACGGCCCCAGGCGTCGACGTTGTCGACGGTGCCGCCGTCCTTGGTGACGACGGTGAGGAACTTCTCGAGCGTGGGCGTGACGGCCCGCTCGTCGAGCTCCGGGTCGAGGATGATCATGAGTTCGTACTGACGCATGCTGATAACCCGCCTCCTTCGGTCTTGACGGTCACGGTCTCTCCGTGACAGGAGGGTTGCTGCGTACCCGCGTGCGGGCGCGACGAGACGTCGAGATCGCACGAGGGACACCCCAGGGTAGCCCGAAGGGGGATCCGCCCCGAAATCATCGGGCCGGGTGCGGCTCCGGCACGGCGCGGGGCGGGGCCGGCTGACCCGGGGGCGGCCCGTGCCGCTCGCCGCGGGTGTCGTTCGGGGTGTACCAGACCGACCACATGAGGAAGCCCCAGGTGAGGGCTCGACCGAGGGTGATGACGACGTACCAGGCGGCGGGCAACCCCTTCGCCGCGTCGGACAGCCCGCCGATGTAGAGCCACAGCGCGCTCGCGTGGACCACCTCGACGGCGACGAGCCCGAGGTGCGTGCGCCACGAGACGCCCGCGAGGATCGCCAGCGGCACGACCCACAGGGCCGCCTGGACAGGCGTCGCGCGGGAGGTGATGGCGACGACCGGCACGACGAAGGCGCTCAGCTGGGCCCATGTCGGGGTGCGCCAGGCCGCGCTGAGGAACCACAGGCCGAGCGCGAGGGCCGCGAGCCAGCCGAGGGCCACGAGCGCGAGGACGGACCACACGGGCAGCGGGTGCCCGAGCAGAGCCGGCACGTGCCACGGCGACCCGTAGCCGGACCCGTTGCCGGTGAGCACCTCGAGCGGGCGACGCCACACGCCCGGCGCGAGCAGCGCGCTGGCGAGCCCGAGGACGAGCACGACCACCGCGGCCGGGACGAGCGCGCGACGCAGCTCGGCGCGTCGCTGCTGGGCGAGCGCCGTGCCCACGAGCGCGAGCAGCACCGCGAGGACGTAGCCGTGCGCGAGGAGCGCGACGCCGAGGAGGACCCCGGTGGCACGCTGTCGGTCGTGCTCCCAGGCCCACATCGCCCACAGGACGAGGGCGACGGCGAGCAGGTCGGGGCTGAGGAAGGCGGCGACGACGTAGACCGGGCTGAGGGCGAGCTGGGTCGCGAGGTCGAGGCGGTGCGGGCGGGTCAGCCCCACCGCGACGACGCACGACATCGCGAGGACGGCGACGAGCACCGCCCACAGCGCGAAGTACCACCGGGTCTGCGCGAGCCACGAGCCGTCGGGCACGAGGGTCGCGACCGCCGACATGGCGCCGGAGAGCACCGGGAGCGGCTCGAGCGGCACGTCACCGCGCACCCACGCGCCGACGCCGCGGTCGAGGCCCGCGATCTGGTACTGCGCGGGCAGGTCGGAGAAGCATCCGCGCCAGAACTGCTCGTCACCGGACCACCCCTTCGCCACGCAGTGCCCCTGCCGGGCCACGCCGAGGACGAGCGGGATCGCCGTCATCGCCGTGACGAGCGAGAGCAGCTGGGCCAGCGACGAGGCGCGCTCGCTCGCACGCCGCCCGAGGGGCCCACCGATGATCGCGCTCACCGGGGCGGGCAGGAGGTCCTGCCGCACGTCAGTCCTGGGTGCCGCTCGTCGTGGACGCCCCGGCGGTCGGCGGGGTCACCGGCAGCGAGGGCGGCGACGGGGGTGGCGTCGTCGACGGCGGCGGGGTCGAGGTCGGCGGCGGCGTCGAGGTCGGCGGCGGCGTCGAGGTGGACGGCGGCGACGTCGTCGACGTCGAGGAGGTGCTGCTCGACGTGCTCGACGTGGTGCTGCTCGAGGTCGAGCTCGACGTGCTGCTCTCCGTCGTCGTGCTCGACGAGGTGGTCGTGCTCGGCGGCTGGGTCGTCGTCGGCGCCGGCGGCTGGGTCGTCGTCGGGGCCGGCGGCTGGGTCGAGGTCGTCACGCCCGGCTGGGGCCGGTACTGGACGTTGCCCGCCGGGGGCAGCTGCTTGACCGGCTCGCCCTTGAGCGCGCCGATCATGAAGTCGGTCCAGATGGTCGCAGGCAGGGTGCCGCCGGTGACCTCGGAGTACTGGCCGATGTTCACGAGCTGGTTCTTCTCGACGAGGCTGCCGTCACCCTTGTAGATGCCGACGGCGGTCGCGAGCTGACCGGGGGTGAAGCCGTTGAACCACGCCGCGTAGTTGTTCGACGTCGTGCCCGTCTTGCCGGCGACCGGACGACCGAGGTTGGCCACCGTCGGGTACCCGGTGCCGCCGGGGGCGCCGACCTGGCTCATCGCCTGGATCGCGTCCCGGCTGACGTCCTGGGGGAAGGCCTTGCGGACGTCCTTCTTGACCTCGTAGTCGATCTCGTAGGCGCCGTTGCCCTTGACGGAGGCGATGAAGTACGGGCGAGCACGGTTGCCCTGCGCCGCGATCGTCGCGTACGCGTTCGCCATGTCGAAGACGCGGACCGAGTCGGTGCCGAAGACGTTCGACGGCGAGGTCGACAGCGGGATCTTCTTGCCCCCGTCGTACCCCTGCACACCGGCCGCCTTGGCCGCGGCGGCGCTGCTCTTCGGCGTCGCCGCGAGGTTGAGCTGCGCGTAGTAGGTGTTGATCGACTTCTGCGTCGCGGTGCGCATGTCGACCGGGCCGTAGCTCGCGTTGCCGTAGTTGACGACGCCGCCCGCGCGCTGGATGTCCGTCGCGTCCGGCCCGTCGTAGGCGAAGTCCTCGCTGTAGAAGGGGCTCGAGCCCGAGTAGACGGTCGACAGCGGGATGCCCTTGTCGAGCGCGGCGAGCATCGTGAAGGGCTTCATCGTCGAGCCGGCCTGCATCTTGCCGTCGAGCGCGTCGTTGAAGTAGCTGCCCTTGCCGAAGCGCTCGCCGCCGTACATCGCGCGCACGGCGCCGTCGCCGGGGGCGATGGAGACCAGGCCGATGTGGAGGTTCTTCGCGCGGTCGCCCTCGGGGTAGTTCTCCTCGACCGCCCGTCGCGCCGAGTCCTGCGCGCGCTTGTCGATCGTCGTGACGATCTTGAAGCCGCCCTGGGAGATCTGCGCGTCGGTGAGCTTGAGGCGGGTGCGCAGCTCGTCGCGCACCTCCTCCGTGACGAAGCCGAGGTCGTCGCTGGCACCCTGCTCGGTCGCGATGGGCCGGGTCCAGGGGAAGGTCGCGTCGTCGCGCTCCTCCTGGGTGATCCAGCCCTCGTCGAGCATCCCGTCGAGCACGTAGGCCCAGCGGTCCTTGGCCACCTCGCGCTGCTCGGCGCCCAGGCGCGGGTCGTAGAGGGAGGGACCGCGGATGACGGTCGCGAGGAGCGCGCCCTGGGAGACGTCGAGCGTGCTGATGTCCTTGCCGAAGTAGGCCCGGGCGGCGGTCTGGATGCCGTCGGCGTTGCGGCCGAAGTAGATGGTGTTGAGGTAGTCCTGGAGGATCTGGTCCTTGCTCAGCTCGTTGTCGATCTTGACGGAGATGAGCAGCTCCTTGGCCTTGCGGCTGAGCGTGCGGTCCTGCGTGAGGTAGTAGTTCTTCACGTACTGCTGGGTGATCGTCGACCCACCCTGCTGCTCGCCGCCGCGCAGGGTGACCCACACGGCGCGGCCGATGCCCTTGGGCGAGATGCCGTCGTTCTCGTAGAAGGAGCGGTCCTCCGCCGCGAGGAAGGCCTCCTGGACGTCGCGGGGCACCTTCGAGATGTCCACCGACTCGCGGTTGACCTGCGCGACGCGGTCGAGCACGGTCTTGCCGTCCGAGTAGTACAGGACCGAGGCCTGCTGGGTCGCGCGCTCGTTGGGCTTGGGCACGTCGGTCATCGCGTAGGCGATGCCGATGCCGACGACCCCGAGCAGGGCGAGGGCGAGGACCCCGAGGCCGATCTTGCGCAGCCAGCCCCCACGGCGACGACGGCGGCCGTCGGGGCGACGGCGGGACCGTCCGGAGCGCGAGCGGGTGGCCTGGGCCTCGGCTCGGGAGCGGGGGGTCTGCGGCATCTGGTCTTCCTGGGTGGTGAGGGTGTTCGGGCGCACGTCAGCGGCACGCCGGGCATCGCAAGTATGACGGCTGACCCTGGGACCGGGCTCAGCAAGAGCCCGCTGCCGGGCTGGGCGCTACCAGTCGACCCGACCGGTCGTGGCGACGAGGACGCCCTCGTCGTCGAGCACGGCGACCTCGACCTGGGGTATCGCGGTGCTCGCGTAGCACCCGGTCGCCGTCGTCGTCGGCTCCGGGCCGAGGGTGGTCGTCAGCTCGCCGAGCGGTGTCCCCGCCGGCGTGCTCCACCCCGTGCAGCGCAACGTGTAGACCCCGGTCGGTAGGTCCTGGGTCGTCGCGAGGAGCTCGGGGCAGGTGTGCACGGGGCCGCACAGCACGGGCGACCCGCCCGTGCTCGCGACGACGGTGACGACCGGGGTCACCGGGTCCTCGACGGTCGTGGAGGTCGGCGAAGGGGACGGCGGAGGGTCGGAGGTGGGCGGTGGCGGCTCCCACGTCGTCGGCGGGGTGTCGACGGGCGGCGAGGTGCGGAAGACCGGCGGGTCGTCGGGGGTACGGGGGTGGGCGACGACCGGCGGGCGGGTCGAGCTCGGCCCGCTCCCGCCCAAGCTCGTCGAGGACGAGGTGGGCGGGGTCGCCGTCAGGTCCTGCGGGCTGCTGCTCGGCGCGGGGACGGCGGGCGCCGGGCGAGGCTGCGGCGCACCGGTACCGGTGGGCGTGCCCGGGTCCAGGGTGAGCGAGGCGGAGGGCACCCGCGCCGTCGTCGGCGACGAGGTGATCGAGGTGTCACGCGTCGAGGTCGGGGCGGGGATCGCCTGGGTCGGGGGACCGGGGGCGGGCGAGGTGCCCGCGGCGTCGAGGGCCCCGATGACGATGACGGCGGCGGCGGCCGCCCCGGCGAGGCCGGCCCCGGCGAGCAGGGCCCGGGAGCGCCAGACCTCGGCCCGCGTCGGCCGGGCCGCCGGCAGGCCCTCGACCCACCGCCCCGGCTCGAAGTCGACCTCCTCGGCCCGCCGGGCGAGGGTCGAGCGCAGCAGGGCGTCGAGCTCGTCGTCCGACCAGGTCATCGCGACACCCCCTTCGTGCGCAGGACGGCGAGCGCGCGGCTCGCGCTCGCACGCACGCTCGAGACGGCGATGCCGAGCGTCCGGGCGATCTCGTCGTCGGCGAGGTCCTCGAAGTAGCGCAGCACGAGGACCGTGCGCATGCGCGGGGGCAGGGTGGCCAGGAGGTGCCACAGCTCGTCGTGCTCGTCGACGGCGCTCGTCGGGTCGCTCGCCCGCCGGTCCAACGCCACGACGTCGGCCGGGTCGGTCGGGTGCTCGCCGTGCCACTTGCGGCGACGCCCGGAGATGTGGCGGTGGTTGAGCATCGTGCGGACGTAGGCGTAGGGGTGGTCGCTGGCCCGCACACGGTCCCACTTGCGGTGGACGTCGGAGAGGGTGTCCTGGAGGAGGTCCTCTGCGTCGGCGTGGCTGCCGGTGACGAGGTAGGCCAGGCGCAGGAGCTGCTCGCCCCGGGCGGCGACGAAGGCCTCGACGCTCGCGGTCTCGGCCCGCTCCTGGGGCACCACGCGATCGGTCGTCGCCGGCCGCAGGGGCACGACGGCGGCACGGGGGGTCGAGATCCCCGCCCTGCGTCGCACCGCCACTGCTGTCACATCCCTCTAGACGCCGACCGGGTCCTCTCCCGCTGCGTCGTTCACCCTGCTGCTCCTCCATCCTCCCCCGCCAGCCTCCTCCGCCCCGGGGACGAGGCCCCCGCCGCCGTGTCGCGACACCCCGGTCGCGCGTCGCCGACCTATCGAAGCGATATATCTGGGTTACAGTCCACGGGTGCCAGAGGCGAAGGGGGGACGGATGCGACGTCGAGCGCTGCTCGACTTCGCCGTCCTCGGGCTGCTCCACGAGTCCCCGATGCACGGCTACGAGCTGCGTCGTCGGCTCAACGCCGCGCTCGGGGCCTTCCGAGCGCTCTCCTTCGGCACGCTCTACCCCTGCCTCAAGGCCCTGCTGCAGGCCGGGCTCATCGTCGAGGATGCGCAGGTGGCACCGACGGGCAAGCGCCCCCGGATCACCTACGCCCTCACCGAGGCCGGCCGCGAGGAGTTCGCCCGGCAGGCGGCCCGGATCGACCCGGCCGCCTGGGAGGACGACGGCTTCGAGCTGCGCGTCGCCTTCTTCTCGCGCACGGACCGCGACACCCGGCTGCGCATCCTCGAGGGCCGGCGCAGCCGGCTCGAGGAGCGCCTCGACACGATGCGCTCGAGCGCCCAGCGCTCCCGCGACCGCATGGACTCGTGGACCGCGGCCCTGCAGCGTCACGCCGAGGACTCCACCGAGCGCGAGGTGCGATGGCTCACCGAGCTCATCGACGCCGAGCACCGTCCGGGCCCACCGGCCTGACCCTCGTCCCCCTTCGACCACCATCACCACAACCGAGGAGCACCACATGAGTTCCATCCGCGTCGCGATCGTCGGCGTCGGCAACTGCGCCAGCTCGCTGGTCCAGGGTGTCGAGTACTACAAGGACGCGCCCGCGGACGGTCACGTCCCCGGCCTCATGCACGTCCAGTTCGGCGAGTACCACGTGAGCGACGTCGAGTTCGTCGCTGCCTTCGACGTCGACGACAAGAAGGTCGGCAAGGACCTCGCCGAGGCGATCGGCGCCAGCGAGAACAACACCATCAAGATCGCCGACGTCCCCACGAGCGGTGTCGAGGTCCAGCGCGGCCACACCCTCGACGGCATCGGCAAGTACTACGCGATGACGATCGACGAGTCGCCGGCCGAGCCCGTCGACGTCGTCCAGGTCCTCAAGGACCGCGAGGTCGACGTGCTCGTCTCCTACCTGCCGGTGGGCTCGGAGCAGGCCGACAAGTTCTACGCGCAGTGCGCCATCGACGCGGGCGTCGCCTTCGTCAACGCCCTGCCGGTCTTCATCGCCTCCGACCCGGAGTGGTCGGCGAAGTTCGAGGCCGCGGGCGTGCCGGTCATCGGCGACGACATCAAGAGCCAGGTCGGCGCGACGATCACGCACCGCGTCATGGCCAAGCTCTTCGAGCAGCGCGGTGTCGTCCTCGACCGCACCTACCAGCTCAACGTCGGCGGCAACATGGACTTCAAGAACATGCTCGAGCGCGAGCGCCTGGAGTCCAAGAAGGTCTCCAAGACCCAGGCCGTGACGAGCAACCTCGAGGGCCCGCTCGCCGGCAAGATCGACGACAAGAACGTCCACATCGGCCCGTCGGACTACGTCGCGTGGCTCGACGACCGCAAGTGGGCCTACGTGCGCCTCGAGGGTCGCGCCTTCGGCGACGTCCCGCTCAACCTGGAGTACAAGCTCGAGGTGTGGGACTCCCCCAACAGCGCCGGCATCATCATCGACGCGATCCGCGCGGCGAAGATCGCCAAGGACCGCGGCATCGGCGGTGCCCTGCTCTCCGCGAGCTCCTACCTCATGAAGTCCCCGCCCGAGCAGCGCGAGGACACCGAGGGCCGCGTGAAGCTCGAGGCCTTCATCGCGGGCACCGAGGAGCGCTGAGAGACGAGCGGTGGAGGGTGGTCGGCGACGAAGGAGCCGCCCGCCCGGAGGAGCGAGGACTCAGCGCTCCTCAGATGGCAGGAGCGCTGAGAGAGGACTCCGCGCATGACGAAGGGGTGGTGGCCACTGGCCACCACCCCTTCGCGCCGTCCCGAACCAGGGAGCTCAGCGACCCTTGGACGCCTCGTCCTGCTGCGTGG